>NZ_PXUP01000020.1 GCF_003324185.1 Faecalibacterium prausnitzii
GAGCCGTATGACGGGAAACTGTCACGTACGGTTCTTAGGCGGGAAGGCGGTGGTAACACCGCTGACCCAGCCGATTACTCTCCGCTGGTGAATCGTCTGAAAGGTCAGGTCATCAAAATCAGCCCCAACAGCACCCAGTTCATCAACCCTATGGACATCAATGCCAACTACTCCGAGGAAGATAACCCGCTTTCCTTGAAAGCCGACTTTATCCTTTCCCTGTGCGAACTTGTGGTGGGTGGCAAGGAAGGGCTGCTGCCGGTGGAGAAAACCGTCATTGACCGCTGTGTGCATCTGATTTACCGCAAATATTTTGCAGACCCCTGCCCGGAGAATATGCCCATTCTTGAGGATTTGTACAACGCCCTGCTCCAACAGGACGAGAAGGAAGCCCACCATGTTGCCACGGCGTTGGAAATCTATGTGAAAGGCTCCCTGAACCTGTTCAACCACCGCACCAATGTTAATGTCAACAACAGAATCGTGTGCTATGACATCAAGGAATTGGGCAAACAGATGAAGAAACTCGGTATGCTCATTGTGCAGGATCAGGTGTGGGGGCGTGTCACCGCAAACCGCAGCAGCGGCAAGTCTACCCGGTATTATATGGATGAGATGCACCTCCTCTTAAAAGAGGAACAGACCGCCGCTTATTCCGTGGAGATCTGGAAGCGTTTCCGTAAGTGGGGCGGTATCCCGACTGGATTAACGCAAAACGTCAAAGACCTCCTTTCTTCGCGTGAGGTCGAGAATATTTTTGAAAATTCAGACATGATCATCATGCTGAATCAGGCGGCGGGAGACCGGCAAATTCTCGCAAAGCAGCTCAACATTTCGCCCCATCAGCTTTCCTATGTGACCCACTCCGGCGAGGGTGAGGGGTTGCTTTTTTTCGGCAATGTCATTCTGCCGTTCGTTGACCGATTCCCCACCGATCTGGAACTCTACCGGATCATGACCACCAAGTTGGGTGAAGTCTCGGAGGGTGCACAGAAATGAGCAAACCGAAACTGAACATCAAAGAGGAACCATCCGTCAAAAAGACCCGTTCTCCCCCGAAAAAAACCAAGGTGGAGCAGTCGGTGCCCAAAAAGAAAAAGCTAAAAACGGATGTAGACAAGGCGGCAGAAAAAGCCCAGCATCTGCGGTTCGGCAAGGCGGAACTGACCCCGGACGAGTTGAGCCGGTTGAGCAAGGCGCAGAAATGGGAAATGTACGCCGCCCATGCCGCCCGGTCTGCGGTGCACCGGGAAGTTGACCAGTACGAGGATGAAAACGTCGGTGTGCAGGCTCTGAGCGAGGGCGAAAAAGCCGCCGAGACCACCCACGATATTGCCAAGAGTCGCTATGCCCGGAAGCTGAAAAAGAAAGCCAAGATGCAGGGCAAGAAGGGCACCAAAACCGCAAAATCTTCTGCACGAGAGCCGACTGCGGCACAAGATGCAGGCGCACCCGGCACCGGTGAGGGCGGCTCCAACTGGCTTTCACGTTGGAAACAGCGGCAAGAAATTCACAAAAGCTATTATACCGCCGCCCGGTCGGGCACGGCGGCGCAGACCGCAGGCGGCAAGGCGGCATCCAACGGTGCATCTGCTGCCCGGTCCGGCGTGGAACAAGCCGTAGAAAAAGGTAAAACCGCCGTCAGCACTGCCGTAAAGGGGCTGATGAATGCCGCCAAGGGCAACGCACACGTTCTGGTGATCGTGGGCGTTTTTCTTTTGCTCATCCTCATGGTGATGTCCGGCTTTTCCTCCTGCGGCATCCTCTTTTCCGGCGGTACACAGGTATCCGGGCAGACCATGTACTCTGCCGAGGACCGGGACATCCGGGGCGCAGAACAGGACTACAAGAAGCTGGAAAAGGAACTGGACAAAAAGATCAAGCGCACTCCCACCGACCACCCCGGCTACAACGAGTACCAGTACCACCTTGACCCCATCGAGCATGACCCGTGGCAGCTCACTTCGTTCCTGACCACCTTGTATGATGACTACACCCGCAGCGAGGTACAGGGAAAACTGAAGGAGACATTCAAAAAGCAGTACAAGCTGACCACATGGGTAGAGGTGCAGATACGGTACAAGACCGTTTGGGTCATCAGTCCGGCAGGAATCCCGGTTCCCACGCAGGTGCCATACGAGTATCGAATTTTTCACACAAAGCTGGTGAACAAAGGGCTGGAAGTGGTTATCCGGGAGGAACTGAATAACGATCAGTGGAAAAGGTACGAGATCTTTCAGGACACCTTGGGTGGCAGACCTTATCTGTTCAACGGTGGTCTGCCGCCCGGTGGCTCGGATGGCTCCGGCGTACCGGGTATTGATTATCAGGTTCCGGCAGAAGCCCTGACAGACGAGGAGTTTGCCGCCATCTACAAGGAAGCCCAAAAATATGTAGGCACACCCTATGTGTGGGGCGGCTCCACCCCGGAAACCGGGTTCGATTGCAGCGGCTATGTCTGTTGGGTGTACAACCAGAACGGCTACAATGTAGGGCGCACCACTGCCAACGGCCTGTGGAACAAGAGCCAGCATATCAGCGAGGCAGAAGCAAAGCCCGGTGATTTGGTCTTTTTCAAGGAAACCTACGACACCCCCGGCATGAGCCACACTGGAATCTATCTGGGCAACGGCATGATGGTGTCCGCTGGCGACCCCATCAAGTACGCAAACATTCACTCGTCCTACTGGGAGAAGCATCTCGCCGGGTTCGGACGGCTTTCAAAATGATTGGAGGGTTCAACTATGAGCGAAAAACTGGATAAGCTGCGAGCAATGCTCAAGAAAGAGCAGGAGCGCCGCATCAAGCTGAACAATCGCATTGCGGTTTTGGAGCGTCGGATTCAGGAGGAAGAAGCCGCTGAGGTCAGCAACATGGTCCGCACGGCGAATGTAACCCCGGAACAGCTTGCTGCTCTGCTGCGGCAGTCGGCAACCGCTACCCCGAACCCGGCTGCGCTGTCTGCCGTGGGTGCAACTTTTGAGAAGGAGGTCGATGCTGATGAAGATTAAGAAACTGGGTGCGCTGCTGGTATCGGCGGCACTGTGCGCTGGCATAGCGGCTCCCGCCTTTGCCTTTGAGGGCGAAGCTGCCCCGGTGGAACAGCCGGTTCTGGAAGAAGTCGTGGAGGAAGATGTTGTCACCATCACGGACGAAACCTCTGGTGCCCTGACCCCGGAGGGCAATCTGACGCTGGTGGACGACTATCACACCTCTTACTCGGACGGCTCTGGACAGCAGTTCATTACGCTGGTGTCGAAGTCGGGTGCCACCTTCTATCTGGTCATTGACCGCAACGCCAAAGGGCAGCAGACCGTCCACTTTATGAATCTGGTGGATGAAGCCGACCTGTTGGCTCTTATGGAGGAAGAAGATGCGGACGCTTATACCGCCGAAAAGGAAGCGGCGGCGCAGGCGGAACAGGACAGGCTGAAAGCCGAGGAAGAAGCGAAGAAAGCCGCAGAAGAAGCGGCGGCATCCGGCGAGGAACAGCCCAAGGAAAACAAGGTCACAAAGATCGCATCAGGCTTTCTGGGGGTAGTCGTGCTGATCGCACTGGCGGCAGGCGGCATTTTCTACGCTTTCGCAAAGCAGAAGCAGAAAAAGCAGGCCGAAAAAGAAGCCCTTGACCCTGATGCAAATTACACCGAGGACAAGGGCGATTTTGAGATTCCGACCGATGTGCCGGACGAGGACGAAGCCCCGGACGAGCAGGACACCGAACCCATCTGATCTCAAGGCGGCATTTGCCGCCGTACATAGAAAAACGATTCAAATCGTCCAAATCGGAACGATATAGTTGTCCCGGTCGATCACACCGACTTTGGGCTTCATGCAGACAATGGCACCTTTTCCGCGCGGAACGGATGCCTTGTCCAGCAGCGAAAACACCTTTGTCAGCTCCGTTCCGGGGTTGGAAGTCTTTTTGATCTCGATGGGATTCAGGACACCATCTTGCTCCAGCACAATGTCGATTTCCTTGGCATCCTTATCCCGATAATAGTACATGAACGGCTCCCTGCCGGTATTCAGATAGGTCTTGGCGATTTCGGAAACGACATAGTTTTCGAGGATAGCCCCATTCATGGCACCGCATTCCAGAACTTCGGCACTGCTCCACCGGGTTAGATAGCAGACCAGCCCGGTATCGTAGAAATAGAGTTTCGGGGTTTTTACCAGACGCTTCAGCAAGTTGTTGGAATACGGGTGCAGATAGAAAATGATTCCAAGCGTTTCCAGAATGTGCAGCCAGTCTTTAGCCTGTTTCTGGTTGATGTCCGCATCCTGCGCAATGTCCGAAACGTTCAGCATCTGAGAACACCGAGCCGCAACCGCCGTCATAAAACGCAGGAACTTCAAAGCATCAATCGCATCCGAAAGCTCTTTGACATCGCGCTCGATATAGGTGGACAGATAGCTGCTGTAAAAAATATGGCTGTTCGTATTCTTTCCGCTTGCGATTGCCGGCATGGAACCTTGATAGATTCGCTCAAAAATACCTTTGGTATCCACAGGCTTGCTCAGACTTTCCCGCTTCAGAAGTGCATCCAGATCTACCCGGAACGGCTCTGTTTCCGTTCCGTTCAGCTCTGACTGCGAAAGAGGGGTCATGGACAGCACAGCAACACGCCCGGCAAGGGATTCCTGTACCCCACGCATCAGCTTGAACACCTGCGAACCGGTCAGCCAAAAGGCACCCGGCTCCTGATGGGTATCGGCATACACCTTGATATAGGTGAACAGCTCTGGGGCGTACTGCACCTCATCAATCAGAACCGGCGGCTTATGCAGCTGCAAAAACAACTCCGGGTCATTTTTTGCCAGTGCCCGCTCGTTCAAATCATCCAGCGATACATAACCGCGGGAACTGCCCTCCATGAGCTTTTTCAGCATGGTCGTTTTGCCAACCTGTCGGGGACCCGTCACAAGGACAACCGGGTATTCCCGCGTGACCTGCTCTACAACCTTTTCAAGACTTCTTCGGATATACATCGTATCATTCACCGCCTTTGTTCTTCGGCTAATTTTTCTTCTGATTCCATTTTAGCCGAAATAGCTGTAACTTGCAAGCACATTTTGTAATCCATAAAAAACAAGGAAGGAGTCGATGCTTATTGCCTTATCGCTTAGTTGTCAGCGAAAAGCCCTCCGTTGCGATGGCTTACGCAAAAGTCCTCGGTGCGACCCGCCGCAAAGACGGTTATCTGGAGGGCGGCGGTTATCTGGTCAGCTGGTGCATCGGGCATTTGGTAGAGCTTGCACCGCCCAACGTCTATGACGAAAGGTTCGTCAAATGGAGCATTGCCGATTTGCCCATCCTGCCGCAGAAGTGGCAGTACCTTGTGTCTGCATCCACAAAGAAGCAGTTTGGCATCCTGAAAGACCTGATGAATCGCCCAGACATTGACAGTATTATCTGCGCTACGGACGCAGGGCGCGAAGGAGAACTGATTTTCCGGCTGGTTTACCAGCAGGCGCAGTGCAAAAAGCCATTCTCCCGGCTCTGGCTTTCCAGCATGGAGGACAGTGCAATCCGGGAGGGCTTTGCAAATCTGAAACCGTCAACTGAATACGATGCGCTGTACAACGCAGCACTCTGCCGGGAACGTGCCGACTGGATGGTCGGCATCAATGCGTCCCGGCTTTTTTCGTGTCTGTACGGGCAACCGCTGGCGGTGGGGCGTGTTATGACCCCGGTGCTTGCCATGACGGTGGTGCGGGAAGCCGCCATCGCCGCCTTTGTGCCGGAGAAATTCTACACGGTGGATCTGGAACTGACCAGCGGCTGCACGGCATCCAGCCGCCGCATTCCCGAAAAATCCGTTGCCGAAAACCTGCTGGAAGCCTGCCGGAAGGAGATGGTGGCAACGATCCAGCGCATCACCCGCAAGGAAAAGTCCGAGAATCCACCGTCGCTGTACGACCTGACCACCCTTCAGCGGGATGCAAACCGCTTGCTGGGGTACAGCGCACAGCAGACTTTGGACTATGTGCAGAGCCTGTATGAGAAGAAACTTACCACTTATCCCCGAACTGATAGCTGCTATATCACCGACGATGACGAGGAAATGCTGGAGGAACTGACTGAGGAACTGGAAAGGTTTCTCGATATTACTCCGGCAGATGTAGACGAGGCTGTGCCCCGGACACGGCGCACCGTCAACCGGGAAAAAGTCACCGACCACCACGCCATTCTGCCCACCCGCAGTATGCTGCAAGCCGATCTGGAGGCTCTGCCCAAGGGTGAGCAGAACGTTCTGAAGCTCATCATCGCCCGGACGCTGATGGCGGTCAGCAAGCCCTTCCGGTATCTGGAAACTCTGCTGACCACCGAATGTGCCGGGGAGGAGTTTACCGCCAAGGGAAAGGAGGTTCTGGACGAGGGCTGGAAAGCGGTGGAGCGCAAGATGCTGGCAGACATCCTGAACCGGAAACAGGAACTCACTGCCCTGCCCAATGCGGCAGAAAACGAGTGCGGAATCCTCAATGCAGAGCTGAAGGAGGGGCAAACGTCCCCGCCAAAGCACTTTACGGAGGACACCCTGCTGCACGCTATGGAAACTGCCAGTGCGGACAGTATGCCGGAGGGTATGGAGCGTCAGGGTATCGGCACTCCGGCAACCCGTGCTGCCACCATCGAAAAGCTGGTGCAGAAGGGCTTTCTGGAACGCAAGGGCAGCAAAAAGACCAAGGTGCTGCTGCCCACCGACAAGGGCAAAGCCCTCATCACCGTAATGCCCGAAGAAATTCAGTCCCCGGAAATGACCGCCGATTGGGAAACGAAGCTGCTGCAAATCGAACGCAACGAAATGGAGCCGGAAACTTTTATGACTGAAATCAAGGAAATGATCTCCTCGCTGGTAACGACCACCGAGGCCGCGAAAGGAGCGAATGCGCTTATGAAAAACAAAATCGTTGGTGTCTGCCCGAACTGTGGTAAGCCTGTCGTGGAACGTGAAAAGGGCTGGTTTTGCGAGAACCGAGAGTGCCGTTTCGTGCTGTGGAAGGACAATGCGTTCTTCAAGCGTCTGGGCAAGCGGCTGGATTCCCATATTGCCGATAAGCTGCTGCGGGATGGCCGTGTCCGCCTGAAGGACTGCCGCAGTGCTAACTACAACGCCACCGTGCTGCTGTCCTGTGAAGCCGATGGCCGCAGCAAGTTTTCTCTGGAATTTGAGGGTGGCTGCTGATGGAACAGAAAACCGAAGCCCTCTACCTCATCAATGGGGACAAATTCCTGCATTTGCGGGAAAACGGTGCCGGTGTCGGCTTTGCAACTTATGATTGTGCCACCGGTGCGCCACAGGAGTTCGGGCAGGTTTCCAAACAGAATCTTCCGCCCGATGGCCGCAACGCCATTCCTGCCGCCCGGAACTGGTATCTGTTTGAGCTTTCCAGTGATGACCGCAAGGCGATTCAGGAGGTCAGCTTGCAGCACCTCGACACCATCCCGCAGTCTGGTGTCCGCAGGCGGCGCATCTGGGATGACCCCACGATTCCCAGAGATGATGTCCGGCTTATCAACAGCCACTATGATGATCTCTACCGTGTGCCGAATCATGGTGTGATTCAGGTTGACCGTTCCGATGGCAGCAGTTACACGGCACGGGTCGAGCATCTGGACGACTATCATTTTGATCTGGGCGAGTACGGAAACGTCTATCACATCTGTCAGTTCGGCGAGATGATGGAGCGCACCGGCTCGACCGCCTATCCTGAAATTCAGACGCAGGACGAGCAGGGTGCATGGGAACTGGGCGGCAAGGGCTATCTTGCTGTTCAGTCCTGCGAGGATGGCTGGGATTATACCCTCTATCACAGCGATTATTCTGTGATGGATGGTGGGCAGATCGACGCACCCGAATTGACGATTCAGGAAGTCCGGGAGCAGATTCTGGAAGCGCACCACATGGAAAAGGGGCGGCGTGTGCTGAAGGACTATGACCTCATCATGGACAAGGTTTCCGAAGCCGAAGAACTGGGGCTGTCTGACCGTCCTTCCACACTGGAAAAGCTGGCAGAACTGGCTGGTGCAAAAGAAAAATGCGATGCCCCGGAATGCAACCCTTTTGGGTGTAAGAAAGCGAGGGATGCCCATGAACTTTGACCATGACGAGCTGATGCTGATGATGCTTTACAACACGGGAAGTCGGCTGGGGCTGATGCAGGAATTGCAGCTCATGCAGTGCTACCTGATGCCGGATGAAACTGCCCTGCGGGAACTGTCCGAGGGCGTTATCGAAAAGCTGAAACTGCTGACCGATGCGGAGTTTTCCAATCTGGAATTTTCCCCGGACTGACTTTTGCCGCCTGCAGGCGGCGTACATAAGGACTACCAATTTCTTGAAAACATGATATACTTATTGCTGTACCTTGTTTCCATCAAGGCCCGTGGGAGATGATTGTAGAAATGAATAAAATAACATTAAAAGAAATCCGTTTCAAAAAATTAAAAGGGTTGTCAAACGTAACCATCAAATTCTCAAAGCCTCTAACAGCTATTATGGGCGTCAATGGGTCCGGAAAAACAACTGTAATACATGCATTATCATGCTTGTACAATCCAGACGGGAACGGTGAGAATCATATATTTCCTGAATTTTTTACTCCAAATACAGATGCTTCATGGTCTGGCAGTGAATTGGAAGCCGTTAACGAAATTATTGGAACCGATGGTGTTCCTACATTGCTTCCACCTAAAAAGTATTACAAGGCGTTCGACCGCTGGGCACCACGTTATCAGACTCGTCCAAAGAGAAACGTATATTATATTGGAATAGAAACCTGCCTCCCGGATATTGAAAAGAAAAACCAAACAACAAAAATTTCATATGTTTCTCAATGCCAAACCAGCAATGTGGCACGAAAAACAATTCAAGGTGCAGCGGGTATTCTAAACAAAAATTATACTGCATTGATGGACAATTGCTATAAAGGAACTCATTTTCCGGGCGTTGAGTTAAGCGATAGTCTCAAATACTCATCACTTAGCATGGGGTCAGGTGAGCAGCGCACAATTAAAATTCTTGAAAAAGTCACTCGTGCAGAAAAATATTCACTAATTTTAGTCGATGAACTTGATTTGCTACTTCATGTATCTGCTTTTCGGAAATTAGTTAAAGAACTCAATAGAATAGCTGTTGAGAAGAAATTACAAATTGTATTCACAACTCACTCATTAGAAATTCTTTCTATGTCTGAATATATCGGAATACAATATATTGAAAATGTAACGTCCCCCACAGGATCAGCAAACTCATTCGTTTATGATAGACTCAGTGAAGAACTGATTTATAACATGTCCGGCGAATGTAATAAACCCGTCAAAATATATGTGGAAGATTCCCTTGCGAAAGATATTGTTCACGAAATTGTTAGAGACTTGCAAATGACATTTCTTGTTGAGATTTGCAAATTTGGCGCAATCGAAAACGCTTTCACCCTTGCCGCAAGCTTTATCATAGAGCAAAGAGATACTAGAAACATCCTTATTGTCACTGATGGTGATAAATACTGTACTGATTCCGAAAGGATGGATCACATTGAGAAAAAATTATGTGGGACAGAAGATGATGCTGAAGACAAACGTCAGGCAGCACTTCAGTTGATTCATCAATTTTCCTTACCCACTAGCACCCCACCAGAAAAATTTTTACATCAAATAATATTGGAAACATTTCCTCAAGATAATAGTATCTATCAAGCTGCTCAAGCGATTCAGGGCGTTAATGATTCGCATGAATGGATTAGTAACATTTGTGATCGATTGGATGAAAGCCAAGAGACAATTATCAGAGAAATTTTTAAATACGCAAGCAGCCATGAACTGTTCCTTTCTTATATTGACAATATAAAGACGTGGCTGAGCCAACACCAAAACATCTAACTGTCTGAAGGTACAATCAAAAGCTGAGATTGATAGTCACTGTGCATCTTCCGAGCCTGTGTTTTTCGCCAACTGATTTTTGCCGCCTACAGGCGGCGTACATAGAAAAAAGTTACAAACCCTAAAAGATGCGGTCTTGATAGCATCACTCCGTTCGTGTTATACTATTATTACTTTACCATTTCAGATTCAAAACAGAAAGCGAGGAAAGCCAATGGACAACGAACGCCGCTCCCCCATCGACCGACTGCTTTTTGCTACCTTCTTGAAGGGTCGTACATCTTCCCGTGACCTTTGGGATGAAAAGGGTGAGATGTCCCCTGAAGATAACCAGAAGATTGTGAACGAGACCAACGAGATCATCAACGATGATTCTACCTACCCGTTCATCAGCTATCTGACCGATCTTCTTGCAAAATCCAAGCCTTCCGATGCCGCTGTCAAAAAGCTGCATGATCTCATCGACCAGATTGCCGCAGCCACCGGGCATGACAGCATCGATATTTTCCGGGTGCTTCTGGCGAAGCTGATTGAAAAGCCCGAAGAACAGCAGACATTCGACACTCTGCTGGAACTGGCTGAAAAGATTGCCGCAAAACACTAAAATAACTTTACATGGAATCCATGGCGAGTGACCTATATGGTTGCTCGCTTTTTTCTTTACCCTAAAATCGGAAGGAGGAACGCAATGCCAAACAAAACCGAAGAATATCTTGCCCTTGCCCAGCGCACGGTCAACGGCCTGACCCGCTACTGGGAAAGCTGGACGGACTACCTGACCACCGCATCCCGGCTGTACAAGTACCCGTTTGCAGACCAGCTGATGATCTACGCCCAGCGCCCGGATGCCACCGCCTGCGCCGACTACGATGTTTGGAACAACCGAATGAACCGCTATGTGCGCCGGGGTGCCAAGGGCATTGCCCTGCTGGACGAATCCAGCGGATTCCCCCGTCTGCACTACGTTTTCGATGTGTCGGACACCGGGGTGCGCCGCAATTCCCGTGACCCGGAGGTGTGGCAGTACAACGATGACCTGAAACAGCCTGTTTCGGAGATGTTGAGCAAGACCTACGGCATCAGCGGAGATCGTGTCAGCCAGCAGCTTGCGGATGTTGCCGGAAAATTGGTGGCGGATTACTGGGACAACAACGGCGGGGACATTCGTGCCATCGTTGACGGTTCGCTCTTGATGGATTATGATGAAGCCGGGGTGGAGATGCAGTTCAAGTCCGCTGCCGCCATCAGCGTCACCTATACGCTGCTGGAACGCTGCGGCTTTGAGCCTGCCGGGTGGTTCGACAAGGACGACCTCCGAGCCATCCACGAGTTTTCCACCCCAGACAGTGTTTACGCCCTCGGCGCAGCCGTCAGCGACATGAGCCGGGAGGCCTTACGCCAAATTGAGCGCACCGTAAAAACAACCATTCGCCGCCGCAATGCAGAAAGGAGCCAGCATGAATATGAGCAGCAATCTGAGTTACACGCAGACCGGGGATTATCTTCTCCCGAACCTGACCCTGTATCAGCCGAAGACCCCGCTGGGCAAGTACGGCAGGATGCGCCTGAGCTTTCTGAGGCAGCAGCACCCGGCACTGTACAACACGATGCTCCTGAACGGGAGCCTGTACCCGCACCTGATGGAGGTGGAGCAGACGGCAGAGAGCCGGATGCAGCAGACCATGGAGCAGCTTCTGAAACAGAACCCGGCCCCGGACAAAGAGAGCCGGCAGATGGCGTGGGTGCAGCACATGAACAGCCTGAAAGCGCAGGCAGAGGAACTGGTGCTGACGGAGCTGATCTACAGCTAAGTTTTCTGGATGCCGTCCTTCCCACCGAAGCCCAGCAAATTGAAGCAATCGACCGAGCGGAGAGCGAAAAAACGCCCTCCGCTTTTGTTTTGTCGCAGGCGGAAATTGAGAACGAACTGCGTAAGCATGGTTCTGGGTTTGCAGGTGGCAAGCAGCGCATTATGGCACTGTACCAGACCCAGCCTGACCGAAAACTCCGTGCCAAAGCGTTGGCAAAGGAGTACGGCATTGGCGGGCACTCCCACGATTTTCTGGACGGTAGCCGGGGTTTTGTGAATCACGACTGGAAGGGACTGGAATTTGACCATTACCCCGACCACCAGAAAATCACCCTGAAATGGGCGCAGGTGGAAAAGTATATCGACCTGATGATCCAGTCCGACCGCTACCTGACAGATGATGAAAAGGAGCAGCGAGCGGCCATACAAGAGGCTGAGCGGCTGCTCCCGATGCTGGATGGTACCACTGTCGAAGAATACCGGGCATTGAAAGAGCAGTACCCGGACACGCTGGTTGGATTTGAGCTGAATGGAAACTATCTGTTCTATGACAAAGATGCCATTGCCGTGGAGCGGATTCTGCACAACCGGTTACTGTCACAGGAGAATGCGCTCGGCAAGGTCAAAGTGACCGGTTTTCCCCGCGGACTGTGGGCAACGGAATCCAAAAAGCTCTGGGCAGAGGGCAATAATATTTACCTCGCCGGGTTGAATGAGGATGGCACCCACCACGAAACAAAGCACCTGCGGGCAGAAGATTATCTCCCCATCGGCAGCATCATCGAGATGGATGGCCGGGATTTTCGCGTGGAACACGTTAATTTCATGTTCAAGTCTGTCGGTTTGCAGGATATGGATTCCGCCAAGAATGGATACCCGATTTTCCGTAACGAGCATCTGCCGCACATCCGGGAACTGTACGAGGAACAGCCGGACAGCGACCGGGAAAACTTCATCAAGTATATGGTCGGAGATGAAGTTATAGTAGACCTGCCCACCAGAACGATTGAGGGAACCATCGGCTATGTTGGTGACACCGATGTGCGCATCGACACCAGTGCGCACGGTCATTCTTGGGATAATGAGGTCATCAACCGGCAGCAGTTCGAGGAGGGACTGCGACAGGAGGAGCCGGACGAGCCTGAACTGACCGATGAGGAACTGGACGAACTGCCCATCTCAACGGTAATTGACGGCGAGGTACAGACTTTCCCGAATGCCGCAGCCTTGGATGAAGCCCTTAACACTGCGTCTGTCCCTGAGCCTGCCGGAAATTTCCGAATCACGGATGAGCATTTGGGCGAAGGCGGCGCAAAGCAGAAGTACACCCGGAACATCGAGGCCATCAAAACGCTGTTCCGTCTGGAAGAAGAACACCGTGGTGCTTCTGCCGAGGAGCAGGAAGTTCTGGCGCAGTATGTCGGCTGGGGTGGTCTGGCGGATGCCTTTGACCCGAACAAATCCAACTGGTCGGAGGAATATGCCGAACTGAAAGGGTTGCTTTCGGAGGACGAGTACGCCGCCGCCCGCAGTTCGGTTTTGAACGCCCACTACACTAGCCCCACCGTTATCCATGCCATTTATAATGCAGTGGAACAGATGGGCTTTAAGGCGGGCAACATCCTTGAGCCGTCTATGGGTGTGGGCAACTTTTTCGGAATGCTGCTGGACACCATGCAGGCCAGCCGTTTGTACGGTGTGGAACTGGACAGCATCACCGGGCGCATTGCGCAAAAGCTGTACCCGCAGGCAGATATTACGGTAGCCGGATTTGAAACCACCGACCGCCGGGATTTCTATGACCTTGCGGTAGGCAATGTGCCTTTTGGCCAGTATAAGGTCAACGATAAAGCGTACAACAAGCTGGGATTTTCCATCCACAACTACTTTTTCGCCAAGGCCATCGACCAAGTGCGGCCGGGCGGTGTGGTGGCGTTCGTCACCAGCCGCTACACCATGGACAGCAAGGACAGCACTGCCCGCAAACACATGGCAGAACGCGCCGATTTGCTGGGGGCCATTCGATTGCCCAACAATGCGTTCAAGGCTAATGCAGGCACGGATGTTGTCAGCGACATCATCTTCCTGCAAAAGCGTGACCGCCCTATCGACCATGAGCCGGACTGGGTGCAGCTCGGCAAGACCGAGGACGGCTTTGCCATCAACCAGTATTTCGTAGACCACCCGGAAATGGTGCTGGGGCAGCTTACCACCGAAAGCACCCAGTACGGACGAGAGGAACTGACCGTTGCGCCCATTGAGGGTGCAATGCTGGCCGACCAGCTTGCCGAAGCGGTACAGCATATTGAGGGACAGTACACGGAAGTCGAGGTGGAAACACCAGATATTGCAGATGCCGAGGCAGAACGCAAGACGCTTCCAGCAGATCCGGATGTAAAAAACTTTTCCTATGCCGTGGTGGACGGCGAGGTTTTCTATCGTGAAAACTCCATTATGACACAGGTGGAACTGTCCGATAATGCCAAGGCTCGTGTCACCGGTATGGTGGAACTGCGGCAGATCGTCAACCAGCTGATTCAGGAGCAGTTGGACGATTACCCGGATTCTGCCGTGCAGGAAACGCAGGTGCGCTTGAACGATGCCTACGATGCGTTTTCCAAGAAATACGGTCTGCTGAACGACCGCCGCAATGCACGGCTGTTTGAGCAGGATTCTTCCTATTATCTGCTCTGTTCTCTGGAAAATCTGGACGAGCAGGGACAGTTGAAATCCAAGGCGGATATGTTCACCAAAAGGACGATTCGCCCGGAGCGCACTGTCACCAGCGTGGATACCCCCAGCGAAGCACTCGCGGTGTCGATGGGCGAACACGGCAGAGTGGACTTGCCGTATATGGCAGAACTGCTCGGCACTCCCGGCGAGTATGAGCGCATCACCACTGAACTTTCTGGTGTGATCTTCAAAGACCCCAGTGCAGACCCCACTGACCCGGAAGCAGGCTGGCAGATGGCAGACGAGTATCTTTCCGGCGATGTCCGTGCGAAACTCCGCTTTGCCCGCCTTGCCGCCGAAACGAACCCGGAATTTGCAGTCAATGTTGACGCGCTCACTAAAGCGCAGCCCAAGGAACTGGAAGCATCCGAAATTGATGTGCGGCTGGGCGCAACGTGGCTCGCACCTGAAATCATCCAGAAATTTATGCAGGAGACCTTTCAGGTTCCGTACTATCTGCGCCATGATGTGAATGTGCGGTTCTCTCCGTATACGGCAGAATGGCGTGTGCAGGGAAAATCCGCATTGGGTCACGGCGATATCATGTCCACGGAAACCTACGGAACGCACCGTGCCAATGCCTACAAGATTCTGGAAGATACGCTTAACCTCAAGGATGTCCGCATCTATGACACCATTGAGGATGCCGAGGGTAAACCAAAACGTGTGCTGAACAAAAATGAGACTACCCTCGCCCAGCAGAAACAGCAAGCCATCAAGGATGCTTTTGCGAACTGGATCTGGCAAGACCCGCAGCGGCGTGTATCGCTGGTAAGGCAGTATAACGAATTATTCAACTCTACACGCCCCCGCGAATACGATGGTTCTCACATTCATTTTGTCGGCATGAACCCGGAAATCACCTTGCGGGAACATCAGCGCAACGCCATTGCTCATGTGCTTTATGGCGGTAATACGTTGCTTGCACACGAAGTAGGCGCGGGCAAGACTTTTGAAATGGCGGCATCCGCAATGGAAGCCAAGCGGCTGGGACTATGCCAAAAATCGCTCTTTGTGGTGCCCAACCATCTGACGGAGCAGTGGGCATCGGAGTTCCTGCATCTGTACCCCAATGCAAAACTGTTTGTGGCACGGAAAAAAGACTTTGAAACGGCGAACCGCAAAAAGTTCTGCGCCCGCATCGCTACCGGCGATTACGATGCTGTTATCATCGGTCACAGTCAGTTTGAGCGCATCCCGCTTTCCTTCGAGCGGCAGGAGCGCATTATTCAGGATCAGATCGCCGAAACCCTTTTGGCTATCAACGAACTGAAAGCCAATGCAGGCGAGAATTTCACCATCAAGCAGATGGAAAAGACCCGCAAAACTCTGGAAGCAAAGCTGGACAAGCTGCGCGCCGACAGCCGCAAAGATGACGTTATCACCTTTGAACAGTTGGGCGTTGACCGCTTGTTTGTGGACGAATCGCACAGTTTTAAGAATTTGTTCCTCACGACCAAAATGCGCAATGTCGCAGGATTATCCACCAGCGAAGCACAGAAGTCCAGTGATATGTTCGGCAAGTGCCGCTATCTGGATGAGATTACAGGCGGGCGCGGAGTTGTTTTTGCGACCGGCACCCCGGTCAGCAATTCCATGACCGAACTGTACACGGTCATGCGCTACTTGCAGTACAGCACTCTCCAACAGAAAAAGCTGACCCACTTTGACTGTTGGGCATCGACCTTTGGAGAGACCACCACCGCCATCGAGCTTGCGCCCGAAGGAACCGGCTACCGTGCGCGCACCCGGTTTGCGAAGTTCTTTAATTTACCCGAACTGATGTCGATGTTCAAAGAGGTTGCCGACATCAAGACCAGCGACCAGTTGCATCTGCCTGTGCCGGATGCAAAGTTTGAAACCGTGGTTGTAAAACCGTCCGAGACCCAGAAAGCAATGGTGCAGGAACTGAGCAAACGCGCCGCCGAGATCCACTCCGGCAACGTGGATGCGTCCGTGGACAATATGCTGTGCGTCACCAACGATGGCAGAAAAATAGGTCTGGATGTGCGCCTGATGAACCCTTTGCTCCCGGACGACCCCAACAGTAAACTCAACATCTGTGTGCAGAACGTCCTGAAAATTTGGGAGGAAGGCAAAGACCAGAAGTTGACGCAGCTTGTGTTCTGCGACCTCTCGACACCAAAAAACGATGGCAATTTCAACGTCTACGATGATATTCGCAAGAAGCTGGTTGCCGCCGACGTGCCGGAAAACGAGGTGGAGTTCATCCACAACGCCGATACCGAAGCAAAAAAGGCTGCGCTGTTCTCCAAAGTGCGCTCTGGTGATGTGCGCATTCTGCTGGGCAGTACCGCAAAAATGGGTGCGGGCACCAATGTTCAACAGCGTCTTGTGGCAGTGCATCATCTGGATGTCGGCTGGAAGCCCAGCGACATGACCCAGCGCAACGGTCGCATTATTCGTCAGGGCAACATGAATAAGGAAGTCAAGGTGTTCAATTATGTCACGGAGGGTACGTTCGATTCGTACCTCTATCAGACTTTGGAGAATAAGCAACGGTTTATCTCGCAAATTATGACCTCCAAATCCCCGGTGCGTTCCTGCGACGATGTGGACGAGCAGGCATTGTCTTATGCCGAGATCAAGGCGTTGTGTGCTGGCAATCCTCTTATCAAGGAGAAGATGGATTTGGATGTTCAGGTTGCAAAGCTGAAAGTGCTGAAAGCCGATCACCAGAGCCAGAAGTTCCGCTTGGAGGATAAGCTGCTGACGAAGTTCCCGGCTGAGATTCAGGAACAGACTGCAAAAATCGCAGCCCTGAAATCGGATGCTGAAATCGCTGCGGCGCATCCGCAGGACAAGGAAACCTTCTGCGGCATGGTCATTAAAGGCATAACCTATGACGAGAAAAAGACCGCTGGCGAACGGCTGATTCTCGCCTGCATGGAACTTCCGAACACCGAGGAGCAGCTGGTGGGCAGCTATCGAGGCTTTGAACTTTCGTTGCGGTTTGATACCTTCCACAAGGAGCATCAGGCGTTGCTGAAAGGAACTCTGAAATACCCGGTATCGCTCGGCTCCGACCCGTATGGCAACATTGTCCGTCTGGACAACGCCCTGAACGCTTTTGCCGACCGCATTACCGCAGCAGAGAACGAACTGGACACCCTGCAACAGCAGCAGGCGGCGGCGCAGATCGAAGTGGAAAAGCCTTTCCCGCAGGAGGACGAACTGGCGCAGAAGTCCGCACGGCTTGCCGAGCTGAATGCTCAGTTGGATGTGGATGAAAAGCACCATGAACCGGAGCAGGACGAGGAAGAACAGGAGGATGCACCTCGTCGCTCTGTGCTGGCCGCTCTGGAAGAAAAGGCAGAAAAAGCGGAACCCGTCAAGCCTTTCAAATCCTATCCCGACAAGGACGGTGATGCCCGGTGAGAGAAAAACGGGATGAGGTCATTATCCTGCGCCTGACAAAAACGGAGAAGCACCGCATCTATGAAAAAATGCGGGGCATGGGCATCCGCAGCCTGAGTGCCTATATCCGCAAGATGACTCTGGATGGTTACTGTCTGCATCTGGACTTGAAAGAACTGCGCCGCATGGCGTATCTACTCCAGATGTGCAGCAACAACCTCAACCAGTATGCCAAATGTGCCAACGAAAGCGGTCAGGTCTACGCCGCCGATCTGGAGGACTTGCGCACCCGGCTGGATGAGTTAATCTCCATTGGCAAGCAGATTCTTTCCCGGTTGGCTGACCTCTGACCCAGCCCCACGGCTTCGGCTGTGGGGTACATACTATCTGGCATCGTTGACAGTGCGCAGAATCTTCTATATACTGAACACAGAAAGGCGGTGTCAATCATGAGGTTCGTGGTAAAAGTTCTTCTGCTCCCTCTGGTGCTGGTGAGTGCATTTCTGGCTTTGATGCTGCGGTGGACGCTGAATCTGTCCGCTTTCATCCTTGCGCTGCCGATGATGTATATTTTCGGCTGTGGGCTTTATACGCTGTACTGCCGGGAGTGGACGCAATTCTTGATCCTGTTGGCAGCAGAGTTCGGTTGTTTCCTGCTCATCACTGCTGGAACGCTCATTGTGGAAGCCGTGGAATGGTTCAGCGGCTGGATTGCAGAACTGTGACGGGCAAAGTTTCTGCATATCGCCCGTATTCCCGCATCGATTTTATAAGTTTTGCGATTTGAAACCGCAAAACTTATTTATTTCTTTCGATTTTGCGGTAAACAATATATCATCATGCCGCCATTGTGCGGCATTTTCTTTTTGCCGGGAGGTGGTAGAACTGGCAGCAACCCGATTGATTGCACTGCACAAAAACAAGGGAAAATCCGTTGCGGCCTGCCTGAAAAGCCGCACGGATTACGCACAAAACCCGAATAAGACGCAGCAGGGCGAACTGGTCAGCAGTTACGAATGCAGTCCCTTGACGGTCGATGAAGAATTTATGCTCTCCAAACGCCAATATGAACTGATGACCGGGCGCAGGCAGAAAAGTGATGTGATCGCCTACCAGATTCGGCAATCGTTCAAACCCGGAGAGATCACCGCCGAAGAAGCCAACAAGGTCGGTTATGAGCTTGCCATGCGGTTTACAAAAGGCAAGTATGCCTTTATCGTTGCGACCCATACCGACCGAGAACACATTCATAATCACATCATTTACAACTCTACTGCGCTGGACAGCACCCGGAAATTCCGGGATTTTTTGCTGTCCGGGCTTGCGGTACAGCGGCTGAGCGATTTGATTTGTCTGGAACATCAGTTGTCCGTTATTGAAATCAAGCCGTACCGGGAGCGGCAGAAGCGCACCCTTTATCCACCCAGAGAAAGTAATCGGGATAAGCTGTGTGCCGTAATCGACAACATCCTGTTGAACGAGAAGCCTGCGGACTTTGAAGTCTTTCTTCAAAAGCTGGAACAGCAGAGCTACGAGGTCAAACGAGAAAAGCACACTTCCGTCAAAGGCACCCGGCAGAAACGCTTTATTCGTTTTCGGACACTGGGTACAGGGTATAGCGAAGATGAAATCAAGGCGGTCATCGCCGGAGAAGCAGAACACCGTCCACATCAGAAGCAGCCGCCGAAAGAGCAGCCGTTCCACCTGTTAGTGGACATTCAAGCAAAACTCTCTGAGGGCAAGGGCGAAGGCTATGCACGTTGGGCGAAACGCTACAATCTGAAAGAAATGTCCAAGACACTGATCTTCTTGCAGGAAAACAAAATTGGCAGCATCGAGGAAATGCAAGAGAGAGTGAATGCGGTAGCTGCTCGATATCATGCGTTAGGCGATTCCATCAAGGCCGCAGAGCATCGCATGGCAGAGATTGCTGTCCTGCGGGCACACATCGTCAACTATGCCAAAACCCGACCCGTGTACGATGCTTACCGCAAAACTGGATACAGCAAAAGGTTTCTGGAAGAACATCGGGAGCAGATCACACTGCACCGGGCGGCAAAAGCCGCTTTTGATGAATCTGGACTGAAAAAGCTGCCAAAGGTAAAGGAACTGAACACGGAATACTCCACGCTGTTTTCTCAGAAGAAAGCCGCTTATCCAGCCTACCGCAAGGCACGGGACGAGATGCAGGAACTGATGAAAGCACAGAAGAATGTAGAGATGTTTTTCGCCGAAGAAAAGGCTACCGAGGAAAAAGTGCAGACCCGATAAACAGAGGCCACCGAGGATTGCTCCTACTTTTGGGGAGAGTCCTCGGTGGCCTTTTTCGTTATAGAAGCATTTGGTACAAATGCGCAGCCTGCATCCAGCGGATGCAGTACACAAAGGGTTTGGGACTACCCCAACAAGCATTTTGCAACGCAAAAATGGCGTTTGTATATACGAACGCCCTGCTTGCACACGCTACGCACCCTTTTAGAGTGCTTCCTTTATACACAGACCGTATCGTGTCAACACGCACTGCCACAAAGGTGGTGCTAAAGATTTGTGGCAGTAGCACATTGATTTTATATATGGAAAAGTGTACAATAACAATTGATTAACAGAACACATCTGACGAAATAAATTATAAATTCACAAGCAAACATTACTTTTCATGGGCAGAATGGTATGTGTCTGATCGGATTGCCGCAGATTTCAGGTATAGTGCTGCTCGTTTACGGAATGTTGGATTGGATAACACAATGAGCAGAGATACCGCACTTTCCAATTTAATAGCTCTGGCACAGAGGCAAGGATATGTTTTGACCGATGACATCCTTGATGAGGGTGACGATCTTTCGCTAATGGACATCGACTGGCTTTCCTCGGCGTTGGTGTCAAAGGGTGTCTTGGTATATGATGAGGCTCCCGCTATAAAAGACACGGTCAGCACAAGCGCAGCAGAAACTTATGATTACGCTCAAAGCGATTATGAAGAAACATACAAGAAAGCAATCGCTTTATCCCCGGAATCTCAAGGCATTATTGACTCAATAAAATCCATACTTCCGCCGCAACGAGGAGAATTTGACACACTAAAATATCAGGTCGTAGATGGAAATTCGTATGCGCGCCAACGTGTTATTGAAATGCACCTTCGTTTTGCTGTGCGCGTTGCAGTGTCGTTTGTCGAAAGATATGGCATACAATTCGAGGACGCGTTTTCTCTCGCCTGCATTGGGCTAGTGACTGCGGTTGATAAATATGATCCAGATACAGACGGCTCCATCGGTTCGTTCATCTCATACTACATGATGCAGGTCATCAATCGTGAGATGCCCTTGCCATGTAAGGAAGTGTACTATCCCGTCCACGTTAAAGAGCGGTGGACACCTGTCTATTTGCAGTTGAAAAAAGATGGTTGTGTCGGGTGCAATGATCTCCCGTGCTGCAAATACGAAAAGGAAAAAATAAAGGAAACATTTCCAGACATATCGTTTCCAGATATTCAGGAGATGATTCGGATGTCTATGAGCGAAATTTCTCTTTCAGAATTAGCTGAGAACGAGGAAGAACCAACTACAACCTCTGCCCTAGAGCAAATTTCCGCTGATTTGAAGCAGCATGAGCAGACTAAAGCCTTAAATAAAGCGTTGGAAACGCTAACACCACGCGAAAAGGATGTTATGATTTTACGGTATGGTCTACTTGATGATAACCCTTTTACTCTCGAAGAAGTAGGTCAGAAGTATTCAGTTACCCGTGAGAGAATCCGGCAAATCGAAGCGAAAGCTCTGCGCAAACTCAACACAAAAAAGACTCTTAGGATACTTGAAGAAAACCTGTAATCTTTTGCGGATTTAAAATGAAAGTGAGAATTTAGATGTGGTGCAAGAACTGCAACATCGAAACGAATGACCCAATCTGCCCGATCTGCGGTAGCAAGACGGTTGAAGATATTCCTGTTGAGGTGTACTGGTGCCCAGAATGTAAAGTGCCAGTTATCAATACAACCACGCAAGCGGATAAGGGACTTTGCCCGCTTTGCGGTCACAAGACGAAGTATTTGTCTGCCGATCTGCGTCCTGTATTCCCGGAGGAACGTCTGTTGCTGGAGCTTTTGCTGGGAAAAAAGCCCTATGAGTATATGCAGAAGTCTGTCTGGGCAGCGAACAGCAGCTATTATATTGATGGTAAGCGCGTGGCACTTCCCGCAAAGTTCTTTGAAAAAGCAGACACAGACGAGCTTTCAAAGCAGTTGGAAGAATATAAAGGCGAAAACAGCTACGAATACTTCAATGTTTACGCAGAACGGTTCTGTGAAGCAAACAGAAACCGCTTGAATTATCTTGTTGATGAAGCATCTGAGTTCGTGCGAAATGCTGCTTCCAAATTTGATGAGGAACGGCTGGTCGTGTCCTTTTCTGGAGGAAAGGATTCCACCGTCACGGCAGATTTGGCAATCAACGCACTGGGGACATCCAGTATTGTTCATATTTTCGGCAACACGACGTTGGAATTTCCTACGACTGGCGAATATGCTGAACGCTATCGCCATAATCATCCTCATGCCATTTTTATGGTGGCAAAAAATGAGGAGCAAAACTTTATAGATGTCTGCGAGGACATTGGGCCACCCGCCCGGATGATGCGCTGGTGCTGCTCAATGTTCAAAACAGGGCCTATTACGCGGACACTAAACAGTCTGTTCCGTAATGAGCAGATTTTGACTTTTTATGGTATCCGCAAAGCAGAATCTGTCAGCCGCAGCAAGTATAATCGTATCGAGGATGATGCGGAGTCTGTTAAAATCCAAAAACAGACGGTTGCATCTCCCATCTTCTTCTGGAAAGATATTGATATTTGGCTGTACATTTTGAGCAAAAAGATAGATTTCAATTACGCATACCGCTTGGGCTATGACCGTGTGGGATGCTGGTGCTGCCCGAACAACAATCAACGCGCACAGTTCTTGTCCAGAATCTATATGCCGGAGAAATCAAAGGCATGGCGAGAATTTTTGGTTCGCTTTGCAAAGAAAATTGGAAAGCCGGATGCCGAGGAATACGTTGACTCTGGCAAGTGGAAGGCGCGTCAGGGCGGCAACGGTCTGGCAACTGCCGGTGATGTGAAGATTAAATTCACGAATTGCACAGCAGAGGATCATGCGAAGATTTATCGACTTGTTCGCCCCTATGATGACGAACTGATTGGGATGTTCGTTCCTTTCGGTCGGGTGGCACCTGAACTCGGTCAGAAACTTCTGAATGAAACTATCGTTCTGGATGTGCGAACGAATGTCCCCATCCTTTCGATTCAACCCTTTACGCATGATGGATATGAGTATGCGGTAAAAGTGCGTACAATGAATGTTGCAGACCACGATGACCTGCAACGGATGGTTGGTTATCAGATTCGCAAGTTTAATGCTTGCCGAAAATGCCTGAAATGCGAATCGCTTTGCAGAGCCGGAGCGATTTCAATCATCGGAGATTACTATTACATCAATCCTGCCAAATGCGTTCATTGCAAAATGTGCGTAACCCCTAAATACCTAGATGGCGGATGTATGATGAACAAATATTTGAAAACAAAATGATAAGGCGGGAATTTTAGCCATGAAATTTAGAGCACATGATACCTTTTTCATCCGAAAAGGATGGTTGAGCAAAGGAATGAAAGCTGTCCAGACGAAACCAGATGTCTTTGTTGCAAAAGATGAGAATCCGATGGATGTTCTTGGCATCGGCTCTAACATGGTAAAGGCTCTCCGCTACTGGCTTGTAGCAACAAATCTTACGGAAGAAGCGATTCAAAACAAAAAAAGAATTCAGAAGTTCACGGATTTCGGAACACAGGTTTACAAGAACGACCGTTACATGGAAGAATACGGTACGCTGTATCTTTTGCACTATATGCTTTCCAAAAATCAAGAGGACGCAACTGCATGGTATTTCTTCTTCAACGAATTCAATATGTCTGAATTTACAAAGGAGGATTTCGTTTCTGCTTTGCAGAATTATGTGTCCATGAATGGCGAATCTGTTGCCATTCGCTCTATGTCAGATGATTTTGCCTGCATCCTCAACACCTATCTTCCGCGCTATAAGACAAGCCCGACACGAGTTAATCCTGAAAACAATATCGACTGTCCGCTGGGTGAACTTGGACTTGTGGATATTTTGGATAAAAGCAAGAAAACCTATCGGAAGTCTATTTCAATGCCAGAAACCCTCCATCCGTGGGTCTTGATGGCCGTTATGTGCGATCAAGCAGAGGGACGAACTGAAATTGGTCTGAATGAGCTGCTTACCGCAAAAAGCAACATTGGTAAAACATTCAATCTGGATGCGATTACTATGTTGGATGCACTTCATCGGGTCGAAAAAATGAGATTGGTCAAGATCATTCGCACCGCAGGTCTTGATGTTATCCGTCTTGAGCAGTGTTACTCTTTTACAGAATGTGTAGATAAATACTACGAGTGCATTTCCAAAATTGATTAAGGGGAAAGTTTAATGAGTGAAATGATTTCGGTAGCGGAAGGTTTTCAGTATTCCGTAAATATTGCCTATGACCTTCACGCAGACGATAAATTAAAAAGCTATATTCCTACACAGTCTGCACTCCAGCTGATGGAGGATATTTTACAGAGTACTCTGCCAACATCTACAGATCGGTCGCGCGTTCTGATTGGCGCGTATGGCAAGGGAAAATCTCATATTGTTTTGACGATTCTCGCCCTTCTGATGAAGCGAGATCTGCGCCTCTTTGAAAAGCTGATGCCGGCAGTCCAGAAGCGTGACAAGCTGAATCGACTCATCCAGAACTATTATGAGAGCAACAACAAGCTGCTGCCCGTTATCATTACTGGCAGCAACACAAGCCTCACGCAGGCTTTTCTTTTGGCACTTCAGCAGACATTAAAGGAAAATGATCTGCTGGACATCATGCCGGAAACGAATTATAAGGCGGCTATTTCTGTTATTGAACGCTGGAAAAAAGATTTTCCTGATACCTATCAGCAGTTCAAGGATAAAATTTCTGATACCTTGCCTTCGTTTATCTCTCGCTTGGAAGATTATGACATCAAAGCGTATGAGGCGTTTGAACGCATTTATCCTAGCTTGACAGCAGGCAGCACATTTAATCCTTTTGTTGGATTTGATGTTGTACAACTGTATGAGAGCGTGGTTCAGGCACTGAAGCCTCTCGGTTATACGGGTGTATATGTCATATATGATGAGTTCAGCAAGTACCTTGAAGCCAATATCTCGGAGGCATCTGTCAGCGACACAAAGATGCTTCAGGATTTCGCAGAAAAGTGTAATCGTAGTGGCACAAGTCAGATGCACCTTATGCTGATTTCCCACAAGGAAATTGCCAATTATATTGACCGACTGCCAAAGCAAAAAGTCGATGGCTGGCGCGGTGTTTCTGAGCGGTTCACTCATGTTCATCTAAACAACAACTTTACGCAGACATACGAAATTATCGCAACGGTCATTCAGAAAAAAGCTGATTTATGGAATCAGTTCAAAGAGAACCATCAGAAAGAGTTCGCTGAATTAGCAAAACGATATGCAACGCATCGAATTTTTGCAGATATGCAGGCTGAAGATATTGAACGTACAGTTCAAGCCTGCTATCCGCTTCATCCGGTGTCTACGTTTGTTCTGCCGAGATTGTCTGAGCGTGTAGCCCAGAATGAGCGTACCCTCTTTACCTTTTTGTCCTCGAATGGGTCGGCAACGCTGCCTTCGTTCTTAAAGCAGTACGATGATACTTCGTTTGAAGTAGTTACGCCGGATCAGATTTATGATTACTTTGAGCCACTGTTCAAGAAGGAAATCGCAAACGGAACCCTGCATGATATTTACTTTCTGACCAGCGTTATCCTGAATCAACTCGACGATGGCTCGCTAGAGGAAAAAATTGTAAAGACCCTATCCCTGATTTATATGCTGGAGCAGTTTGAAAAGCTCACTCCGACAAAAAATGAATTGATTGGAATTTACTCCATCCAGTATCCTGTTCCTGAAATCGAGCGGGCATTAAATAATTTGATCGATGACGAGTATGTCATCTACCTCAAGCGCAGCAATGACTACCTCCAGCTGAAGGAAAGCTCTGGGGTGGATATTGAAGCCAAAATCAAGGATACGATCGCATCTCAGCAAAGCAGCACTGTTGTCAAAAAGGTTCTGAATGCATCGAACTTTGACAGCTGCATTTATCCGCTTCGCTACAACGATGAAAAAGAAGTCACCCGATACTTTGACTTTACATTCATTGATGAATCGGAGATCACGGAAGATGTCAACTGGCAGGCAAAGCAGCTGAATACTGAAGCAGATGGCATCGTATATGCGGTCATCCCCCACAGCAGGGAAGCAATCGGTCGAATCGCAGACATTATCAAGCAAACCAGCAGATACTGCTCGAATTGTGTATTTATTGTTCCTCGCAAATTTGTTCCGATTGACTTTACTGTTCGGGAATACAAAGCAGTGGAAACGCTGAAGGAACTGGCGGCATCTGACAAGGTTCTTTTTGATGAATATGAGGTGATTTACGAAGATCTCCGTGAAATCATCAACCACTATATCAGCGATTATACTCACCCAGAGAAAAGAGCAGCCACCTATATCTACAAGGGCGAGGAAAAGCAGATCGTCCGTAAGGCTGCATTGACCGATTTGCTGTCTACGATTTGCGGCAGTCTTTACTTCAATACCCCTGTTATCATCAATGAGGCAGTAAACAAGAATCATCTGACCGCGAATTCTCTGAATAGCCGCAGTAAAATTGTCATCGGTCTGCTGCGCTCGGAATTAGAGCCTAATCTCGGCTTGGCTGGTTCCGGTCAGGAAGTGTCGATTCTTCGGAGTACGCTGATCCGAACTGGTGTGTTAGAAACCGAGAATGGCGTACCCAGAATCAACCTGCACCCTAAAGATTATCTCATGTCGAAGCTGATGGGTGAGATCGAAGGCTTCGTACAGGAAGCACGAACTCAAAAAATGAGTTTTTCAGACCTGTATGAACGGTTGACTACCGCTAAGTGCTATATCGGATTGAGAAAGGGACTTGTCCCCATTTATGTCGCGGCGGTATTCCACGAATACAAGAAAGAAATTATAATCTATGATCGCTTCTCGCAGGTTCCTCTGAACAACGATACCCTGCTCCAGATTGAAGCGGCTCCGCAGGATTTCACATTGCAGTGTCTGGATTGGAATGGCGAAAAAGACAAGTATGTCGAAGCACTGGCAAATGTGTTCAAGGATTATGTTATCGAAGCGGAAAAAACGGCAGCGGGTTATGGATATGTCGTATCTGCGATGCACAGATGGTATATGGAACTGCCCAAATATGCAAAGGAGTCCAAGCATTCGCCAGATGGACAGCAAATCGATAAGGTAAAGCGTCAATTCCTCCGTATGCTGAAGCAGAACATCGGTACACACACGCTCTTGTTTGAACGGCTCCCCATTCTCATCACGGGACAAGCCGACTGCAATGTAGAAATCGCAGATGCCGTTGCTGAAATCAAGTTCTTCTACGATCAGATTCTTGGGCAGTTGGAGTCCACATTCTGCAAAGAGGTGAAGAAACTCTTTGGCTCTGAACAGGATGATGCGATGATGGAGAAGAAATCTCTGCCGAGTGTGGTTTCCGAATGGGCAGGACAGCTTGATTCGACGATTCGCAATCAGCTTTTTGCAGATGGAACGGACAGAATGCTCCAGCTTTTCTTTGCAGATGAAAGTTTAAGCGAACACGCCCTTACACTGAGATTGGCAAAACTGGCAACAGACCTGAATCTAAGCGATTGGGATGCAGATACGCAGGCGGAAGCACTGGAAAATGTCAAACGCTATAAGGCAACGGCTGAAGGGTTCCATGCCGAAGCCGAAACGGATGCAGCGGAGGCAGTTAATGGCTACCAGCTGACCTATGAGGATGAAACTGGACGTGCTGTGACAAAGCGTTTTGATAAGGTTGAAACCAGCAGCCGCGGAAAGCTGCTTTATAATATGATTGAGACAGCAATCACTGGTATGGGACAGGCTGTTTCTGAACAGGAAAAGCGTCAGATTCTCATGGATGTTCTGAGAGAACTGTGCTAATCCCTAAAGGAGAGAATAAGTATGGCTTACTTTGATAACGCTGCAACAACATACCCAAAGCCAGATAGGGTCTACTCTTTCATGGATGAGTTCTATCGCAAGTGTGGCGGCAATGTTGGGCGCGGTGATTATGGCATTGCTAAATCTGCTGGTGCGCTCGTTGCGGACACAAGAATGCGCCTTCAGGAACTTTTGCACTGTCCGGCAAAGCAGGTCGTATTTACTCCGACAGCAACGATTGCGCTAAATATTATCCTTCAGGGACTGTGCAGGATGGGAAAGAAGAATTTCTATATCAGCCCTTTTGAACATAATGCTGTAACAAGGACACTGCATTATTTTGAAAACACAGGCGAAATCAATGTGACACAACTCGCTGTGACATCCGATTTTCGATATGATCTCGAAAAAATACGGTATCAGTTTGATGATTGCAAGCCGGATGTTGTTGTTGTCAGTCATGCCAGCAATGTGATTGGCTTGATTGCGCCTGTTGCTGAAATCTTTGAATTGGCTAAAAAGTACGGCAGCTACACTGTCCTCGATATGTCACAGACCGCTGGACTGGTAGATTGCGATGTTGGCCGAACTACATTCGATTTTGCAGTGTTTGCTGGGCACAAAACACTGTATGGCCCGACCGGAATCTCTGGATTCGTGATGAAGCCAGAAATTCAGCTGCCGGCAGTGCTATTTGGCGGAACAGGATATGACTCTGCCAATCAGGATATGCCAGACAGCTTGCCCGAAAGATATGAGATGGGCACATCCAACATTGCCGGTATTGCAGGGCTGAACGCAGCGTTGCAGTGGAGTCAAGAAATCGGATTGCAGATAATATTCGAGCATGAACAACAAAATCGTAAAAAGCTGCTGGATATTCTATCACAGTACGATTTTATTACTGTCGTTGGCAATTCTCCTGAGCAGCAGTATGTGGGCATCGTTTCCTGCCTGTTTGAAGGAATCAGCAGTGACATTGCAGGCAACCTTTTAAGCAAACAGGGGGTATCTGTGCGGACAGGTCTGCACTGTGCGCCGCTTGCGCATAAGTTCTTGGGCACCTACCCGGCTGGCACGATTCGGTTCAGCGTAGGGTATTTTACAAGCGAAGATGATTACAAAGCCTTAGTCGAGGCTCTCGATTATATCGAACAAGCCATCTGAAGGAGATCACATCATGTCCTTTCCTGACCATAATATAAAAAGTGAATATCGATCCCTGATTGATAATGTTGTTCAGGATTTTTATCTTCCTATCCTTGGCGATGCAATCTGCTATAAGAGAGCTGTGGGGTTCTTTTCTTCTTCCGCACTGGCAGAAATTTCAAAGGGTATTTGCAAAATGGCTAGTCACGGCGGAAAAATCGAAATCGTAGCATCTCCATATCTTTCGGAAGAAGATATGAAAGCCATACAGCAGGGCTATCAGAACAGGGAAACTTATATCAAGGAAGCGATTTTAAGACAAATTCGTGAGGAAGATGTATCAGACGACTATTATACATTAGAACGACTGAATCTTCTTACGAAGCTGATAGAAGATGATATTCTTGATATAAAAATTGCCTATACCGAAAAAAATGGCGGTATTGGAATGTACCATGAAAAGATGGGTCTTATGGAAGATTCATCCGGAAATACGATAGCGTTCTCTGGCTCAATGAATGAATCCGCAACCGCCATGGAAGTAAACTATGAAACAATTGATG
Source organism: Faecalibacterium prausnitzii (assembly GCF_003324185.1). GTDB lineage: Bacteria > Bacillota > Clostridia > Oscillospirales > Ruminococcaceae > Faecalibacterium > Faecalibacterium prausnitzii. Next base: position 29,635 of record NZ_PXUP01000020.1, read on the forward strand.
TCTTTTGCGGTTGGAAAAGTGATTATGAACGAGATCAGGTTGCACTAAAGAAGAAGGCTTTTGATTCTATTTGGAACGATAAGGAGTGCGGAATAAAGGTCATTGCTGCCCCGGAAATAACGCAAGCACTGATAAAGAAGTTTCAAAGACAGGCTCCTGTGAGCTTCCGGTTGGATGAAGAACAGTTCAAAAAAGATAAGAAGTCTGCCACAAGAGTTGCCACTGAAAATCCGATTGGCGCACGGATGCCCGAAGAAATACAGTTGAGAGACTATCAGCAAGCTGCCGTTGCTGCATGGGCTGGCTCAAATTATCGTGGAATATTCTCTATGTGTACGGGTGCTGGCAAAACAATCAGCGGTCTGGCAGCTGTCGCAAAGTTATCGCAAGATTTGAACGATTGCCTTGCAACAATTATCGTCTGCCCATACCAGCACCTTGTAGAACAATGGGTCGAAGATATTGTCAAATTCAATATTAAGCCTATCATAGGGTATAGTTCATCCTCTCAAAAAGATTGGAAAAAGAGACTCGAAAAGGCCATTCGAGATCAGCGCATGATACCAAAGAAAAGTTTTTTCTGTCTTGTTTGTACCAATGCAACATTCTCTAGTGCTTTTGTGCAAGAACAGATAGATAAAATCAAAGCTCCAATACTCCTAATGGTTGACGAAGCACATAATTTTGGCGCACAGAGAATCCGAAAGCTCCTTGATGATCGCTTTACATATCGATTGGCTCTGTCCGCAACGATGGATCGCCATCGAGATGAAGAAGGCACGGCAGCTTTGTATAACTTTTTTGGAAAAAAGTGCATTGATTATACGCTGGAACAAGCTATTAGAGATGGGAAGCTGACTCCGTACAAATATTATCCCGTAGTCGTATATCTTTCTGATGACGAGTTGGAAAAATATTCGGAGATTTCTTCGGAAATGGCAAAGCACATCATTCAAGGTCGAAGCGGCAATGCCAAATTAGATTCTTATGGTGAGATGCTGGCAATCAAGCGGTCACGAGTAGTTGCGGGAGCAATCGCAAAGATTTCAGAATTGCGAAAACAGATAGAGCCATATAAAAATCAAAATAACATTTTGGTTTACTGTGGTGCGACCAATATACTTGATGAAAAATCTGACGATTCGGATGTTGATAGTGGAGACATCAAACAAATTGATGCCGTTACTCATATGCTCGGTAATGAATTGGGAATGCGAGTGGCTCGCTTTACGTCACGCGAAAGCATAGAGGAACGAACTACTATCAAGGAAAAATTTCAGGATGATGGCAAACTTCAGGCAATTGTTGCGATAAAGTGTCTGGACGAGGGTGTTAATATTCCCGGAATCAAAACGGCATTTATCCTCGCTAGCACAACGAATCCGAAAGAGTATATCCAACGCAGAGGTCGTGTTTTAAGAAAAGCTCCGGGAAAAAGTTATGCGGAAATCTATGATTTTGTGACGCTTCCAAGACCATTGGATGAAGTACCGGGGTTAACGATTGAACAAGCAAATCGGGATGTTTCGCTTGTGAAGAATGAATGCGCAAGAATGCAGGAATTTGCAGCGCAGGCGCTGAACGGAATGGATGCCCAGACATTGATCTGGGACATTCAGGAAGTCTACCATATTGAAACCATCGAAGATGTTGGGGTTGAAGCTGAGTTTGCAAAAGAAATAAAGTCTAGTGACTGAGTTTAGTATCCATAAAGGAGGATTAACAATGGCGGATTCTAACCAAGTTGATGAAAAAGTTGTTCGTAGGCTGATGAACAAAATCATTATTCAGGAAAATCGGAACAACAAATCGAGGGCAAAATCGGACTCGCAGATGGTTACGGAAATCAAAAAGATGATTGAGGAGGAAGTAAAATGCTTATCGAATCAATAAAGCTGCAAAATTTTCGGCAATTTCAGAACGAGTTTATCTCTTTCGCAGATGGCTCTGATGGAAAGAACGTGACCATTATCCTTGGCGAAAACGGCAGCGGAAAAACGACTTTTGCGCAGGCTTTCTTTTGGTGTATGTACGGTGAGACTTCTTTCTTGGACAAAAAATTGCTCAATACAAAAGTAGCAAGCAAGATGATTCCGGGAGCAAAAGAGACTGTGCGAGTGGAACTCTGCCTCAAGCATGGAGTGCTCGATTATGTTTTGACAAGAGAACAGGTCTATGTGAGAGACTACACTAAGATCACACCTCAAAATTCAGTTTTTGCCGTTGCGACAAAGCAGCCAGATGGAACACTTTCCTATGAAAAAAAGACTGCTTGTGAGGATGCGGTAAAGAATATTCTTCCCAAAGAACTGTCACGCTATTTCTTCTTTGATGGCGAACGCATCGAGAAGATGAGCAAAGACATTGCCGGCAACAAGAAAAGCGACGATTTTGCTCAGGCGGTCAACGGTTTGCTCGGCTTGAACGGAATGCTCTCTGCAATCAATCATTTCAGAGGCTCCTCTGGTGTTATTGGCAGCTTTGACAAAGCCTATGACAGAAACAGTGATTCCAAGATTGCACAATATTCGGAAACGATTGTGCGCTGTCAGGACAGAATTGATGAGATCACAGAGGCGCTTGAACTAGCACGGGAACAACAAGAACAAGCTAGCAAGCGTCTTGTTGAGAAAGCTCAAGAAATCAAGAAATATGATGATGGAAAGAAACTGCAAAAAGAAAGAGAAGAACTTGAGAGAAGCATCGAGACAGCTAAAAAGCATCGTGCGCAGACCTGTCGGGAAATGTTTCAGGCGTTTAATGCAGGAGCAAGTTCATTCTTTTCTAAAAGCCTGATTTACCGTGCCATGCAGGTGCTGAAAGACGAAACCATTCCGAATGCAGATATTCCGTATATGCATGTCAAGACAATCGAATATCTTCTCCGCCAGAAAAAATGTATTTGTGGAACCCATTTGGATGAAGGCACAGTTCCTTATGAGAATGTCAAGGCTCTGATGGATTACCTACCCCCTCAATCAATTAGCACAACGGTTTCTCAATTCAAAAAGGATGCAAAAAGCAGGATTTCTGCGCTTAATAGAACAAATATTCCTGATGCAATTTCGGCATCCTATACTTTTATCAGTGACGATGATGACACAATCACCGATAAGGAAGATGAACTCCGCCGACTGGAAAGTAAGATGGCATCTAGCGATGACATAACAGCAGCCGTCAGAAAATTGGAAATGGAAATCCAGCAGTGCAAGAAATCCATTTCTATGCAGACTAGTACAATTGCAGACCTTACTTCGGAGCGGGATGACAAAATCAGTACGCGCGACAGCGCTGAAAAGGATCGGCGCGAACTCAGTCTAAAGGATGACAAGAACCGTTTGATTGAAGTTTGTCGCCTTTACGCAGGTGAAATTTTCAATCAGCTTACTAGTACATATCAGGCAAGCGAAAAAGAAGTGCGCGATAAACTTCAGGCTACGATCAATAGTATTTTCAACGACATTTATGATGGTGGGTTGGAGCTTTCCATTGATGAAAAGTATCACATTACAGTGACGGTCACTGGCTTTGGCGATGATAATGTGGAAACGTCTACCGCACAGAGCATTTCGGTTATTTTTGCGTTCATTGCAGGTATCATCAAAATGGCTCGTGAAAACAAGAATGCAAGCTCTGAGAACCTGCGGATGCTTGAATCTGAGCCGTATCCTTTGGTAATGGATGCACCTTTGTCCGCATTTGACAAGAAGCGTATTGAGGCTGTATGTAAAGCATTGCCTGATGTTGCTGAGCAAGTTATCATCTTTATAAAGGATACGGATGGTGATTTGGCAGAGAAATACATGAGTGACAAAATCGGTAGCCGACATCATTTTGAAAAGATCGATGAGTTTGAAACGCATCTTGTATAAAGGGGGCAAGTACGATGTTTGACAAGCAATATAGATTCAAAGGCTCCCATGCGGTTCGCGTTACAAAGCTAACGAGTATATTTGAATCCATTAAGGGCATTCCGACCAAAGTATTCGAGCGCAATGTTGATGTCCTGTGTAATGCTCCGTTGATTGGATTTTTGTATAATCGTACAGCGGAGCTTGATAACACAAAGAACCCGACAACGGGTGAAGTAGACACTACGAATATCATGGGTGATCGTGTGATCTACTCCTCTGAAGAAATGCTTTTCAACTTCAGGCTGATTATGCTTTTGGATAGTGTGTATGAGCCTGATGCTCAGAAACGACTTGATAAAGCATTCCGCAAACACGAACCAGCGGATGAAGAACACTATGATAGTTATGTGCGTGGTGGCGTAGATGTTCTCTACGAAAAGCTCGTGGATGGAGCCACCTCTACAGATGATTTTGTCAACCGTCTCTCTGATTTCATCACTGAATTCGATGAGCGATTCAATGCGGATATTTCGGATGAAGCCCTGGCAAAATGCTTCATCCCGTCAGAAAATAATAACTAACACGGTGGACAAGCCTGTGCTCATATCGGGCACAGGCTTTTTTGTATATGAATAAGACTTGCAAAGAAATCCAAAATGAACTAATTCATTCGGAAACTAAAATAAGTCAAAGCGACTTTCTGAAAATTTGCGAAAAGCATAACCTATCTCTAATTGAAGTAGATGAGCTTTCTAAAAGTATTTCTGATTTGCAGTTGTTTCTCAACGATAATACGGAATCTGCCGATGAAGATGAGCTTATCAAAGCATTGAAAGGCTGCAATCTTCCGTATATTGATAATCGTCCTAAAAATGGTGTGCTGTGGGTTATAGGTGGAATTGAAATCAAGGATATTATTGAGCAGCTTAGTGAAACAGGGTATGTGTTTCACTTTAAGGAATGCGGAGGAAAAGCAACAAAGAAACGTGCGGGCTGGTGGACGAAATAAAATATCAGATTGAAAGGATGTTTGGATGAGTGAACAGTGTTTGGCATTAGTCGATTCCGTAAAATTGGCTAATAAAAAAATATCAATGGACGATCTCTTGGATTTGTGCGATGAATACGACTTGTCTCCTAATGAAGTCGATTGGGTGACAAATTCTCTGTCTGCCTATCTGTCAGATTTTGATGAAAATTCATTTGAAGATGTATCCGATGATGATTCATTAGATGACCGCATTGACCTGACAGATATTTCATCCGTTAAGATTCTTGACATTGACAGCGGAATAACCGAACTTCCAGAACATTTTTTTGAAAATGACAGCGACTTAGTCGAAATTCGTATTCCAGACAAGATCAAATCCATTGGAGAATTTTGTTTTTCAAAATGCCAAAATCTTGAAACAGTTGTTATTCCAAAATCGGTATGCTCTATTCAAGACGGAGCATTCACAATGTGTCCGAAGCTGAAAAGAATGGTGTTTTTAGGAAATCTGCCAGAAAGCCTTCCTGCTAGCCCTACTGTTCTGGTGGTTTATGGAAATAGTAAAAAGTCTAGTTACATCTCCCTTCCCAATAATGCCCTTGTCATCCTTATAAATGAAGAAATCAAAAAGTGGGCACATGAGTTTGATAATTTTTCTGTGGTAAGAGGATTTGCATATGCGACTTATAGCAGTGCGGCTTTTTCCGATAAAGTGATTCAAGGCAACAGAGAGTATATTGCAAAACATCACGAAGAATTATTCTACTATTCTATTGTGCGAAATGATAGAATCATCCTGCGCTATTTAATTGATAATAATCAGCTTCCAGAAAAAATAAGGTCTTGCACATTGGACAGATTATTATATGATGACTATCGAAAAGAAATCGAAGAAAAGGTACAAATCGTTTCTAATTATATGGAACTTCACCCGTCAGATGTTGAATCCGACTGGGGTTACAAAATCGACCCAAAAAGGAACACTATCCTGTTGCAGTTTAGAGGACATTCTATTGACTGCGTGGAGGTTCCATCTGCAATAAAGGATTGTCCGGTGACAAGAATTGGTGCAAATACTTTTTCTCCAATAAATCCCAGTCGTGGTGTTATTCCAGAAGAAGTCACTATGCGACGCGAAATACGGAAAATCGTATTACCAACATCAATTAAGAAAATTGATGAAAACGCATTTTCCGACTGTAAGTATGTAACAATTTATATTCCGCATACAGTTGAAAGCATTCATCCCAATGCGTTTGGCTCTAGAGTGACGATGAGCCGTATTCGATTGGTTGTCGAAAAGGGTTCCTGCGCCGAGCATTTTGCGGTAGATAATAAAGTATACTATTATTATGATTATCCAGAATACGATCAGTCTGTGAATTTTATTATTTATAGAGCCTTAGAAAAGAAAAGAAGAAAAAAGAAAACTAGCGATGATGATAACGGCCCTTTTCAGAATGGGCTGGATGTCATCATCACCAAAGAAGATAGTACGCCGTTCTCAAAGTCAGCCCTTCAGGTAAGTGCTGAAGGATACGGAGTGATTGGCAGCGTTGGACTTCCCCAAACCATAAATCAGTTACCGGCTAGACTACTGGGAGAAAAATTCTTTTGTGTGGATGCAGATTATCTTAGTGGAATTATCGACGATAAGATGAATGCAAAAATCCTTGAAGCTTATCCTGAATATGCCGTATGTACTCTCCTGAAAAAATAACAATGGTGGAGATCACAAGATGGAAAATAAGACAAAATACCGAATTGTTTATCTGTACCAGCTTCTTGTCGAAAACTCAGATGAAAGTCATCCGCTTTCGACCATAGAGATTATCGACCGGCTAAAGACAAAATATGACATTGATGTAAATCGAAATACTTTAGGAAAAGATTTGGAAGTCATGAAGCAAGGCGGCCTCCCTATCGAAATCATACATTCAACGCAAAATAAATACTACTATGATGGTCAACTGTTCGACCTTGCTGAATTGAAAGTCCTGATTGATGCCGTTCTTTCATCTAAGTTTATTACAGAGAAGAAAAGTCAAGAACTGATAAAACGTCTGTTGGCCTTAACTAGCGAGCAGAATGCAGATCAACTTCGTAGACATATTGATGTTTCTGACCGTGTGAAATCCGAAAATGAAAAAGGCTATTATATCTTAGATGCTATCAATTCGGCTATCGACTCCAAAAAGAAAATATCGTTTCAATACATTGATTATGATGTCAACAAGCAGGTATTCCTAAAGCATGGCGGAAAAGCATACGTTGTAAGCCCCTATGAATTGATTTGGGATGGCGATTTTTACTATGTTGTCGGATATAATGATGCTCGCCAGAAAGTGCAGAATTTTAGGCTCGACCGGATTTTCAAGCGTCCCGAAATCCTTGCTGAGGCATCCACACCGATACCAATCAATTTTGATCTGAATCTGTATAGGAAGTCGATTTTTCAAATGTTCGGCGCAGATGACACGGCAGAGGTCGAACTTTTCTGTCACCAGATCGTTATGAAGGCTCTGATTGACGTTTTTGGGCAAGATATTAGTACATGGGCTGTTGATTCGGAACATTTCATTGCAAAAATTAAAGTTTGTGTGAGTCCTACATTTTTGAGGTGGGTTTTTGCATGGAACGGCTTGGTTAAAATTGTGTCCCCTGAAGAAGTGTGCAATCGTTACTGTAAGATGCTAGAGACAGCCATAAATATACAAAGAACAGAATAAATATGACTAAGACTCCACGCCCGCAGACCCATAAAGATCTGCAATAAATCTTGGATTGACCTTAACGAGACACCAGATGATGACTGAGCAAAAACAAAATAAGGTCATCAACAGCCAATGGTGTGGGAAACCCACATTGCCGGACGTACTGACTTACCTGTTGCTTTGCCTTATCAGCATCAGGCTTTAGGGCACGTAAAAGAGTATGCTTTTCCTTATATCTGGAGATGAATTCTCCTTCTGCATTTGCGGTGCAAAGCAACTCGGTATCCAGCGATACTAGAATCTTAATCAGTATATAGGAAAAGCCAACGACACCACGCAAACTAAGTCTAATCTCCTCGCCTAAGACGGGAGCTGGAAATTCTGGAACTTCCGATACATCTAATGCCTCAGGTGTTGCAAAAGGTGAATATTCGGCATAGGCATTTGTCAATTTTGTGTCAGCTTTAGAACCATTGTGCATATAACAGTTTCGTGCTTCTTTGAACACTCTGTAGCAGTGCATCAATGCAACGATTTTGCTATAACATCTCTCCCTTTTCCCAAGGTAAGTGGAATGAAACGAGTTGGACAAAACAGTGGATGGATTTTTTTTCAAACGGTCAATCTCGTCTTTTACCTTTTTAGGAAATTGCAAATGCTTGATATTCATATCATGGAAATAATCCCGCTTTAGTTCTTCTAACCATTCTTCAAAAATCGGTATGGTGCTGTTTAATAATATCCATGCAAACTTTTCTTGTTGCTGTTCCCATGTGTGTTCTCCAAATGCACGCTTATAGTTTACCCCGTGGATACCACTGCCTAAGCTGAATTTTGCGGCTAGTTCGGCTTCTGTAATAGTAGGATACTCTTTTCTTACACCATTGACCAGACAGCGCAGATTCCATAATCCAACTGCGGTTGGCCATACAGTATCATAGGTTGCAGTGATATTACCTAATGCTTTTTTAGTAGCGGAGAAAAATACGTCGATCAATTCAATCACCTCTTTTATCGTAAAACAAGACCGGAAATTAGCGCAGTCAATACAGCATATCTGCGATATACAAACCAATGTTTCTTCTGTTGTATTAAAAGAACCGATTTGCTATAAAGCCGAATGGCATAAGTGGATTCTTATGTCATTGATAGAATGCCCACCAGCTTTCAAGCCGGTGGGCATTCTCTTACTTATACCGTATTATAGGCAGCTGCTTTACCTTGCTGCCGATCTTTTTGCGCTCAAGTGCAAAAATCATATCCGGGGTACGCTCAAAGAAACCAATATCACGTTTCCAGCTTGTCCCGCACTTGCAATGAAACAGCCCGATGAACTGCTGCTTCATCTTGCGCCCGCAGTTCGGGCAGATACGCTTGCTCGCGCCCATGTTACATCACTGGAGCTTTGCAAGGATTTCTTCAGCAGTCATGCCACTGGCCAACAGCTTCTTCAGCACATCCTCGGCTTCGCCTTTCTTGGCTTCCTCTGCTGCCTTTGCTTCAGCAGCAGCCTTCTTCGCTTCAGCCTTCGCCAGATCTTTAGTCGCAGCCTTTAGCTCAACCTTTTTGGTTTTCAGCTGCGCTTTCAGATCATCGATATTGGCAATCAGCGCAGCAACCTCAGATTCGATTTTTTCCTTTTCTGCGGCCTTTTCTGCAACGACTGCTGCATAATCAACGGCAGCTTTTACGGTACGGGTCTTGTTCTTGCTTCCCTTGGGTCTTGCCATGATAATGTCCTCCTATACGGTGGAATGATTTGGTACTTATAAGTATATTTCTATATAGTTAAAATTGCAATAGACAATTCGCACCGCCTAAGACATTGATGAAATATTGTCATATTTTCGTCAATATACGCAGGTGCGTACACGAAAAATTTCAATATCCGTTACTATCATGCAAAGGAGGCGCAGCATGATAGTAAAAGATGTTGTTGAGCTGTCTGTAAAGGACGCTGTGGCGATTCGTTTCAAAGAGATTTGTGACCAGCGGGGGATTCGTCCAAATGAACTTGCTGTCCGTTCCGGCGTTACGCCATCTACCGTTTACAGTATGCTCGATTCCTCCCGACATAGTGTTTCTATCGGGACAATCAAAAAACTCTGCGACGGCCTTAATATGTCTCTTGGAGAGTTTTTCTCCTGCCCTTTGTTTGATGACCTTGAGCAGGAAATTCAATAGGAGTACTTACACTCCCTTGATTCGATTTCGCCAACAACCTGACCGGATTTGAGGAAGCCTATGCCTACGATTAACCTGAAAGAGCATTATCCCACCACATACACTGAGGATTTTTTTGTTGAAGTTTCGGAGGAAATCCATCAGTTATTTATTGATTTTAAGCATCAAGAAGATGCTTTTCTACGGCAAGTAAGCCGATATCATGCATATCATTCACTGGATGATCCGAATTTTCCAGTAGAGCAATGTGTCCTTTTTCAGAAACCGGCTCTCGTGGATGCTGTCGAACAGCGGCATTCTGCTATGAGCATTTATGAAGCCATTCTGTCCCTCCCACCCAAACAGGCCAAACGGTGCTACGATCACTATTATCAGGGATTTAAGATATCGGATATTGCGCAAAAAGAGGGGGTAACAGCAGGAAGCATTTCGGAATGTATGAAATCCGCTTTATCTGCACTTCGAGAAAGATGCAACTTTTTCAACTTTTATGATTGAACCCTAACTTTTATCCGTTTTTTGTCCTATATAGTATAGGGATGTTTTTCTCTATCATGGAGAGCGCACCGTGCATTCTCCATGCTCCGCCCCATAACATTGCCATAATCGACAAAGGAAAGGACGAAGAAAGCAATGAAAAGAAGATTGATTGAGTACGAACCTAGCCCCGGCAGTCAAATGAACTGCTGGTGTCGAATGTCCGCCCGCGCTCTAACCCTGTGGTGTGGCCTGTGGCTGCACTCCTGCATGGTCGGAGGGCTGGCTTATGTACTTTAATCCTTACGCCGCTGGTTATAGAATCCAGAAATTACGCAAAGCACATGGACTAACACAAGAAGAAGCCGCAATCAAACTGAACATTAGTGATCGGCACATGAGAAGTCTGGAAAAAGGCACTTATGCACCGCTGGACTTGTTTGTTGAGATTGCAGTACATTTTGATGTCACTCTGGATTACCTCATTCTTGGGAAAGTTGAAACAAAAACTGAGCTGGCACTCAGTAAAAAAATCAATGACCAGAAGCAGGCTATGAAATCGTTGAGGGAACAGCTTCTGGCATTTGCAATGGAGATTGAGGTCGAATAACAAATCTACGGGAAGTCGGAGAGTGATCTCCGGCTTCTTTTTTGTTGTCAAAAAATTAAACGTGTCTATGTGAAACCGGAAGGAAAGCTTCCGGTTTTGCTGCTTTTTTCAGCTGAAAAAGCCCAAAAAGCGGAAGGAATGCATCCTAAAAAGGCAATCAGTTTTCAGGTACACTATGATCACAGCAAGGGCAACACCCCAGACGGGGAGAAACCCAAATCTGGAAACCGTACCTTGAAAATTGAATATCATTCCCTCGGACAAAATAATGAAACTTCCGTAACTCGCGGCCCGGTCATAAAGAAGACGGGGTGGCTGAAGAAGCCAATGTGGAGTGGGGTGCAAGTCCCCACTTACCGAGGTGTATTCCAAATCCAACGGGGGTCGAGGACAAATAGGTTGGAAAAACTTAAAGCAAAACTTCAAAGCCCACCACCGGGATTCTTCTGAACCACGGCAGTGGGCTTTTTCCATACCGAACACTCACCTATACGAAACGGAGGTAATGATTATGAGCCGTAATTTTACTCGCCAGCCCGATGAATCGACCCTGACCACCCTCTGCCCGCACTGCCTGAGTGCTTTCCGCAATGCGCGCGGCATCCGTGTCCGCCGTGCTGACCCCTACCAGCTCACCAAGGAACCCTGCACCTACTGCCAGACCCGTTTTGGCTACGACTACTACATCCAGCCCACCAGCCCGAAAGCCACCTATTTTAAGAAAGGCCGGTTCGATGATGAAATTGACTGCGCTTAAGATTGACCCTGAGTTTCAGGGCAAGATTCCGCCGCTGACATCTGAGGAGCTGGATCAGCTCGAAAAGAACATCGTCAGCGATGGCAAGGTTATCAACCCCATCATCGTGTGGAATGGACTGATTATTGACGGTCATAACCGTTACGCAATTCTTCAGAAGCATCCCGACATCCAGTATGCCGTCCACGAGAAAGAGTTTGCAGACCGTTATGAAGCAATCGTCTGGATTTGTAAAAATCAGCTAGGGCGACGTAACCTGACAATTGAGCAAAAGAAATATCTTGTCGGAAAGCAATATGAAGCAGAAAAAGCACTTGTTCCTAATGAAAAAGGAACGAATCGCTATACAGTTTTAGTTGGTGCTCAAAATGAGCACCAACTAAAACGTCAGAAAACTTGCGAGAAAATTGCTACAGAAATCGGTTCAACACCAATATTTGTTCGACGATCTGAAGAATTTGCAAAAGGAGTAGATGCTGCCGAGGAAGCAGTTCCCGGAACACGCAGGAAAGTCCTTTCCGGCGAGGTAAAACCGACCGCAGCCGAGATTGCATCCGTTGCTCGCGCACCGCCCGAAGATCGTCCGGCACTTGTCGAAAAAATCTGTACTCCCAAAGAAACAAAAAAGTCCAGCAGTAAATCAACATCCAAATCAAAGAAAGTTGAAAAGTCCACTACTTCTACCGCTCCATGTGAAGTCCAAGCAGAGCCGGCAGTCATTGAAGTCCCGCCTGAACCGATCATTCAGTCAAAGCAAAAACAGACTGCATTGCAAACGATTCGTACGCTATCTACAAAAATGGAATCAGTCGAACAGGTGGCTGATGCCGAAGGAATGCTCAGCGAAGTGGCATCGGCAGCGGACAGCATGATCTATCGGCTGGATGTCTGCTTTGAGCACTACCCGGAGTTCCTCAAAAATCCGAAAATCCGTCAGAAAGTCGTTGGACTTTTGCAGAAAGCAAAGGATTATATCGTAAAATTGGAAGGAGAATTTGCCTATGATTAAACTTGTTCATCACGAAATGGTCATCAACAGCAAGTTTCTGGAAGTTCCGCGCAGCTACTACCAGAGGAACCTCAACGCTAACCGTATCAAGCGAATCGCCGCCGAGTTTGACGAGCGCATCGCCAATGCTCCCAAGGTCAGCTACCGGGACGGTCACTACTATGTTTTCGATGGTCAGCACACCATCGCCGCCCGCAAGCTGCTGAATAACAACTGCGACTTAAACATCGTCTGTAAGGTTTATTCGGGATTGACGGAACAGCAGGAAGCCTTGCTGTTTGCACAGCAGACCGGTGTTTCTGCCCCGCTGACCGCAGGCGCAAAAATGCGCGCCAAGATTCGCGGCGGCGACCCGGAAGCCATTGCTTTCCTGAACGCCACCAACCGTGCAGGTTTTGGTCTGAGCTTTGCTCAGAGTCACGCAAAGTGGAAAATCGCCTGCATCGCTACGGCATTTGCCGAGTATCGGAAACACGGTGAGCGCATTTACACTGATGCGCTCCGTGTACTGGCAGAAGCATGGGAGGGCGATATCGATTCTATTCGTGCCGAAGTGTTGCAGGGCGTGACCCAGTTCGTTGCTCTGTACGACCATGAATACGACCCCATTCGCCTGATTCGGCAGCTCCAGCGCACCAGCCCGGTGGCGATTTATCGCAGCGGTCAGGCAATGACCGGGCCGAACTATCAGAAGTATATGCTTCAGATTCTGAAAGCCTACAACGGCTCCAGTCGCACGAAAAGCCTTCCCATCAAGCAGTAAGTTATTTCCCTGCTTATGGCAGATTTCCTTTCTCACTGCAAAAGCCGTCCTGCTGGGCGGCTTTTGTTACATATTACAAAGGGGGCTTGGTCATTATCGTTTATGTGACAAGAAATTTCGGATTCCGCCGTGGAGAAATCTACTTTGCCGATTTAGACCCACACTATGGTTCAGAGCAGGGCGGCAAACGTCCTGTTATTGTTATTCAAAATAATACAGGAAACAAATTTTCGCCGACTGTCATTGTAGCCGCAGTGACCTCTAAGATTTCCAAAAAGCCCAATCAGCCGACCCATGTTCTTATTGATAAGAATCCGGCGTTCAATCGTCCGTCTGTTGTCCTGTTGGAGCAACTTTTCACCATCGATAAAGAGCGCATCAACAATTTCATGGGTCTGACGAGCGACTGGGAAATGACACAAATTGAGAAAGCTCTGAAATGCAGTCTGGCACTGGATCAGGAGAATCCGGTCAAAAACGATTCCAAAACAGCATAACAGATGCAAAAATCACAAATAGTAAATTCGCAATTTTGGCATCCTTGCAATCATGGAACAATCTGGATATCCTTGGAGCAGGATGGCATTCAATGGCATCTGGAAAGCAATCACTCATAATAGAAAAGAGGTACAATATGGCATTTGCAAGAACTGAAATCAAGGAACTGGAACCCATGGTCAAGTCGGGCAAGAAGCGTTTTGTCCGCTATCAGGAGGGTGCAGAACTCTACTCGATGGGTCTGCATACATTTGAACAGCTCGCAAAGGAAGCAGGAGCAATTTACAAGATTCGCCGTGTGGTGCTGGTGAATCTGGACATCTTTGATGAATATCTTGACACCTTCCGTATGTGAGAGTTTTGCACCTCCGGCGCACTGCCGGAGGTCTTCCATAAAACCCTGTTACCCGTTCTTGTGATTCTAGGCAGATTAGAGTATAATGAACATAATAATATTCGCACGATGGGAGGTTCCTGCATGGGCAGTTATCTGAATCCGGGCAGCAAGGGCTTTCAGGAAAGCCTGAACTCTGAGATCTATGTGGACAAGTCCGGGCTGATCGAAAAGACGAACGCTGTCATCAACACCCGGCAGAAGTTCATCTGCGTTAGCCGCCCCAGACGCTTCGGTAAGTCGATGGCTGCGGATATGCTGACAGCTTACTACGACCGTGGTGAAGATACCGCATCCCTGTTCGATTCTCTGAAAATCAGCAAGACAGGTTCTTATCAGCAGCATCGGAACCAGTACGATGTCCTCAAGGTCAATATGCAGGAATTTTTGAGCATGACGCACAGCATGGATGAAATGCTGACCATGCTGCAAAAATATCTGGTCTTTGACCTGACCGACCATTTTCAGGAGGTGCGTTTCCGGGATGAGAACAATCTCATTCAGGTGATGAAGGACATCTACGCAAAAACAAAACGGTCGTTTGTGATCCTGATCGATGAATGGGACTGCCTGTTCCGTGAATATCAGCAGGATCAGGATGCGCAGAAAAAGTACCTCGATTTCCTGCGGGCGTGGCTCAAGGATAAGGACTATGTTGCGCTGGCCTATATGACGGGCATTCTTCCTATTAAAAAGTATGGCTCCCATTCTGCGCTGAATATGTTCACGGAGTATTCCATGACCGACCCCGGTGATCTGGCAGGATACTTTGGTTTCACCGAACAAGAAGTGGCTGCTCTCTGTGACAAGTATCAGATGAACTTTGAGGAAGCCAGAGCATGGTACGATGGCTATGACCTGATTGCCCACCGGCAGTCCGGCGATGTGCATTATTCTATGTACAGCCCGAAATCGGTTGTGGAAGCCATGCTGCGGCACAAGTTCGGCACCTACTGGAACCAGACCGAAACCTACGAAGCCCTAAAAATTTACATCCAGATGGATATGGATGGTTTGCAGGATTCCGTAGTCAGAATGCTGGCTGGTGAGCGTGTGAAGGTCAACACCGGCACGTTTAGCAATGATATGACCACTTTCTCCTGCAAAGACGATGTGCTGACGCTGCTGGTGCATCTGGGTTATCTGACCTACGATAGTTCCAGCGAAACCGTGACGATTCCCAACAAGGAAGTTTCGCAGGAGTACGTCAATGCCATCAGCACGATGAACTGGAAAGGTGTTATGGATTCCGTTGACGCATCCCGCAAGCTGCTCGAAGCATTGTGGGCAATGGATGCGGATGCCGTGGCCGCCGGCATCGACAAAGCACACGAAGAAGTTTCCATTCTGCAATACAACGACGAAAACTCCCTGAGCTGCACCATCAATCTGGCGTTCTATTTTGCGCGGGAGTATTACACACTGGTTCGTGAACTGCCCGCAGGCAAAGGTTTTGCGGATGTGTGCTTTATTCCCCGCAGGCTGCATCAGGATAAGCCCGCTGTTGTGATCGAACTGAAATGGGACAAGAGTGCATCCGGTGCATTGGCTCAAATCAAGAACAAGAACTATGGGGATGCCTTGAAGGACTATCGGGGAAACCTGCTGCTGGTAGGCATCAACTACGACAAAACCACGAAGAAGCATGAGTGCCTGATTGAAAAGATTCAAAAGTAAATATTCCATACCGGGTCGCCGTTTCATTTGAAACGGCGATTTTTTTGTTTCCCAGAATCCGACATCCTTGCAATGATGGAGAACATAGAGTATCCTTGGAGCAGGACAGCAAAAAGTGATTGCAAAATCTCTGATGCAGTCCATCAGGATATGGCTGTTTTCCTCTAATCTGAAAATGAGGTGAGAAGAATGGCAACAAAAGCAAGAAAAGATTCCCGTGGATACGCTTTGAAAAAAGGCGAATTCCAGCGTAAAGATGGTCGCTATGTGTTCCGCTATACTACGATTCGCGGTGAGCAAAAAGCGGTCTATGCAAAGGAGTTGAGCGAACTAAGAAAAAAAGAGGTCAAAATTCGCAGAGCAATCGAGGATGGTCTTGACCCCGACCGTGCAGAGCGCATTACGTTGAACGAACTGTTTGACGAGTACATTTCCCAGAAGTACGACCTGAAGCAATCCACCCTGACCAACTACAAATATATATACAACCACTATGTCCGTGTCGATTTCGGGAAACGGCGCATCAGCAAGATCAAATATACGGATGTGAAGAAGTTCTACTACTCCCTGATCATGGAAAAAGGCTTTAAGCCGAACAGCATGGAGATTGTGAATACTCTGCTGCATCCGACCTTTACAATGGCCGTCCGTGATGGACTGCTGCGTTTGAATCCTACGGAGGGCGTTATGACCGAAATCAAGAAAAGCCATAGCTGGGAAAAGAAAAAGCGTCATGCGCTTACCATTCCCGAACAGAAAGCATTCACCAATTACATCGCCAACAGCGAAGAGTATCGCGGATGGTATCCACTGTTTACGGTAATGCTCGGTACTGGCTGTCGCATTGGCGAAGTGTTGGGTCTGCGGTGGCAGGACATCGACTTCAAGAATCGAACGATCAGCATCAATCACAATCTGGTCTATCGCGTTCAGGAAGATGGCTCCTGCACGAATCATGTCAACTCCCCTAAAACCAGCGCAGGCATCCGTATCATCCCGATGCTGGATGACGTGTTCAACGCATTTCTGGAAGAATATCAGTATCAAAAGGTGATTGGATTCTCCACGGATGAAATTGATGGTTATTCTGGATTTGTGTTCTGCACGGGGGAAGGCAAGGTCTATCTGCCGGGAATGATCAATCGCACGATTCATACAATCTGCGCAGACTATAATAAGGAAGAAGCAGCCAAGGCTGATGCAGAAGATCGTGACCCGATTCTCCTGCCCAACTTTAGCTGCCATCATCTCCGGCATACGTTCTGCACCCGCTTCTGCGAAAACGAAACCAACCTGAAAGTCATTCAGGAAATCATGGGTCATGCGGACATCACCACCACAATGGATGTGTACGCAGAAGCGACCCAAGAAAAGAAGAAAGCATCTATGACCGCATTGCAGAGTGCGCTGCTCGTGCGGTAAAATCGGATGCGATATAACCGAAATGTTCTCCTCTGCTGGGCAATGAAGCACGTCGCGGATATCTACGTCCGACCGCCTGCCCCGAAAGCCGTCCTTGTCACCGTCAGAACCCCTGAAAATGGGGTCTTGACCAGAACCGTGTACAACTTTCGTGGACAGTGTTGGAGCTTGTTGGATTGTTCCCACCGAAATCTCCCGATTTCGTGGATGCTGTTGGATTCTGTTGGACGAAAACAGAGCCGAATCTTGCCACATCCCCACGATGAAGCCGATTGAGCAGTAAAACGCAAAATTAAAACGCAGATACGATGAAATTTCGGACAAAATTCAA
>NZ_PXUP01000021.1 GCF_003324185.1 Faecalibacterium prausnitzii
CGGCCGTAGCTCATCTGGTAGAGCGCCACCTTGCCAAGGTGGAGGTAGCGAGTTCGAGCCTCGTCGGCCGCT
The DNA here is from genome assembly GCF_003324185.1 of Faecalibacterium prausnitzii. Lineage (GTDB taxonomy): Bacteria > Bacillota > Clostridia > Oscillospirales > Ruminococcaceae > Faecalibacterium > Faecalibacterium prausnitzii. The sequence goes on from NZ_PXUP01000021.1 coordinate 73, forward strand.
CCATTAAGGAGCAGCAACAGTTGCTCCGGTATGGCCCGGTAGCTCAGTTGGTTAGAGCACCAGCCTGTCACGCTGGGGGTCGTCGGTTCGAGCCCGATCCGGGTCGCCACCAAGAAAGCGTAAGCTTTCACCTACTTTGGAACTTGTTTTTCAAGGCGTCAGAAATGACGGGTGCAAGGTAAAATGCACCGAATATGCGGCCGTAGCTCATCTGGTAGAGCGCCACCTTGCCAAGGTGGAGGTAGCGAGTTCGAGCCTCGTCGGCCGCTCCATTGGAGTGGTATTCATCACTCCCTTATATGGTGACGTGGCCAAGTGGTAAGGCAAGGGTCTGCAAAACCCTCATCCACCAGTTCAAATCTGGTCGTCACCTCCAAAAGATTCCCGGAAGCTTCGGCTTCCGGGATTTTTTTGTTTTGCACTGTCCCCTGCCGGGAGCGGGACAATTTAAAATGTGCTCCGCTGCGCTCTGCACATATTCAGCGGAATGATTATTTTTATTTCGCGTTTGGAGCGACCGCGTTTGCGCAGCAATGAAAGCCCCAGTGGGGCTTTTAAGCGGCAGAGCGGTCTGCGTTAGCAGATGGAGGGGCTTTGCCCCGACAAGCTCTGCGGAGCGCTCCAAACGCTATTTTCACAGAAGGGCTGCAATGATCAAAGGGCGGTCTGAATTGCAAATGCCGTTTTTCTTCACGACCCCTCCCGTGAAAATGGGATTCAGAAAAGCCCGCAGGCTTTTCTGAATCCCGAATAAAAAAATCTAATTCCGTTATTTATGCGCAGCAACAACGACGACCACCGCAACCCGTAAGGCGCGGAGCGCATTCCAAACCGTTCTCTCAGAACCGCAGCCGCATCTGATACCACACCACCCCGCCGTGGGTAGAGCCAGAAACGCCCTCGTTCACAAAGCCGAACTTTGCATAGTAGTGCAAAAGCTTCTCCTTGCAGGTCAGTACCAGCCCCTTGCGCCCCTGTGTGTGGGCATCTGCAATGGCTCTTTGCAGCAGCAGCCCGGCATAGCCCCGGCAGCGGCAGCGCGGGAGGGTGTTCACCCCAAAGATCATCTGCCATGCACCATTTTCATCATGCAGGGCGGCATCCGCGTACATCTCATCAGTCAGGTCGGGTGTGTCGGTGCAAAAGCCATCCACAAAGGCCACCAGCTCCCCCTGCTCAAGCAGCAGCCAGAAATGACCGGCATAGTGTGCCAGCCGTCCGGCAAATTCTTCCGCTGTGGCAGCCTCCGCTGCCGGAAAACAGGCTGCCTCCACGGCGGCAATGGCCTGTAAATCATCCATAGTTGCGTTGCGTATCTCCACAGTATCTCTCCTCCCTTTTTGTAATGTCAGTATACCACAGCTGCCGCGCAAGGGCAAAATATTTGCATCTGTTCCCCGTCCGTGTTACAATGACTATACTACGCTTGGAAGGGAGTTGAAACGCCATGCCCACCGAAAACCGCACTACCTTAACGCCGGACACCCCGGTGCGCTACCTGAAGGGGGTCGGCCCAAAAACCGCAGAGCGGTTCGAGAAGTTGGGCATCGTGACGCTGGCAGACCTGCTGTGCCACTACCCCCGGCGCTACATTGACTTTTCCAAGCCCTACTCCATTGCGGAAGCTCCCGCCGACACCGAATGCGTGGTAAAGGCCGAGGTATTCGCAAAGCCCGGCGGGCGCATTTTGCCGGGTGGGCGGCGGATGGAGCGCATCACCGCCGGGGACGATATAGCCAGTCTGGAGATCACATGGTTCAACAACCCCTACGCCACCCAGAAATTGCAGCTGGGGCAGGAATACTATTTTCAGGGCATCGTGACCGGCGGGATGCTGCGCCGCCAGATGGTCAACCCGCAGGTGCGCACCGCTGAACAGATCCAGGCCGCGCCCTTTGAGGCCGTTTACCCCCAGACCGAGGGGCTTACCAGCAGCGCCATCTCCCGCTGCATCCGGCAGCTTTTGCCCCACGCGGAGCTGCTGCCCGACCCACTGCCCCCGGAGATGCTGCAAAAATACCGTCTGCTGCCCAAGGCCGAGGCGGTACGCGCCATCCACTGCCCTGCCACCGAGGAGCAGGCTGCAGCGGCGCGGCGGCGGCTCATTTACGAGGAATTGCTGGTGCTGCAATTGGGCATCGGGCGGATGCGCAGCCGGGGCGCTGCGGCCACCGGGGCACCCATGCGCCGCGCCGATCCATCCCCTTTCTGGCAGAGTCTGCCCTTTGCCCCCACCGGGGCGCAGCGCCGTGCAGTGGAGGAGATTTTAAACGATATGGCGGGCGAAACCGCCATGAACCGCCTGTTGCAGGGCGATGTGGGCAGCGGCAAAACGCTGGTAGCTGCTGCCGCCATCTGGGCGTGCATCCGGGCGGGGTATCAGGCCGCGCTGCTGGCGCCTACCGAAATTCTGGCCGCGCAGCACGCCGAGGGGCTCAACCGGCTGCTTGCCCCCTTCGGGATGCGGGTGGCCCTGCTGACCGGCGGCATGAAGGCCGCCGCCCGCCGCACCACGCTGGCTGCCATCCGCAAGGACGAAGCCGACCTTGTGGTGGGCACCCACGCCCTGATGAGCGAAGGGGTGGAGTTTGCCCGGCTGGGTCTGGCGGTCATCGACGAGCAGCACCGCTTTGGGGTGCGTCAGCGCGGCGCATTGGCCGAAAAGGCCGCGAACCCGCACCTGCTGGTCATGAGCGCCACCCCTATCCCCCGCACGCTGGGGCTGCTGATCTACGGCGATCTGGATATCTCCGTTCTGGACGAGCTGCCCCCCGGGCGCACCCCGGTCAAGACCCGGTGCATCACTGGCAAGCGGCGGCAGGACCTGTACCGCTTTCTGGACAGCGAAATCGACAAGGGACGGCAGGTGTATCTGGTCTGCCCCGCCATTGAGGATGTGCCGGACGGCGGGCTGAACGCCGTCAAGACCTACTATGAGGACATTGCCAAGGCGCTGCTGCCCGACCGCCGGGTGGGGCTGATGCACGGCAAGCTGAAACCCAAGGAAAAGGCCGCCGTCATGGAGGATTTCAAGGCCGGGCGGTTGGACGCACTGGTGTCCACTACCGTCATCGAGGTGGGCGTGGACGTGCCCAATGCCAGCGTGATGGTGATCGAAAACGCCGAGCGCTACGGTCTGAGCGCCCTGCACCAGCTGCGCGGGCGGGTGGGACGCGGCGCTGCCGAGAGCTGGTGCTTCCTTGTCAGCGACAATACCAGCGAAGCCGTGCAGAAGCGGCTGAAATTTCTCTGCTCCACCACCGACGGCTTTGCCGTGGCGCAGTACGACCTGGAGACCCGCGGCCCCGGCGACTTTTTCGGCAGCCGTCAGCACGGTCTGCCCACCTTACAGATCGCCGACCTGATGAATGACACCCGTACCCTGCACGCCGCTCAGAGCGAGGCCGCTGCATTGCTTGCCGCTGACCCGCTGCTGGAAAGCCCGGCCCACGCTTTGCTGGCCGCGCAGGTGCAGCAGATGTTCGACAAGGCCGGGCCGATGAACTAAAAAAGCGCTGTCGCACAAAAAACTCGTGCGACAGCGCTTTTCTTTACGTTTCCTTGCTCCCAACAATGTTTTGCAGGATGCGGGCGGTCAGGGCGTCCAGCTTTGTTTCCAGTGCGGGCAGGTGCAGCAGGCGGTAGAGCCGCTGATACACGGCATCCACCGCGTAGCCCGCAGCGGCAACCAGCAGCACCGCACCAGTCAGATACGCCAGCGAGGGCAGCAGCGCCCCGCCGAACCGGGGCAGGTCTACCAGCCGCCACAGCAGCGCCCGGGTAAAATCGCTGTCGTGCAGCAGATACACCCCGAAAGACAGCGGTGCCAGCCGGAATACCCAGCGCCGCCAGTAGTCCGAGCGGATACGGATATTCTGGAACAGCAAAAACATTGCTGCCGAGGCGATGACCGTAGCCAGTGCCTGATAGCCGTTGACGGTATTCGCAAAGCCGTTCAGGTGCAGGGCGTTTTCCACCCGCAGCGCCAGCATCCGGTTGAACAGCCCCGCCGCCGAAGCTGCCAGATATGCCAGCAAACACAGCCCGCTGGGCACGGTCACCCGGTATTTGCGGAAATAAGCGGCCATAAAATACAGGGTGTAGAACCAGATAAAGCTGTACCCGTTATTCACAAAGGTTTCATCCGTTGCCCAGTAGAACAGCGTGCCCCACACGCTTTGCAGCAGCAGCGCCACCAGCAGCAGCGTTTTGTACTGCCGCCGGTCAAGGCTCTGCACCACCGCATTCAGCACCGGCACCGAGAGGTACATCAGAAAATAGGCCGAGGCAAACCAGTAGCCGTTGGAGGTAAGTGGTAAAAGTGCCCGGAGCAGCGAAATGGCTGAAAGCGGCACCGCACCCGCCTTGACCGCAACGCAGAAAGTGAGCATGGAGTAAAACCACACCTGTGCCCCGATGCGAAACAGCCGCCCGGCGCGGACAGCCCCCTTGCGCTCCGACAGATAATAGCCGGAAAGCATTACAAAACAGTTTGTGGATACACGCGCCAGAATAAACAGCAGCCAGTAGATCCAGAATGCTGCCGACCCCTGCGGTGCCGCACTGCCCAGCCCGCCGTGCCCGATGCCGTGCATCAGAACGATCATCACCATACTGAGAATGCGCATCGTCTCAAAGCCGCTATGCCGTTTCTGCTCTTCCATACCCCGTTTTCCCCCTCACATTACATTTCCCCTGTTTCCAGCTGCCGCAAAGCCTGCCGCACCTGCTGCTCCGGCCGCAGCCACGCTTGATAGTACGCCGCATTGTGCTGCGCCATGGCTAAGATCGCCGCCGGGTCTGCCAGCAGCTGCCGCAGCTGCGCCTCGCACTCTGCCGGGGACGTATATGTTTTATAGTTTTTGCCCTCTTCAAAGCCGCCCGGCAGGGTGTACCGCAGCGGCTCGGTAACGATGGCGCGCCCCGCCGCCACATACTCGGCCAGTTTCCAGCCGGTAGAGCCGTGCAGTCCGGTAGAAGCCACACAAATTTCCGTGTGCTGCATCCGGTGCAGATAGGCGCGCTTGCCGGTCAGCTTGTCCGGCAGGATCAGCTCCGGGCACAGCCGCCGGGCGCAGGCGTTGTCGGACACGCCGCCGGTGAACTGCGCCGGGAAGGCACTTTGCAGTCGGTGCAGCAGCTCGATGCGGTCTGCATTCACCTGCCGCCACTCTGCCTGTAACTCCGGGTATTGCTGCACCGCCGGTTCCTCCGGGTCCCACAGACGGGTCAAGAAGAGGATGCGCGGCTTTTTGCGCACCCGGGTCAGCCGGGCTTCAAAGTCCTGCGGGTAGCAGCGGGTGGAAAGCGCCCACTGCTTCAGGCGGCTCTTTACGCTGCGCTCCGCTTCCAGCGGCGAGCCCGGACAGGTAACGTAATAGTTCAGCCCCAATGGCCGCAGCTTTGCGGAGATATCGCCCGGGAACTGCCGGTTCTTCTCGGCTGAAAAACTGCGCTTGAACACCACATCCGCCCGGTGGAACAGTGCCAGCACCGCCGCCGGGTCGTTGTAGAAGTAGCCGTCCATCAAATCGAACACCACCGTGCGGCCGTCGATCTCGGTTTCCAGCAGCGCTTCCCGGGCAAGGGGATTGCCCTGCCGCACGTCCTGCACCCGCAGGGTCAGTTTCCCGCGCTTTGCCAGCAGAGTAAAGCCCGCCAGAATGCCGCTGATGTGCGCCGCCCCCTCCCGGGAGGATAGTTTTACCGTGACCTGCATTTTGCCTCCTATCGGCGGAACAGCCCGGTGCGCCGCTCGCCCATGGGGATGACGTCACAGAACACACACCGGCTCTTGGTGGAAAGCTGCACATCCTTGTGATAGCAGCCGAAAAACCATTTTTCGTAGGTCAGCTTGAGCAGGATCTCATCCAGAAACAGGTGCAGACGGTTGCTTTCGCCAAGGGCAAGGGCGGTAAAATCCAAAAATCTGCTTGGTGCATCGTGGGTCAGCACATAATCTACCTTGTAGTCTACTTTCTCTAAGTTGCGGCGGCAGGTGTCGTACTCCTCGTCACTGGGCATCTCCTGCTTCCACCAGTTCACGCCCGGCTCCCGGTCGTCCTTATCCTGACTTTCCGCACCACCGAAGCAGAGATAGGTCTTGCCCTCCAGCTCCAGCACGCTGCCCCGGCACACATGGTACACGTTGCCGCCAAGGCTCTGTACCCTGCCGCCGAACAGCTCGGTCTCCGGGTACTGCGCCAGCAGGTCGTAGTTTTCGTGGCTGCCGTCCAGAAACAGAATCGTGTAGGGGCGCTTGCGCAGCCAGTCCAGCCGCTTGCGCTCTGCGGCGCTGCCGTCCCACACAAAGCCGAAATCCCCCAGCACCACCACGGTGTCCTTTTTGCCCAGCCAGCGCAGCTTGCCCTGCTTGAAGCGCTGGATATCGCCGTGGGTATCCCCTGTAAGATATACCATTCCTGCCCTCCCTGCCGGAGCGAAAGAACGGTGTAAAACACCGCAAGGCTCTTGTAACGCCCCGGCAAACCTGTTATTATTATAGAACACAGCACACTTGCTGCAAAATTGATTTTCCGGTGCGCCGCACAGCGCAGCCGTATCTAGTATATTTTATCGCTTTTTAAAGGAATTGTCCACATGAAACGTATTTTTGCACTGGTTCTTTCATTTGTATTTCTGCTCAGCTGCCTTGTGCTGCCCGCCGGGGCCATGTTCGACCCCAGCCCGGTGTATCAGGTGCAGGCTGCAAGCGCCTATATCGTGAACACGGATACCAACATCATCGTCTATGATAAGGACAGCACAAAGCAGGTATCTGCCGGCGGTCTGACCAAATATATGACCCTTGCCGTGCTGCTGACCAACTACGCCGACCAGCTGGACAACACCTTCCAGATGCCCTTTGCCATCTCGGACTATGTTTATAACACCAATAACGCAGATATGCGCTCCAACGAAACTTTCACCTACCGGGAAGCCATGTACGCCATGCTTACCCGCAATGCCAACGAGGCAGCCATGGGTGTGGCGTACACCCTTTCCGGCGGAGATCTGGACGGCTGGGTGGCGCAGATGAACACCCTGTCCCAGCGCATCGGCACCACCGCCAGCAGCTGGACGGACGCCTGCGGCATCGACAGCGGCAACACCACCTGCGCCGTGGATATGTACCTGATTTTGCGCTACCTGATGAGCTTTGACGCCTTTGTGGAGGTGTCCGGTGCGCCCAGCTTTACCATGCCCGCCAAGGAGAAGCACCGCTCCTCCTCGGTGCTGGTCAGCCAGAACGCCGCGCTGAGCAAAGCCAGCGGCGGCAGCTATTACCGCAGCGCCATGCAGGGCGGTATGTGCAGCGTGACCGCCTTTAAAAACGATACCGGCACCCAGAGCTATGTTTCGTGGGGCAACAAGGACGGTGCCACCTATATCTTCTGCGTGATGGACAGCCCCGACAGCTGCGATACCCTTGGCTACGCCAACCGCCGCCCCGCCCTGTTCGAGACGGTCAAACTGATGGACTGGGTGTTCGACAGCTTTTCCATTCAGGCTGCGCTGGACACTGATTTGACCATTGCGGAGATCCCGGTCCGATATTCCTCCGACACCGACACCTTGCAGCTGTACCCCAACGACAGCATGATGACCCTGCTGCCCTCCACCAGCGACGGCACCGTCACCCAGAAATACTTCCACCTGCCGGACTACGTCTGCGCCCCCATCCAGCAGGGCGATGTGGTGGGCACAGTAGAGCTGAAGCTGGCAGGCGAGACCATCGGCGTGGTGGATCTGATCGCCGGGCAGGACGTAGCCCGCAACCCGCTGCTATTCGGGGTGGACAAGGTGAAGGAGTTCCTGACCAGCCTGTACCTGAAGGTGGTGCTGGTGCTCAGCCTGATCGCCGCCCTGATCTACGGGCTGTGGCTGCTGTGCTCCAACTGGAACCGCCGCAAGCCCAACAAAAAGATCCACCGCCGCTATTGAGCCAATTACAAAAGCCCTGCACCGGACACCGCCGTGCTCTGACCGTTCTGGTCAAAAAAGCAAAGCTCATGTCCGATGCGGGGCTTTTTTCTGTATTGCAGCGCTTCAGGCGCGGTTTTTTAAAAGTTCCGTCAGGCTGCGGAAGGTTTGGCCATGGTTGCCGGTAACCGTCTCAGCGTGGAGCAGGCTGCTGAGAACGCTTTCCTCCACGCACTCTGCCACTGCCCGGAACAGGGGGTTGATGGCATCATCGTGGAGCAGGGTCATGGGCAGCAGGGCTTTCTCCGAGTAATGCGGCACCCGGTTGGCGGTGGTGAAGGCGATGACGATCTCGCCGCTGCCGTTGCCGCAGTAGGAACCTGTGCGGGAAAGCCCCACCAGCGCCCGGCGGCACAGCCGCCGCAGCTGCCGCTCGCTCAGGGGGATATCCGTAGCCAGCACCGTGATGATGGAGCCTTTATCCTCGTGGGGCGGGATGCTGTTATTCAGCAGGGTGTGGATGGGCGTGCCCGCCACGATGAGGTCATCGAACAGCGCATGGTTGGAAAGCACCAGTGCGCCCATGGTGTAGGGTTTGCCGTCCAGTTCCACCACCCGGGAGGCGGAGCCGATGCCGCCTTTCAGCCCGTGGCAGCGCATCCCCCGCCCGGCACCTACGGCGCCCTCGGCAAAATCTGCCTTGCAGTCCTCCAACGCAGCAAAAACGTGCGCCTCGGTGACATGGAGCCCCCGGATATCGTTCAGGCCGCAGTCGTTGCACTCGCAGACCACCGGGTTCACGCTGCCGGTGGTCTCGCAGATGTCGGGGTTTTTCTCCAGCATATACTTTACCAGCGCGGTCTGTGCCGTGCCCACGCTGAGGGTGTTGGTAAACAGGATGGGCGTTTCCAGCGTGCCCAGCTCGTCGATCTGCACAAGGCCGGTGGTCTTGCCAAAGCCGTTGATGACATAGCTGGCCGCCAGCACTTTTTCGTGGAAAATATCCCCTTGGTGCGGCAGCAGCGCCGTTACGCCCGTCTGCACCACGCCATCTGCCAAGGTGCAGTGCCCTACCGTCACCCCCGGCACATCGCTGATCTTATCCCGCGCACCTTTGGGCAGCGTGCCCACCTGAAAACCCCATTCGTTCCCTGCAATGCCCATCGTAGCTCCTCCTTGCTTTTTTTCTAAGATGTATCATAGCATTTCCGCTGCCAAAAGTAAACCACTGTAACAAGCCGGGGCGGGCGCTGAAAAAGGGGCCGCTGCACAGCTATCTCCCTGTGCAGCAGCCCTTTGCTTTTTTACGCCGCAGTGCGGTGTCCATCAGGAATGCTCCACCAGACGGAAAAGCCCCTTGAACTTTTCCCAGCAGGCCACCACCCGTTCGCGCTGCACAAAATCATTGAGGTGCCGCTGCATTTTCCGTCGGCCACGATCTTCTGAGCGCCGCATAGGAGACCAGGAAGTTTGCCAGCCACCCTGCCGGGACGGCAAGCCAGACAAAGGCAATGCCAAAGCGCGGTGCACAGAGCAGGGCAACGGACAGGCGAATGGCAAGGTTTACCATATTTGCAATGAGGAACGGGCGCATGATGCCAAGCCCGCGCAGTACGCCATCAGTCGCCATCTTGATGCCCATGAAGATGAAGAAGTAACCCAGCCACCGCATATAATCACCGGACACCTGATAGGCCAGCGCCGTTCCGTCCTTGCCCAGAAACAGCGAGGAGATCTGGGTGTGCAGGGTTTCAATGACCGCAAAGGCAATGACTGCAAAGCACAGGTCCAGCACCAGCGCAGCGTGGTAGCCTTTTTTGAGGCGGTCGATCTTCTTTGCACCAAGATTCTGGGAGATATAGGGCGAGACCGCATTGCCGATGGAGACAAAGATCAGCGAGAAAACATTTTCTACCCGCATCGTTGCTGCATATCCGGCAAGCGCCTGTGTGCCGAAGGGGTTTACCACCGCCTGCACGATCATCATGCCGATGGACACGGTGGACTGCTGCAAGACCGACGGCACAGCAATGCGGAGCATGGAAGCCAGCTCCTGCCGGTCGAACTTATTAAAGGGGCTTTTATACTGCCGCATCCGGTGCAGGAAGATCAAAAACGAAAACACCGCAGAAATGCCCTGTGCGATCAACGTGGCAAGGGCTGCGCCAAACACGCCCAAGCCAAGCCCCGCCACCATCCAGAGATCCATAAAAATATTCAGGATGGAGGAAAAGATCAGCAGCCCCAGCGGGATCCTGGACTCCCCAATGGAGGTAAACATGGTGGAAAGAATGTTGTACATGAACAAAAACGGAAAGCCTACAAAATAGACCCGCAGATACAGCACCGCGTCCTCCAGAATGTCGGCGGGGGTCTGCAAGCCGCTCATCATAGCACGGGAAAAGCTAAAGCCAAAAACGCCAAGGACAACGCTCAAAACCAGAAAGCTGAGCAGGGACGTTGACACGATGGTTTTCATTTTGCCATAGTTTTTAGCGCCAAAATAGCGGCTTACCAGCACACCGGCACCCACACCGGCACCCAGTGCCACGCAAATAAAAACATTGGTCAGCGCAGCACAGGCACCGACAGCCGCCAGTGCCGAGGAGCCGACAAACTGGCCGACTATGATGGAGTCCGCCATGTTATAGACCTGCTGAAAAAAGCTGCCAAGGATCATTGGCATTGCAAAAACCGTCAGCGCTTTCAGCGGCGCATCTGTGATCAGATATTCATCCTTCGACATGATCTATTTCCTTTCAAGCTGTGTTTCTCTCAATTTTTTTAAATTTGCTCTGCCCAGTATACCACGCTTTTCCCCTACTGAAAAGCTCCCGCTAACATTACCGCAAACCGCTTTTATAAAGTCCCGTTTTCCCTTCCCCTCGTCTTGACAAGCCCTTTTCTTCCGATTACAATACCAAAAAGAGCCGGCGGGCGGTCTTTTTGCTGCCTGCTGCCACAATCTTCCGGGAAAGGAACTTTTTCATGGAACCAAAAACAAAACAATCTCTGCTCGTTACCGTGGTAGGGGTAACGCTTTTTGTAGCGCTGCTGCGGCTTTCTGACGTTCTGGCCTTTGCCGCAAAGCTGATAGATCTGGTACTGCCCATTCTGGCGGGCGGCATTCTGGCGCTTTTTATCAACGTGCCCATGACCGGTCTGGAAAAGCGGCTGAACCGCCTGTTCGGCAAGGCCAAAAAGCAGCCCTCGGCGAAAGCCATCCACCTTCTCAGCTTTTTCATCACCCTGCTGGGCGTTGTGCTGGTGCTGGTATTGGCGCTGACTTTGTTGATCCCGGAGCTGGTGCAGTCCTTCCACAGCCTGTATGTGCAGATCGAGGCCAATATTCCCCGCTGGACTGCCTATCTCAACGCACAGGATGCTGACATGGGCTGGCTGATGAACTGGCTGGAGGGCATCAACTGGGAGCAGCTGCTGCACAAGGTCACCGCAAGCATCGACACGGTGCTGGTCAATGCGGTAGGGGCTGTCTCTGCCACGGTGAATATCGCGATCACCGCCTCGTTTGCGCTGATCATCTCCGTCTATATGTCCCTTAGTACGGAGAGCCTCGGCCACCAAGCCCGCACGCTGGTGTGCGCCTACCTGAAGCCTGCCCACGCCGCCGGGGTGCTGAAGTTCTGCCGGCTGTTCCGGCAGTCCTTTGCAAACTTTTTAACGGGACAATGCAGCGAGGCAGTGATCCTTGGCGTTCTGATGGCTCTTGCATTTTCCGTTTTCAAGATCCCCTACGGCAGTCTGGTGGGCGTGCTCACCGCCATCTGCGCCATCATCCCCTATGTGGGTGCACTGATCTCCTGCGTGGTCAGTGTGTTCCTTGTGCTGTTGGTAGACCCTGTGCTGGCGGTGCGCTGCCTGATCGTGTACCTTGCCGTGCAGTTTGTTGAAAACCAGTTCATTTATCCCCGTGTGGTGGGCAAATCCGTGGGGCTTTCGCCGCTATACACCCTTATTGCCGCCATGATCGGCGGAAAGCTTTTTGGCATCATCGGCATTATCTTCTTTATCCCCCTGACAGCGGTGGTCATCGAGCTTGTAAAAGAGGACACCTTTCGGCGTCTGCGCGCAAAAGAGCCCCTGCAATAAAACAGCGTGCCCGGAATACCATAACCCCTGATACCCTTCCCCGGTGTCAGGGGTATTTTTATGCCGTGCAGCTGCAAAGCACGCGGTTGTTCGCCCTTTTCCATGCAAAATCCTTCAAAAAACAGCTTGAAACACTTTTGTTACAATGATACAATATGATTGTTATTTTATGGGAAAATCGGCGTATGCCCCGTGCGGACAGGCCGCGAGCGTAGGGGTTCCTGTGGGGTGTGTAAGAATCGCTAAGGTAGCACTGCGCTCCTGCACTTGCGCAGTACTGCCTTCCGAAAATGTGAGGAAAGTATATTTATATGATAAAAAAGATCTCCCGCCGCTCCTTTTTGCAGGCTTGCAGCGTTGCAGCTGCCACGGCAGCGCTGACCGCCTGCGGCGGCGGCAAGGCTGAAAGCAAAACAGCAGATGCGCACGAAGCCGTCACCTTTATGGCACCTTATAAGGAGATAGAAGCCTTTATTGAGCAGGTGCACAGCGTTTACCCGGAAGTGAACATCGAGGTCGTGCCATACAGCGGCGATAACACCACCACCTGTTTGCAGAATATGTTTGCGGCAGGCGACCTGCCGGACGTCTGCACCTTGACCTACTACGACCCCCAGATCGATCTGGTCTCCGACAAACTGCTGGACCTTTCCGGCTACGATTTTACGGATAACTATGTGGAGTCCCGTCTGCAGGACGTGTTCGACAACGGTGCCATCTATCTGCTGCCCTCGGTTTACAACTGCTACGGCATCACCTACAACAAGACCCTGCTGCGAGAACACGGCTGGGAGCTGCCCAATTCTTTCGCTGAGCTGGAAGTGCTGGCTGCAAAAGCCAAGGAAGCCGGGGTCGATCTCTGCCTGCCGCAGATCCAGTATCCGGGCTACGGTTTCCAGTATCTGTGCAACATTGCAGATGCCGATTTCCTTGGCACGCTGGACGGCAGACTGTGGCAGAAGGATTATCTTTCCGGCAAGGCAAACGTCAGCAACACCCCCGGCATGATGCAGGCAATGGCGTATGTCAAAAAGTGGAAGGACATCGGGATGCTGAACGACTCCGGCGATGCTCTTGACGACAATGTGACCCTGCAGAGGATGGCCGAGGGGAATACCCTGTTTTTGATCGGAAACACCAACGGCATTGTGGAGGCAGACGGCAACGCCGATAAATTCGGCCTGATGCCCTATCTTTCCGAGGACGGCACCCAGAACGTTTTTGTGCTGAATGTGAACCGCTTCTACGGTCTGAATAAAAAGCTGAAACAGAACCCCCAAAAGCTGGAAGATGCGCTCAAGGTGATGCGTGTGCTTTCCACCGTTGCAGGCACCAGCGCTCTGCAGCCCGCAACGGCGCTGAAAAGCAGCCTGTTGCCCTTCAAGGGTGCAAAGGCAGACGGCACCTACTATGCCGACATCGCCGATACCCTGAACGCAGGCAACACCGCGCCCTTTATCTATTCCGGCTGGGAAAACACCTTCGTGACCACCGGCCTTAAAATGTTGGACTTCATGAAGGGCAACGCCACCATGGAGGATGTCATCCGTCAGCTGGACGAGGATCAGGACAGTGTGGTGAACAACACCCCGGATTTCATCACTACCGTTACGGAGGAGCTTTCGCAGCAGGACTGCGCCATGCTGGTAGGCCGCTGCTTTGCACAGGCTACCGGCAGCGACCTTGCGCTGGTCTCGCTGAGCACATGGATCCCCGGCAACCCCACCGAGCAGAACCACCACGGCGTAGCCGCCAAGCTGTACGCCAAGGGCATTACGGATTACGACCTTTCGGTCATCCTGCCCACCGGCTGGAACCGCACCATCCAGACCGTTTCCCTGACCGGCCAGCAGATCAGCGACCTGCTGGCTTCTGGTTACGATGCCTACGGCAACGGCAAGGGCTACCCCTATGTGCTGGTAAGCCCGGTGCAGCCGGAGGCGGGCAAGACTTATCAGGTTGCTATCTGCGGTGTGAGCGACCAGCTGGCTGCCGAAGCAACGGTGACAGACAGCGGCGTGGTGGGCATGGATGCCGCAAAAACCTTCTTTGGTGCTTACACCACCATCAGCCGGGCAGACACCGCATGGAGTTGAATAAAACGGACAGGAGATACTGGATGTGAACAACAAAATCTATAAAAAGCTGTTTGTGGGCTTCGGCTTTGTCAGCATCGTGTTGATCCTGACCCTTTTTGTCATGAGCCAGACCTACATCCAAAACCTTGTCTACCACGAACGGCTGAGCCAGATGGAAGAGGTCACCCACCAGATGTTCCACAGTCTGGAGGATGTGATCGACAACCACTGGGACGAGGTGGATGTGCAGTGTAATTATTTATACTACACCCCGCTGGAGACCGATACCGATCTCTACCGCTATCTGAAAAAGCTGTCGGAGCTTTCCAATTACCATGAAAAACAGATCGAACTGATCGCCGTGGATGCTGCCGGGCGTTATTATACCGAGTATGGCCGCACGGGTCTGCTGCGGGAAATGAACTATCTGGAAAACGCGCCGCAGCGGGTCAGCTATGTTTCCAATTCGCTGACCGTGGACGACTCCCGGATGGTGTTTCTGGAACAGCTCTCCACCCCCATCACACTGCAAAGCGGAGAGAAAGAGATCACCCTGCGCTACTTTGGTATTTCGCAGAGCATGACCCAACTGAACGATTATTTCCGCTGCGACGCCTACGAAAATAACAACAGCGTCTATGTACTGGACAACAACGGTTTCAAGCTGTTCAACGCCAATGATACCGAGCTGTTGAAGGGGCACAACGTATACACCGTGCTCTCCCAGATGTCCTATCTGCACGGTTCTTCCTTTGCAGCAGCAAAGGAGCGGCTTGCCCGCACAGGCTCCTGTTATTCCAACGCTGTGCTGGACGGAACTGAGTATTACTACGCCCTGAAGCAGATGGAAAACGCCCAGTGGACGCTGGCGTTCCTTGTTCCAGCAGAATATGTGGCCGTGAATACGCAGAAGCTGGTCAATATCGTCATGGCCGTTATTGTAGGCTTTGCAACGGTGTTTTCGATCATAGCAGTCATTGCTGGCTGGTTCCTTTTGCGGGAAAAGCAACGACGGGAGCTGCAAGCTGAAAAAAAGACGAACCTCCGTCTGGAGCAGTATAACATCCAGCTGACGCAGGCCAACGACGAGATGCGGCGGGCGCAGGATGCTGCCGCAGAGGCGTTACAGTCCGCCGAGCGTGCCAGCAAAGCCAAGACGGACTTCCTTTCCAACATGAGCCACGATATCCGCACCCCCATGAACGCCATTATCGGCATTACCACCCTGAATGTGGAAAAAATAAATCTGCCCCAGCAGATCAGTCAGCTGGACAGCATCATCCGGCAGCAGGCAGGCCAGCGCAGTCAGACCTTTACGGTAAGCACCAATTTGCAGCACGAAAACGTGCTGGCCGACCCCAACCGTCTGAATCAGGTGCTGATGAACATCCTCTCCAATGCGGTCAAGTATACGCCCACCGGTGGGCACATCCGTTTGGAGGTGGAAGAGCTGCCCCGGAACGAGCACTACGCCCGGTACCGCTTTGTGGTGCAGGATGACGGCATCGGCATGAGCGCGGACTACCAAAAGACCCTTTTCGACCCCTTTACCCGGGAGGAGCGCTCCGGTACCAACAAGGTGCAGGGCACGGGTCTGGGTATGGCTATTACCAAAAGCGTCATAGACCTGATGGGCGGCTCCATCAGCGTAGAGAGTGCCACCGGTAAGGGCACCCGCTTTGAGGTGGTGCTGGAATTCCCCATTGACACCGAAGCGGACACGGTGCAAAAGGCGCAGGCGCTCCCGGAGGAAGAAGAGACCACTTCTCCCCTGTCCGGCATGAAGTTCCTCTGTGCCGAAGATAACGCCATCAACGCCGAGATTCTGCAAATGCTGCTGGAAACAAAAGGCGCAAGCTGCACCATCTGCCCCAACGGTCAGGAGATCGTGGATGCCTTTGCCAGCGTAAAGCCCGGCGATTATGACATGATCCTGATGGATATACAGATGCCGGTGATGGACGGCCTGGAAGCCACCCGCCGCATCCGCAGCGGCGAAAACCCGCTGGGACGCACCATCCCCATCCTTGCCATGACCGCCAACGCCTTCCTTGAGGATATGCAAAAGAGCAAGGAAGCCGGCATGGACGAACATCTGTCCAAGCCTGTAGACATCAGCGCACTGGAACAGGTGGTAAAGCGCTTCCGCGTTACCCCCCCCCGAAAATAAATAGCGGTCTGCAGCGTTTTTGCCGCAAACCACCGCATGACCCTGCATAAAAAAACTGCTGCCCCTTTGCCCGGACGCTTTGGCATCCGGTACGGGGCAGCAGTTTTTTGCGTTATAGAGGGAATGTTACGCTCAGATGGGCATGGTCTGGTAGAACCAGTCCGAAATGGCCTTGCGGGTGTCGGCGAAGAACTTTTTCACCGGGCAGGCGGCATCCCGGGCTTCCTGTTCCAGATCCGTGCCTGCGGGGAAGTTGCGGATGACGGTATACGCCACCGACTGCGGCGGCAGCGACATCATCACAGCCGGGTCGTGCACCACGCAGATCTGCTCGCCTACCGCAAGGGTAGCGGGGTCGGAGGTGGTCTTTTCGTCATGGTCCTGCCAGACGGTGCTGTCGGTAACGATCATCTGATAGGTCTCCTGCTCTTCCGCAGTCACCAGAATAGACTCCACCTTGCCCTCCACGGTGCGGCTGACGCCCTCTACTACACCATAATAGTAGAGCTTCTTGGAAAACAGCGCCGAAGCAGAGGGCAGCACGCTGACGCTGAGCAGCAGCACCGCAAGCAGACAAAAGAGCGAGCGATAGGTCTTTTTCATAGAAAACCTCCATTTTTGATGTTGCAGCGGAGCGCCCGGCGCTCCCGGATGCCTTATTTTACCATAACTACCGTCGGATTTCTATATCCGGGCTTAACCGGCCACGGAAAATCAACTTTTACACAAAAAGGACTGCCGTGCAAAACAGCGCACAGCAGTCCTTTTTATGCTTTTATCCGTTTACTTGCTGATGGAAAGGGTGCCGAAAGCAGTCTCTTCAAAGTGGCTGCTGTACAGCTCCTGCATCAGTTTGATGAGCGAGAGGGTATCCTCTGCGCCGGCGGTCTCGTAGCAGGAGTGCATCGCCAGCTGGGGCAGGCCGATGTCCACGCAGTTCATGGACACCTGTGCCATCGCCAGATTGCCCAGCGTGCTGCCGCCCACCTTATCGGAGCGGTTTGCAAAGTACTGCAGCGGCACACCGGCGCGGGCAGCCAGCTCCCGGGCAGCGGCAACGCTCATGCCGTCGCTGGTGTACTTCTGACCTGCGTGGGTCTTGATGACCACGCCCTTGTTCATGTAGGTGCAGTTGTTCACATCGGTGTGCTCCGGGTGGTTGGGGTGCACAGCGTGGGCGTTGTCGGCGCTGACCATAAAGCTGGAAGCCACCGCGCGGTGGAAGTCCTCGTCGTTGCCGCCAAGGCTCTGGGCAATGCGGTGCAGCACATCGTACAGGAAGGTGGAAGCTGCGCCCTGCTTGGTGCCGGAGCCGACTTCCTCGTTATCAAAGAAGGCCGCCACGCCGATGGAGCGGGCGTTCTTGGCGGTCAGCAGACCTTTCAGGATGCCGTAAACGCACTGCTGGTCGTCCAGACGGCCGCAGGAGATGAATTCCTCGTTGCAGCCCCAGACGGTGGCCTTTTCCCGCACATAGAGGAACAGGTCGCTGCCAAGGATCTGCTCCTCGGACACCTGCAGCTCCTCTGCGATCAGCTTTTTCAGCGCGCCCTCCTCGCAGGCACCGCCCAGCACAGGCAGCATATCCACCTGCTTGTTGAAAGAAGCCTTATCGTTGACCTCGCGGTTCATGTGGATGGCAACGCTGGGGATCATCAACAGGTCGCGGTCCAGTGCCACCAGACGGGATACGATAGCGCCGTTCTCCTGCACCAGCACACGGCCCGCCACAGACAGCGGACGATCCATCCATGTGGCGCAGATCATACCGCCGTAGCCCTCGGTGTTCAGCTTGGTGTAGTTCTGCCCCATGTGGATTTCGGCGTTCTCCTTGATGCGGAAACAGGGAGAATCCGTATGGGCGGCGGCAACGTTGAAGCTGTAATTTTCCAGCTGGTCGCCCATGCGGAAGGCGATGATGCTGGAACCGTTGCGGCAGACAAAGTAGTCCTTGCCGGGTTCCAGCGCCCACTTGCGGCTTTCCAGCAGCTCGGCAAAGCCTGCCTTCAACAGGATATCCCGCACAGCGGCGGTGGTGTGGTATGCGGTGGGGTTGCCGTCGATGAAGGACAGCATTTCACGGACTTCGGATGCGATCATAAAAATAAACCTCCTTGGGTGTATCTGAAAAGAGCCGGTCAGTGCTGACCGGCCCTTTTTAAGCATATTCAGGTTACTTTTTGGCAGCGGTCTGCTCGCGCTTTGCAAGGGCGGGCAGAATGAATCCCAGCACGGTCAGCACTACGGGGGTGATAACGTTCAGTGCAAAGGTAAAGGGGTCCTTATCATACATACCCAGCACGCAGCACACGGCGGTAACGGCAAAGCACCAGCCGCCGAAGAACTTGGCCACGGCCTGATTTTTGACAAAGCGATACTCGGCAGGGATGGTATCGTAGGCGTTGCGCAGGGCGATGTAGGCGGCAAACACCCACAGATAGCGCATGGGCATGCACACAGAGTTCAGCTTGGTCAGCTGGCGCAGAACGGCAGCCGCACCGGGCACGAAGGACTGTGCCAGAATGATGGAGCCGGACAGCACAGCCACCATTTTGATGCCGTTGCTGTGCACGCCGTGGGCGTTGACCTTGTGCAGAGCCTTCGGGATGAACTGCTTGGTGTGCTCGTTATCCAGCAGCATACGCAGCGGTGCGTCGATGCTCAAAATCAGCACGGCGAGCTGGCTGATGACGTTGCACAGGGCGTAGATGATCATGAACAGATCGCCCACATGGTAGTACTGACCCAGCTTCTGGAAAGCCCAGTAGGAACTGTTGGCGACATAGGCGTTGAAGCTCTCTGCGCTGGCGTTGATGATGGCGGGGTCGAACATACGGCTCATGGCCAGCGTGCCCAGAATGGCGCAGGTGACCACCATGACGGCCAGCGCGATCATGCCGCGGGGGAAGCCCTTGCTGGGGTTCTCGACTTTATTGACGTAGGGAGAGATCTTCTCGCAACCGCCCACAGCGAACACCAGAATGGACAGAGAAGTAAAGTAGGTGACGTTGAAGTTGGGGATGAGGCTGCTAAAGCTCAGGTTTGCGTGGACGTACTCTGCCGTGGGGTTGATGGCCGGGGCAGCAAACATCATCACGATGTACAGCAGGGACATGACGAAGGTGCAGGTGCCTGCGGCAGTCAGCAGCTTTTTCAGAGGGTTCAGACCCAAGCTTGCAATGTAGCAGCCCAGCAGCAGGATGCAGAAGGTAGCCAGCTGGATGTAGCGGGTGGGGAAGGAATCGTAGGTCTCCGCGTTGCGGAAAATGGCCCAGCTCAGCGCCTTCAAAAAGCCGCTGCCCTTGCTGGCGATGTAGGTGATGTGGCAGGCCCAGTAGGTCCAACCGGCGTAGTAGGCCAGCTTGGCGTTGGTGGTCTGGTGCAGCCAGGAGCTGACGCCGCCGCCCTCGTTTTTAAAGGCAGAGCCCAGCTCACCCACCATCAGCGCATAGGGGATGAAGTACAGGACAAACATAAAGATCCAGCTGAAGATGACCTGCGGACCGTTAAAGTACACAAAGCCGTTGGTAATGTTGCCGAAGCCCCAGACCGTAGAAAAGGCCATGAAGGCAAGGGTAAGCCACGAGATCTTTGTGGCTTTTTCTTTGTTAGACATGCGGACAATTCCTCTCTTTCTTTTCCACACAGGGCGGAAGTTCCTGTAAGAAGGCCGATGTTCCGCATACATTTCGCAATTTTTACCAAAAATACAGCAGTACTCGACCGATCACTTTGATAGTATAGCATAATTGCAGATTGTAGACAATCTGCAATTTCCATAAAATGATTGGTCAAAATTTAGACGGTCAGCCAAATTCCCCTTATTTTGCTGCTTCGTCCGCTGCCTGTGCGGCGCTGTTTGCGCTGCGCATCCGCTCCATGGGCTCCATGTAGTGGGCGTAGACGGCGCGGCAGGCAACCTCGGTGTCGCCGCTTGCCAGCGCCTCGTACAGCTTGGTGTGAATGCCGTTCTGCCGCTGCGCCAGCGTCTCGTGGTTGGAGCCGCTGTTCGCCCCAACAAGCAGGTTGCCGTAGTTCAAGTCGTCCCAGAATTTCAGCAGTCTGGGCAGCCCCGCCCGCTGCACGATGACCGCATGGAAGCGGTTGTCGTTCTCCACGATCTGCGAAAGATTCCCCGGCCGGACATTGCGCATCTCCTCTAAGATGCCGCGCAGGGTGCGCAGATCCTCCTCCGGGAATTTGCAATCAAAATAGCGCAGTGCCGTCATTTCCAGATTTGCCCGCAGCAGGTAGATCTCGTAGGCGTCCTCCGGCTTTACCCGGCGCACCGAGCAGCCCACATTGCGCGAATACTCGACCATGCCCTCCTGTTCCAGCTGCCGCAGCGCCTCCCGGATGGGTGCCCGGCTGGAGCCAAACTCCTCGGCCAGTTTCTGCTCGGCCAGCTTTACGCCCGGCTGTAATTCCCCGGTAAGGATCTTGCTCCTGATGGCAGAGGTGATACTTTCCCGTAAAGTCTGAAAGGCAAATTCGCCCATGACTTTTATCCCCCTTTTCCCTTCTATACGTTCTTTTTTTGCCGCACGCAGTCCGCAGCCGCTGCCAGTGCAGCCGCAGGCCTGTATTGCGTGTGCCTTATAAGGATACCACGAAACGGTGGAAAAATAAAGTTTTCTGGCAAAAACAGGTACTTTCTCCCCTCTCCGTCGTCGAAAGCCTGAACACAAAAAATGCCCCCGGAGGGCTTATTGCAGCTCTCCGGGGGCATCCTATATACGTTATGCCTTGGCGCACACGGTCGGCATTTACTCGATCTCGATCAGATTCGGGTTCTCAGGCAGAGCCTTTGTCTGCTGAGGAGCGGGCAGCTGGATGTGCAGGACACCATCCTCGAACTTTGCGTGGATGTCCTCCTTCTTCACTTCGCCCACATAGAAACTGCGTGCGCAGCTGCCGGAGAAGGTCTCGCGCCGCACGTAGCGGCCCTTGTTGTCCTTTTCGTCATTGCTGTGGCTGCGCACTGCCTGAATGGTCAGATAGCCGTCGCTCAGATCCATCTGAACGTCTTCCTTCTTGCAGCCCGGCAGGTCAACGTCCACTTCGTAGCCGTTGTCCGTCTGCTTGACATCGGTCTTCATCATGTTTGCACCGCGCTTACCAAAGGTGTCGCGGGCTTCGCGGTTCATCGCACGCTCCAGTGCACCCTCATTCCAGAACGGATCAAAGAGATCATCGAACAGGTTCTCATGAAAAACAGTCGGCATAAACATAAAACATACCTCCAATCCCGGCGTTCGGGTCGGGGCAAAAACTTTGAAGCGTCCATTCGGAAAGGCTTTCCGGGGAGCCTTGCGGCTCTCCTTTTGCCCTTCCTCCTGAGCACGCCACTGTTATAGCACAATTATTTAGCACTGTCAAGCGTAGAGTGCTAAAATTCATAAAAGAATAATACTTTTGTCACAGCTTCTGCGATTTCTTCAAAAATGCTGCGCAGAAGCGTGTTTAATTCCGTTCAAACCCCAGATAGCGCGTGCCCTGAAAGCTCAGCTTTCCGGTATCGCCCTCGACAAGCATTCCGTAATCCGAACCATCTACTTCCAGTTCCATGCGGTCACCGCTTTCTACCTGAAAGGTGGCATAATAGGTAGTGAACGTATGCGACATCGTATTGTCCGTATGATGGCGGGAAACGTTCGTCCGCTTGGCCACCACAGTAGCCGGGACGGTAAGGCGCGGGGACGCATTATTTTTGCCCCATGTGCGCAGGTTGCTCACCACGGTAAACAGGATCATGCCCAGCACCACCAGAAACACCAGCGGGAACAGGATGCTGAAAAATGCGTCAAACCCAGTATAAAACATATTACCCCTCCAAAATTTCTTCCAGCAGCTGCTTTACGTCCTTCAGAAAGGCATCTTCGCCGAGGGTGTTCATTTTAAAGAACACCGCCTGACTGCCGCCCGCCGCAATGGCCGACAGTCGGATAGGCCCGTCCCCGTTCTGGAACAGGGTCAGCGTCAGGCTAAGGCGGTTGCCACCCACCATACTGTACCGCTCAAACACCCGCACGCTGCACCGGGCGCTGCCCTCCTTGAAATCGCTGCCGGCTTCCAGCTCTGCCGACCAGCTGCTGTCCGGGATGGCGTGTTCCAGCTTGCGGAGCAGGGTATCGAAGTTCTGGTTGCGGATGGTCTTTTCAAAAATAGCCATAGCTTCCTCCTTTTGCAAAATGCAGTCCCTTTACTCTGAATACGAATGAGAGCGGGCAGCAATTGCAGCGCCCGCCCTTATTTTGCTGCGGTCAAGCTTTCTTTTTGCGCAGCTTGGGTGCGGTGGAGTTGTAGCTCATGTCCAGCACTAGACGGAGCTTATCCTCCGGGGCACTGCCGTCCAATGCGGCGGTGATCCAGTTTTCCTTGTTCATGTGGTAGGCAGGGTAAAAGCCCGGTTCTGCCCGCAGGGAGCCGATGAGGATGGGGTCACATTTCAGGTTCACGATATCCACCGGCTGCTGCCCGGGCAACCCCAGCTTGCTTTTGGGCACGGTGGTGACCAGCGCAAACCACTTGCGGTTTGCCGCATGGCGGAACACCGCCGACTCCGGGGTGTCCATCCACGGATAGTCCGGCTCTACGCTGTAAGTATCAAAAATGAGCTGTTCCAAGCCCTTGCGGTCCATGGGCTCTCCCCCCTTTTACGGCTGCTGTGCCAGCAGCTGCGCCAGCACATCCTCCGGGCGGGGGGTGTGGTTTTTGTATTTTGCCCGCAGCGGGGCGGCGGCGTTGTCCATAATGTAGGGCACGCCCACCACGTCCAGCATGGTCTCGTCGTTGTAGTTATCGCCAAAAGCCATGACCTGTGCGGGGTCGATGCCAAGGGTGCGGCACACGCACTGCACCCCGATGCCCTTGTTGGCAAAGGTGGTATCGATCCAGTACGGACCCGCCACGGCGCAGTTGGCCTGCTTCCAGCGGGGCACAAAGCGCTCCACATAGTTTTCCACGCCCTCGTGCAGGTACACCGAAACCTTGGTGATGTCCTCCGGCACCTCGGCGGGGCTGTGAATGATCTGGTAGTGGTTGCCCACGAACTGCACCCGCTGCAGCATGCCAAGACCGCGCTCCATCAGGTAGGCGGTGTTCTGGCCGGAGAGCATCACCTCGCCCTGCCCCTCGCTGCGGGTCCACATATCGTTGGCAATTTCCTCTGCCAGCGCCCGCGGCATGGGATTTTTGGCGATGCACTGTTCTTCCTGAAAGATGGTGCCGCCGTTTTCGCAGATAAATACGCAGCAGTCCGCCACCGGTGCAAAAAGCTTGCGCAGGCTGGTATACTGCCGCCCGGAGGCCGGGCAGAACCAGATCCCCCGCTGATGCAGCGCCCGGATCTGTTCGAATATTTCGCCCTCCAGCTCCTTTTTGCCGTATTGCAGCAGCGTACCGTCAATATCGCTGCAAACCAGTCTGATGTCCATGGCTGTTATTCCCTTTCCGTTTTTTCTTATTTTACCACGGTTTTCCGCTGCGGAAAAGCCCCGGCACGGCTTTTGTGTCCTTCCCCTGTACCGCGCTCAGCGCTTGGGCTGGTAGTGCATACTGGACACATTATAAATCGTAACAAAGGCCTTTGGGTCCTCGCGGTTGATAAAGTTCATCAGCTTCTGATACTCGTTTTTGTCCACGATGGTAATGATCTCGTTGTGCTTTTCAAAGTTATATGCACCGATGGCCTCGTACATGGTGGCACCGCTGTGCAGGTCGTTGATGATGAACTGCCGCAGCGCCTCCTCCTTCTCGGTAATGATGCACACCCGGCGCTTGATGCTGTTATCGAAGATGAAATGGTCCAGCACGATGCCGTTGAAATAGGTGCCAAGAATGCTCAGCACCACGGTCTTTTTATCGTAGACAAGGGCAGCAGAAAGCGCCACACACATGCCCGAAAGGGACATGGCCTTGCCCAGCTCCATGTGCAGGTACTTATTCATGATCTTTGCCACGATATCCAGCCCGCCGGAGGATGCGTTGCGGTTGAACAGGATGCTCAGACCCACGCTGACCACCAGAATATAGCACAGCACATCCAGTTCCTGACTATCGGTCATGGAGCCAAAATCCGGAAATAGCCGCTCGAAAAGCCCCAGAAACACCGGCAGCATCACGCTGGTATACACGGTTTTTGCGCCAAACTCCCTGCCGCAGGTAAAAAACCCGATGATGAGCAGCACGATGTTCAGCACCATAGTAATAGCCGAAAGCGGCAGCGGCACAAAATTAGAAAGCACGATGCCAAGGCCGGAAATACTGCTGACGGATGTATGACTGGGCACCAGAAAAAAATAGACCGCCGCCGCAATAATGGCAACGGCCCCGGTCAGGATGGCCATCTCCTTGGCAATTGCAGGGTAGTTCAGCTTCTTGTTTGTCATTGTTGCTCCTCCAAGCTTTTGTTTTCAGCATTCAGTATACCATGCTTTGCGCTTGTAGGAAAGCACCGGGCGCAAAATAACAAGGCCGCCGCACAAAACGCTGTGCAGCGGCCTTGCCACCTTATTAAAACTCGTCTTCCGGGTCGCCACGCTCCGGCATGGTGCGCATCTCCCGCACCAGCATGGCACGCAGATGATACTTGCGCTGCTCCTGCTCGGTCTCCGAGCCGGTGCGCAGCTCCACCGTGCCGGCAGGGCGGCTTTCGCCCGTGTACAACGGAATGCTCACCACAGCCTGTGTGCCTTTTTCGGGCGCAGGCTCCAGCTGTAAGCTCCAGTCCATCCGGCGGCAGCACTCCCGGCAGAGCAGCAGTCCCAGCTGCGCCCCGCCCAGAAAGCTGCGGCGGTTTTCCAGTGCTGCCTGTACATCCTCACCGGGCAGACCGCAGCCATCGTCGGTGACGGTCAGCTGCCAGCCGCTCTCGGTGCGGCGCAGCGCAATGCAGACGCTGCCGCCCTCCCGGCTGGCGTGCAATGCATTGGAGAGCAGATGCAGGCACAGCAGCTCCGCATCTCTGCGGTCTGCCATTACGCAGCAGGTGGTGCACCCGCCGTAGTCCAGCCGGATATCCACCCCAAGCTGCGCCCGGATCATATCAGACTGCGCCGCCACCTGCTGCAAAAGCTCACACAGGTCAATGGGGTACAGCTGCGGCTTTGTGTCCTCGTGCAGAAACTCCAGCAGGGTGATCGCCTCGGTGAGGGTGCGGTCCAGCTGTATGGCAGCGGTGTCGATATCTGCCACCGCCTGCCGGGTAGACGTGTCTGCACCGGTGCGGTCAAAATGCTGCTCCAGATATTCACAGTTGCGTCCGATCAGCGCCAGCGAACGGAAGCAGACCTCCTCGACCCGCTTGCGCTGCTCTGCGGTGATAGACCGCGTTTCTGTCTTTTGCTGCTCCATTGCTCTGCCTCCCCGGGCGATGCCATTTTTCTAAAGGAACGCCGCCGTGTTCCAAAGCCGTGTGCAAGCCTTACAGGCGGGTGGATGGCACTTTTTGCCGCAACACAACGTCCCTGACCGCGTAGATCAGCTTGCCGGTGGTGGGTTTGCCGCTGCCCAGCCTTGTATCGGCCTTAAACGCCAGCCACGCAAGAGGCGGCTTTTCCTCCAGCTGATCCACCATCCGGCGGATGCCGCTTTCCACAGCAGCGACCGATGTATTAAACTGCTCGCTCACCGCCTGCAAGATCTCCTTGCGGATCGCCAGCTTCTGGCTGGTGCTGCATGCGATGCCGACCGCGCAGGATAGATATCCGGCGTTGACATCCCCCTGCGGGATGCCCCACGCCGCATACAGCTGGTTGCACCGCTGCTCCAGCTGCCGGTTCTGCC
Organism: Faecalibacterium prausnitzii; assembly: GCF_003324185.1. Taxonomy (GTDB): domain Bacteria; phylum Bacillota; class Clostridia; order Oscillospirales; family Ruminococcaceae; genus Faecalibacterium; species Faecalibacterium prausnitzii. The sequence goes on from NZ_PXUP01000021.1 coordinate 26,140, forward strand.
GCCCGGGCATCCGGTAAAGCTGCCACAGCAGCCTTTTCAGCTCGGTGCCCTCTACGCAGTAGCACCCCTCGCGGAGCTTTTGCAACGCCGTGCCGCTGCTGCGGCCATGGCTCTGTATCAGAAGCATCGGCCGCTCCTTCAGCTGATAAAACTGCCGGACAAATTGCTCCGCAGGCAGATCCGTCAGCTCGCTGCAAAGCACCACGGCATCATAACGGACACCCTGCCGCAGCTGTGCCAGCAGCTTTTCGCCGCTGCAAAAGCAGGTGCAGTCAATGGCGGTTCCCTGCTCCTGCAAATAACGCTTCTGGACACGCAGTTCTTTCAGATCATAGCTTGCAAGGGCGACTTGCAGTTGGGCTGTTCGCTCACTGTTCACGCCATGCGCCGCCTTTCTCGCCTACCAGCCCGGCAGCTGTCAGGTCTGTGACCGCATCCCGCCAGAGCTCCGGCTGAACTCCATTTTCACACAAGTAGCGCAGGAGCCGGTAACAGAACTCCGGCGCTGCCGCAACATGCTGACTGACGATCTGCTGTCGGCTGCCGATCTGGCACAGGGTCAGCCGACAGCCTTGTGTGCCCTCTACCTCCATGGCATACACCAGCGTATACGCCTGCTGCAAACCATCAATGGCAGAATACTGCCGGATCATAGGTGAAAATGTACGTTCCATTTCAGTTCCTCCTTACTACAAGGGCCAAATTTTTTCTGCCTTGTTTATCCTTTTATTATTGTATAATTGTATAAAGCAGGAGAAACTGTTACAATCCTAAAGAAGTGTTGTTCCGACAGCCTTTCAGGTAATATAACGCCGTTTTTTCCGGCGCAGCCTGTCTGTCAGCTTTAGAATATCACGTTCAGCTTGTAAATTCAACCGGTATCTTTTTCCGCTTTTCTTTTTTGCCCCGTCCTTCCGGCAAAACTGCTGCCCAGACGCAAAAGTGCCGCAGCTTCATCCGTTCCGCAGGTGATTTCACGGTTTCTTCATTTTTATTTGCTAAACTAAATTAGATATTGTCTGCAAATGTTTCCTACTTTTAAATCCCAGGCAGCAGCGCCCGGCGGCGCAGTACCGGAAAGGCACATCTATGCTCAAACTTAAACAGATCAACAAAGAATATAAGACCGGCGAGCTGGTGCAGCACGCACTGAACAACGTCAGTCTGAACCTGCGGGACAACGAATTTGTGGCCATTCTGGGCCCCAGCGGCTCCGGCAAGACCACCCTGCTGAACATCATCGGCGGTCTGGATCGCTACGACAGCGGCGATCTGGTCATCAACGGCATCTCCACAAAAAAATACACCGACCGCGACTGGGACTCCTACCGGAACCACACCATCGGCTTTGTGTTCCAGAGCTATAACCTGATCCCCCACCAGACCGTGCTGGGCAACGTAGAGCTGGCACTGACCATCTCGGGCGTTTCCAAGGCCGAGCGCCGCCGCCGTGCCGCCGCTGCGCTGGAGCAGGTGGGGCTGGGCAACCAGCTGCACAAGCACCCCGGCGAGATGTCCGGCGGGCAGATGCAGCGCGTAGCCATTGCCCGTGCGCTGGTGAACAACCCCGACATCCTTCTGGCCGATGAGCCCACCGGCGCACTGGACAGCGAGACCAGCATTCAGGTGATGGAACTGCTCAAGGAAGTGGCGCGGGACCGTCTGGTGGTCATGGTCACCCACAACCCGGAGCTTGCCGAGCGCTACGCCACCCGCATCGTAAAGCTGAAGGACGGCGTGATCCGCTCCGACACCATGCCCTACGAACCCGAGGACGAGGCTGCTGCCGTTGCCCCCGTGCACCGGAACATGGGGCACTCCTCCATGTCCCTGCTCACCTCCCTTTCCCTCAGTTTCAACAATCTGCTCACCAAAAAGGCACGCACCCTGCTCACCGCCTTTGCCGGTTCCATCGGTATCATCGGCATTGCGCTGATCCTTTCCCTTTCCAACGGTGTGAGCCGCTATATCAGCAACATGGAAAAATCCACGCTGGCCGCCTACCCGCTGCAGATCAGCAGCACCGGCGTAGATCTGGCCAGCATGATGGACCCGGACACCTACACCAGCGTCTCGTCCGGCTCCTCCTCCGCGCCGGAGGGCATGGTCACGGTGAGACAGCTGCTGTCTCAACTGAACATCGGCGCTGCCAGCAACGATCTGCGCTCGCTGAAGGCATATCTGGACAGTGACGCCTGTACCATCCGGGACAACGCCACGGTGGAATACACCTACACCCCTGATCCGCTGATCTACCGCCAGAACCCGGACGGCACCGTGCAGAAGCTGAACCCGGACACCACATTTTCCGATATCGCCAGTGAGAACACCTCGGTGACCAGCCTTATGACCTCCATGGCCAGCCCCTATGTGTTCTGCGAAATGGCCGAGACCCCCGCCCTGTACGAGGATCAATACGATGTCAAGGCTGGCCGCTGGCCGGAAAAGTACAACGAGCTGGTGCTGACCCTGAACGCGGACGGCAGCGTTTCGGACTATGCGCTGTACGCCATGGGTCTGCGGGATCAGGCCGAGCTGGACAAGATCTTACAGCAGTATGCGCAGAACCAGAAGATCGATCTGCCCACGGACTACGGCACCTATACCTATGACGATTTTCTGGGCATGACCTTCAAGCTTGTCAACAAGGCCGACTGCTATGTCTACGACACCGAGCACAAGGTCTGGCTGAGCAAGCTGAACGATGAAGCCTATATGCAGCAGCTGGTGGCCGACAGCGAGGAGCTGACCATTGTCGGCATCGTGCAGCCCAAGGCAGACGCCACCTCCACTATCCTGCACAGCGGTCTGGACTACCTGCACGATCTGACCTATTACGTCATTGATCAGGCGGCCAACAGCGAGATCGTGCGCCAGCAGCTGGCAGACCCGGACATCAATGTGCTGACCGGCGAACCCTTCGACGCTGCCAGCAACAATATGCTGAACATCGCCTCTCTGTTCTCGGTGGACACGGACGCCCTCAAGGACGCTTTCCAGTTCGACACCAGCGCCCTGCACTTTGATCTGGACGGCGCATTCGACCTGACCGACGATTCCTTCGATCTTGCCACCCTCATCGACCCTTCCAGCTTCAAGCTGGACCTCAGCGGGCTGCCGCTGCCGGACATGGAGATGGACATGAGCGAGCTGTTCGACGGCGTAGAGCTGAATATCTCTCAGGACGGCTTACAGACGCTGATGAAAAAGATCATGAACGGCTACAAGCGCTATCTCATCAGCAACGGCCTGCTGAATCTGGATAAGATCGGTTTTTCCTCCTATATGCAGACCGAGGCCTTCCAGACGCTGCTGGCCGAATCCATGGGTGATCTGCTGGACACCTCCGGGCTGGAGGAGCAGTTTGCCGGTACCCTCCAGCAAAATCTGCAGACCGTGATGGAGACCTACTCCGTCCAGCTGGGCGAGGCGCTGCAGACCCAGCTCACCGCCGCTTTGCAGGAGCAGATGGGTCCCGCCATCCAGAAGCTGGCCGGGCAGCTGGAGCAGAAGATCGCGCAGGCCATCCAGAGCAATATTGCGCAGCTGAGCACGCAGGTGGAAAGCGCACTCAAGATCGACCCCGCTGTGTTCCAGCAGGCCATTCAGATCAACATGACCGGCTCCGACCTGACCGAGATGATCAAAAGTACCCTGCTCTCCTCCGCTTCCAGCTACGAAAAGATTTTGGACGACCTCGGCTATGTGGACTACACAAAGCCCGATGCCATCTATATCTACCCCAACAGCTTTGACACCAAGGCGCAGGTGGTGAACGAGCTGGACGCCTACAACGCCTCCATGCGGCAGCAGGGCGAAGAGGATAAGGTGATCCACTATACCGATATGGTGGGCACTCTGATGAACTCGGTCACCGAAATCGTGGGCATGGTCAGCAATGTGCTGGTGGCCTTTGTGGCTATCTCGCTGGTGGTGTCCTCCATCATGATCGGCGTCATCACCTATATCAGCGTGCTGGAGCGCCGCAAGGAGATCGGCATTCTGCGCGCTATCGGTGCCTCCAAGCACAACGTCTCGCAGGTGTTCAACGCCGAGACCTTTATCATCGGCCTGTGTTCCGGCGTGATGGGCGTGGTGCTCTGCCTGCTGCTGCTCATCCCCGGCAATATGCTCATCCACCACATCGCGGGCGATGTGAACGTGGTAGCCTCGCTGCCGCCGCAGGCCGCGCTGATCCTGATCGTTCTGGCCACCCTGCTTACCATGCTGGGCGGCCTGATCCCCGCCCGCAGCGCCGCAAAGAGCAACCCTGTCAAAGCGCTGCGCTCTGAGTAACACATTCCGCATCCAAATCCCTGCTGTGCTCTGTGTGCAGCAGGGATTTTGCATTCCGGCCCGGCTTGTGCTACAATAGAAAAAACTTCATTTCAAAGGAGCCTTTCCATGCCTGTCATTCATGAGATCACCGACCTTACCGCCCCGGAGCTGGACATCTACGCCCGGCTCACGCAGGCGCAGCTGCGCAACCGGCTGGAGCCGGAAAAGGGCATCTTTATCGCCGAAAGCCCCAAGGTGATCGCCCGGGCGCTGGACGCCGGTTATCAGCCCCTTTCCCTGCTGATGGAGCGCAAGCAGATCACCGGCCCGGCACAGGAGATTTTGACCCGCTGCGGCGATGTGCCGGTATATACCGCTGACCGGGAGCTGCTGGCACAGCTCACCGGCTTTGCGCTGACCCGGGGCGTGCTGTGCGCCTTCCGCCGTCCTGCGCCCCGCACGGTGGAGCAGGTTTGCGCCCATGCCCGCCGGGTGGCTGTGCTGGAAGGCATCGTGGATTCCACCAACGTGGGTGCCATCTTCCGCAGCGCTGCCGCGCTGAACATGGACGCAGTGCTCGTCACCCCCTCCTGCTGCGACCCGCTGTGCCGCCGTGCGGTGCGGGTAAGCATGGGCACCGTGTTTCAGGTGCCGTGGGCGCAGATCGGCACCTGTCCTGCCGACTGGCCGGAAAACGGCAGTGCCCAGCTCCACGCGCTGGGCTTCAAAACCGCTGCCATGGCACTGAGCGACCGCTCGGTCAGCATCGACGATGCCGCCCTTGCCGCCGAGCCAAAGCTTGCCATCGTGCTGGGCACCGAGGGCGATGGGCTGGCCAATAGTACCATCGCCGCCTGCGATTACACCGTAAAGATTCCTATGTCCCACGGGGTAGATTCCCTCAACGTAGCCGCCGCCAGCGCCGTGGCCTTCTGGCAGCTCGGCCGCTTGTAAGTCCCCTGCTCGCGCTCTCCGAAATTGCTTGACAAACGCCCCAAAACGCGGTACACTATCAGCGTCATCATCATGGGCCTATAGCTCAGCTGGGAGTGCAAGCGTTGCATTCCCGATCTGGTGTTATAGCTCATTTGCCCCCATTAGAAATTGGGTGCTTTTTCGTGGGCTCGTAGCTCAGTTGGGAGAGCGTTCGGTTCGCATCCGAAAGGTCGAGGGTTCGACTCCCTTCGAGTCCATAAAACGCCGTATCGTTTAATACGATACGGCGTTTCTTTTTGCTATTCTTCGCAAAATCGTGCATCATTCGTCTTAACAGCGCAAAATCGCGTGTGCAGCATTTTTAGGCACAATGCTTATGGTTTCACCTGCTGTTTTGTCTAAAACGACGATTCCGGCATTTGATGTACAACGCCCAACTTTTTGAGGATTTTGCGACTTGTTTTTCTGATTTTTGCCCCGTCCAGCCGATGCTGCGTGACGCTTGAACTCCTCAAATTCGTCCAGCGGTACATTGAGAACGATCTCGATATTGTAGTCGCGTCCGACACGCACTTCTTTGATAAACTGTTTCAAAATAGCCTGACGCCTTTCAAAACTGGCTCCCTTATAGGTGCTTGCCCATGTGAATAAATCACTGCAATTACGTTCAGCCTTCTGGTTCTGCTCCTCGATCTCCTTCAACTTCTTTTCCGAGTCTGCCAGATTGGTCTGTGCGGTAAGCAGTGCTTCCTTGTTTTCATTGACCATCTGCTGGATCATCTCGCGGTCGAGTCCGCTTGTTCCTTGGATGACACGAATCATTTCCTTTTTTAACGCATCCTGTTCGTCAACCTTGGTCTGGACTTCCTCTTTCCAACGAGTTGCTTCCTTTTTGGCAGCATCCAAATCTTTACGCCGCATTTCTTCCAGAAGATTGCTCTTGGAGCACTCCAGAATTTCTTCAAACTTCATGCACACGATGCTTTCTACAACTGCGTCCAGTGTCGTCACACCATAACCGGACTGTCCATCGCACTGCCCCGGATGCCGAACATTAAAGTTGCAGCTATAACGATAACGCTTTTCTTTTACGACAGTACCATCTGCCCGAAGCCGAGTGCGTCCGCTGCTGGTAATATTCAAACGATTGCCGCAGTGGGCACAGAACACTTTACCACAAAGCAAAGCATGAGGACTGTACGAATCTGCGTCCTCACCCTTTTCTCTGCGGCGGGCATCCCGCAGTTCCTGAGCTTTTTCAAATACTTCCGGCTCAATGATCCGCAACTCAGGGCATTCTTTTTCAACGTTGCCATTGATAAGATAACCCGTGTATCCTTTGTTACGAATCATCCTGCCAATCGTAATATTAGGGATGTTTTTTCCATTGCGCCCCATAATATTGTGTTCGACAAGATAGTTGCAGATCCGTTTTGCGCCGTATCCCTCATAAACATACTTCTGAAAGATCAGGCGCACCACGGCGGCTTCTTCCTCGTTGATTTCCAAATCGCAGACAGCTTGGTTCTTTTTGTTCAAGCGGCCTTTCTGGACACGCTTGTAACCAAAAGCTACAATGCCGCCAGTGTAGTGACCTTCTTCCGTAAGCTGTTCTATACGGGTGCGAGTACGGATAGAGGTCTTGATGCTCTCGCCGGATGCTTGCCAGTAGCGGATATAGTTCATCAGCTTATCGACATGGGAATCAAAACGCTGCTGGCCTTCATTTACGCTCCAGACCTCGACCCCTTGCTTCGTGAACCATTCCACGATAAAGGGCGTTTCGTCGTCACGCCGACCCAGACGGTCAAACATGAACACCAGCAGAACATCAAACTCTCCGGCAGCAGCCGCCTGCTGAAGCAGTTGGAGCTGATCGCGGTCTTTTGCAGATTTCTTAAAACCGGAAACGCCTTTTTCGGAAAACTCCTTGACGATTTCCCAGCCCTGCCGTTCTGCAAATTCGTGGCAGGCTTCTTTTTGCATGGGTATGTCATCCTTTTCGACCTGTCCAATGGTCGAAACACGGTATAAGGTATATACACGTTTTTTCATCGTTGTTACTCCTTATGTAAAACTAAAACAACGATACTGTGCGCACACTCGTTTGTTTGAATTGGTTGCTGCATCAACTGTACCATTATTTTAGTGCTGGACTATCCTTGTTGCAAGGATGTCGGTTCAACTGCAATTCTTGGCTTCTTCGCAGAGGGTATCATGAATCAGTTTCTGAAGAACCTCCATACTGTCACCATCTTCTGCATAGGTGATTTTTACTTTGCAGCCATTAACGATATACGAATCCTGCGACACAGGAATCACATTCATATTGGTCATATCTAGTCCTTCTTTCAAAAGTAGCGATAGTGCGATATAATTATGTAATAAGAGGCACCTGTAGCTTGCAGATGCCCCTTGGCATAGGAAATATGTTTTAGAACTTCATCGGCAAGGCGTCCTTGCGGCCTTTGCCGTTGTAAGCCATGTAGATGGGAAAAACGTATTTCTTCCATCCGGGCAGCTTTGCAGGGTTATCCCTGCCAACACGGTAAATCTCCATAGGATGGACGCTGCCAAGCGCACGAACCAGCCGTTCCTCGCTGAACTCGCCGTGATACAGTTCCACAAAGTGCATCATACCACGCAGGACAGATGCACGGAACGAATCAGGCTTGCCTCCCCAAGCTGCCACGATCAGCCGCAGGGCTTCGCAGTAGATCTTTTCGCCCATCTGGTTGTACAGCTTGAGAGCGGTGCCCACGCAGCTGATGCGGTAGTCGCTCAACTGCAAGCCGTCATAGTTGAATGCCAGCCCCACCCGGTTGGTAGCAGCGAGAAATGCCTTGGAAGGAGCATCACCGCCCACGACCTTGGCACGCAGCTTGATGCCCGCCGTCAGAGGAGCAGAGTGCCCGTTCTGCTCTGCAAAGAGCAGAGCTTCCTGCTCCATCGTCAGTCCGGTGTAGACCTTGCAGAGAATCGGCAAATCCTCACCGCCGTTACGGAGGATGCGCCCCTCGATGGTGTGCTGACCGTTCACCACATAATACTTGCCGTCGCGGAAGCTGACCTTCGGCTCGTTGGCAATGTACTCGTTGAAATCGGCAGCAATCATTTCCACACGCTTACGCTCCACACCCCGCTGATAGATCTCGCGGGGGTAGATCAGCACCTTGCTGTGAAGCACCAGCATCTGGTACGGTGGAGTGATATTAAAGGAAGCAGCATAATTGTTCGTGTCGTTTTTCAGGCGCATCTTATTTCCTCCTTAATTCGCCAAATGTATTTTTCAGCTTCGGTCAAAATCTCAGTCACTTGCTTCTTACGCTTCGGGCTGGTGAGCAAGCTGGGATTAAAGGTGAAGCTGTATTCAAGCCGCTGGATCATTGCGTGAACAGCGGATTGCAGTTCGGTGTATAACATCATTTCTTCGACTGTTCCTGCATCCTCAAAATCGGATTTGATAGGAGTGTAGGGATAGACAGGCGGCTTACCGTCAACTACTTCTGGCGGTGCGTAAGCCGCCGTAGAACGGACGATAGGTTTGAGCTTTTGGATGCTTCCCATTGGGTTCAGCGCAAGACTGATTTTCACAGCATCATCGACCCGCCCCATCTCTTCTGGGGTGAGGTGTCCGACAAATCTTTTGACACGGCTTTTGTCGATGGTGAAGATTTGCTCAGCCTGAACGATGGACGGCTCCAGTCCCTCCGGTTCCACCAGACAATGCGTCGGCTGCGTAGCTTTCTTTTCTGTCTTACTTGTCAAAGTCGCAACGATCAATGTCGGTGAGCAGGAGTTTCCCACATCATTTTGTAGAATGACTGCTGGACGGGTTCCGCTTTGTTCGGAACCTGTGCGGTTGTCAAGTCGAACGAAGTAGATGTCTCCGCGTTGGAATTTCAAAGTAGATTCCAAATTGCGAAACCTCCGTTTGGATATGTAAGAAACCCACTGCACCTCCTGGGCAGCGGGTTTCTGTTGAAGTATGGGAGCAATTCTTTTTATACGATACACATCATCTCCTTCGATGACTGAGATAAAGCACCAGCATCAGCGGTGCATTACAACATAATCGTAACCGCGCCGGGTCTGACAGACAGTGCAAGTGTCCATGCTGTTGTCTGCACTCGGCACGATAGCAATTTTGAAAGCCTTGGCTTCTACGAAATGTCGCAGACAGGTTGCACAGAGGGTTCGGATGGACTTGATCATTTCCGGGGTCAGTTCCATCTCCTCATAAATCTCCTGTTCGCGCACCGTAGGATTCAACTCGTCCATTTGAGTAGTCCTCCGTGTTAGTAAAGGTGATTAGCGGATAAATATGTAAAAGAACAGGAGTGACCGGAGACCGAAAACAGCATCCGGTCACTCCTGATAAAATATGTTCAGGTCTCGCATATTCGCCCTCGGCTCCCTGCGAGTGGGGCATAAACATCTGGCAGCGGACTTGTACCGCTTCATTGGCATTTCAGCCACCCCGTCTGCTTTATGACCGGGCCGCGAATTACGGAAGTATCATTATCGGAGTACCAGATGACGGAACTATTCAGTTTTCAAGGTGCGCGAGGTCGGACGTTTTGCCCTGCGGCAGGTGCCGCTTGGGAAATTGTCCCTTCACTTACGAACCCAGTTGAAAGGTCAATCCATAACATTGAAATCAAAGTTTTTCAGAAATTTAGTAATTCTCTTGATTTTGATACTAATAGTAGGTTGTGAAACGCCTAAAGCTTTAGAAATTTCAGTAACGGTGTAGCCCTCATAGGCGTACAGCGTCAAAAGCTTGAGGTCGTCAACAGACAGCTTCTCTAATCCGGCTTGCAGACGTTCGTTTTGGACTTCACCCACCCACGCAAACCTCGTTTTCGTTTCGTGATAGGTGTCCGTCACGGTAGTGGCTCGCACAAAGTCAGCATAATCGTTCCGGTTTTCGGAATCGTCTGCACTCGGAATCTCGACGTCGTAACGGTGGTGGGCACGATCATCATTGAAGACCGCCAGATCGTACTCATACATCTTCTGGATAGCGTCCTCCTTCATGCCAGCAGCCCGGTATTCTTCCCGGAGCTTGTCCCATTTAGCATAGAAGTTACGGCGGGCATTTCCGCTATTGTAGTTCATATAAACCTCCAAATTTTCGATAAGTCGTAAAAAGTCGAAAATTTGGAAGGCTACGGATATTTCGCTGCTTGGGGCATCCACGCAAACCGGACAAACATAAAGCCTGCTCCTTTTTACGGGAGCAGGCTTCCTGAAGGCTAAAAAAAATAGCCGGACAACCAACTAACAGAGCGGTTCTAAAAGCAGAATCACTCTATCAGCTGTTGCCCGGCTATTTGGTGCGCGTTTCATACATTACCTTGCGGCAATGGCCCGTTGCTCGGTGACGAACAGTCCATATTCAGGGTGCAATGCACCCGATTTTTAAAATTGTGTTTTGCCTATAAAGCAATCAACGCCTGCGATAGGCTAAATCAACCGTTGCTACGTTGCCGCACTTGAGGCACTTTATGCGGATAGTGCCTGAACAGCTCTCATCTTTTTGGTAGAGCTTGTGTCCGCAAACGGGGCAAAACCTCCAGCCGATGCTGAATTGCGCCTGCTGTATATTGCTCAGCGGTTTATTTTTAAAAGAACGATTATTTGACTGAATCATGTTTATTCTCCAAATCGGATGATGTCCAATGGATGGCAGTGGATGGGTTTGCCTTTTACGACCTGCATCTGCTGTAGTCTGATCCTGATAGCAGACCACGATACTCCCATCCGCGCAGCCATCTCCAGAATTTTTTCATAGTTCGGGTCAGATGCGGATTTGTATAGGATTCCATTCGGCAGACACAGCCCTGCACGTTCTATTTCGGCGTTGACCAGAAATGTTGGCATCAGCAGCTCTGCCGCAAGGGTATTCGCCTGCCATTCCTCCCATGAGGGTTGTCCGTTTCGTTCCCGATAGGCAATGTGCCCACGGCGCTTGACTGCTTTTCCGTAATCGTTCGGAAACAGGTCGGCTAAGATCTGGTGTGCCGCTTCATGCGCTATCGTGAAATTCCGGCATCCGGTGCAGCTGTCTGCCGCAAGGGCAGAATCGATCACAACGTCCTTCGGCATGAATATCTCTACAAGCTTTGTACCATCCCCTAAAGTTACGGTAAAACCGCATCTTTGAAAAACGGTCAGCCCGAGGATACTGCCATCGCTACACAGCGGCAGCATTTTCACATTCAGCCCAAGAACAGCGCTTGCAAGCCGTTCAGGGTCAATGAGTTCCGGGGCATTCTTGCTGATCCCGAAGCGGGTATAATACTGGTCGATATACTTACCCGCTATGCGCGAAAGGTCTGCGCGGGATAAGTACCTTGCCATTACGAAGCACGGCTTTCCGGCACGGAGCAGTAGGCTTCCACGAACCACTTGCCCTGTTCAAGCCAGAGATTCCGCTTCTGCCCGCAGATCATGCAGGTGAAGCACTGCCCCTTCCCGCCAAGGCGCGATGTGCCACGCCTGACAGCCAAAACACGGTCGATCCCATAGATATGGCTTTTGTCGTAGTTGATGGCAAGAGGGCGGATCTTGCCATCAGGTGTAAAGCGAACGTCCACTTCAACGTATCTCTTTTCACGGTGGAGCTTGTTGTCATCACGCATCGAGGGGCCTCCTTCTCATTTTTTAGGTTGTTTTTGCGGTGGTTTAATTTGGATTTTTTTACACCAAATTGGTGTTTGCAGCTTGATTATACTGCGATCGGTTTTAGTTGTCAACTACAAATTTACGAAAATATTTTCGAAATCCAGTTGATTTTACTTAAGTTGCACGTCACAACGCAGTCACAACCGTTAGTGTTCCTTCCCTCCCATCTTCTCCTTAACCTTGTCCGGCACGTCGATCAGGCCAAATCGGTAGAACAGCCCATAGATATACGACACACCCCGGATATCTCCCAGAGCAAAGATTTGAGATCGTTGGAAAAGTTTTGAACTAAAAAGATGGGAGGGATTTTCGTGGATACGATCAAACGTGTTCAGGATTTGATGCAAGAGCGTGATATGAATCTATGTGTGTTGACAAAAAAATGCGGGATATCGTATTCTACAATCCAAAGTACTGCCCGTCGGGGAGGCCAGCTGAGCGTAGAGACGATTGAAAGAATCTGTCAGGGCTTGGAAATCACCCTAAAGGACTTCTTCGATTCCTCTTACTTGTAAATATGACAGCAAAAAACTCCCCGACATCCTTCTTGGAAGGAATGCCGGGGAGGCGTTCAATGTTTTATGGACTCAGTTGTCCGGTATCAGCCGCTGACGAGGTACTTATCAGTGCAGCTCCGGTCAGTAAGCCTTGTTGGCAACAATCATATCGTCCAGAATCTTCTTGGCAACCAGCAGGCTGGGCACGGTCTTGGACAGGGTAAAGGTCATCAGTGCCTTCTCGTAGGAGTGCTCCACAGCGCGGCATCCACGATCAGTTTCTCCACATCCTCCTGCTGCTCGATCAGACCCTTGTAGAAGGTGGGAATCTCACCCACACGCACGGGCTCCGGACCATGGTCGGTGATGTAAGCGGGAACTTCCGCCATGGCATCGGAGGGCAGGTTCTCCACAGCACCGTTGTTCTCCACCATGACCAGATAACGCTTGCGCAGGTCAAAAGCAAGGCTCATGGCAACGTCCACGATAAACTCGCTGTGCACACCGCCGAAGAACTTGGTCAGGTCTACGTCCTTACCGGCACGATAATCCACCGCAGCATCAAAGATACGTTTCTCACGGCCTTCCATGACCTCGTTGACACGGGTGTTATTGGGGTCGCCGCTCTTTACGACTTCGTCGCCCAGCAGGTAGTCCTGCATACGACTTTCTTCTTTTTTGCCATCAGAAAAGCCGCCCCGGCTAGACCCGGAGCGGCTTTTTCAGGTGCAGATATAATTAGAAGAGAAGGAAAACGTTGTAATCAGATGCCTGCGGCAGCGTTCTGACCGGCAAGGCGGCCAAAGGTGGCACTGCGGCCTGCGGCGGCACCTGCCATCAGGCTGGGATAGCTGCCGGAGAAGTAGTTGCCGCTCATGTCACCGATGACATACAGACCGGGAATGGCCTTGAAGTCCTGGTCGATGGCGTGCATATTATCGTCGATCTGGATACCGTCGATGGTGCAGATCAGATAGCCGCCAGCCTGACGCACGCCGTAGAAGGGTGCCTGCTGCAGGGTGGACAGGCGGTAGCCCTCCTTGCCGAAGTCCTCGTCCTCACCCTTGGCAGCCAGCTCATTGTAGCGTTCCACCGTGGCAGTGAAAGCATCCACCGGCAGACCCAGCTTTTCTGCCAGCTCTTCCACGGTATCTGCCTCCACGATGTAGCCCTGCTTCTGCAGGTCGTCGTTTATTGACTGCACATAGCCCATGGGGAGCACCGGGTTTGTACCGTTGACATGGGGGTACAGACGGCTGCAGCCGTGGGTGGCAAACTTCTCGCAGTCCTCGGCATACTTGCTGTCCCAAATGGTGCAGTAGGTGTGGTGGGGCTGGCTTGCAGCAGCGTGCAGCACCAGATCGTAGGGCATATACTCGTTCATGAAACGCTCACCGTTCAGGTTCACCTTCAGGAACGGCTGGCTGCCCATCCAGAACAGCACACCATCGCTGGCCTTGCCGTACTCGCCCACCTGATCGGGCTTGATGGCACCACGGTCAAAGATCATGGATGCATGGGTGGTGTCCATGATGGCACCTGCCCACAGGCAGGCCTTGATGCCGTCACCTTTGGAGCCAGGCTTGGAGCAGTTGATGCAGGTCTGCTCCACGCTCTGGGGCTGCAGTGCCTTCATCATGGTCTCGTTGCCGCTGTAACCGCCGCAGGCAAGGATCACGCCCTTGGAGGCATTGTAGCGCACATACTCATCGCTGGCATTCTTGGCGATGAGGCCGGTCACACGGTCGCCGTCCTTTTCCAGCTTGACCATGGTGATCTCGTACTGCACTTCCAGCCCGTCGGCCTCGGCGTGCTTCAACACGGCGTCCATGGTCAGCCGCTCGCTGTATTCCTCGCCATACTGGGTGCTGTGGCCCACATCCAAAACCTCGTAATTGTCGCCCTCGTGCTTTTCGTCGATCTCGTGGCGGAAGTCGATGCCGCTTTCGGCCAGAACATTCGTGAACCAATCCATGGTCTCGCCGCTCTTATCGGCCCAGACCTGTGCCAGACTACGGCGGGTGTAGCCCTGACTCCAGTTGCACAGGTAGCGCACGGCGTCCTTCTTGCTTACGTCATCGCCGTCCTCCTGCTGCTGCTTGGAGCCGCAGGCTGCCAGCGTATCCCGGATGCCGCTGGCCATATCATGACCAAACTTCTCGATGAGGATGGTCTTGGCACCAGCCTCGGCGGCAGCGGCGGCAGCAAAAGTACCGGAAGAACCGGCACCCACCACCAGAACCTCGCAGTCCACAGTCTGCTTGATATCGCTCTCGGCGATCTCCGGTGCCTCACCCAGCCAGTCGGCGGTAGAGGAGGTTTCCTCGGTGGACTGCTGTGCAGGGTTGATGGCACCGCCGCTGGCCTGCTGGATGCAGTCTGCCACAGCGTTCTGCACGGCCTTGCTGGTGACGGTTGCACCGGTCACGCCGTCGATCTGGCTGGTCTGGGCGTTCATGATCTGCTCAATGAGCTTGTCCTTGGCTGCAACGCCGATGCTCTCGGTCTCGCCGGAGAGGTCCAGTTCCACCTTGGTGATGGTGTTGGCATCAAAGGTGACAGTGGCGGTGATCTCGCTCATGCCCTTGGCAGTAGCGGTGTAGGTGCCGGGGGTGTAGATACCGGTTGCACTGGAAACGCCGGAGGCGCTACTGGCTGCATTGCAGGCAGCCAGACCGGCAGCGGTGATACCGCTCATGGCAGCAGCTGCTGCGACCTTCAGAAATCCTTTACGGGAGATCTTTTCCATCATAATTCCTTCCTTTTCTTGCTCGTATCTTCGTATCGACAAAAATCTATTGCCGTTCTTGTTAAAAGTATCACATTTACAAACAAAGAAAAAGAAGATATAATATCCTTATAAGTATCAAGTAAAACTTGCGTTTTGCAAAAAGGAGCACACCATGACCATCCAGCAGCTGCGCTATTTTCTGGCGTTGTGCGAAGATTTGAATTACACCCACACCGCCGGGCGGATGTATCTGTCCCGGCAGGCTCTGCGGCTGAGCATTGCCGCACTGGAAGAAGAACTTTGCGGCAAGCTGTTCGTCAACACCCGCAATCACCTGGCCCTGACCGAAAAAGGCGAGCGGTTCCGGGCACAGGCTGCACCGGTGGTGCAGCAGTTCGATGCCCTGTGCCAGCAGGCCTACCAGGAGATCCAGTCTGCACCGCTGCGTCTGGGCATCAGTGTAGCACTGGTGCCGGACTATCTGCCCAACCTGGGGGAGGTGCTGGAGGCGTTCCGGCAGCAGTACCCCGGTATCCCCTTGGAGCACACTTCCTTGTCCAACGATGAAGTCCCGGTGCAGCTGCAAAACGGCACACTGGATGCTGGACTGGTGATGGATCTAGGCGGCTGTGCCACCGGGCTTGCACGCACTGCCCTTTCCCAGCACACCACCGCCGTCATGGTCTCCCGCAGCAGCCCTTTCTGGGAGCGGATCCATATTTCTCCGGCAGAGCTGGACGGGCAGACTCTGCTGGTGCCCGGCTTTGCCCCGGATGCCCTTGCACCGCTGTGGCAGGCACTGCAGGAAAGCGGCGCACACCCACAGCTGGAGCTAGGCAAGCAATTTTATCAGGTGCTTTACCGCACGCAGGAGCAGAATTGTGTGTCCCTGAACCGTTTTGAGGAAACCTCTCACAGCCAGATGACCAACGTCCGGAATGTGATATTGGACGGTCTGCCGCCCATCTGCGCCGGCTTCCTCCGCCCCAAAAAGCAGCATAACGCCTGTGCGGAGCTACTGTGCCGCTTTTTGCAGGAGAGGTTGAAGTTTTAAAAAAAGAGTGACAGCATTTCATAAAATGCGCGGTGAACGGCTTTAATACTGCTTCTATTTTTTCCTTGGGCCATCTCCAGATAAATGTTAAGCTACATCTGTCTGGCGATCCTATTCGTGATCCTTGGAATCGGCATCAACCTGTGACAGTGCATTTCTCACATCCCTATTTGCTTCTTCCAAAGCCTGTCTGATGGGTTTGTTGTGGCTCCCCATCGCTGCAGCAGTCCGCAGGCGGTTTTGAAAGATAGATCTCCTTCATTTTCTGCTTAACGGCAGCAATAAGAGCGGGGCCTCGCAAAAGCTCTGCTCTTGTTGTCTAAGAAAGTATTGCCATTTCGAGGCAGAAAGAATATACTTATATTAGTAAATTCCAATACTAGGTGGAGGGACTATTATGGCTAGACCAAAAGGAAGCAAGAATGCAGTGCGTACCAAGAAAACAAATGTTGACTATGCGGCTATTGTTGCTGAAAAGACTACTGCCAAGGAACAAATTGAAACTGAGATCGCTGCGCTGTCTGACAACATCAGCGTACTGAAAGAGCAGTTGAAAAGCAAAAAATCTGCGCTGAAGGTTGCAGTAAAGGAACTTTCTAAAGCAGAGGCAAAAAAGGTTGCAGCCGAAAAAAAGGCCGCAGAAGAATCCAAAAAGGCCGAAGCGGAATCCGTATTGAAAAAGCTACTTGCCAGCGGTATGTCCGCTGATGAAATTATCGCCAAGCTCCAGTAAACTTTTATGGGAGCCAGCAAGCGGATCTGTCCGAACTGCGGACGTAAAATGAAGCAGCAGTTCATTGGTCTGTTCCACTGCAAATGCAGCACAAGCTGGCGGCGTGATATAGTAAGCGCCAGCTACTGCACTACCCGCCTGCGCTTTGAGGTCAAGGACTACCGTCAGGTCAATGAGCAGGCTGTAAAAGCGGCAGGCATCATCCGTCCGGGGAAGAACGCCTGTCAGGTCATTGTCGGCACGAACGTCAAATCCGTTTATGATGAACTGGACAAGCTGCTGAAGTAAAGGAAGGGGCTGTTGCACACGGATAAAAGCCGGTGCAACAGCCTCTTTTTCATTCATGCTGCAATTTTTTCAGCGTTTCAAACGTATCTAAATTAAAGTGGCATATCATATTCCTTTTCACACATACTTGCCATTTTCAGACAGGAGGTTGCTTTTATGAAAATATCTGCCGACTATCGTATGCTCGCTCTCGATGCTCTGCGCGGAAAATGGAAAACTGCTGTTCTGACAGGTATTGCCGCCAGTGCGCTCGGTGCTACCATTGTGAGCAGTTCCAACAGTGTCGTTTCCAATTCCAATCAGGCAAAGGACATTCATTTTAACCTGTTCGCCCAGCCAAACGGCGGTCGGCTGCTTGCTGTTTTGCTTGTCGGCATTGGTCTGTGGGCAATCCTCCAACTGATCGTGGGCGGTGCAGTTCAACTGGGATATGCTCATTTTAATCTGAACCTTGTAGATGGAAAGGATGCTGCCATCTCGGACTTGTTCTCTCAGAAAGACCGTCTGTGGGATGGCTTCTGCATGAAATTCCTGCAGGGTCTGTACATCGCCCTTTGGTCGCTGCTGTTGGTGATTCCGGGAATCGTGAAAACATACAGCTATGCGATGACGCCTTACATCATGTCCGAGCATCCTTCGTTGACTGCAAATGAAGCGATCACAGAATCCCGGCGGATTATGGACGGCAACAAATGGCGGCTGTTCTGTCTGGATTTCAGCTTCATTGGCTGGGAGCTGCTCTGTTCGTTGCCACTGTATGCCGGGGGGTTTCTGGTTCTCAAATATTTCACCGGTCCAGAGGCTATGGCGATTTCTCTTTTTCTTCTGCTGACAATTCCATTGAGCATTGGCTTCTTTTTTGTACGCCCCTATGAGGAAGCTGCATGGGCCACTTTCTACCGTGATATTACCGCAGCACCTACCGAACCGGATGAAGCATACTGACTTTTACACTATTTCTCAGATGTGACCGGACTTTCGAGGTGATCTGCGTATGGAGAAGAAACCTGACCGTTCCGAAATAATTGCAATGACCCTCTTATTTGCTTTAACGCTGGTGCTTACGGTATTAAAAGTGACGAGAACGGTTTCACTGCCTTGGTTGTGGGTGCTGGGTCCGCTTTGGCTTGGCACATATCGGTACCGTGATTAGGGATGCTTGCGCTGGGAGATTTCTCCCAGCGTTTTTTATTCCTCGGAGATGCCGAGATATTGGTCGATCTCCATGATACCCTCCCCACTGACCTCCACCAGATCTTCAAAGGGCACTACGGTGTCGCCCACCTGCAAGGTGCGGAACACCGGGTCGATGCGGTCTGCCTTGCCAGTCAGGGTGATGTAGTTGCCCACTGCGGGAATCTCCGGGTGGGTGGTATCCTCTTTGAAATACCGCGCTGTGATGGTCATGCCCTTGGTGACCTGCATCAGCCGATCGGCCAGAGCCGACAT
>NZ_PXUP01000022.1 GCF_003324185.1 Faecalibacterium prausnitzii
ACGCCGCCCGGTTGTGTTGCCAGCCCGTCCATATCTCCGTCCAATCTCCCTATGCGTCAATCGTTGGAAGTAGTACAAGAAAATGATTTCCTGTTCCATCTGTGATAGTGCGGACAGGGCTGCGGCAAGCTCTGGACTTTCCAAAAGCACCATCTGACCACAGACGAAAAGCGGATAGCTGGTCATGCCGGATTGCTCCGCAAAGTATTTATCTGTGGTACTGAATGGATAGTGTTTTTCTTCTATCAGATATTCAAGCGAGATTTCCCGCTTGCGGCGGCTCCGTATGCTCCGGGCTGCGTCTATGGCAGCGTGGCGAATAACAGTCTTGCAAAAGGCATCGTGTGTATGCCGGATATGTTCTTGATACTTTTCGTGTTCGGTCATGGAAAATCCCCCTTTCTGAATAATGGCAGAGGGCGGCAGCATCTTGTGCTGTCGCCCTCTTGATTACCGAACAGCAAAGACGGGCGGGGCTGTCAACGGCGGCGCATTTGCGCCGTTCATCTTGACCGTTGACAGGCTCGGCTGGGTTTGCTATCTGCTCACGGCAATTCACTCTCATTGATAGGAATTGCCTCAAGTTCCGTATTCAAATTGTTCCAATAAGAGCCGATATCCGCACTTGTGAAATACTTAAAACCGCCTGCTGCTGACTTCAATTCGCCGTTTTTAACCCCATAGCAGGCGTAAATCAAATCGTAGCTTGTTCCATCTGAGAGGTTAAATCTAAAGCTGGTCACATCTGCTCCGGCAGTTTCCTCAGTCGTTTTGTCTTTTAGGGATAAGCCCTTGAACTTATCATACAGGGTCTTTATATCATTTTCAGCAACAACTACTTTCTTTTCTGCTGATGCAGGCACTCCGTCATAGTGGTACATTTCAACGTTTTCGACATCTTCAACCTCAAATGGGAAGTCGATTTTGACAGGCTCATAAGCAATGTTTATAGGTAACAGAAAGAGAGCTGTAAAAATTGCAATGATACAAAGAGCGATGGAAACGAGAACAGCAATCGTTATCTTTTTTCTGCCTCTCTGCTTTTCTTTTGCCTCATGGCGCATAATAACGCTTTCGCTTTCTTCGTGAAGAACATCTTCGCTCGTGTGAGAAAGCAATTTCTGATAAATTGCGTTACAGTCAGCACAGGCGTTCAAATGCTCTTTTACCATCTCTGCGCTTGCTTCGCTGCAAGCACCGTCAACATACAGCGGAAGAATATCTCGAACAATATCGCATTGTTTACTCATGCTTTTCATCCATCCTTTCTTGAATTTTTAGCTTTGCACGATGATAAGTAACTCTCGCCCATGATTCTGTTTTTCCAAAAATTGCAGCGATTTGTGAAAAAGATAGTTCCCCGAATACGCGAAGCTGAAAGACTTCTTTGTATGGTTCTTCCAAACGGTGAAGAACGAGGTGTATGCGGAACGCCATGTCAGAATCTGCAACTGAGTTCTCAACATTTTCATTTGATGGCAAGTCATTGATTTCACTCACATCAGCTACTCGCTGACGGCTTCGCATTTCATCATGGTAAAGGTTTTTTGCTATGGAGCAGAGCCATGTCAATTCATCTGACTTACCTTTGAATTGTGATGTTGTAGAGACAGCCTTATAGAATGTGTTCTGCGTGATTTCCTCTGCTATCTCACGATTTTTGGCAAGAGAAATAGTATACGAGTATACCTGTAAATAGTAGGCTTTATAGAGCTTTTCATAGTCCATACTTGTCATCACCTCCTTCAGCTTCATAGGTTAGACGGAGAAATCGGAATTTCGTTACAAAGAAGTTTGAAATTTTTATACCTTTACGCTACTCTTGCTTTGTGCGGACTATTGGTAGACGCGCATTAACGGCAAGTAAAGAGATTGCTGTGTCAGCTTGATATGTTCAAATGCTAATTAAGTATAGCATACAGCTATGAATTTTTCTATTGCGTTCCCCTGACTTCGGAATAGTGGCAGGGCTGGCTATCCTTGTTTTGCTTTGTGCTTCTCTACCGTACATGAGCATTGGAGCCGGGGTTATCGTTGCCGTAACCTTCCAGCAGATTGATAGCACCCCACACGCCGAGACCGGCACCCAGAGCGACAACCAGAGTCTGAAGAACTTCGATAGCAGAGTTAAAGAATTCCATAGCCGTTTCTCCTTTATAAATGAAAGTTGTAGACCGTCCGTACACACCTGAAGCTGCCTATTGAAGCCGCGAACTGCGGCGAGAGTGGACTTTCTGGTGTACCTCTCTGGTCAGGATAAAATAAAACCGCCTACCGGATCAGGCAGGCGGGAGCGAATCAGCGTCAATCACAACAAATTCATCATTGGGATTGATTTTTTCTTTTCGGTTCAGATATTTTTCAATATCGAAGGTGTTTTTGGGGTCGCAGTCTGAGGTCAGCTTGTAGTTAGGGTGCTGGGTCAGGTCGTACTTGTCGCTCAAGAATGGGCGCACACCACGCAGCTGCAAAATACACTTGCCGCCGTCCAGCACCGCCAGCTCGTCCCGGCTCAATAATTCGTGACCAAGTTTTTGGAACGATGTTCCGTAGGATGGCGAATTACCGCGCGTGTCCGAAGTGTTAAAAGAATCAATCGTTTCTTTTCCCAGAATTTCGGACAGGTCTTTCAGTGTACCGGGTTCCGAGCCTCCGAGGAAAATCTGGCTGTCCATGTTGCCCACAATGGTATCTGCGTTGTCCTTGTAGATGGCTTTCAACTGACTTCTCGCCTGCAAAACAAGGCAGGCGGAGATCTCACGGCTGCGAATGGTCGCCACCAACTTTTCCAAATTGGGAATCTGCCCGATGTTGGCGCATTCGTCAATCAGGCACCGCACATGGATGGGCAGCTTGCCGCCGTACACATCGTCTGCTTTATCGCACAGGAGGTTGAAAAGCTGGGTGTAGACCATGCTGATGAGGAAGTTAAAGGTTGAATCCGTGTCCGACATGATGAGGAACAACGCTGTTTTCTTATCGCCCAGCGTGTCCAGTTGCAGTTCATCGTACATGGTGAGATCACGCAGTTCTTGGATGTCGAAGGGGGCTAATCTGGCACCACAGGAAATGAGGATGGATTTTGCGGTCTTTCCGGCAGCCAGCTTGTAAAGTTTGTATTGCCGTCCGGCAAAGCTGTTGGGCTTCTTTTTCGCCAGTTCCTCAAACAGCAAGTCCACCGGGTTCTGATATTCCTCGTCATCCTCCAGCACCTGCATGGTGTTCAGCATTTCCAACAATGTTGCAAAATTCTGCTCCTCCACCGGGGCTTCATAATGCAGATAAGCGATCAGGGCAGTAAGCAAAAGACGCTCCGATTTTTCCCAGAATGGGTCCCCGCCGGACCCTTCACCCTTGGTGTTGGTCATCAGGGTCGTGACTAGTTTCAGAATGTCCTTTTCGCTGTGGACATAGGCGAAGGGGTTGTAGTGCATCGACTTTTTGAAGTTGATGGTGTTTAGGATCTTCAGCTTGTAACCGTTTTTCAGAAGTGCGTTCCCGCACTCGACCACGATACTACCTTTCGGATCTGTAACTACGAATGATACCGGAAAATTCTTGGAATCACATTGCAGCAGATTCGGCTTGATAAAGAACCTTGTCTTACCGCTGCCGGAGCCGCCGACTACCAGCACATTTTTGTTTCGGGCATTCTTGGGGTCCGGCGGGCGGTTGGACATCATCAGGCGTTCTGTTTTGGTTAGGATGATGTTGTCGGCGAACTTTGGTGCCATGAACGGCTCAATGTCCTTCGGAGTTCCCCACCGGGCAGAGCCGTACTCCATGCCATGCCGGTACTTTTTGGCGTTTTTGCCTTTCAGGTACACCGCCAGCCGTAACCCTGCACCTACTGCCAGACCCACCAGCAAATCAAGCGGATGCAGGCTGGGCAGAGGGTTTGCAAATGCCATCGGGAAGGTGCCCATCATCGCCATGATCTTATCGCCCAGCTCCTTGCCCTCGGCAAGCCGCCACGCTTCACCGAAGTTGGTTGCCACCAGCCCCAGCAAAATATAGGGCAGATACAGCGCCAGCAGCTTTGTCAGCTTTTTCGTGGTCACAGTCCACGCTCCTGTTCCTTGTGCCGGACTTTGCCGGGGAGTTCTGCCGCTGCCTGCACCAGTTCCTGCAATCGTGCCAGCACCGAAGGGCGTTTGTCCTTGTTCAGTAGGGACGCCGAATACTCCTTGAACGCCGAATGGAAGGCTTCTGCGTCCGGGGCTTTGAAAAAGACCAGATACCGGGGCGGCACCTCGGAGATGTCCTTGCGGATGGCATAGTCGATGCCGTACTTTTTGGCATAGCGTTCCAGCCCTCGGATACCGGTCTTGCTGATCTCCACGCTGGATACGCCCCGGTTCTGTCGCAGCAGGGTACGGACGCTTTGCTTGCCTTGGGAGGCTTTGTTTTTGTAGAGCCGTATGGCGGCTTTCACGCCATTCAGCACTGTCCGGGCAGACAACTTCGTGGTCGAAATCATCAGGTTGAATGATTTCTGCTCGATTTCTTCCTGCATTTGCATCACCCCCTGTGCAGAAAATAGGAATCAGCGGTCAAGACCTGCATCCTTCGATGGCGCAGCTTTGTTTTTCTCAGGGCGTACTGCCTCATCGGGTACACGAATGACCATCATCCGATGTCCCAGCCGGATAAAATCTTCGGGCTGGTGAAATTTCTTCTCAAACTTTTCAGCCAATTCCGGGGTGAGGGATGCGAAATCTTCCTCACCCAGACCGACCACCAGAAAGGTTCCGGCAACCACATCGTAGGCTTCGCCATGCTCATCCCGCAGGGCGCGGTTCAGGGGCAAACCCATCAGCTTGCCATCATCGTTGTAGACGATGGCAACCGGGTCGCTAAACGGGTAGCTGGCACCGATGCTGCCACCGACTGCCTGCTGCAATGCTTTCAGATCGTTGTCAATCTCGACCTGTTTCGGGTACTGCCCCGGCGCGATTTGCAGGACAGAAAGAGTGTTTTCTTCCATTCCGCTTCCCCTCAGTCGATGCAGATGCAGGTCAGCGCATCCTCATCGACCATCAGCGTGACACTGGCGGTTTCCAGATACTTCTGGATGGCAAACATATCGCTCATGGTCAGGGGTGCGAACTTGCCATTGTCCGTATAGCGGTGGAAAATCACCGACCCGGTCAGATACCGCTTGCCCATCAGCTTGATGACCTGCTTCGGGTTATAGCGGAAACCCAGCGGCTCCTCCTTGGAGATGCCGTAGCCGGCATCGTCCTCGTCAAAGCAGGGCAGGATGTGCGGAACCTCCTCCGGCTGGATCACGGTCAAATCCAGAACGGGTGACACAGCGGCGAAATAGACATCCGTGCTGGCAAGCTCGTTCTGCATTGCCATGTGCATGAACGAAAAGAAGCCAGTCACTGCGTCGTCGATGTGGTCGATTTTCTTGCTCATGGTGTCGATGGTCTTTGCGGTCTTGAAATCAATGGTATTGTTCATAGGCGTTTCCTCCGTTATTTTTACAAAATAAAAAGACCCGAATCGGGTCTTACGGTTCATCATGTGGTCAACGCTCGTTGCTGCGCTGACGTTTTTTCTGCCACTGATCCAGCAGTTTGATGATAATATCTTCCATCTGTTTGGGCGTGTAGGAGCGCGGAAAGTATTTCCGCAGGGTTTCATTCTTGATGGTCACGGTGTCTAGCTCACTCTTTTTCTCCTTGCCCATCACATCAAAGGCGGCTTCATAACTGAACTCGCCTTGCTGTGCCATCTTTTTTAGCTGCTGCGCCTGTGAAAGAGAGGGGGCATTCTGCGTGTCGTTCATAGCCTCTAAAAAATCCCGCTGTTGGGCTTCGTCCAAATAGGACAGTTCCACCGCAGGATTAAACGAGATTTTCTTCTCGTCCACCATGTCCAGCAATTCAGGGACAAGGTTTGTCAGGCGGATATATCGCTTGACATTATCCTTGCTCATTCCTGCATCTTTTCCGATTTTTTCGGCACTCAACTTCGGTGCAATTTGCACCGAAGTTAAATCTGACCTAGCACCCTGATTTTTTATAGCTTCTAGCTTCATCTTAAATGCGAAGGCGCGTTCGCTGGGTAGGATGTGTTCTCTCTGTAAATTGGAATCGACCATCAGTATCGTGGCTGCATCATCCTCCATATTGCGTACAATGACAGGCAAGGTATCCAGATGCGCAAGTTCCGCAGCGTGTTTCCGGCGATGCCCGGAGATAATCTCATAGCCGCCCTCTGGTCTGGGGCGGGCAATCAGCGGCGCAAGGACACCAAACTGCGAAATGCTTTCCACCGTCCGGGTCATTGCATCATCGTCCAGCACCTTGAACGGGTGGTTCTTGAACGGAAACAACTCGTTGACGGGAATCTGCTGTACCTGTTCTCGCTGTTCCTCCTGCCGGGTTTCCTCCGAACTGAACAGGTCATCTAGCCCTTTCAGAGCTACGTTTAATCCGTTTTTCGGCATCCGCCAACACCTCCCTCGCTAAAGATTGGTAGGCTTCTGCCACCTTGCCCTTGGGGTCGTGCTGGAAAATGCTCTTGCCTGCGGCACTGGTTTCGGCGGCACGGACAGACCGGGAAATGGTCTGGTCGAACACTTTGATTTTACTGCCGTATGCTTGGCGTATCAGGGTGTCAATCTGCTTTCCGTAATTTGTGCGGCTGTCCGTCATGGTGAGCAGGATACCCTCGATTTTTAATTTCGGGTTGATCTGCCGCCGCACCTTGCCGACAGTCTGCAAAAGCTGTTCCAGACCTTTGGCGGACAGGTATTGTGCCTGAACGGGAATCAGCGTGGTGTCAGCCGCCGCCAAAGCGTTAATAGTGAGCATCCCCAGAGAGGGCATACAGTCCAGCAGGATATAATCGTACTCCCGTTTTGCTCCGTCCAGCACCTGTTTGAGCATTTTCTCACGGTTCATACTGTTTACAAGAGCCACTTCCAGTCCCGCCAATTCGATGTTGGCAGGGATAAGGTCTACGCCCTCTGCATGATGCAGGATGCCCTCACCGGGCTGGATGGGCTGGTCGTTCATTGCCTTTTGTATCAGCGTAGACAGTGTGGTGGGCAGTTCGTCCGGCTGCTGCCAGCCCATGCTGATGGTAAGACTGCCCTGCGGGTCGGTGTCCACCAGCAGAACTTTCTTGCCCTCCATTGCCAGCCCAATGCCCAGATTTTCACAGGTGGTGCTTTTTCCGACACCGCCTTTCTGGTTCGTGACTGCGATAATCGTTGCTTTCTTTGCGATAACATCACCCCGCCTTCCGGGAACCGTGCGCAAAGTCATGGTTCGTTAAGTTCTGATAGTGTAGATTCATGGTCGTGGGCGCATTGTAGAGCGATGCCAGAAGATACTGTTTCATGTTCCGCACGGGGGTCGCATTTTCGGCAAGGCTGTTCAGCACAAAGCGGATGTGGTCGGCATTCAGCTTTTTCAGCCGACTGCGCACCACCTCGGCAGGCTTATCATCCCCGGCGATTCGGAGCATCCTTCGCTTGGTGGCACAGGTGTCCACCAGCAAATCCACGATCTGATAGATGGTGTCCTCATCATCCGGGAAAAGCCGAAGCAGCAGTTCGACCTCCAATGCCTGATAAAAATAATCCTCAAGCTGTTCCCGAATGTCCCCTGAGTGGATAGGATCAGGTTTATTCATCTCTGTCTTATTCTTATCAGTCTTATTTGCTTGCGGTTTTTGCCGCTCCTGAACTGCGCTTTGGGCAACGCCTGAATTGCTGTTTGCGCAATTCAGATTGTGCGTTTTTGACAGCCCTGTGGTGAAGTCTTTGACGTAAATCAGGCTGGGTTTGCCCAAACCGCGCCGTTTGCGCTCGATCAGGTCGATTTGTTCCAGTTCCCGGAACAACTTGACCGCCTTGTGTTCGGCGCAGCAGAGCGATTTCTGCACTTCCCGGACAGTGTAGATGATATACACCCGTCCCTGCTTGTCCATCCAGCCGTTCTTGACCGACAGGCTCATGCGGTCGAGCAGAATGCCGTACAGCGTCCGGGCATCCGTGGAGAGCTGCCGGAAACAGCTGTCCTGAAACAATGCCTTTGGGATGCGGAAGTAGGAAAACAGTTCGCCCGACTGCCCATAGAAATAGTTGAGCGTCATTTGGTGTGTCCTCGAATTTTCAACTCTAAGCATTTCTTCATGTGCAAAACCTCCTTGATTCTGATTTTCGGGCAAAAGAAAAAGCGCACCTTCGGATGGAAAGTGCGCTATGTAAGAATATCCTGATTCAGTTGCTCTTGCGATGCTGTTCCAGATAATCGTCCAGAATGTCCAGATCAATAATCGCTATCTTTTTTATGCGGAGTAGTGCGTGAGCTTCCTGTGCCAGCTTTCGGAACGAAATCTTGCCCATCGAATAGAGAGCCATTCCTTCTTCGTAGCCGACGTATCTCTTTTTCTTTTTGGCCAGAATTTTTTCCAGTTCGGGAACTTCAAACGAAGCAGCTTTATGTTCCATGACATTCTTCTCCTTTGTCAAGGGTAGTGGTATACTTGCGTTATCAGGATATAGAAAGAGGACACCTCACGGTCAGCAATCGCTGATGGTGAAATGTCCTCTTGGCTGTTTTCTCGTTTACAGTTCTCTGCTGGTAGCCAGAATGCGAGAATCCGTCTGTACTAACAGGGATTTTTCTGCATCTCCGTCAGTCCATGCGGAAATCCGTCAAGGATGTCAGCTTTCTGACACTTTCCGTGTCGGAATCCGCGATGTATTTCATTGTCGGAGACACAAAGATTACCACGTAGCTCAGTTAGATTCAGGACGCATCGTGGGGAACAGCAACACGTCACGGATAGAGGCACTATCGGTGAGCAGCATCACCAGACGGTCTACGCCGAAGCCCAGACCGCCCGTGGGGGGCAGACCGTACTCCAGTGCGTTGACGTAGTCGTAGTCCACCTGTGCCTTGCACTCGGGCTCCAGGGCCTTGCGCTCGGCCACCTGACGCTCGAAGCGGCCCTTCTGGTCGATGGGGTCGTTCAGCTCGCTGAAGGCGTTGCCGTACTCGGTGCAGTCGATGAAATACTCGAAGCGCTCGGTGAAGGCGGGATCATCCGGCTTGCGCTTGGCCAGCGGGCTGATCTCCACGGGGTAATCGTAGATGAAGGTGGGCTGGATCAACTTGTCCTCCACAAAGGCATCGAAGAACTCGGCCAGAATGGCGCCCTTGGTGGGCACCTCGGGCAGCTCCACGTTGTGCGCCTTGGCGGCAGCGATGGCGTCCGCATCGGTCTGCCAGTCGTTGAAGTCCACACCGGAATACTTCTTCACAGCCTCCACCATGGTCAGGCGCTCCCAGTGGCTCATATCGATCTGCTTGCCCTGATACGGGATGACCAGACTGCCGCAGATCTTGAGGGCAAGGCGCTTGTACAGCTCCTCTACCAGATCCATCATGCCATGGAAATCGGTAAAGGCCTGATACAGCTCGATGGTGGTGAACTCCGGGTTGTGCTTGGGGTCCATGCCCTCGTTGCGGAAGATGCGGCCCACCTCGTACACGCGATCCATGCCGCCCACGATCAGGCGCTTGAGGTACAGCTCGGTCTCGATGCGCAGCACCATGTCCATGTTCAGGGTGTTGTGATGGGTGTAGAAGGGGCGTGCAGAAGCGCCGATCTCGAACGGGGTCAGGATGGGGGTATCCACCTCCAAAAAGCCCTTCTCGTCCAGATAAGCGCGGATCTCCTTCAGGATGCGGCTGCGCTTGATGAAGGTGTCCTTCACCTCCGGGTTGGCGATCAGGTCCACATAGCGCTGACGGTAACGCATCTCGGTATCGGTCAGGCCGTGGAACTTCTCGGGCAGGGGGCGCAGGCTCTTTGCCAGCAGGGTCAGCTCAGTGGCGCGCACGCTCAGCTCGCCGGTCTTGGTGCGGAACACCTCGCCCTTCACGCCGATAATGTCACCCACATCCAGCTTCTTAAAAGCGGCGTAGGGCTCGTCGCCCAGCTCATCGCGGCGGACGTAAAGCTGGATATCGCCCTTGTCATCGCGCAGGTGGGCAAAGCTTGCCTTGCCCATGACGCGCTTGGACATCATACGGCCTGCCAGTGCCACCAGCTTGCCGCTGTCGGTCTCGTTGGGCAGTTCCTTAAATTCTTCCTTCAGGTCGGCGGAATACGCGTCCTGCGGGAACTTGGTCAGGGTAAAGGGGTCGTTGCCGGCGGCCTGCAGGTCGGCCAGCTTCTGGCGGCGCACCTGTACCTGCTCGCTCTCGGACAGACCCGCAGCGGGGTTTCTCTTTTGCTCTTCCATGGTTACTCCTACTTAGTTTGCAGAATGGGTGATAGCCAGCACAGTGTACTCCACGGTCTGGCCGGTGGGCAGCAGCACTTCGACCTTTTCGCCCACAGCCTTGCCCATCAGGGCGTGGCCCACGGGGCTCTCATCGCTGATCTTGCCGTTGAAGGCGTCAGCCTCGGTGCGGCCCACGATATCGTATTCCTCGGCTTCGTCCTCGCCAGTCTCACGGATGGTAACGTGGGTACCAACGGAGACGTTATCCACGCTCAGCTCGCTCTCGTCGATTATAACTGCGTTCTTGATGGTCTGCTCCAGCTCGGTGATGCGGTTCTCCACCAGACCCTGCGTATTCTTGGCCTCGTCGTACTCGCTGTTCTCAGACAGGTCGCCGTGGCTGCGGGCTTCCTTGATCTCTTCAGCCAGCTCCTTGCGGCGGACGGTTTTGAGGTATTCCAGTTCCTCCTGCATTGCCTTCAGACCGGCAGCGGACATCTTGATCTCTTGTGCCATTTGAGAATCTCTCCTTGTTATTAGCTGTATTTCTTTCGCGCAGCCACAAAGCCGCACAGGAATGCCATTTTGACTACACTATTATAATAGCAAGCCGGTGCCTTGTCAACAAAAAAGGCGGTGCTGGGGCAAAAAAAGCACGCAGAACGGAAGAACGGCAGGGGCAGAGCCGATCAAAGAGTGATACTTTCGATAATTCGTGCTCTTTTTGGGCATTTCGCGCCATTTCCCTTCCAAAATACGATAAAATGTAATATAATGGAAGTACCGCAATGCATACCCCCCCCCCCGTAAATAATACGAGGGGAAAAAGGAGGTTGTACCATGAAACAAGGCAAACTTATCCGACGTGCAGTATCGGCAGCGCTAGCCGGATGCATGATGTTCACCCTCTCAGCCCCAGCTCTGGCTGAGAGCACTGATGCACTGATGCAGTTGAACATCAGCGGCAACCGTGCGGTCAGTGTGCTGGATGCGGAGAACGTCGCAGAGGAGATCAAAATCAATAATAATGTGATCGACCCGGCGGATTATGAGAACATTGTCGTCACCCCAGGCAACTATACCTTCCACTATGACCCGGTGCAGAAGATACTGACATCTACCAATACTACTAAGACGATTAATACTATTACCATTGAGGTGCCGGATGATGTTGACGTGGTGCTGGATGGCAAGGAAAACATTGCAGTCCACAACTTGACCATCAATAGAGCCCACGACGTGACAATTTCCAGCGACAACTACTCCGCTATCGGCCGCAGGGCAGTGATCACCTGCACCGGAAAAGTGACTATCAATGCACCGGAAGGCACCTATGCTATAGGCTATACGAGCAATGCAGATGGTACGCTGATCATCCACAGAGCTAACGAAGTGGAAATCGATGCATCGGGCAGTTCTCGGGTCTTGAGCGGCTATGGCAAGGCTGACATCACTTGCGACGGCCCTGTGACGATTCACGGTGAGAAAGATGGCGGCAGTGTACTCGCAAATGCTGGTAACTTTACCTACCACCGCACGGATGGTGCAGACTACGTCTACTTTACCAGCGAAGACGGGGAAGAGGGAGCCATTGATGCCGGTGTTACCCCCATTGAGGCGAATGCACGCTACAGCTATCTCCGTATTGAAGAAAAGCAGGATGCTCACCTCAAGGTGAACAATGGAACCGCCACAGCAGGCGATACAACCAGCGGAGAACTGGACAGCTTCAACGGTCAAAAAGTGACCGTCACCGCCCAGATCGATGAAACTGACGATCGAAAATTTGACGGCTGGGAAGTAGTAAATGCTCCCGCAGGCTTTACGATCTCTGCCGAAAAACTGGCGCAGAAGGAATTTTCGTTCATCATGCCTACAGGCAATGTAGAACTGACCGCACACCACAGCAACAAGCTTGAGGTGTCCGGCGGTACTGCCAAAGTGAACGGTAACAGCAATGCAGATTTTGCCCGCCCGGGCGCAGCCGTTACCGTGACCGCAGGCAGCCCCGAGGATTACCAGTTTGACCACTGGGAGGTATCTGGCGGCAATATCGGCAAGACCGAAGAGGAGCTGAAGGTCAGCCCTCTGAGCTTCACCATGCCGGATGCAGCCGTCAAGCTGACCGCTGTCTACAAGGCTGCTGTCAAGGTGAGCAACGGTACTGCCCAAACGGACAATACCACCGGTGAGACGGTGTATGCACTGGAGGGTGCATCCGTTACCGTGACCGGTCACGACAGCAACGCAAGCTTTTCCAAGCTCGTAGGCTGGAAGCTCAAAAAGGGCAGCCTTACTGCAATCATCGATGCGGACGGCAATAGCCTGAATGTTACGGTGGACGCAGAAAACAATTATCTGCTGGATGCCAGCGGGGCAAAGATCAAAAACGAAACTTTTATGTTCACCATGTCTGACAAGCCTGTGGAACTGAGTGCTGTCTACAGTATTCCCGCCATCGCAATGAGTCTGCCGGTCATCGTGGAAGGCGGTACAATCAATGGCACGCAGGACAGCTTTGTGCGCGTAAAGGCGGGCGAAAAAGTCACGATCAAGGCTGATGCACCTGCTGAAAACATGCAATTCCATCACTGGAAAGTGGAAGAAGGCACCAGCGCGGACTTTGGCGTAACGGTCGGCACGCTTGGCTCTGATATGGAGCAGGGTACTGAGGAGATCGCATTCATCATGCCCCGGGGTGCTGTCAGACTGACAGCACAGTGGTCCGCTACTCCGGCGACCCGACCCGATCCAGATCAGCCGCTGGACGAGGATTTCGGTGTTGATACTCCTCAGCCGAAGCCCGAACCTGAAGAGCCCGAAGAGCCCGAAGCACCCGCAGAGTCCGCCGCCGGTGCTATTGCAGCAGTTGCCATTGGCGGCGCAGCAGTCTGGGGCGGCTACGAGATCACTACCCGCGCCATCCTGAAGAACCTGCTGCCCGCAGATGCGGCCATCCCCAAGACTCAGGGCCAGCTGGCTGAGCTGCTGTGGCAGAACGCAGGCTGCCCCCAGCCCACCGTTGCACAAGCCACCGATGCCGCTGCCGCCGCCCGCTGGTGTGTCGAGCAGGGCTATCTGGAAGAGGATTTCGCCCCGGAAAAGTATGTACCCAAATACAAGGTAATCCGTATCCTCAAGCAGGCTAAAAGCGCCACATAACCTCTGATATCATCTCACATCACCGCACAAAAATGGACGGAGGAGCGTCTTTGACGTTCCTCCGTCCATTTTCTTTTAACACACTCAGACCAGCTTTGGCACCTCTGCGGTCAGCAGCTCTGCCAGCCGGGCGTGACCCTTGCAAGTCAGGTGCATAAAGTCCACCTCGTTGAACTCGCACTCGGCGGCGTCCATAAAGTGCACGCCCTGCCGCTCGGCCACAATGCGCAGCTGTTCGGCGACCCCGCGGGATTTCTCCACGCAGCCTGCGCCCATGACGGCATCGTGGAAGCCGTCCTTGATGCAGGGCGGTGCCACCACCAGAATGTTAGGCGCTTTGCCACCCCAGCAGTCCACGCTCTTGACCTTGAGCAGCAGCCGCTCCATGCCCGCGCCGATGCAGGCGGCGTTTGCGCCAAAGCGCTCCTTAACGTCGTTCGTGCCCAGCATGATGATGAGCAGGTCGATGACCTCGTGGCTCTTAAGCAGGGCGTAGGCCACGCTCAGCGCATCCATAGACTCATGCAGCGGATCCACGAACACGGTGGTGCGGCCGGAAAGACCTTCCTCGGTGACCAGATATTCCTCGCCCAGCGCCTTTTGCAGACGGCAGGTCCAGCGCTCGTCCTCGTTGAAGCGGATGCCGTGGTCGGCGCAGTCGTTGGGGTCGGCGCAGTAGCCGTGGGTGTTGGAATCACCCAGACAGAGAATATGCTTTTTCATAACCAAATCACTCCTTTTCCATCGTCTGCCGGAAGTAGTATACAGCGCCCACCATACCGGCATCGTTGTGCAGCTGTGCGGCACGAATTTCCAGTCCTTCGGCAAAGGCGGGCATGACGGATGCTTTCACCTTTTCAGCGATAGGCTCGATGAGCAGCTTCTGCTGGGCGGACACGCCGCCGCCGATCAGGATCAGCTGCGGGTTGAAGATATGCACCATGCCTGCAAGCCCCTGCGCGATCTCGTCCGTCCATGCGTCCAGCAGCGCCAGCACGGTCTCGTTGTCCGCTTCTGCGGCGGCAAAGATGGCGCGGCCATCCTTCCATGCCGGGTCTTTTTCCTGCGCGGCGCGCACCAGAGCAGTGGTGGCAGCGTAGCGCTCCCAGCAGCCCTTTGCGCCGCAGGTGCAGTCCACGCCGTCCAGCGCATGGGTGCGGTAGTGGCCCAGCTCGCCGCCCAGACCCCGCGCACCCTCCAGCAGACGGCCTCCGGTCAGGATGCCGCCGCCTACGCCAGTGCCCAGCGTCACGCCGATGACGTCCGTATAGCCCTGTGCACCGCCGACCCACACCTCGCCCAGCGTCATGCAGTTGGCGTCGTTGGCTACCGTGACCGGCAGACCAAAGGTCTTTTCCAGCTCCGCCTTGATGGGTGCGCCGATGTAGTTGGGCAGGTTGCCGCAGGTGCCCGCCACGATACCCTTGCGGCTGTCGATCTGCCCGGTGGCAGAAACGCCGATGCCCGCAAGGCTTTCCGCCGGGACGCTCTGCGCGGCAAGGAAAGCTTGTGCAGCCTTCAGCACCGTGGTCAGGATGGTGGTGCGGTAGCCGTCAAAGCTTACGCTCTCTTCGGCTTTCGCCAGCACCGCACCGGTCTCGTCCACGATGCCCAGCTTGACGGCGGTGCCGCCGATATCGATACCAAGATAGTGTTTCATAGCAGGCACTCCCTTGTGTTATTTTTTAGCGGCGTTGATGGCACCGGTAAAGCGTGCGGTGATCTCTGCCGGGCGGGTAATGGCACCGCCCACCACCAGTGCAAACGCACCGGCCTCCAGCGCCTTGACCGCCTGCTCCGGGTAGTGGATATGACCCTCGGCAATGATCTTTGCCGGGCACTCTGCGGACAGCTTGCGGATGAAGTCAAAGTCGATATCATCAATGCCGGTGGTCTCCGGGGTGTAGCCGCGCATGGTGGTGCCTACAAAGTCGGCACCTGCCTCGGCGCAGAGCATGGCGTTTTCAAAGTTATCGCAATCAGCCATCACCAGCTGCTCAGGGTACTTTGCCTTGATGGCGCGGATGAACTGTGCCGAGGTGGAGCCGTCCGGGCGCAGCGCACCGGTGCCCTGCACGGCAAGGATGTCCACCCCGCAGGCCACCAGCTCGTCCACTTCCTTCATGGTGACGGTGATGTACATGGGCGTGCCGGGGTAGTCCTTTTTGATGATGCCGATGACCGGCAGGTCCACCACCTGCTTGATCTGGGTAATGTCCCGCACGGTGTTGGCGCGGATGCCCACAGCGCCGCTCATAGCGGCAGCTTTTGCCATCAGGGGCATCACGCCGCCCTCCTTGGTGTACAGGGGCTCGTGCTCCAATGCCTGACAGGACACGATGAGTCCGCCCTTGATCTGTGCAAACAGCTTTTCCTTATCCATGGTCTTACTCCTCCATTCTGATTTTGACGACCGCCTTGCGCACGCTGACACAGCCGTGCTGTACAAGGCCGGGCTTATGCAGCTCCTCCGGGAAGAACAGCACAAAGCGTCCCTCGCCCAGTGCACCGGTCACCACGCTGGCGCTGGCCTGAAAGCCGCAGTCCCCGGTAAACTCCCCGATCTCCGCGCCGGGCAGATTGGTGTAGCCCCAGCCCTCGCTGCCGGTAAGGTCCACCTGTAAATCAGCATAAAGCTTGTGGTACTCCGGGTGGTAGCCCGCGTCCGGGTGCAATGTGGCGTCCATCAGGTTGATGAACACCTTGTCGCCGTCCACCTCGGTGCGTCCCAGCGGCATGGCGGCAAGGTCGTGGGTAAGCAGGTAGTCAATGGCGGTATCCAAGTTGGGGTGCAGCCCCCTGTACCGGCCAAGATGCTGCAGGGTATCGCAGATCATTCGCGTTTCCTCCAATAAAAGAAGCGCCCGCCTCCCCTCTGAAAAAGAGACGGAGAGGGGCGCTTTTATTCTGTTACAGCTTTGCGATGGCAGCTTCGATCATGGCCTGTGCCTCGGCCACGATGGGCTCATCCTCGGGGATCAAGCCGGGCATCGGGGCGCGCACGCTGCCCAGTTCCAGCCCGTACATCCGGCGCAAAATCTCCTTTTGCACGGCATACAGGTTACCGTGGGCAGAGCACATCTTGTAGATGATGCGGTTTGCCTCATACTGGATGGCACGGGCCTTTGCGATCTCGCCCTTTTCCAGATGGGCATTCATGGCCAGATACAGCTCCGGCATCACGGCGTATGTGCCGCCGATGCCGCCGTCTGCGCCGATGACGCGGCCGGAAACAAACTGCTCGTCCGGGCCGTTGAACACCACAAAGCCCTCCTCGCCGCGGGCGGCGATACCGGCATCCTTGAACATCTGGATGTCCTGCGTGGGCATGGAGCTGTTCTTCACTGCGATCACGTTGGGATTCTTCAGCATCTCGTTCAGCAGGCTCATGGTCAGCGCCGTACCAGCCAGCTGCGGGATATTGTAGATGACGAACTCGGTGTTCGGGGCGGCAGCGGACATATCGTTCCAGTACTTGGCAATGGCGTACTCCGGCAGGTGGAAGTAGATGGGCGGGATGGAGGCAATGGCGTCCACGCCCACGCTCTCGGCGTGGCGTGCCAGCTCCATGCTGTCGGCGGTGTTGTTGCAGCCGACGTGGGCAATCACGGTCAGCTTGCCCTTGGCTTCACTCATCACGGCTTCCAGCACCGTCTTGCGCTCGTCAACGTGCTGGTAGATGCACTCGCCGGAGGAGCCGCCCACATACACGCCCTTGACGCCCTTGGCGATCAGGTGGCGGGTCAGCGCCTTGACGCCCTCCACCGAAATGTTGCCCTCTGCGTCATAGCAGGCGTAAAAGGCAGGGATGACACCCTGATATTTTTTGATATCTTTCATGTTTCAAGCCCTTCTTTCTGTAATTTTTAGCCTTTAACCGCACCCATTGCGATGCCCTTGGTGAAGTACTTCTGGAAGATGAGGAAGATGATGATGATCGGCACTGCGGCCAGTGCGGCACCGGCCATGATCAGGCCGAAGTCGGTGCTGTTCTCTGCCTGCAGCTTTGCAATGCCCAGCGAGATGGTCAGGTTGCTGGTGCTGGACAGCATGATCAACTGCATGAAGTAATCGTTCCAGCTGTTGATGAAGGTAAAGATGGCCAGTGCACCGATACCGGGCTTGACCATGGGCAGCACGATCTTGACAAAGGTACGTGCCTCGCTGGCGCCATCGATGCGGGCAGCCTCCAGCATTTCGGTGGGGATGCCCTCACTGAACTGCTTCATCAGGAACACGCCGAACGGCCAGCCCACGATGGGGAAGATGACCGCCCAGATGGTGTTGTACAGGTTCAGTGCGCTCATCTCGCGCAGCAGGGGGATCAGGATGACCTGCTTGGGCAGTGCCATAGCGCAGACGATGAGGGTGAACAGCAGCTTGCGGCCCACAAAGCGCTTTTTGGCCAGCGCATAACCGGCCATGGCGGCGGTCAGGCAGGTAAGGATCATGGACATGACTGCCATGAACACGGTGTTGATCATCCAGCGGATGGCAGCGGGAGCCATGGGGCCTACCGAGAAGTAGACGGGCTCGCCGTTGGCGCTGAACTTGGAGCCGAAGGGCACGGCCAGCTGCCACAGCGGGGCACGCTTGCCGGCAAACAGCTTCTGGTAGTTGGTCAGCACCCACTGGCTGGGCCACCACTCCGGGGTAGTGGCGTTGATGGCTGCGCCGGTCTTGAAGGAACCGGTGATGATCCAGTACAGCGGGAAGGCGAACAGCACCGCCATGATGCTGATGAGGATGATCGCCAGAATGGCGTAGGCGCTCATCTTTTTCAGTTTACTGGGATGGCGCTCCAACGGTTTTTGCTTTTTTGCAGCAGTTGCACGCATTGTTCCGCACCTCCTTAATTATCCTTGTTGCCCAGCTTGAACTGGACAGCAGACAGAATGGCGATGATCACCGCCAGCACCACGCCCATGGCGTTGCCGTAGCCGTACTTGTACTGCTTGAAGGCGGTGTAGTAGATGTAGTACATAATGGTATCGGTCTTGTGGTTGGGGCCGCCGGAGGTCAGCAGCTGGATCAGTGCAAAGCACTGGAAGGAGTTGATGGTGGTGATGACCAGAATGTACAGGGTGGTGGGCATAATGGCCGGCCACTTGATCTTCCAGAAGCACTGGAAGTCGGTAGCGCCGTCCACCTCGGCAGCCTCCACGATGGACTGATCCACGTTGCCCAGTGCCGAAACGTACAGCACGATGGGCTGACCCACGGAGGTAGTGAGCAAAATCAGGATGATACAGCCCAGTGCGAACCGCTCGTCACCCAGCCAGTTGATATTCTTGTCCAGAATACCAAGGCTCTTGCCCAGATAGTTGAAGATGCCGTAGTAGTTGTTGTACATCCACTTCCACACCACGGTAACGGCGACCGAGCCGGTGACCACGGGCAGGTAGAACACGCAGCGGAAAAGGCTTGTTGCCCACTCCGGCAGGTCTACGATGGCGGAGGACACCCACAGCGAGAAGATGCAGGTGATGGGCACCGACACGATAACGATGACGAAGGTGTTCTTTAATGCACCAAGGAAGATGGGGTCGGCAAACAGGGTCTTGTAGTTTGCCATCCCCACAAAGATATCCGCGCGGTTCATGGTGGAGTCAAAGAAGCTGGTCACCACGCAGAGGATCATGGGGTAGATGACGAAGCCCAGAAAGAAGATCAGGCTAGGCAGCAGGAAGCAGTAGGAGGCGAAGGTTTCGCGCCGTACCAGCGCACTGCTGCGTTTGGGCTCTTTCATTGCCGTCTTTGCAGCCAAGAGGATCACCAGACCTTTCGTTTGAGAGTGTTTTTTCCGTAAAAGGGCCCCTCCCTCACCCGGAGGAAGGGGCCTTGCGGTTCAGCTGTGATGCAGTTCAGAAAAAGTAGTGCTTATGCCTCGGCGGCAGCGGCTGCGTTTGCGTTGTCCACGAAGGTCTTGACGGCAGTCTCGACGGCCTCGCCGGAGCCCACGCGCTGCAGCATGTTCCACCACTCGGTACGGGCAGTGGTCCAGCCCGGGGTGATCTGGTAGTAGTCGCCCAGATAGCCCATGAACTTGCTGTACTCGCTCATGACCTCGTTGCCGGCGTAGATGTCGCCCACGCTGGTGCGGACGGGGAAGTAGGTGGAAGCCAGCACGCTGTCCTTGACCTGAGCGGGGTCGGCAGCGATGAACTCGATAAAGGTCTTTGCAGCCTTGATCTTGGCCTCGTCGCCGTTATCAAAGATGCCGAAGCCCCAGATGCCGCCGCACAGCTTCGGGTCGCCGCTTTCGGTGGGGAATGCCATGGGGAAGATCTCGTCGCCGCTGATGGTCTGGCCTGCGGCAGCGGTGTCAGCGTTCAGCTGCTGTGCAATGTTCCAGCAGAAAGCCATCTGCAGGGTGCCGTTGCGGAACAGGGTGATCTCCTCGCCGCCGTTGATGGAGGGATCGAAGTTGACGCCCTTTGCATCGTACAGAGTCTGAATGGCCTTGATGTTCTCGGCAGAGTCGGCGGTGTACTTGGTGTGGGCTGCATCGGTAAAGGTGCCGCCGTACATATTGTTGATGATGGCGCGGGTGCCCTGGTCGCCGCCCTGACCGCTGCAGTAGATGGCTGCCACGTTCTCGTAGCCGCCCTTGTACAGTGCGTCCACAGTGTTCAGGAAGCCCTCGGTGCTCCAAGTGTGCTTGTCGGTATCAATGTACTTGTCCGCGCCCACTTCCTTGACCTTGGTCATGTTCACGGCCATGCAGTGTGCGGTCATGCACAGGGGGTACTCGTAGTAGTCGCCCTTCTCGTTGTGGCAGGCAGACTCCACAGAAGCGTAGATGTCTTTCTTGGCGTCGTCGGTCCACAGATCGTTCAGCGGAGCCATAACGCCCTTGGCACCCCAGTTGGCCACCAGACGCTCGGGGCCTTCCATGACCAGATCGGGTGCGCTGCCGCCCTCGATGGCGGTGTTCACCTGATCGTCGCCGTTGGTGTAGTCCAGATACTCCACGGTCACCTTGATGTCGGGATACTTTGCGTTGAAGCTGGAGATCAGGTTCTGGACGGTATCGTCATTGCCCCAGCCGCCGATGGGGTATGTCCACAGCTTGATGCTTGCGCCGGTGCTGGCTGCACTTGCAGCAGAGGAAGCGGTGGAGGAAGCAGCAGTGCTGGTGGAGGAGGAACCGCCGCAGGCGGCCAGTGCACCGGCAGCGCCCAGAATACCGGCAGCCTTCAGGAAGGAACGGCGGGAAATGCAGTTTTTCATGGTAGATTCTCCTTGTTCATCTTCTTCGACCCATCGGGGGATCGTACTCCGTTTTGCTCGTAGCGGCTGCTCGTGTCCGCAGCCGTTGTTTGTAGCCTAATTATAGAAAATTATTTTCATTTTGTCTATTCGTTCTTTTCATAAATTTTCATTTTCAAACCCGGCAGTCTGCACAAAATTGTGGGATATCAGAAAAAACACAATATTTTCATCCACTTTACTTGTCAAAATAGTTGCAAAACGGTACACCTTCTCCCGTTGTTCTGAAAATCGCTTTCAGTTATAAAATTGTAAAAATGAAAAGCATTTTCACTATTTGGGGCATTTTTTCCTTCAAAACTGTGCCCTCTGCACAGAATCGGCGGGTAAAATGTGTTCATTACGCCTCTTGCACAGCGGCGCGGTTTCTCTTATACTTTTATATAAGAAGGTAAGCACGAACACGGCACCGGCACCCGCCGGCGGCCTAAGTCAGGAGAGGGAAGAATGTCTACAAATTTTTGGGAGCTGCTGCAGCAGCATCAGGGCGACCTGACAAAATCCGGCCGCACGGTGGCCGAATATCTGGTGCAGCACGCCGCGGAGGCACAGTATCTGTCCATATCATCGCTGGCCAGAGAGTGTCAGGTGGCCGAGGCCACGGTGTTCCGGTTCTGCCGGGCGCTGGGCTTTGAGGGCTACCACGAAATGCGCATTGCGCTGGCGCAGGCCAATGCCACCGGTGTGCTGGTAAACCAGCAGGAGCCCGCCCCGGACGCCGACACTGCCACCCTGTGCGAGCACGCCTCAGCACTGTTCATGACCGCCATCAATGGCACCCAGAACGCCCTTTCGCCGCAGGCGGTGGATCAGGCTGTGGCGCTGCTGCACAGCGCCCGGCAGGTGTTCTGCATGGGACAGGGCGGCAGCATGGCCGCCGCCAAAGAGATCTGCGCCCGGTTCGCCTGCATCACCAACAAGTTCCGCGCCGTTGCCGACAGCCATATGCAGGTCATGGCTGCCAGCCTGATGACCGAGCAGGACGTGGTGCTGTTCGTCTCCTACTCCGGCGCTACCCGCGACCTGATGGAGACCCTGCGCACCGCCAAGACCAACGGCGCAAAGATCATCCTGATCACCCACTACGAGGACTCCCCCGGCGCAAAGCTGGCAGACATCGTGCTGCTGTGCGGCGCACAGGAAAGCCCGCTGGATTCCGGC
Organism: Faecalibacterium prausnitzii; assembly: GCF_003324185.1. Lineage (GTDB taxonomy): Bacteria > Bacillota > Clostridia > Oscillospirales > Ruminococcaceae > Faecalibacterium > Faecalibacterium prausnitzii. The sequence continues at coordinate 21,854 of NZ_PXUP01000022.1, forward strand.
AGCATCCCCATCAAGGTGGCGGTGCTGTATGTGGCCGAGGTGCTGGTGCTGCGGTACATTCTGGACGATAAGCCCGGCAGCACCGAAGCGCAGGAGCGCACCACCGAGGCGCTGGCTGTAAAGATGCTTTGAGCATCGAATTAAAATTTTAGGGATAACGGAGCATCCGGGGATGCTCCGTTATCCCTTTTTTACGCAAAAAAATCGGTCAGACCCGCAGGCCTGACCGATTTTTTGCTTATCAATGATGTTGCAGCGCTGTACGCTTAATCGCGGCGGCGGCTGTTGAGACCCAGCAGACGCACCACATACAGGAAGATGTTGATGAAGTCCAGATACAGCGTCAGTGCGCCGTAGATGGAAGCCTTTTCCGCCAGCTCGCTGTCCCCTGCGTAGTAGGAGTACATCTGGCTCAGCTTCTGGGTATCGTAGGCGGTCAGCAGCATGAACACCACCAGACCGATGCCGGAGTACAGCACCGTGCTCATAAAGCCCATGCCGAACAAAAGACCAACAAAACCGGTAACGATCAGCGCAAACAACGCCATCATCAGCTTGGGACCCCAACCGGACAGGTCTTTGTGGGTGGTGGTGCCGTAAACTGCCATCAGACCGAAGTACAGCGAGGTGGCAAGGAAGGCCAGCACCAGTGTGCCCAGATCAAAGGCAAGGAAATAGTAGCTCAGTACCATGCCGTTGAGCAGGGCGTAGCCTAAGAACACCCCTCTTGCCGCACCCACGGACATATTCTGCACCCGGGCACTCAGCACGAACACCAGCGCCAGCTCGGCAATGGTGAACAGCAGGTACAGCGAATTGACCACATAAAACAGCGGGGTGGTGGCGGTTACAAACGCCGCCGCAAAGGTGATCAGCAGTCCCAGCGCCATCCAGCGGTAGGTGCGGGTCATATAATCAGCCGAGGTCATTGTAGGCTCTGCATAGCCACGGTTGTAATTGTTATAACTCATCTGGGTTCCTCCAGTCTATTCTGCGGAGCATTTCTCTCTTGCTCCGGTCTACGGAATATAGTATACTGCATAGAAATGAACGTTTCATGAAAAAGGCTGTGATATTGTATGTCCCTTGGACTTTATCTGCATATTCCCTACTGTTTTTCCAAATGTCGGTACTGCGATTTTTATTCCCACCCCGGGGAGCGGGGCGTACCGGACGCCTATGTGGACGCGCTGTTGCGGGAGCTGCACCGCTTTGCGCCGGACGCGCCCCTGCGGCCGGACACCCTCTATTTCGGCGGCGGCACGCCCAGCCTGCTCACCCCGGCGCAGGCAGAACGGCTCATCCGGGCAGCAGACCCCGTGCCCGGTGCAGAGATCACCTTGGAGGCAAACCCCGAGACTGTCACCGAGGAGAGTCTGCGGGGCTTCCGGGCAGCAGGGGTGAACCGCATCTCCTTCGGGGTGCAGTCTGCCCGGGACACCCAGCTGCGCACCCTTGGCCGCCCGCACAATGCCAAGCAGGCGCGGGCAGCCTTTGCCGCTGCCCGGCGCGCCGGGTTTGAGAATATCAGCGGCGACATCATGCTGGCGCTGCCCCACTATACGCAGGCCGAGTTTGACGAGACACTGGAGCTGATCGAAAAAGGCGGTGCCACCCACATCTCGGCTTACCTTTTAAAAATCGAGCCGGACTCTGCCTTCGGCAAGCACCCGCCAGAGGGTCTGCCCACAAGCGATGAAGCCGCCGATTTCTACCTTTATGCCGTGGAGCAGCTGGAACACCACGGCTACCGCCAGTACGAGATCTCCAACTTTGCAAAGCCGGGCTACGAGGGGAAGCATAACCTCATCTACTGGGACTGCGGCGACTATCTGGGCCTTGGCCCTGCGGCACACTCCTGCATGGGCGGCAAGCGGTTCTGCTACGCGCCGGACACCGCCGCCTTTCTGCAGGACGCCGCCGCACCCATCATGGACGGCAGCTGCGGTGCAGAGGACTACCTGATCTTGCAGCTGCGGCTGCGCAAGGGGCTCGATCTTGATGCCTACAAAACCCTGTACGACAAGCAGTTTTCCACCGCGCAACTGGCCTTTGTGCAAAACTGCGTCCGCGCCGGGTACGCCACCTTTGATGGCCGCATCCTCGCCCTGACCCCCGCCGGACTTATTGTGCAAAACAGTATTCTTGCACAGCTGCTCTGATGGGAGGGCGAAGCAGAAATAGCAGGAAAAAGTATCGTAAAACAAAACCGCAGCGTATTTTGATACGTTGCGGTTTTTTGGTGGGCGCGGGTGGATGTCGCGAGCCGCGCAGAAAAGGAACCCGGGTCGCGGCTCCCAGCGGCTGCATCGTGCCTTGGGCGGCACGCGCATCCTGCTGGCCGCAGCCCCAACAGCTCCTCCCTGTTTCTGCCGCTGGCAGCGGTCGTCGCTGTTGCACAGGGGCTTTTTTACCCGCCGGACTATTCGGCGGGTCGATGCTGTTCGAATCCACCCTTGCAGCCCCTTTTTCAAGGCAGATAAAACAGAAACTCCGGTACCCATTGGATACCGGAGTTCTTGGTGGGCGCGGGTGGATTCGAACCACCGAAGCTGAAAGCAGCAGATTTACAGTCTGTCCCCATTGGCCACTCGGGAACACGCCCATATTCAATTGTTGTGCATCCGTGCGCCGGACGACTTGTTTATTTTAGCATGAGAAAAGGGTTTTGTCAACCACCTTTTTTCACTTTTTTTCAGCAGGCTCACAGTCCCCTGCCCGCCGCGCTTCATCCGGTTGAATTGCGTCCTGTTTTATGTTAAAATAATGTAAAGATTCTACACATTTTACAGGCAGGAGTGGGTCATTGCATGGAGTCAACAATCAGCGCCGCCCCGCAAATTTCTATCGACCGGGAAAAGACGCTGCGCAGCCACCGGCGTTACTGGGTGCTGCGGCGTGCACAGGACATCGTGTTCTCCCTGCTGGCGCTGATCCTGCTTGCGCCGCTGGCACTGCTGATCAGCCTTGCCATCGTGCTGGACAGCCCCGGAGACGGAGCTATTTTCCGGCAGCGGCGGGTAGGACGGGACGGCAAGCTGTTCTGGCTGTATAAGTTTCGCACCATGTGCCCGGACGCCGAGGAGCAGCTGAATGAGCTGCTGAGCCAGAACCAGATGGACGGCCCGGTGTTCAAGATCGAGGGCGACCCCCGCATTACCCGGGTGGGACGTTTTCTGCGCAAGACCAGTCTGGACGAGCTGCCACAGCTGCTCAACGTGCTGCGGGGCGATATGAGCATCGTGGGGCCGCGCCCCGCACTGCCCCGGGAGGTAGAGCTGTACAGCGACTACCAGCGCCAGCGGCTGTACGTCACCCCCGGACTGAGCTGCTACTGGCAGATCGCACCCCACCGTAACGAGATGAGCTTTGACGAGTGGGTGGCGCTGGATCTGAAATACATCCAGGAGCGCAGCTTCTGGGTGGACTGGAAGATCATCTTCCTCACCGTCCGCGCCATGCTCATGAAATATGGAGAGTGACAAAAGCGCCTGTTGTGCATCCGCACAACAGGCGCTTTTGTTACGTTTATTTCAGCACCGCACCCAGATTTGCACTGGTGACCATGCGGGCGTAACGGCTCAGCCAGCCGGTCTTGATGTTGGGCTCGGGCGCAACGTACTTTGCCTTGCGCTCGGCCAGCACTGCGTCGCTGACCTCCAGCTTGATGGAGGCGTTGGGGATATCGATGGTAATGGTATCCCCTTCTTCGATCAGGCCGATGGGGCCGCCGGAGGCCGCCTCCGGGCTGACATGGCCGATGGCAGCACCGCGGGATGCGCCGGAGAAGCGGCCATCCGTGATGAGGGCTACCGTCTTATCCAGCTTCATGCCTGCCAGCGCAGAGGTGGGGTTGAGCATCTCCCGCATACCCGGGCCGCCCTTGGGGCCTTCGTAGCGGATGACCACCACATCGCCCGGGACGATCTTGCCCGCGTAGATGGCGGCGATGGCTTCCTCCTCGCTGTTGAACACCCGCGCCGGGCCTGCGTGCTTCTGCATCTCCGGGGCCACGGCACTGCGCTTGACCACACAGCCATCCGGGGCAATGTTGCCCCACAGGATCTGCAGACCGCCGTTCTCAGAGTAGGGGTTCTCGATGGGACGGATGGCCTTTTCGTTCAGGATATGGGCACCCTTGATGTTCTCGCCAAGGGTCTTGCCGGTGACGGTGGGCACGTCCAAGTCCAGCAGGCCCTTCTTGGCCAGCTCCGCCTGTACTGCCGGGATGCCGCCCGCTGCGTACAGATCCGGCATATGGGTGGGGCCTGCCGGTGCCAGATGGCACAGGTTGGGGGTCTTGGCGCTGATCTCGTTGAACAGCTTCAGGTCGATGGGCACACCGGCTTCGTAGGCGATAGCCAGCAGGTGCAGCACCGTGTTGGTGGAGCAGCCCAGTGCCATATCGCAGGTCAGTGCGTTGCGGATGGAGCGCTCGTTGATGATCTGGCGTGCGGTGATGCCCTTGCGCACCATCTCCATCACAGCCATACCGGCGTGCTTTGCCAGCTGCAGACGCTTGGAGTACACAGCCGGGATGGTGCCGTTGCCGGGCAGTGCGATGCCGATGGCCTCGCACAGGCAGTTCATGCTGTTGGCGGTGTACATACCGGAGCAGCTGCCGCAGCTGGGACAGCAGTTGCAGGTGCAGTCCTCCAGCTGCTCGTCGGTGATCATACCGGCCTTATAGGCGCCCACGGCCTCGAACATCTTGGAAAGGCTCACTTCCTCGCCGCCGTAAGTACCGGCCAGCATGGGACCGCCGGAGCAGACCACGGCGGGCACATCCATGCGCACCGCTGCCATCACCATGCCGGGCACGATCTTATCGCAGTTGGGCACCAGCACAAGGCCGTCCAGCTGGTGTGCCATCAGCATGGTCTCCACGCTGTCGCAGATCAGTTCACGGGAGGCCAGAGAGTACTTCATGCCCACATGACCCATGGCGATGCCATCGCATACACCGATGGCGGGGATCAGGATGGGGGTACCACCGGCCATCTGCACACCGGCCTTGACAGCCTCGGCGATCTTATCCAGATTCATGTGTCCGGGCACGATCTCGCTGTAGGCGCTTACCACGCCGATGAGGGGGCGCTCCAGCTCCTCCGGGGTGTAGCCCAGCGCATAAAACAAGCTGCGGTTGGGCGCGCGCTCCGAGCCCTTAGTCACATTGTCACTTCTCATTGCAAATCCTCTTTTCTGATAAAGCCCTCTCCGTCACGGCTGTATCGTGCCACCTCTCCCGAGAGGGAGAGGTTTTCGCGGAGGAGCTATAAGGTTCCCTTTTCAACAAAAACTCCCCCTTTCGGGGGAGCTGACCGCCGAAAAGCGGTCTGAGAGGGTTCTCCTCTTACTTCTTCAGCCAGCTCATCATGCTGCGCAGTTCAGCACCCACCTTCTCGATGGGCAGCTCAGCCTCCATACGGCGCTTGGCAAGGAAGTGCACCTTGCGGCCGCCCTTGGGGCTCATCTCGGTCAGGAACTCAGAAGCAAAGGTGCCGTCCTGGATCTCGGTCAGAACCTTCTTCATCTCCTTGCGGGTCTCCTCGGTAATCAGGCGCTTGCCGGTGCGGTAGTCGCCGTACTCGGCAGTGTTGGAGATGGAGTAGCGCATCTTGGAGAAGCCGCCCTCGTTGATCAGGTCAACGATCAGCTTCATCTCGTGGCAGGTCTCAAAGTAGGCCATCTCGGGCTCGTAGCCGGCCTCCACCAGCGTATCGAAGCCGGCGTGGATCAGCTCGGAAACACCGCCGCACAGCACGGCCTGCTCGCCGAACAGATCGGTCTCGGTCTCCTCCTTGAAGGTGGTCTGCAGAATGCCTGCACGGCCTGCGCCGATGCCGGAAGCATAAGCCAGTGCGATATCCTTGGCCTTACCGGTGTAGTCCTGCTCCACGCAGATCAGAGAGGGGCAGCCCTCGCCCTCGGTGTACAGGCGGCGCACGATATGGCCGGGGCCCTTGGGAGCGATCATGATGACGTCCACGTTCTTGGGAGCGGTGATGGTCTTGAAGTGGATGTTGAAGCCGTGTGCAAAGGCCAGTGCCTTGCCCTCGGTCATGTAGGGAGCAACCTGAGTGTTGTAGATATCGGCGCACAGCTCGTCGGGCACCAGCATCATGACAACATCGCCGGCCTTGGCAGCCTCTTCCACTTCCATCACCTTGAAGTTTTCGTGGGTGGCAGCGAACTCAGAAGCCTTTGCCCAGTGTGCAGAACCCTTGCGCAGGCCCACCACAACGTTGACGCCGCTCTCGGCCAGATTCTCAGAGTGTGCATGACCCTGGCTGCCGAAGCCGATGACAGCGACGGTCTTGCCGTCCAGCACGCCGAGGTTGCAGTCGGAATCGTAGTATTTCTTGATAGCCATAATCGTTAGTCTCCTTTTACATTAACTGGTTGGTTTATCTTCCGGTCTTGTATGCTCTGTTCTATCTTTCGCTCACCCTGAGCGGAAAAGCAATGTGATTTATGCCCGTATTGCGCCCGGCGGGGGCAGCTGGACGGAGCGCACCTCCTGCGGCGGCTTCTGGATATGCTGGTGCATCCCGCCGCGCTCCAGTGCGGTAACTCCGGTGCGGCACTGCTCAAGGATGTTGTAGCCCTCGAACATTTTCAGGAAAGCGTCCAGCTTGTCCGGCCGGCCGATGAGTTCAAACACCATGCTGTCCGGGGAAAGATCAATGATCTTTGCCTTGTAGATGCAGGCGATCTCCCGCAGCTCTGTGCGGTTGTGCACGTCCGATTCCACCTTGAGCAGCAGCAGCTCCCGCTCCAGCGCTTTTTCGCTGTCCAGCACGAACACCTGCCGGGTGACTTCCAGCCGCTCGGTCTGCAATACCAGCTGCTGCAAGGCCTTTTCATCGCTGGTAATGGTCACTGTGATGCGGCTAACTGCCGGGTCGTTGGTGGCGGACACCGTAAGGCTGTCGATATTGAAGCCGCGGCGGCAGAACAGGCTGGACACCCGGGCCAGAACGCCGCTCTGGTTGTCCACCAGCAGGCTGATGACCCTGCGCTGATCAGATTCCATGATGCTGTGTCCTCCTTATTCCATGATGATGTCGTTGATATCGCCGCCGCCGGGGATCATGGGCAGCACCTTTTCGTCTTTGTCGATGATGCACTCGATCCAAGTGGGGCCTTTCTGCTGCAGGGCGTCTGCAAAGGCTTCCTGAAACTCCGGCAGGTTGGTGCAGCGGTAGCCCTTCAGGCCAAAGCCGTCTGCCAGCTTGACAAAATCGGTCTTGCGGTGGGGGTCGGTCTGGCTGTAACGCTTGCCGTAAAAGCTGGTCTGCCACTGGCGCACCATGCCCAGCACCGAGTTATTGAAGATGACCGTGATGATGGGCAGCTCGTAGCTGACGGCGGTGCAGGCTTCGTTCAGGTTCATGTGGAAGGAGGCGTCACCGGTAAACATCACCACACGCTGCTGGCGTCCCAGTGCCATCTGGGCACCAATGGCGGCACCGTAGCCAAAGCCCATGGTGCCAAGGCCGCCGCTGGTGATAAAGCCACGGCTCTTGGTGTGGCGCAGGTACTGCGCCGCCCACATCTGGTGCTGACCCACGTCGGTAACATACACGGCGTCGGGGCCGCACTGGTTGCACACCTCGCCGATGACCTGATGGGGCATCAGCCGGGTGGGGTCGGACACAGGGTGGTAATCCTGTGCCTGCCAGCTCTGGATCATCGTCATCCAGTCCGGGTGCTTGGCGGGCTTGATCTGGGGCAGCATGGCGTTCAGCACATAGGCTGCATCGCCCACGATGGAAAGATCCACGTCCACGTTCTTGCCCAGCTCGCTGGCGTCAATGTCGATCTGGATGATGGTGGCGTTCTTGGCAAAGGTCTTGGGGTTCAGCGCCACACGGTCGGAAAAGCGGGTGCCCACCGCGATGAGCACATCGCACTCCGCCACTGCCCGGTTGGAGGTGTAGCAGCCGTGCATCCCCAGCATCCCCAGATTCATCGGGTCGCCGTAGGGCACAACGCCTGCCGCCATCAGGGTGTAGGTAGCAGGGATCTCCGCCTTGTGCAGCAGATCCCGCAGCGGCTGGCAGCTGGCTGCGCTGCGCACGCCGCCGCCAAAGTACACCAGCGGACGCTGTGCGGCGTTGATGAGGTCTGCCGCCCAGTGCACCTGCTCCTCATTATAGGTAGTTACGGTGCGGATGGGCTCCGGCTGCTTGGGGGTGAACTCGCACACCGCTGCGGTCACGTCCTTGGGGATGTCCACCAGCACCGGGCCCTTGCGGCCGCTCTGCGCAATGCGGAAGGCCGCCCGCATGGTGTCAGCCAAGTCCTCTACCCGGCGCACCGTGAAATTATGCTTTGTGATGGGCACGGTGATGCCCTCGATGTACGCTTCCTGAAAGCCGTCCTTGCCGATACTGCTGGTGGGCACGTTGCCGGTAAAGGCCACCATGGGCACCGAGTCCATATAGGCGGTGGCAATGCCGGTGACCAGATTGGTGGCACCCGGGCCGCTGGTGGCCAGCACCACGCCGGTGCGGCCGGTGGCGCGGGCGTAGCCGTCCGCTGCATGGGCTGCGCCCTGCTCGTGGGCGGTAAGCACATGGGTGATGCGGTCGGCATTCTTATACAGCTCGTCGTAAAGGTTCAGCACAGCGCCGCCGGGGTAGCCAAAAAGAGTGTCCACTCCCTGCTCGCACAGGACCTCTACAAAGATCTGAGAACCATTCAACTGCATGGTGTTGCTCCTATTCCTGTTCCACTTCTTATCCATTCCCTCAGGGAGAGCTTTTGAAAAAGAAAAAGCCCTTGTCCCCTGCTTTCTTCAAGAGACAAAGACCTTGTAACATCAAGCTCTCTGCGGTACCACTCTCGTTGGCGTGCTGTGCACACCCTCTCACGGGCTTCCAACAAAGCCCTGCACGGTAACGGCTGCAACCGGCGCTGCTTACAAGGGTTTTGCACCCGTTGGGCAGGCTGCTCCGGGATGATTTTCCGCACGAAACGCTGACTGCCTTGCACCAGACGGCAGCTCTCTGAACAGTGGGGATCGTGTGGTACTTTTTCCCATCTGCGCATTTGTTGATGTAAATTATACTATAAACCGGGCTTTTGTCAATCGACAATTTGTAACCTGAATCACCCGAAAGATGAAGCATTTTTAACACCCCTTGCATCCAAGCCTGAACCGCTGTATACTTTTGATATCCGCGTACCTGCGTTTTGTAGGGTATGTGCCAATGGAGAGGAAAAGGGATCGACCTATGAAATTAAGAGAATGGAATGCCCATCTGCATGGGCTTGTTGTGTTCCGCGCCCTGCTGAACGACCCTGTTGTGGCAAAGCTTTTAGACCTGACCGACCGCATGGAGGCCGGCAGCTCCTCCTACGGCCCGGTGTGCGATGCCGTAGCCGCCTTTGAGGCCGCTTTGTTCGAGTACACCACCAACTGGGGCAGCTACCTGAGCAGCGCCGTGCTGGAGGCCGAGACCATCTGCGTGCGGCAGGCCGCTGCCGGGCAGCTGGACGCGCTGCTGCAAAGCGCCTTGGACAGCGAGCTGCAGTTTTTGCAGCAGCTGTGCGGGCTGACGCTGGACGAACTGTTCCAGACCGCCTACTCGGAGCAGGCGCAGCGGCCGGAGTTGGCGTTCCTGCCCCGGTGGCAGACCTGTGAGCTTGACCTTGCCGCCGCCTACACCCAGCGCATGAGCGAGGTGGGCAAAAAGGGCTACGGTATGTTTGCAAAGCACCATGTATTCACGGTGGAGAACGGCCAGCTTGTGCCGGTAAAATACCCCGACCCGCAGCGCCTTTCCGAGCTGCCAGGCTACGAGAAGGAGCGGGAAAAGGTGATTGCCAACACAAAGGCACTGCTAGCCGGGATGCCCGCCAACAATGTGCTGCTGTACGGTGACGCCGGTACCGGCAAATCCAGCGCGGTAAAGGCCATTGCCAACGAGTTTGCGCCCGAGGGGCTGCGGCTGGTAGAGGTGAAAAAGAACCAGCTGTACCAGATCCCCGACCTGATGGACAAGCTGGCGGCAAACCCGCTCAAGTTCATTTTGTTCATCGACGATCTGAGCTTTACCGCCAACGACGACAACTTTGCCGCCTTGAAGGCCATCCTGGAGGGCAGCGTAGGCGGCCGCGCCCAGAACATTGCGGTGTACGCCACTTCCAACCGCCGCCATCTCATCAAGGAGACTCTCTCGGACCGCACCGGCGACGACATCCACGAAGCCGACACCCGGCAGGAGCTGATGAGCCTTTCTGCCCGGTTCGGCCTGACGGTCACCTTCCAGCGGCCGGAAAAGGCACGGTTCGAGACCATTCTGGAGGAGCTGGCAAAGCAGCACAACATCCAGATGCCCACCGAGCAGCTGCTGCTCAAGGCCGAGGCCTTCGCTCTGCGTGCCGGCGGCCGCAGCCCCCGGGTGGCCAAGCAATTCATCGAGCAATGCGAGGCCGGTGTGCAGAAGTAAACGCACCAGTTTTAAATGTTATCAAAAAGCGGGACACCAAAGCATCCGCAGATGCTCCGGTGTCCCGCTTTTCTTGTCTTTATTCGCTCAGTCCCGCACGGCGATGCACTCGATCTCCAGCTTTGCGCCCTTGGGGATGGCTGCCACCTGCACACAGCTGCGGGCGGGGAACGGCTCGGCAAAGGCCTTGGCGTACTCTGCGTTCACTGCGGCAAAATCGTTGATGTCGGCCAGAAAGATCACCGTCTTGACCACGTTGTTCATGGAAAGCCCCGCCTCGGCCAGAATCGCCTTCAGGTTGGCAAGGCTCTGGGCGGCCTGCTGCTCCACGGTATCAGCCATGGTGCCGGTGGCTGGGTCTACCGGGAGCTGCCCGGAAACAAACACCATATTGCCCAGATCCAGTGCCTGACTGTAAGGGCCGATGGCGGCAGGTGCGTTGGCGGTAGATACGACTTTCATAGTATATTTTCTCCTTTATATTACTTTAAGTTTGATGCAAATTCTCTTTTCACTCAGGCAAACGATGAAGTTTACACCCGCTCGCTGACCAGCTGGAAGCCGGCCTTGGTCAGCTCGGTGCGGATCTGCTCGATCTGGGCGGCATCGCGGGTCTCCAGCGTCAGCTTGAGGAAGCAGCTGGAGATGGGCATATTGGGGTCGGAGCCGTCATGCTGCACCGACACCACATTGCTGCCGCAGCGGGATACCACCTCGGCCACCTTTTTCAGCTGGCCGGGCTTGTCCTCCAGCGCGATGGTCAGGTTTGCCTTGCGGCCGCTCATCACAAGACCGCGGGTGATGACGCGGTTCAGGATGTTTACATCAATGTTGCCGCCGGAGATGACGCAGGCCACCTTTTTGCCCTCTACCGGCAGCTTGTGGAACAGCACTGCCGCCACCGGCACAGCGCCTGCACCCTCAGCCACCAGCTTCTGGTTCTCCATCAGGGAGAGAATGGCCGCCGCCGTCTCGTCCTCGGTCACGGTAACGATATCGTCCACATACTGCTCGCATAGCTGATAGGTCAGCTCGCCCGGGGTCTTGACCTGAATACCGTCCGCAAAGGTGGAAGCAGATTTCAGGGTCTGGTACTTGTGCTCGTGCAGGCTGCGGTACATACTGGGGGCACCCTCGGCCTGTACGCTGTACACCTTGACCTCCGGGCGCAGGGTCTTGATGGCAAAGGCAATACCGGAAATCAGTCCGCCGCCGCCCACCGGCACCACCACAGCATCCACATCCGGCAGCTGGTCAAGGATCTCCAAGCCGATGGTACCCTGCCCGGCGATGACCTGCTCGTCATCGTAGGGGTGGATAAAGGTCATGTCGTACTCCTTTTGCAGCTGCACGGCCTTGTCGTGGGCTTCGTCGTAGGTGCCGGGCACAAGGCAGACCTCCGCGCCCAGATTTTTGGTGTTTTCCACCTTCATCAGGGGTGCGCCGTCCGGCATACAGACGATGCTGCGGATGCCGCGCCGGGTAGCCGCCAGCGCCACACCCTGCGCATGGTTGCCCGCAGAGCAGGCAATGACGCCCTTGGCGCTCTCCTCCTCAGAAAGCTGGCTGATTTTATAGTAAGCGCCCCGCACCTTAAAGCTGCCGGTGGCCTGCAGGTTCTCGGTCTTGAGGTACAGCTGGCAGTCCTTGGACAGCTTGGGGGCTTCGATGAGGTCGGTCTTGCGCGCCACGTCCTTCAGCACAAAGGCGGCGTGGTAGATCTTATCCAGAGTCAGCATGACAGATACTTCCTTTATTTTTCGTGATGTCATCCAGTATAAGTTACAAAAATTGTTTTGTCAAATGAATTCCATTCACGATAAAAGGCGTAAAAAAGAGAAAGGCAGTGGTAAAGCCACCGCCTTTCTCTTTTTATTCTCATTACCGCCCACGGCCACCGCCGCCGCCATGGCTGGAACCACCGCCCATGCCACCGAAGCCGCCGCCGAAACCGCCGCGGCCGGCACCGCCCCCGAAGGAGCCGCCGCCCATGCCGCCAAAGCCGCCGTAGAAGCCGCCCGGCGGGGGCGGCGGGTTATGCGGGCCGCGCCGCCGTCCACGGGGAGGCCGGGGCCCGCCGAAGCACCACAGCCAGCCGCAGGGGCTGGCAAAAACATAGGCCATCGACCGGATGATGACGATGAGCAGCACAACGCTGACCACAAGGGTCAGGATGTCGGTCAGGGTGCTGCCGCCGCTGCTCTGCCCGCCCTGATAGCCGGGCTGCACGGTGCTGCCGTTACCGGTGCCGCCGGAAAGGCTGACGCCGTAGATATCCGCGATGGTGTTTGCCACGTTGCGGGCACAGGTGGTCACTGCGCCGTCATAATCCTTTGCGGCGAACTGGTCCTCCATGGTCTGGGCGATGGCGCTGGACTGCTTTGCCAGCGTGGTGTTGCGGAAACCGTCGCCGTAGGTCAGGTAGTAGTCGCCGTCCGCGTACTGTGCCGACTCCATCACAAGCAGGATCAGAACGCCGTTGTTCTTGGAGGAGGAACCGATGCCCCACGCGTTGAAGGCCTGTGTGGCGTATTCCTCTGTGGAATCATTGCCTGTATATTCTACAGTCAGTACACCGATCTGCGCGCCGCTGCAGCTGGATTCCAGCTGGGCGTTCAGTTCGGTGATGGTCTGCACGGTGCTGCTGCTCAGCACACCGGCATCGTCCACCACGCACTGATCCTTGGGCAGGCTGGGCAGCTGGGCGGCAAAAGCCGCCGGGCACAGCACTGCCGCGCTGACCACCACGGCCAGCACCAGTGCGCTGATGCGTTTTGCAAAGTTTTTCATGCGAAGGGCTCAACCTCCTTCACGCCGGACAAAGCGCCCAGTACACTGGCCGGGAAGCCGCCGACTTCATTCTGATATTCATACACCGCCGTATTGTACTGCAAAGTACCAATGATGGTGGCTGCGCTGTTGAACTGGCCGTACTGCCCCTGCACCGCACCCATCTTCATGGGGTCTGCGGCCTGCTCCTGCAATTTTGCATACAGCTGGTCGATGGCAGCGCCCAGTGCCTGATCGGCCTGATACAGCGCGTGCATCGTGCTGCCCTGATAATAGGGCAGCGAGGTCAGCGACTGGCTTTTGCCGCCGTTCTGCACCGCCTGCAGGCAAGCGGAGAAATCGTTCAGAGCCGTCTGTGCAGACAGCACCTCGGCGCTGTCTGCACCAAGAGTATTGGAGGCGGTGGTCAGGATGTTCGCCGCCGTATTCTCCCGGGTGGTCAGCTCCTCGCTCAGGTTATAACCGTTGTCGGCGGCGACCCCTGCGGTGAACCACTGACGGGCAGTGTTGTACTTGCCGCGCAGCTTGGCGCTGCCAAAGCCGAAAAAGGCGGCCAGCATCACCACTACGCTCAAGGCCAGCGCCGCCGCCCGGGTGGAAAGCGCTGCGGGCAGCTTTGCTTCCAGTGCGGCCAGCTTCTGCTGGCGGGGCGTCAGCCTTACAGTCTGCTCCGGCTTTGCTTTTTCGCGGTAGCTGCCCGCGTCAAAACCGCCGGGAGCGGTTTGTTTGTTCTGAGAAAAATCAGCGTTTGCCATTTCAGCTCCGGATCTCCATCATTTTGGTTTTCAGTTCGTCCTCGATGCGGGTCAGCTCCTGCTCGGCGGCGGCACGCTTTGCGCGGCCCTCGCTCTGAATCTTGTTCAGCTCGTCCAGCGTCTCGATCAGGCTCTTGTTGGTCTGCTGCAGGGTCTCGATATCCACGATGCCGCGCTGGCTCTCCTTGGCGGTCTCAATGGTGCCCAGCTTCAGCGCCTCGGCGTTCTTCTTCAGCAGATCGTTGGTCATGTTGGTCACAGCGCGCTCTGCCTGCATGGCCTGCTGGCTGTGTGCCAGACCCAGTGCCAGCACCATCTGGTTCTTCCACAGCGGGATGGTGTTCACGATGGTGGACTGGATCTTTTCTGCCATCATGGTGTTGTTGTTCTGCAGCAGACGGATCTGGGGGCCCATCTGCAAACTGATGTTGCGGGTCAGTTCCAGATCGTACAGCTTTTTCTCAAAGCGCTCGCACTGGTCGGCAAGGTCGCGGGCAGCCTGTGCGTCCTCCGGCAGACCGGAGACCTTGGCCTTATCCATGGCCTGCTGCAATTCGTTGGCACGCACATCGGCCAGCTTTTTCTTGCCGGCAAGGATATACATACTCAGTTCCTTGAAGTAGGCCATGTTCAGCTCGTACATCTTGTCCAGCATGGCGATGTCCTTGAGCAGCTGCACCTGATGGGCTTCCAGCATGGACTGGATCTTTTCCACGTTGGTCTCGGTCTTGTCGTACTTGGTCTTGAGGGCATCCAGCTGGCTGGTCTTTTTCTTGAAAAAGCCCATAATGCCCTTCTGCTGCTCCTCGTTGGCATCAAAACTCTTCAGCTCGCCAATGAGGTCGGTGATCATATCGCCCACCTCGCCCAGATCCTTGGTGGACACCTTGGAGAGGGCTGCTTCGGAGAAATCGCCGATCTTCTTCTGGCAGGCAGAGCCGTACTGCAGCACCTGCTGGCTGTTGGTGATATCAATCTTCTGGGCAAACTGATCCACCATGGCCTGTTCCTCGGGGCTCAGGTTCACCTGTGCCTCCGGGGCGGGGGCAGCGGCAGGCTTTTCCTCCTGCGGCACAGCGGCGGGGGTGGG
>NZ_PXUP01000023.1 GCF_003324185.1 Faecalibacterium prausnitzii
GAACACAGAAGTTAAGCTTACTTGTGCCGAAGATAGTTAGCTGGAAACGGCTTGTGAAAATAGGTAGTCGCCGACTTAGAGAAACGCTTCAGGAATTTCCTGAAGCGTTTTTTAGTGTGTGAAAGATGAAATTCCTACAAATAGAGCAAGATATAACTGAAAGTTCATATTTTGTTAAAATATTCCGTGGAAATTAGTTGCGGCTAAGTGACGCTTATGTTACAATAATAATATATCAATGTGGTGGAAATGGGATCGGTCGGGGATATATTACAGAACGGAAGGAAGTAGTTGTGGTGAAGGTGGCGATGATCGGGCATAAGGATTTTCCGAGTCGCTCGGGCGGTGTGGAGGTCATGGTTGGCGGGCTGGCCAGAAGTCTGGTGGAACGAGGCTATGACGTTACTGTGTATAACCGCGGCTTGGAAAAGCACCATAATGTGTACGATGTGGACGGCGTTCACGCGCGGCGGGTGTTTACGCTGCAAAAGCCTGCACTGAATGCCACGATCTACTCTTTTCTGGCAACTTTTGATGCGCTGTTCCGGGGCTATGATGTGCTCCATTACCACGCCATCGGACCCAGCGTACCGCTGCTGATTGCTAAGATATTCGGCAAGCGCACCGTATGTACGGTGCACGGACTGAACTGGAAGGTAGACAAATGGCGCGGCTTTGCTAGCCGTTATATGAAGCTGGGAGAGCGGATCGCCGCAAAATATGCGGATGATCTGGTGGTGCTTTCGGAGACGGAGTGGAACTATTTTTTGCAGAAATACAACCGTGCATCCATACTGATCCCCAATGCCATCCGCTTTTACGAAAAGCGCGCGTGCAGCCTGATCCGGGAAAAATACGGGCTGGCGAGGGGAGAGTACATCCTGTATGTGGGGCGCATCTCGCCGGAAAAGGGCACGCTGGATCTGGTGGAGGGCTACCGCAAGGCCAAGACAGGGAAAAAGCTTGTACTGGTCGGCCCGCTGGACGACAGCGAATATTGTAGAACGGTACAGCAGCAGGCGCAGAATGACCCCAATATCATCATGACAGATTATTTGGTGGGCGACCTGCTGAAGGAGCTTTACAGCAATTGCGGGCTGTTCGTTTTGCCCAGCCACACCGAGGGGCTTTCCCTGTCGTTGCTGGAGGCACTGTCCATCGGAGCACGGTGTCTGGTGAGCGATATCCCCGAGAATACGGTCGTGACCGACATTTACGGCGCGGCCTTCAAACCGGAGGATACGGATGATCTTGCCCGGGCGCTGGAACGAGAATGCGCACAGGAGTACCCGGACGCAATGCGGCAGCAGCAGATCGAGTACATCCATACAAATTTTGAGCACGACGTGATGCTGGACCGTTACGAGGAGGTCTATCATCATGTGGTGGGCGACCCGCTGAAGGCGATGCCCTCCACGCTGAAAAAGAGAAGAGTGCCGGCAGGCGCAAAAGCATAAGCAAAGAACGCCCCGGAAACGTTTGACAGCGTTTCCGGGGCGTTTTTCGTTTAGATCAGCGGGGCGATGAACTTGAGCACTATGCCCACCAGATGCAGCAGCTTTTTGCCCTGCCAGACGCTCTGACGGGTGGGCTCCACTGTGCGGCACTGTGCCAGCGTATCCTGAAAATCGGCCTCAATGCGAGGCAGGCAGTCCACGCCGCGCATCCAGACCGCGTTTTCAAAGTGGTGGTACAGGCTGCGGTAATCCAGATTGATGGTGCCCACGACCGCCTCCTGCCCGTCCATGATCATCACCTTGGCATGGGTGAAGCCGGGGGTCCACTCGCTGATCTTCACACCGGAGGACAGCAGCGGCAGGTAATGCGTTTTAGCCAGCGCATAAGCAAACCACTTGTCCGGCTTTCCGGGTAGGATCAGGTGCACATCCACGCCGCGCTCGGCGGCAAAGCGCAGGGCGGTCTCCAACTCGCCGTCCAGAATGAGGTAGGGCGTGATGATATGTACGCTGTGCCGGGCGCGGTTGAGCAGGTCGATGTACACCATCTCGCCTACACGCTCGCCGTCCAGCGGGCAGTCCCCGTAGGGGATGACAAAGCCCTTTGCCTGCGTTTCCGGGAGGGGGCGGGTGAGGAACTGCGCAAACTCCGGCTCCCGCTGGATGCCCCACATCTGCAAAAACAGGGCGGTCATGGTGCGCACGCCCTCGCCCTCCAGCATGACGGCAGCGTCCTTCCAGCGGCCGTATTTTTCAACGTGGTTGATGTACTCATCGGCCAGATTCACGCCGCCGGTAAAGCCCACGCGGCCATCTACGACCAGAATCTTGCGGTGGTCGCGGTAGTTGTAGTGGGTGGAAACAAAGGGCGTGACCGGCGCAAACACCTTGCAGCGGATACCCAGCGCTTCCAGCCGTCTGGGGTAGTCCCGGGGCAGGGTGGAGAACTCGCAGGTGCCGTCATACATTACCCGCACATCCACGCCCTGCGCGGCCTTGCGAGCTAAGATCTCCAGAATGCGCCCCCACATCAGCCCTTCGTCGATGATGAAGTATTCCAGAAAAATGTACTGGGTGGCGCTTTCCAGCTGGGGCAGCAGCGCGGCAAACTTGGCCTCTCCGCTGGGGAAATAGGTCACCTGCGTGTTTTCGTACACCGGGAAGCCGCCGCCCCGTCCGCGCAGATACTGCGCCAGAGAGGCCGCGCCGGGGCAGTCCGCGTCCAGCGCCGTGCTCGCCTTTTGGTCCTGCGCCAGCTGGCCGCGGGTCTGTCCCTCCAGCTCCAGCAGGCGCTTTTTGAGCATCCGGTGACCGACATCCTCCTTGGTGTAGCAGAACAGCAGCACGCCCAGCACCGGGGCAAGCGCCGTGACCACCAGCCACGGGATGCGCACGCTGTTGTTCATGTCCTGATTGAGCAGGTAGACCATCATGGCCGCCGTGACCAGCAAGGTGCCGCCCAAGTAGTGGGGCAGCAGGTTACTGAACCAGCGCATCAGGCTGAAGAGCGCCCCGAATTGCAACACCAGCAGTACCAGCACCAGCCCAAAGCGGCTGAAGATGGCATGGATGAGCCCTTTCTGGCCTTTACGGAGCAGACGGATGCCGCCGTCCTCAAATACCCGGACCTTGCTTCTCATGGTGTGCTGCAATGTTTCTTTTGACATTTTGACCGTCCTTTTTTTGGAATGTGTCGGAGGATAGCCTGCAAACCCTGTCCAAACGACACATTTTGTGCTATGATAAAAGGGAAGAACTGCTGCCGGGCGGCAACAGCCCCGGGGCAGCAGAATATATACAAACCTATTATAATCCATTCCGGCCGGTTTTTCCACAGAAACCGGCAGATTTTGTGCAGAAGGAGTTTGCATTATGAACAACCTGATCATTGGCATCGCGGGCGGCTCGGGCAGCGGCAAGACCACCCTTGCACTGCGGCTGAAGGAGCGCTTTGGGGAGGACGAGGTGCGGCTGATCTCCCACGACAGCTACTACAAGCGTCACGACGAGCTGCCCTTTGAAGAGCGCTGCAAGCTGAACTACGACCACCCGGACGCCTTCGACAACGCATTGCTCATCTACCACTTGCAGGAGTTGAAGGCAGGCCGCGCCATCGACTGCCCGGTGTACGATTACTCCAACCATAACCGCAGCAACGAGGTACAGCACATCGAGCCCGCCCCGGTGCTGATCGTGGAGGGCATTCTGCCCTTTGTAGAGCCGGAACTGTGCGCCCTGTTCGACTACAAGATCTTCGTGGACACGGACGCGGACGAGCGCATCCTGCGGCGCATTCTGCGGGACGTAAAGGAGCGCGGGCGCAGCTTGGACAGCGTGATAGACCAGTACCTTACCACGGTCAAGCCGATGCACGAAGCCTTTGTAGAGCCCAGCAAGCGCAACGCGGACATCATTGTGCCCAACGGCGGTGAGAACAGCACCGCTGTGGAGATGCTTGCGCACCACATCCGCACCCTGATCGAGAAAGCGAACCGGGGGTAAGATAAATTTAAAAAGGCACCCACAGCCATCCGGCTGCGGGTGCCTTTTTTCATACAGGTTTAACGGACAGAGGTGCGCACCAGCGCGCGCTTGAGGCGCGCCTGTGCCAGCTCGTACTCACGGTCGTTCAGGTTCTTGCGGGCAAGGATCTCCTCGGCGCGCTTCTTGGAAGCCTCCGCACGCGCCTGATCGATGTCCTCGGCCCATTCCCAAGTGGTAGCCACCAGACGCACGTCCCCGTCCAGCACGCTGAGCAGGCCGCCCATGCAGGCTGCACGGCGGCGCTGACCGTCGGCATCCACAATGTGCGCCTCGCCCATGCCCAGTGCCGTGCAGTAATCGCCGTGCTTTGCCAGAATGGCGATATCGCCGTCAATGGCGCGGCAGACGATGCGCTCGGCCTGACCTTCAAAGGCGCAGCCGTCCGGCGTGACCACCGTCAGATGAAAGGTCGTCATGGCTTACCCCTTCTTCGCTTTTGCGAACACGTCGTCGATGGTGCCCGCGAACAGGAATGCGCTCTCGGGCAGCTCGTCGCAC
Organism: Faecalibacterium prausnitzii; assembly: GCF_003324185.1. GTDB lineage: Bacteria > Bacillota > Clostridia > Oscillospirales > Ruminococcaceae > Faecalibacterium > Faecalibacterium prausnitzii. The sequence continues at coordinate 4,500 of NZ_PXUP01000023.1, forward strand.
TCGCCGCTCAGGATCATCTTAAAGCCCCGCAGGGTCTCCTTCAGCGGCACATACTGGCCGGGCATACCGGTGAACTGCTCTGCCACATGGAAGCTCTGGCTCAGGAAGCGCTGCACCTTGCGGGCGCGGCTGACGGTACGCTTGTCCTCCTCGCTCAGCTCGTCCATGCCCATGATGGCAATGATGTCCTGCAGTTCCTTGTAGCGCTGCAGCACCTTCTGAACGGCGCGGGCGATCTCGTAGTGCTCCTGACCCACGACCTCCGGGCTGAGGATGCGGCTGGTGGAGTCCAGCGGGTCCACAGCGGGGTAGATGCCCTGCGATGCAATGTCACGGCTCAGCACCGTGGTGGCATCCAGATGGGTAAAGGTGGTGGCAGGGGCGGGGTCGGTCAGGTCATCGGCGGGAACGTAGACGGCCTGCACCGAGGTGATAGAACCCTTGCGGGTGGAGGTGATGCGCTCCTGCAGGGCGCCCATCTCGGTGGCCAGCGTGGGCTGGTAACCAACGGCAGAGGGCATACGGCCCAACAGTGCGGACACCTCGGAACCAGCCTGCGTGAAGCGGAAGATGTTATCGATGAACAGCAGCACGTCCTGATTCTTCACATCGCGGAAGTACTCTGCCATGGTCAGGCCGGACAGTGCCACGCGCATACGGGCTCCCGGGGGCTCGTTCATCTGGCCGTAGACCAGCGCGGTCTTGTTGATAACGCCGCTCTCGGTCATTTCGCCGTACAGGTCGTTGCCCTCGCGGGTGCGCTCGCCAACGCCGGTAAATACCGAGTAACCGTTGTGCTCGGTGGCGATGTTATAGATCAGCTCCTGGATCAGAACGGTCTTGCCGACACCGGCGCCGCCGAACAGGCCGATCTTACCGCCCTTGGCGTAGGGGCAGATCAGGTCCACGACCTTGATGCCGGTCTCAAGGATCTCGGTGGTGGACTGCTGCTCCTCGTAGCTGGGAGCGGGACGGTGGATGGGCCAGTAGGCATCCGGGGTGGGGGCGGGCTTGTTATCCACAGGCTCGCCCAGCAGGTTGAACACGCGCCCCAGACACTGGTCGCCTACGGGCACCTTGATGGACTCGCCGGTGTCCACGGCATCTGTGCCGCGCACCAGACCATCGGTGCTGCTCATGGCAATGCAGCGTGCCACATTGTCGCCGGTCAGCTGAGCGACCTCCACCACCAGCTTCTGGCCGTGGTTGTCGATCTCAATGGCGTTGAGCAGCTCCGGCAGCTCGCCATCCTTGAACTGGATGTCCAGCACCGGGCCAATGACCTGGATCACCTTGCCGATATGTTTTTCGGACATAGGCTACAACTCCTTCTTGATAGGTTTTTCCGCTCAAGCTCCCCCTTCGGGGGAGCTGCCGCCGTCAGGCGGCTGAGAGGGTTTTAGTTCTCCGCACCGGCCACGATCTCGGTGATCTCCTGCGTGATAGCAGCCTGACGGGCACGGTTATAATACAGGTTGAGATGGTCGATCATCTCACCGGCGTTCTTGGTGGCAGCGTCCATGGCGGTGCGGCGGGCGGCCAGCTCGCTGGCTACGCTCTCGCACACGGCACCGTAGACGACACCGGCCACATACTCCGGGATGATCGCGCTGAATACTTCCTCGCTGCTGGGCTTGTACAAGATCTGACTGCGGCGCGCCTCGGCTTTCTGCTGCTCGGTGGGCTCCATGGCCAGCGGCAGCACCTCGATGGAAACTGCCGTCTGGGTCATCATGGAATCGAACCGGGTGTAGCAGAGCTTTACAGCGTCAAACTCGCCCTTGCGGTACCCTTCGGTGATCTGGCGCGCCAGCTGGAAGCACTGTCCCACCGAAATATCGGCGGCCAGCAGCACTTCCTGCGTGAACAGTTCGGCTTCGTGGTGGGCAAAATATTCTGCCGAGCGCTTGCCGATGGGCAGCACCTCCACGTTGCCGCTTTCCTGTGCGGCCAGCTTGAGCACATTGGCGTTGTAACCGCCGGCAAGGCCGCGGTCACCGGCAATGACCACCAGCAGCGTGCGCTTGATCTCGCTGCGGCGCAGGTAGGGGTTGCGGGCCCGGGGGTCCGCTGCCGCGATCTCGGTCAGGGTCTTGTACAGCGTTTCAAAATAGGGTCGGCTGTGTTCGACCCGCTCCTTGGCACGGCGCATTTTGGAGGAAGCCACCAGCTCCATGGCCTTGGTGATCTGCATGGTGCTCTCTACGCTTTTGATGCGCAGCTTGATGTCCTTCATGGAACCAGCCATGCGTTACGCCTCCTTCCCTTTAATGCGCCTTGACAAAGCTTTCGGTATACCGGGTCAGCACGGCTTTGAGCTGCTCCTCGGTGTCCTTATCCAGATTGCCGGTGGTGCGGATGGTGTCCATCACGGCAGCCCCGGCGGCATCGTTGTCCAGATACTCGTACAGGCTCTTCTCGTACTCGGCCACATCCGGCACTTTGACGTTGACAAGGTAGTCATGGATGGTGGCGTACAGGATGGCGACCTGCTTTTCCACAGGCACGGGTGCGGAGCGGTTCTGCTTGAGCACCTCCACGATGCGCTCGCCCTGTGCCAGACGCGCCTTGGTGTCGGCGTCCAGATCAGAGCCGAACTGTGCAAAGGATTGCAGCTCGCGGTACTGGGAGTAGATCAGCTTTAGGGTGCCGGCCACCTTCTTCATGGCCTTGATCTGAGCGTTGCCGCCGACACGGGACACCGAGATACCGGGGTTGACTGCCGGCATAACGCCGGAGTGGAACAGCTCGGTCTCCAGGAAGATCTGACCATCGGTGATGGAGATGACGTTGGTGGGGATGTAGGCGGAAACGTCGCCCGCCTGCGTCTCGATGATGGGCAGAGCCGTCAGGCTGCCGCCGCCCAGCTCGTTGGAAAGCTTGGCAGCGCGCTCCAGCAGACGGGAGTGCAGATAGAAAACGTCGCCGGGGTAAGCCTCGCGTCCCGGAGGACGGCGAATCAGCAGCGACAGGGCACGGTAAGCCACAGCGTGCTTAGAAAGGTCATCATAGATGATGAGGACGTGCTTGCCCTGCTGCATGAAGTATTCGCCCATGGCGCAGCCGGAGTAAGGGGCGATATACTGCAGGGGAGACAGCTCGGATGCGGTAGCGGACACCACGATGGTGTAGCCCATGGCACCGGCTTCGGTCAGGCTCTGCACAAGGTTTGCCACGGTAGAGCGCTTCTGACCGATGGCAACGTAAATGCAGATGACGTCCTTGCCCTTCTGGTTGATGATGGTATCGGAGGCAATGGTGGTCTTGCCGGTCTGGCGGTCACCAATGATCAGCTCGCGCTGACCGCGTCCGATGGGGATCATGGAGTCGATGGCCTTGATACCGGTCTGCAGCGGCTCCTTGACGGGCTGGCGCTCGATGATGCCGGGAGCGCGGCTCTCAATGGCGCGGTACTCGGTGGTCTCAATGGGGCCTGCGCCGTCGATGGGCTGACCCAGTGCGTTGACCACGCGGCCGATCATGGCATCGCCCACCGGCACGGAAACCACCTTGCCGGTGCGCTTGACGATGCTGCCTTCTTTGATGCCGACATCCGAGCCCAGCAGCACGATGGAAACGGTATTTTCCTCAAGGTTCTGGGCCATACCGTATTCACCGTTGTCAAACTGGAGCAGCTCGCCTGCCATGCACTTTTCCAGACCGCTGGCCCGGGCGATGCCATCGCCCACCATAATGACCGTGCCGGTCTCGCTCTGCTCGATGGCATTTTCGTAATGCTTGATCTGCGCACGGATGATCTTGGAGATCTCTTCAGGTTTCAGTTGCATCTTTGTTTGTTCACCACTCAATTCATAATAGTCATTTCGGGTGGAAATTCGTTCTGTGCTCTGCCCCGTTTGCAAAGGGCAGGGAAAAAGTTACAAAGTGACCGCCGCAATATCCCGGCGCAGGGAGGCAAGACGGTTCTGGACGGTGCCGTCCAGCTCGGTGCCCTCGAGATCCAGCCGGATACCGCCCAGCACCTTGGCATCCACCTTGGTTTTAAGGTCGATGGTCTTGCCGGTCAGGCTTTCCAGCTTGGCGTGCAGCGCCGTGCGCTGCGGCTCTGTCAGCGGAATGGCCGAGATGGCCGTAGCTTCCAGAATGCCGTGCGCCTGATTGTAGCGGATGCGGTAAGCCCGTGCGCAGCCGGACAGCTCCCGCAGGGTGCCCTTCTCGCACAGGATCTTTAAAAAGTTCAGCACATAGAGGTGGACCTGCCCGCGCAGGGCTTCGTCCAGCAGGCCGCAGCGCTCCTTTTTGGGGATGCTGGGGGTGCTGAGCAGCCGCAGGTAGTCCGGGTTTTGCTTCAGAAGCTGTTGCACCTCGTCAAGCTCGCCCAGAATGCGGGTCTCCAGCCCTTCCTCTGCCGCCAGATCGTACAGACTGCCGCCGTACATCTTTGCAGTTTCGGTCATGATGCTTCACCCACGTTTTTGATAAATTCGTCGATCAGGTCCTTGTGGTCCTTCTCGCTGATCTCGCGCTCCACCACCTTGGATGCGATCTCCATGGCAATGCCGCCGATCTCGTCCTTGACCTCGTTCACGGCCTTCTTGCGCTCCTGCGCAATGTCAGCCTCGGCCTTCTGCTTCAACGCAGCGGCCTGCGCGCGGGCCTCGCCCACGATCTCTTCCGAGCGGGCGGTGGCGGTCTTTTGCGCCGTAGCTACGATCTGGTTGGCCTCGGTGCGGGCGTTCTGCAGGTTCTGCTCGTACTCCGCCTTCATGGCCTCGGCCTCGGTGCGCAGCTTCTGCGCATCTGCGATCTCGCTGTCGGCCTTGGCCTTGCGGTCGGCAATCACCTGTTTGATCGGCTTCAGCAGGAACTTTTTGAAGATGACCAGCTGGATCATCAGGTTGCAGATCTGGGCCAGAAAGGTCCAGCCATCCAGCGTGATCAACGCCTGATACAGTTCCATAAGCGTCTCCTTTCGTTATTTTTTCGGATCGGGAGGCTTATGCCAGATACTTCATGAACATACCGGGAGCCAGGAAGATCAGCAGCAGGCCGGTAACAAAGCCGTAGATACCGGTGGTCTCGGAAAGGGCAACGCCGAGGATCAGGGTGCTGGTAACGTCGCTCTTGCACTCCGGCTGACGGCCAACGGCCTCACAGGCAGCAGCAGCAGCGTTGCCTTCGCCGATACCGGGGCCGATACCTGCGATCAGTGCGCAGCCTGCGCCGATGCCGCAGCCTGCCAGAGCGATACCACGAGCCAGATACTGGAAATCAGTCATAAGATTTGTCCTCCTAAAATGTGTTTGTGTTTTGGGGGATGCCGGAAGGCCTTAGTCCTCACCGGCAGCACGTTTGATGAAGATTGTGGTCAGGGTACAGAAGATGAACGCCTGAATGCAGCCGCCGAACCAGTCGAAATACAAACCGGTAAAGGCCGGGATGCCGATCTGGAACAGCTGGATCTGACTCAGGAAGCCCGGCAGCCAGCCAAAGATGACGTGGCTCAGGCTTGCCAGTGCCCAGTACAGCAGTGTGGAGATGACCGTACCGGACAGGATGTTGCCGAAGTGACGGAACGCCATGCTGACAGGGGTAGAGATCTCCGACAGCACATTGATGGGTGCCATGATAAAGATCGGATCGAGCAGACCCTTGAGGTAGGCCAGAATGCCGTTCGTTTTGATCTTGTAGTACATGATCAGAACAAACACCACGATGGCCCACGCTGCCTCGGTGTTCAGGTCGGCCGTGGGGCTCCACAGGCCGACAACGCTGATCAGGTTGCACCCGATGCTCAGTGCAAAAATAGCACCGACCAGGGGGATATACTGATCGAAGTGGAAGCCCATGTTGTCGTGCACGAACTGCTCCAGCCGCGTTACGATGAACTCGGCTGCGGCCTGTCGTTTGGACACATTTTCCAGCTTGAGGTCGTGCCCCAGCCAGATGGCAAAACCCGAGAGCAGCGCCATAACGATCCAAGTGCTTACCAAGGTCTGGGTAATTTTAAAATCACCCAGCAGGGGGATATTGGTGTGGATGGTATACAGGATCTTTGCGCCGTTCAGTTCCATTTATTCTTGTTCACCCCCTTCGTCACGGGGCTGCACCGCAGACGCCTCAGCAGGGGCGGGGTCATCTTCCACAGCGATGTCCACCGGCTCCTGCGGGGGTGTGAGCGGCTTGTACTTCCCGGTTATCTGGAGATAATAGATCGTAACTCTGGGGAACAGCAGCGGCAGAACGCCTGCAAACGCCTGGAAACAGGGAGCCGCAATGGCTATGATGATCCACAACGCCTGCAGCAGCATCCTTGTATTATAGGATATCTGCAGCTGCGCTTTACGCTTTTTTTCGTCCGGCTCGTCAATGACCTTCTGCACCACGAAGCAGATGCCGGCAAAGTTGCCGATAGCCACCAGCGCGCCGATGATGCCGCCCAGCAGCACCCGGTAGTCAAAGACCACCCAGCCCACCAGATGCAGCGCTGCAAACACCACCCACATCACGGCAGTGCACAGAGACACGCCGCAGGCGATGCGCAGCAGCTCCTTTTTGGATTCCGGCTGTAATTTCATAAAAACGAACCTCCATTACTGGTGGGAGTTGAAGCCCACCCGATGATTTTTTTCGTGCTTGGAGCGCTCCAGCCGTTCCTTGCAGAACACCCAGAAGTTCTGCGCCCCGGCGGCAAGCCCCAGCCCCACAGCGGGCAAAAACAGCCATTCTGGCCAGCCCCAGTGCTCCACAGCCCACCAGCATCCGGCAAGGCAGAGCACCAGCGGCAGCAGCATATTCAGCCCCAGCTGGGTCAGCCAGACCAGATCTTCCAAAGCCTTGTACCAGCCCTTCAAGTTCTGCGCCGCTCCTTTCTGCGGGTGCCGCCCGCATTCCAGCATTTGGAAAAAATGCCGGAGACGGACAGGCAGCCAAAAAGTCTATGCCCTCAGTATACTTCAAAGCGTCGGATATTGCAATCAATTCTCCACCGAAATATAGTAAAATTTCATAGTTTGTTAAGACTGATTCCATAAATGTGCACCTATAACACACATTGTGCGCCGATGATTGCATCATTGCACAAACTTTGCGGAAAAGTTTGTGCAGAGTGTAAAAAACGGAAAAAAAGCAAAAAAGGGGCTGCCGCACGTTTGTGCGGCAGCCCCGGCGGGTGCTTTGGGATCTAGGGGCGCTTACCAGAGGTTTGCGGTCTCGTTGTACAGACCCTCGTAGCTCTTGGCGGAAACATCCCAGCTGAAATCGCACTCCATGCAGTGACGCACGAGGTTCTTCCAGTTTTCCTTGTTGTTGTAGGCATCCTGTGCGTTGCAGCAGGCCACATACAGCTCGTGGGCGTTGTAACCGGCAAAGGTAAAGCCGTTGCCGTCACCCATGGTGCTGTCGTGGATGGAGTCGCGCAGGCCGCCGGTCTCACGGACGATGGGAGGTGTGCCGTAGCGGCAGGCCACCATCTGTGCCAGACCGCAGGGCTCGCTCTTGGAGGGCATGATGAAGGCGTCGGCACCGGCGTAGATCTCCTGCGAGAGCTTGGGCTCAAAGCCGATGTAGGTGCCTACGCGGCCCGGGTGACGGCCGCACAGGTCAGAGAAGAAGTTCTCGTACTGGCTCTCGCCGCTGCCCAGAATGACCAGCTGGATGCCGCGGTCCACCAGACCGTCAGCGATGCTCTGCACAAGGTCAAAGCCCTTCATGCCCACCATGCGGCTGACCATGCCAAAGACGGGGCTGCCGTCTTTGTTCAGACCGAATCTGTCCTGCAAAGCTTCCTTACACTTGGCCTTGCCGGTCTCAAAGGTCTTGATGCTGTAATTGAAGGGGATGTTCTTGTCGGTGGCGGGGTCGTTGGCGTCCATGTCGATGCCGTTCAGGATGCCGCACAGCTTGTACTGCTTCTCACGCAGCAGGGCGTCCAGACCGTAGCTGAACCACGGGTCCAAGATCTCCTGTGCGTAGGTGGGGCTGACGGTGGTGATCTTGTCGGCAGTCTCGAAAGCGCCCTTCATGAAGTTGGCGCAGCCGTCGTACTCCACGATATGCTGGTCCCGGTGGCCGATGCCGCAGGTGTCCTCCAGAATATCGGTGCCGTACTTGCCCTGATAGGCAATGTTGTGGATGGTGAACACGGTCTTGATGCGGTTGAACTTGTCCAGATGACGATAGTACAGGTTCAGGTACACCGGCACCAGAGCGGTCTGCCAGTCGTTGCAGTTGATGATATCGGGGGTGAAGTCGATGTAGAACAAAGTCTCCAGCACGGCGCGGGAGAAGAAGGCGAAGCGCTCACCGTCATCGTAGAAGCCGTACAGGCCGCGGCGCTTGAAGTAATATTCGTTGTCGAGGAAGTAGTAGGTCACGCCGTCCACATCGGCCTTGAACAGGCCGCAGTACTGGCTGCGCCAGCCCACAGGCACGGAGTAGTTGGTAACGTATTCCAGCTTATCGCGGTACTTCAAATCGCCGTACAGGGGCATGATGACGCGGGCGTCCACGCCGTCCTTGACCAGCGCTTTGGGCAGGGCACCTGCCACATCGGCCAGACCGCCGGATTTGGCAAAGGGATTGGCTTCCGAAGCAGCATACAGGATCTTCATAGGATTCGCTCCTTCCATGATACAGACAGATGTTCGCGCTCCCCGCCGCCATGAAAAGCGGCGCGAACCTTGCATACAAAAGAGCAGGCGGGGGCACACAGGTGCCCCCGCCCCTCTCAAGAGGGGCTACCGGGGAGGAAGCCGCCCCTATGGATATTGCATCGATCAGACGGTGTGGTTCTTCTGGACGTAGACCGGGAAGCTCTCGGTGCCGGACAGCTTTTTGCCGGCGGTGATCTTCACGTTCTTATCGGTGACAACGCAGTCCAGCTCCACATTGGGCTCGACCACGGTATCCTGCATCAGGACACAGTTCTTGACCACAGCACCCTTCTTGACCTTGACGCCACGGAAGAGCACGCAGTTCTCCACAGTGCCCTCGATGACGCAGCCGTCGGCCAGAATGGAATTCGAAACCTTGGAGCCGGTGACGTAACGGGTGGGGTTATCGTCGCGGATCTTGGTGTAGATGGGGCAGCCCTTGGGGAACAGTGCCTCCAGATTCTCGTCCTTGATCAGCTTCAGGTTCTCGTCAAAGTAGCTCTTCATGTCGCAGACGTGCGCCACATAGCCGGTGTACTCCAGCGCATGGATATTCAGGATGTTGACGTTGTGTGCCAGAATGTCGCGCTCGAAGTAGATCAGGCCGCGGGCGGTAGCGTCCTTGACCAGCTTGATCAGGGTCTCGCGCTCCAGCACATAGATGTTCAGATCCAGATTCTGCACGCCGGAGCGGTAGTCGTTGAACAGCAGCTCGGTCACGCGGCCATCGGAATCAATGGTCAGGGTGTAGTTGTCGTTCTTGCGGCCCTCGGGAATCTCGGTCTTCTGGTAAGCCACAGTCACGTCGGCACCGCTGGCCTGATGAGCAGCCAGCAGGGCGTTGAAGTCGTAGTTGACGGCGATGTTGGCATCGCTCATGACCACATACTTCTCCTTCTGGTGCTCGAGGAAGCTCAGAATGGAGCCCAGAGCCTCCACACGGCCGGAGTAGATGCGCACGCCCTTTTCTGCAAAGGGAGGTACGATGTTCAGACCGCCGTGACGGCGTGCCATATCCCACTCGCGGCCGGTGCCCAGATGATCCATCAGGGAGTGGTAGTTTTTACGCACCACGATGGAAACGTTGGAAATGCCGCAGTTGGCCATGCTGGACAGCACAAAGTCTACCATGCGGTAACGGCCCGCAAAGGGGATCGAGGCCATTGCGCGCTCGGTCACCAGCTCGGGAACGGTATTGTCATAGCTGTTGGGGAAAATGATACCCAACGCATTGGTGTTCTGTCTCAGCATACTTCCACACCCTCCTTGACGGATTCAAACACTTTTGCGCCCTCCTTGACGGTAGCGCCTGCGCCGATGGTCAGACCGGTGCCAACGTGGGCAATAGCGCCCTCGCCGCCGACCTTTGCACCTGCGCCCACAACAACGTCCTCAGCAAGGATGCAGCGCTTGACCACGGCACCTGCCTTGACCACGACACCGTCCATCAGCACGGCGTCCTCAACGGTAGCGCCCTCTTCCACAACGACGCCTGCGCTCAGGACAGAGTGCTTGACGTTGCCGTAGATCTTGCAGCCCTCGGTGATGAGGGAGTCCTGCACAACGGCGCGCTCGCCGATCTTCTGGGCGGGCAGCACGGGGTTGCGGCTGTAGATCTTCCAAGTCTTATCAAAGATATCAATGCCGGAGTTCTCGGGGTCCAGCACCTCCATGTTGGCTTCCCACAGGCTGTCGATGGTGCCCACGTCGCGCCAGTAACCGGCAAAGCGGTAGGCGTACATCTTGCGGCCGTCACGCAGCAGGGCGGGGATGATGTTCATGCCGAAGTCGTTCTTGGAGTTGGGGTCGGCCTCGTCCTCGATCAGATACTTCTTGAGCACATCCCAGTTGAAGATGTAGATGCCCATGGATGCCAGATTGGACTTGGGCACCGGGGGCTTCTCCTGGAACTCGGTGATGCGGTCGGTCTCGTCCGCCACCATCAGGCCGAAGCGGGAAGCTTCCTTCCAGTCCACTTCCATGACGGCCACAGAGAACTCTGCGCCCTTTTCCTTGTGGAAGCGCAGGAAGTCGGCGTAGTCCTGCTTGCAGATCTGGTCGCCGGACAGGATGATGACGTACTCGGGATCATAGCTGTCGATGAAGCCGATGTTCTGGTAGATGGCGTTTGCAGTGCCCTTGTACCAGTCGGTGCCGTTTGCCTGCTCGTAAGGGGGCAGGGTGTGCACACCGCCGTGCAGACGGTCCAGATCCCAAGGCTGACCGTTACCGATGTACTCGTTCAGCTTCTGGGGCTGGTACTGCGTTGCGATACCGACCGTGTCGATATCGGAATTGACGCAGTTGGACAGCGGGAAGTCCACGATGCGGTACTTACCGCCGAAGGACACCGCAGGTTTTGCCGTCTTTTGTGTCAGCGCGTATAAGCGCGAGCCACGTCCACCGGCAAGGATCATTGCCACGATTTCTTTTGCCATAGCTTTATTCTCCCCTTTAGCATTTCCGTTTTGGAAATGATAGTCAACAGATCAGAATGTTCGTGCGTGCATCCGTGTGGGCATCCTTACTCCTTGGGTGCTTTTGCTTTGCGGGTGCGCTTTGCGGGTTTGGTTTCTGCTTCGGTCTCAGGTTTTGCTTTTGCCGCAGTCTTTGCCTTGGCGGCGGTTTTCTTTACCGGCTTTTCCGCTGCGGCCTTGGACTTGGCAGCGGCCTTTTTGGCTTTTTCCGGTTTTTCATCCGCCGTTTCGGCGGCCTTGGCCTTGGTGGTGCGGGTCTTTTTTACCGGCTTGTCGGCGTCCGGCTCGGCTTTGGCCTTGCGGGTCGTCTTTTTTACCGCCTTTTCCACGGCGCCCTTGACGGTGGATTTTTTGGCGGTCTTTTTTGCCGGTTTGTCCGCGCTGTCCTCTGCTGCCTTGCGGGTGCGCTTTGTGGGCACCTCAAAGTACAGGGTGCTCATGGGCGGCAGGGTAACGGTGATGCTCTGCTCAAAGCCGTGCTGCGGCTTTTTGTGGGTGCGCACCGGCTTGTTGTGCACGGTGCCGGAGCCGCCGAAAGTGGCATCGTCGCTGTTCAGGATCTCCTTGTAGGTGCCGGACACCGGTGCGCCGAGGGTGTAGCCCTCGCGCAGGACGGGGTTGAAGTTGCAGATGACAAGGATCTGCTTGCCGGCGGCGTCCTTGCGCAGGAAGGCGATGACGCTCTGCTGCGAGTCGTCCGGCACGATCCACTGGAAGCCTTCCCAGCTGTAATCGATCTGCCAGAGGGCGGGGTGCTCTTTATAGAAAGCGTTCAGGGTGCGGACGTAGTTCTGCAGTTCGGCGTGCTTGTCGTAGTCCAGCAGCATCCAGTCCAGCTGCTTTGTCTCGTTCCACTCGGCAAACTGACCGAACTCCTGTCCCATGAACAGCAGTTTCTTGCCCGGGTGCGCCATCATGTAGCCGAAGAAGGTGCGCAGATTGGCAAACTTGTCGTCATACTCGCCGGGCATCTTGTTCAGCAGGCTGCCCTTGCCGTGCACGACCTCATCGTGGCTGATGGGCAGGACAAAGTTCTCGCTGAAAGCGTAGAAGAAGCTGAAAGTCACCTTGTTGTGGTTGCCGGAGCGGAACAGCGGGTCGGTCTTCATGTAGCTGAGCATATCGTTCATCCAGCCCATGTTCCACTTGAAGTTGAAGCCTAAACCCCCGTCCGAAGCGGGCTTTGTGACCATGGGCCACGCGGTGGACTCCTCGGCGATCATGTACTTGTGGGGGTGACGGCCCAGCACGGTGTTGTTCAGCTTGCGCAGGAAGGCGATGGCTTCAAGGTTCTCCTTGCCGCCGTCCTTATTGGGCTCCCATTCGCCCTGCTTGCGGTTGTAGTCCAGATACAGCATGGAGGCCACGGCGTCTACCCGCAGACCGTCGATGTGGTACTGCTCCAGCCAGTACAGTGCGCTGGAAATGAGGAAGCTCTGCACCTCGTTGCGGCCAAAGTCGAACACCATGGTGCCCCACTCCTTGTGCTCGCCGCGCTTGGGGTTGGGGTCCTCGTAGCAGGCCTCGCCGTCAAAATTGTACAGTCCGAACTGATCCTTGGGGAAGTGGGCGGGCACCCAGTCCATGATGACGCCGATGCCTGCGGCGTGCATCTTATCCACAAAGGCCATAAAATCCTTGGGGGTGCCGTAGCGGCTGGTGGGAGCAAAATAGCCGGTGACCTGATAGCCCCAGCTGCCGTCAAACGGATATTCCATCACCGGCAGCAGCTCTACATGGGTGTAGCCCATATCCTTGATGTACGGGATCAGCTCGTCCGCCAGCTCGGAGTAGTTGTAGGGCTTGCCGCCCTCCTTCAGCTTCCAGCTGCCGGCGTGCATCTCGTAGATATTCATCGGGCCGTTGATCACATCCGCCTTTTTCTGTGCGGCCTGCCATGCGGTGTCGTGCCATGCAAAGCCGGACAGGTCGTAGACCTTGCTGCCGTTGGACGGACGGGTCTCGGCGTGGAAAGCGTAAGGATCGGCCTTGTAGACAAGGTCGCCTGCGCGGGTGGTCACGCAATATTTATAAACATCGTATTCCTTCATGCCGGGAATGAACAATTCCCACACGGAATCGCCATCCACCTTGCGCATGGGATGGCTGCCGGGCTTCCAGCTGTTGAAGTCGCCCACAACGCTGATGGCTGCGGCGTGCGGTGCCCATACACGGAACACAACGCCGGACTCCCCGACCCGTGTTTCCAGATGTGCGCCGAAGTAGCGGTAAGCCTCGCAGTTATTGCCTTGCTTGAACAGGTACACCGGCAGATCCGATGTATTGCTCTGAATCTTTTCTTCGGTCGGTTTCATAGACTGCTCCTCCCCGTGCGGAAGCCGAAAGCGGCTTTCGCAGCTTTGTACTCTTTTATATTAAAAGGTTTTTACCATTTTTGCAAGACTTTTTGTCCGAAAATCAAATACAATTAACACAAATTTTCTGGCATTCTCTGTATGTTGTGGGCATACCATCCAAAATTTGCAGCTCGACATCGTGTAAACTGCTCATTTGACAAACGGTTCCGGCGAAAGCGTTGCGAAAACAGAAAAGGGGTCGGGGAAAGCCCACAGACTTTCCCCGACCCCGAAATAAAAATAGTTTTCTACTTAACATCAAAAGAGACCGCTGCACAGTTTGTACAGCGGTCTCTTTGCGTGGTTATTGTGTTTTGTTTACAGCTCAGCCCACAACGTAGACGTTGACCTGAATGGCGCCGTTGATAACGCTTTCGGCGTAGGTCTCGTAGAACAGGTCTACAAGGATCTGCCCTTTCTGGACGGCGATGCCGGTATCGGTGGCTACGGCGTAGCCGTAGACGAACTTGCCGTCGGTGGAAGTGATGTAGAGCTTGGTGCCGTAGGGGATCACGTCCGGGTCCACAGCCACGGTGCCGTAGCCCAGTCCCAGACCGGAAGAGCCCTTGCCGCCACGGGAATAGTAGCCGGTGGCCTTGCCGGTGAGCACCTTGCTATAAGAGGTGGGGGCGTTGGTGGTGCCGTCCGCGCCGGTCAGGGGGGACACCGGTGCGCCTGCGCCGTAGGTCTTGATGACGTGGTCGGTAGGCTCCACCGTAGTGGTGGTATCCACAACGGTGCTGTTCTCCAGCTCACCGTCCACATAGCGGTCGCGGGTGGTCACGGTCTGCTGACCGGCTGCGCCGTGCTGCATAGTAGTGGTGCGGCCGGTGTTGCGGAAGTACAGGCTGGTGTAGACATACTGGGTGTCGTAGGGGATGGCCTGCGTCTCCACACGCTCTTCGTAGTCCACGCGGTGGACCACGATCTTGCTGCCGGCGGTCACGATGTGATCCAGCGCCGGCTCGGTGTAGTCGTCCCCTTCAAGGGTGATGCCGGCGCGCTCCAGCGCATCGGCTACGGTGCCGTACACCAGCTTGACCGGGTACTCCTGCCCGTCGGCGGTGATGCTGACAGAGAATGCGCGCTCGATATTCAGGGATGCAAGATTGCCGCTGAACGCGGTGTAGTAGACCTCATCGCCCTCTTCAGAGCGGATGCCGGAAAGGTGCATGACCTGTGCGGGGGAAGCAGCGGCATCGGTCACAAGAACCTGCCGCGCACCATTGGAGTCGGTGACGTAGGTCAGCCGCAGATTTGCAGCGGTGACGCCAAGGGTAGCCACAAGGCATACCACCATGACACAAAATGCCAGCACACGGGGAGATACTGCCTGCTTTGCGGCAGTAACTGCTTTCTTCAATTTAACGGAAGCGATACGAGACAACTCCTCTCTTTGTCGTATTTGGTGCGGCCGCGGGTATTGCATCGGCACCCCGGCCGCCCGGACTGCGGCGGCTGGGGATATAAGCGCCGCACAGTCAAATACGATGCTCTCTTTGGGTAAAAGAAGAAGCATCGTATTACAGGTTGGAATCCGCTTTGGGCAGACCACAAAACTGCCCCGGCACGGGCCGCATCTGCCCATGCCGTGCCGTACGCAGGACGGCTTTTTACTTCATCCAGATAGAATTTAAACGCTGCAACGTTCGTTGCACAAACGGTATTTTACCAGACCGTAAAGCATCTGTCAAATCTGTGTCTCGCATTTTGTTAGATTTGTAACATAGTTTTTTGTGCAATTTTCACAGTGTTTTCTTTTATATTTTGGTTTTTAGGTGGTTTCCTTCTGATTTTTGCCTTTTTTCTGCGCATGATTTGTTCATGAATTTTTAACATTTGCGCCGGCTTTTTTTCCTGCAAATAAGGCCGCAGATACTGCCGCTGCGCCCAAAACAAGCTGCCCCACATCGCGGGTTTTGCATGGAAAACCTGCGGGGGAATTACCCTGCTCCGGCAGGGGAAAACGGCCTGTATTTGCGGCGCAAAAACCCCGTTTAGCAAAATGCCGAAGAACAGAAAATTTCACATTTTTAGTACACACTGGATAGTTTTGCGCCCCCGGCGGTACAATCGGGACAGCAAACAGAAAAGGAGGTTTTGCATGGAGATCGAGATCCTTGAACAGCAGTGCGGCGGCACCGAATTTGTGCCCAGCCCGCACCGGCTGCACCTTGGCGCACAGAACGCCGAGGGGGTGGACCGGCTGCAGTTCATCCTGCCCGCAGCGTGGGCGGGGTGCACCCTGGCGCTGTACCTGCGCCGCAGCGACGGGGTGCAGCTGGCCGCCATTCCGCTGGACACCGACGGCAGCGTGACGGTGGACCGCCGCCTGACCGGCAGTGTGCGGGGACAGTGGATGCTGGCCGCCATGGGCAGCAGCGGCTACACCGCCTACACCCGCCCCGGCAGCTACGACGTGTACGCCACCCTGCCCACGGACGGCGGCAGTGAGGAGCTGCCGCCCTCGGTGTACGAGCAGTTCGTGGCGCGCGTGCTGGAAAGCGCCCGCGCCGCAGCGGAGAGCGCCCGCCGCGCCGAGAACGGTGCGGCAGACACGGCCGTGCAGGCGGCGCTGGCGCAAAAGGCTGCGGACAAGATCCTTGCCGACCGCACCGATGCCGACGCCTGCGCAAAGCGGGCGGAGGCCGCTGCGCTGCGGGCCGAGAGCTATGCCCCTGCCGATGGACGGGTGCTGAGCGTGAACGGCAAGGGCGGCGCGGTGCGGCTGACCGCACAGGATGTGGCGGCTGTGCCGCGCCCGGCACAGCCTTTGCCCGGCGCGGTGGTGCGCATCCTCAGCGTGAATAGTGCCACCGGTGCGGTGCAGACGGACACGACCCCGCTGCCGGATCTGCGCCCCTATGTGCGCAGCGAGACCGTGCCCACAGCGAAAACGTCCGGCGCAGTGCGTGCAGACGGGCAGTACGGTGTTGCGGTGCGGGCAGACGCCACCCTGACCACCGTGCCCGCCACAGCGGCACAGCTGGACCGCATGACCGAAGCCTATGCGCCCCTGACCCCGGCGTTGCTGCCCTACGGCGTAAAAAAAGCGCTGACCAGCGCCGCCGGGGCGGCGGGCTGGTCGGCGCAGGAAAAGGCGGCAGCGCTGCTGCAGCTGGGCGCAGATGACCGGTTCTACTCCAAGGCCGAAGCTGACCGGAAATTCGGCACGGCCTACACGCTGCCGTGTGCCACCGCCGCCGTGCTGGGCGGCGTAAAGGCCGGGCGGGGAGTGACTGTGGGCGCAGACGGAACATTGGAGGTGACCAGAGAAAACCTGAACGCGGTACTGGGCTTTAGCCTGACAGAAAAACTGGAACGACTGGAAAGGATGATGAATATGGATGGAAAACTGGTCTACACCGGCGCAGGCGTTGCGGGCAAATCTGCCACGAGCCTGACCGTGCCGGGCACGGTGAATTACATTGTGGTGCGGATGGTGGCACCCACGGCAGAAAACGGCGCAAACCCGGTCGCCGCTGCTGCGGACTACGGCAGCACCCGCATCGTGCGGGGCGGCACAGCGGTGGCCATGGTGGGCGGCACAAGCTCTGATCTGAGCAACGGCGTCAAGTGCAGCGGCGCAGCGCCTGTAAGGATCAGCTTTGCAGACAGCGGCGTGCTGAGCATAGGCGTTGTGAGAACGGACACGAGTCTCAGCTTTGAGTATCCCTTCAACGTAGAGGGCTACCAGTATGTGTAAGGGTGGTGCGGCATGAACGAGATGACCATCCGGCTGGACAAAAACGGCGCGGCAGCCGTGCCCGGCGGGCAGCTGCTGCTGGGGTATGCGGGCAACCGGGGCAACTACCGGCTGCGTATCGAGCAGCGGGGCGAGTGGAAGGGACTGACCGTGTGCGCCCATTGGCACACCCCCGGTGCAAGTGCAGCCCAGCTTGTGGAAAACGGCGTTCTGGAGGTTCCGGCGGCGGTGACGGCCGTGCCCGGTGCGGGCTGCCTCACCTTTGAGGGCACGGACGGCAGCCGCACCGTGACCAGCGCTGATGTGCGGTGCAAAGTATGCGCCAACAGCGGCACGGCAGATGGCGCGATGCCTGCCCCGGCTACGCCTGCGTGGGAGGCGCTGGTGGGGCTGCTGGGCACAGGCGGCGGCATTACCACTGCGGAAAAACAGGCGCTGCTGGCAGTGCTGCGGCTTCTGGCGGCGGGCAATGACGCAGCCATGGATGCCTGTGACCGTCTGGCGACGCTGTGGGGCAACCCGCAGCCGCCGAAGGAGAACGTTTTTGCCGTGCTGGGGCAGGCGATCCTTGGAAAAATGATCTTAGGGAGGAACAAATGAGCTACGTAAAACAGAATTTTGTGGACGGCCAGACCCTGACGGCTGCCCAGCTGAACCACATGGAAGCAGGCATTGCCAATGCTGCCGGAACGCAGGGCGAAAAAGGCGACAAGGGAGAAAAGGGCGACCCCGGCCCGGCGGGTGCAAAAGGTGACCCGGGCGAGGGCTTTACCGCCAACGCAAAGGCGCTGCTGCTGAACCTGTTTGAAAATGCAGCCTATAAGACCGACACGATGCAGCCCACCCTGAATGCTCTGCGTGCAGAGTGGGGCGGCAGTGCACAGGAAGTTCCGGTGCAGAGCGTGAGCCTGAGCGCCGTGACCATGACCCTGAACGAGAGCGAGAGCAAGACCCTGACGGCCACCGTGCTGCCCGCGAACGCAACCGACAGGGCGGTGGTGTGGAGCGTTCTGCCTGCCGGCTTTGCCACTGTGACAAACGGCGTGGTGACAGGCATCAAAGCAGGTAACTGCACCGTGACTGCCACAGCAGGCGGTAAGAGTGCAAGCTGCACGGTAACGGTGGAAGTAGTGGAGACAGCACAGCTGATCTACAGTCTGCCCGGCGAGACCGTGCTGACCCAGGGACTGGACACCGGCCTGAAGCTGCTGGAGCACGCCTCCACCGAGACGCCGCAATACACGATCCTAGTGGATGCGAAAGCGGGGGACGACTTTAATGCCAACACATGGCCTGCCTTCCTGCACTGCCTGACCGAGACCGGCGATACCGACAATCTGCCCGGCTTCAACTCCACCAGCAGCCCGCTGAACAATAAGACCGAGTTCGCATACTACAACTACGGCGGCGTGACCCTGTCGGACAGCATCGAACACCTCAAGACCCGTACGCGGTATGCAGTGCAGATCGACGGCAGAAAATATCGCGGCGGCAGTACCTACTGCCCGCTGACCGAGTGGAAAACCACAAACGGCACAATCATAGATGTGCCCCAGACCTTCCTGATCGGTGCGGCGCAGAGCGCGGACGGCAGCAAAAAGCAGCAGTTCTGGTTGGGTACGCTGTACCAGTGCAAGGTGTATAAAGGCCTGCTGAGTGACGACAAGGTGAACGATTACATCGAGAAGGAGTGGTAAAATGGAAGTGTTTGACATCAACGGTCAGATCATCAGCCCGCTGGCGGGAAAAACGCTGTACGTTGCGGGTGACAGCATCGCCTACGGCAAGGGCAGCGCAGGCGGCTACGGCAAATGTATCGCAGACAAGTACGGCATGACCCTGACCAATGAAGCGGTGGACGGCGCAACGCTGACCCCGAATATTACCGATAAGGTATACGGCGGCACGCGCGGCTGCATCAGCACGGTGGTGACAAACTCCACAGCGCTTGCAAAGGCAGACTACATCCTGTTGGAGGGCGGCGTGAATGATGCCTGGAACAACGCCCCTGTGGGTACCTTGACCGATGGGTTTGCCGCTGCCTACGATGAAACGACCATGACCGGCGCACTGGAGAAGATGCTGGACGATCTGGCAACGAATTACAGCGACAAGTGCGTGGCCTATGTATTCCCGCACGGCGGGATGTTTGCAGGCAGCGAAAACTGGTACAAGACCTATAAGCCTGCCATCCTTGCGGCGCTGAAAAAATGGGGCGTGCCCTACGTTGACATTGCGGAGGCCACCCCGCCTATGGGAAAACACGGCGTCAGCGAACTGGGCGATAAGTACACCAGCGACGGCACCCACCCCAACGCAGCGGGCTACGAGCGGTTTTATGCAGAGCCCATCGCAGCGCTGCTGAAACGGCTGTAAGGGGGCGCACGATGGCATTGCAAGCGTATTCTCTTGCCCGGGACGGCAGCACCGCCCTCTCGCCGCACTTCTGTGTGCGGGAGTTCCGCTGCAAGGACGGCAGCGACCCTGTCTTCATCGACACGGCGCTGGCAGAACTGCTGGAGCGTATCCGGGAGCACTTCGGAAAACCGGTGACGATCACCAGCGCCTACCGCACCCCGGCACACAACGCCAAGGCAGGCGGGGCAAAGTTCAGCCAGCACCTGTATGGCCGGGCAGCGGATATCCGGGTGCAGGACGTGAGCGTGGAGGACGTGGCCGCCTACGCAGAAAGCCTGATGCCGGACCGGGGCGGCGTGGGACGCTACCCCGTCAAGGCGGGCCGCGCCGCCGGCTGGGTGCACGTGGATACCCGGGCAGACAAAGCCCGGTGGAGGGGGTGAGCGCGATGACAGGCATCATCTCAGCCATCATTGCAGGCGTGGTGACCCTGATCGGCGTGCTGATCGCCAACGGAAAAAGCCAGGCGGTGACCGACACCAAGCTGGAAGAACTGACCCGGGAGGTGCGGGAGCATAACAACTTTGCCCGCCGCGTACCCATTTTAGAAGAACAGATGAAGGTGGCCAACCACCGCATCGCAGATTTGGAGAAAGAGAGGAACTGAACCTATGAACGATACCCATTGCAAAATTTCTGCCGCCACCCTGGCACGCACGGCTGCGCTGGCGCTGGCACTGACCAATCAGGTGCTGAGCGCCTGCGGCAAGCCCATGCTGCCCATCGAGAGCGCCACCGTGGAGCAGCTGGTGACCACCGGCCTGACCGTGACCGCCGCCCTTGTGGGCTGGTGGAAGAATAACTCCTTCACCCCGGAGGCTATCAAGGCCGACGGCTATCTGGAACAGCTGCGGGAAAAGAAGTAAAGGCTGCCGGGCAGGCGGGACGATATTTTTGTGAATAGAGCAATGCCGGAGCGTCCTCAGACGCTCCGGCATTGCATTTTCACAGGAAGGATATTGGAGCCGTTCCCAACAAAAAACTCCTCCGGCAGTTGCCGGAGGAGCATTCATTTTTCTATTCTAAACACGGATGCGCCGCCCTGACATGGTGCGCAGCCGGGCTTACTTCAGGAACTTTGCCACGGCGCGGGCGACGATGCCGCCCAGAATGCCGGACACCAGAAATTCGGCTACGCCCTGCACGCCAACCAGCAGCACTACGAACATGAAGGGGTTGGCAGCGCCCTTGACGGACACCAGATTCTGCACATAGTCGCAGCCGTAGAAAGCCAGCACGATGTAGCCCATGAAGAACAGGGTGTTCAGGGCGGGTGCGGTCATGGCGCTGAGGATGTAGCTCCAGGTGCGGGACTTGTCCAGCTTCTGCAGAGCCTTGAAGATCAGGCCGCAGCACAGACCCATGAGCACACGCATACCTACGCACAGGATAAAGGTGTTCAGCGGGCTGACCTGGAACAGTGCGCCGGTCATGGCAGAGGCGCCGGTGATGGCATCGTAGAAGCTCACAGCGCCGAACACGCCGCCCAGCAGGGCACCCACGGCGGGGCCCATGGTGATGGCGCCCACGGCGATGGGCAGGGTGAGGAAGCTCATGTACAGCGGGCCCACGGGCACACTGCCCAGACCGACAAGCTTCATCACCAGTTCAATGGCCACCAGCAGGGCCACACGAGTCAGAGTCTTGGTATTGGTATTCTTCATAATTCAGTTTTCCTCCTGCTGCCGTTCCGCCCTTTGTTGTCGGATACGGCGCAAACCTGCCCGCTCTGTGCGGGTTTTAGGTGAATATTCAAATCTTTGGAAGCGCGTGGTTGTCAGGGCGTGTTCCAGAGAAAAATGCGTTAAAATCTGTCACCGGGGAAGCGCACCCCGGCGCTACGGCGCGCCACCGTGAGTACCCGGCTCACCGCGATGCTGGTATCCAGCATGCGGGCGCACAGCTCCTGGTCTCCGGCGGTCATGGCGCGGTAAAAGGCCTCGAACTCTGCCGCCTGCCGGGGACAATCCCCGTTCAGGTTGTAGTGCTCCTCCTTGCCCTCGTTGGGATGGAAGGTCACACCGCCGCAGTAGTTCGGGGTGGATTTTTGCAGGATGTAGCCCTTCGTGCCCTGAATGATGCAGCGGGCAGGGGCTGCGCAGTCCTTGGCGGCAAGGCTTACCGCCTTGAAGCCGCTGTAATCCATCATCAGCACACCGCTGGTGTCGATATTGCGCTCCATGTTGGCGGCATACACCGCCTTGTTGGGCTCACCGAACAGACCCACGATGTAGCTGACGTTGTACACGCCCAAATCCATCAGTGCACCGCCCGCGCACAGCGGGTCGAACACCAGCGGGGTCTGCCCGGCGCAAAAGGCGTCGTACCGGCTGGAATACTGGCTGAAGCTGCACTGTACCATGCGTACCGTGCCCACCCGGGGCAGCAGCTCCCGGAGTTTGGCGTAGTTGGGCTGGTACTGGGTGGTCATCGCCTCAAAGAGGAACAGCCGCTTGCGCTGTGCCAGCGCAGCCAGCTCCTCGGTCTCGGCGGCGGTCACCGCCATGGGCTTTTCCACAATGACGTGCTTGCCTGCCTCCAGTGCCACCCGGGCGTAGCGGGCGTGCTGTAAGTTGGGCACGGCGATGTAGACCGCGTCCACCCACTGCAAAAGCTCAAAATAATTGGTGGTGTGCTGCGGGATCTGATATTGTGCACACAGCTCTGCGGCCTTTGCCGCCGAGCGCGGGGTGCTGCACACCGCCTGCACAGTAAACGGCGTGTGCTCCACAAGCCATGGCAAAAATTCCTGCACGATCTTACCCGTGCCAAGAATGCCCAGTTTCATAATGCTCTCCCTTATCCTCTTGTTCCCTCAGCCTACCAGCGCCTCCGGCTCGCGGCGGGTGCGGCGGTTGGGGTGCGGGTGCTTTGCCCGGAGGCGTCCCTGCTGACCGTAGTGCCTGCCGCCGCCATGGCTGCGGCCGTGCTCCTGCGGGGCGTTCAGCTGGTACAGCAGTGCCAGCCCCTTCATCAGCAGCTCGGGGTCATAGGTCAGGGGGTGGCGGCACAGCGGGGTGACGTACTTTGCCAGTCCGCCGGTGACTACCAGCGTAGCCGGGCTGCCCAATTCCTCTTCAATGCGCTGCACCATGCCGTCAATGAGCACGGCGGTGCCCAGCACCGAGCCGGACAGCATACAGCTTTCGGTATTGGTGCCGATGGCTTTTTTCGGGGAGCCCAGATGCACCTGCGGCAGCTGGGCACAGCGCTCACCCAGTGCGCGCAGCCCGGTGGAAAGGCCGGGGCAGATCACGCCGCCCCGGAACACCCGGTCTTTGTCCACCACATTAAAGGTGGTGGCGGTGCCGAGGTCTACCGTGACGACCGGTAGCGGAAAGTTTGCCGCCGCATAGGCGGCATCCACCAGCCGGTCCTTGCCCACGGCGCGGGGCTCGTCCACCCCCATGGTCAGCCCGGTGCGGATGTCCGGCGAAACGATGACCGGCTTTTTGCCGGTGTAGTGGCGGGCGCACTCGGCCAGTGCCCCGGTGATCTGGGGCACTACGCTGGTGAGCACCGCGCCTTCAAAGCGCATGGGACGCTCCGGATGGCGGCGGTGCGCAAATATTTTATCCATTTCGGCACGATATTCCGCAGCCGTGCGGGTGCGCACCGTGTCCATGCGCGCCACAAAGCATACACGTCCGTCCCGGATGCCCCCAAGGGCGACGGTGGTGTTGCCTATATCAATGGCTAAGATCATAATTCTGTTTTCCTTTTCAAAATAAAAGAAAAGAACCGGTTTGCTCTTTGTCAAGCGTATTTTACCGCATTTTTGCGCCGGATACAAGTTCCCGGCAAAGATTTTGTTGTGCTGGTGGAAGTTTTGCATTATACTAAGGTAAGATATGTGGAAAAGAACTGTTTTTCCGGGAGGTAAACAAACCATGGATCTGAACGGCAAGTGCGTCCTGCTGGGCGTGAGCGGCGGCATTGCCGCCTATAAGATGGCCAACGTGGCCAGTGCACTGCGCAAGCTGGGTGCGGATGTGGAGGTCATCATGACCAAAAACGCCACCCAGTTCATCACCCCTCTCACCTTTGAGACCCTGACCGGCCACAAGTGCATGGTGGACACCTTTGACCGGGATTTCAAGTTTGAGGTCACCCACATCTCGCTGGCAAAAAAAGCGGATGTGATCTTAGTCGCCCCTGCCACCGCCAACGTCATTGCCAAAATGGCGCACGGCATTGCGGACGATATGCTTACCACCGTGGTGCTGGCCGCTAAGTGCCCCAAGCTGGTAGCCCCCGCCATGAACACCGGCATGCTGGAAAACCCCATCACGCAGGATAACCTTGCCACGCTGGAGCGGTACGGCTTTACCGTCATCCCCCCCGAAAGCGGTGTGCTGGCCTGCAAGGACGTGGGCAGCGGACGCCTGCCCAAGGAGGAGGTACTGCTGGAGCACATCCTGCACACCATCGCCCGCCCGAAGGACTTAGCCGGGGTACGCGTCGCGGTGACCGCCGGCCCTACGCAGGAGGCGCTGGACCCGGTGCGCTACCTGACCAACCACTCCACCGGCAAGATGGGCTACGCCCTTGCCCGCGCCGCCGCCATGCGGGGCGCCGAAGTGACCCTGATCCACGGACAGACCGCGCTGCCGCCGGTCAAGTTCACCACCGATGTGCCGGTGACCACCGCCCGGCAGATGTACGAGGCGGTGACAAGTCGCTTTGACACCACCGATGTGCTCATCATGGCCGCCGCCGTGGCGGACTACCGCCCCGCTACCGTGGCCAACGACAAGATCAAAAAGAAGGAGGGCGACCTCTCTATCCCCGTGGAGCGCACCGAGGATATCCTTGGCACCATCGGCCCCCGCAAGACCCACCAGTTCCTGTGCGGCTTTTCCATGGAGACCCGGGACCTTGTGGAAAACTCCTCCGCGAAGCTTGCCAAGAAGAATCTGGACATGGTGGTGGCCAACAACCTCAAGGTGGCCGGTGCAGGCTTTGGGGTGGATACCAACGTGGTCACCTTCATCACCCCGGACGGCACCCGGGAGCTGCCTTTGATGAGCAAGGCGGATGTAGCCGATGCCATTCTGGACGAGATTCTGCGGCGGCGGGCAAAGTAATACTGCTGGGATTTTGTTGTACACATATCACAAAATTCACAAAAAAATTATGGTTCTTTCCGAAAATTCGGCCTTACCTGTTTATTTTATGCTGCAAAAATTATATAATAAG
The DNA here is from genome assembly GCF_003324185.1 of Faecalibacterium prausnitzii. Lineage (GTDB taxonomy): Bacteria > Bacillota > Clostridia > Oscillospirales > Ruminococcaceae > Faecalibacterium > Faecalibacterium prausnitzii. Next base: position 29,272 of record NZ_PXUP01000023.1, read on the forward strand.
AGTGTGTCCCCATATTTGGAAGGAATCGGTCTGCGCTGCAGCCGTTAATATTTGGAGGAGAGCCTTACTATGTTCATGTACTCGGATTATAGCCAGCATCTGCTGGACCATGTAAAGAAGATCCATTTTATCGGCTGCGGCGGCAGCGGAATGTACCCGCTGATCCAGATCCTTGCCGCCAAGGGCTACGAGCTGTCCGGCAGCGATGTGCTGGACGGCAGCATCATCCGCTACGAGCGGGAGATGGGCGTGAAGGTCAGCCTTGGCCACAATGCGGATAACGTTGTCGGCGCAGACATGGTGGTGTACTCTGCCGCCATCTCCAAGGATAACGTGGAACTGAACGCAGCCGCCTCCTATGGCATCCCCACCGTGGAGCGCAGCGTGCTGCTGGGCTATGTGAGCCGCCTGTATAAGCAGAGCATCTGCGTGTCCGGTACCCACGGCAAGACCACCACCACCTCCATGATCACCACTGCGCTGGAACTGGCAGGCCGCGACCCCTCTGCCGTCATCGGCGGCAAACTGCCCCTCATCAACGGCTACGGCAAGGCTGGCAAGGGCGATGATATCGTTATTGAGGCCTGCGAGTTTGCCGAGACCTTCCTGAAGCTGACCCCCTACCTGTCCGTGGTGCTGAACATCGACAACGACCATCTGGACTACTACGGCAGCATGGGCGAGCTGAAGTTCGCCTTCAAGCGCTTTGCCCTGATGACCCAGTTTATGATCTTTGCCAACGCCGACGACAAGAACACCATGGACGTGATGTACACGTTGGACCGCCGGGTGCGCACCTTTGCCATCGACAACCACGCCGACTATCGCGCTATCAACATCAACGAGTATAAGCCCGGCTTCTTCGAGTTCGACCTGAAGGAGTGGAATACGACCGACACCACCCGCATCCGTCTGTCCGTGCCCGGTCGCCACAATATTTATAATGCACTGGCCATGTGCGCCGTGTGCCGCTTTGTGGGCCTGAGCGCAGAGCAGTGCGCCGAAGCTGCCCTGAACTTCAAGGGCGCAGGCCGCCGCTTTGAGGTGTACGGCGAGTGCAACGGTGCGCTGGTCATCGATGACTACGCCCACCACCCCACCGAGCTGCGCGCCACCTTGAACACCGCCAAGGAGATGGGCTACAAGCGCCTGATCGCCGTCCACCAGCCGTTTACATACAGCCGCACCAAGATGCTGTTCAACGACTTTGTGGATGTGCTCAAGATCCCGGACATCACGGTGCTGACCCCCATCATGGGCAGCCGCGAGCCCAACGACCCCACCATTACCAGCGCAAAGCTGGCAGCGCAGATCCCCGGCTCCGTGCTGGTGAACAGCCTGCAGGAAGCTGCCGACTGGGTAAAGCAGAACGCCAAGCCCGGCGATCTGGTCATCACCCTCGGCTGCGGCGATATCTATAAAGCCAGCAAGATGATGGTGGAAAAGGACCAGTAAGCAATAAGCTGATTTTTAAAGGATTATAAATACAGAAGCGCCCCGCAGCCATTCGGCTGCGGGGCGCTTCTTGTGTATCTATATACGATTCTGGAAGGATGTTGGCGTTATCAGAACTTGAACAGGTCCACGATGCGCTGCCACAGGCGGGTGAAGATGTTGCCCTCCTTCACCGTCTCGGTCTCCGCCACAACGTTGTCGGCAGCGGCCACGGTCTCGGCGGTCTTGTAGACGAACTTCACGCTGCTCTCGGCGTCCTCGGGTGCACCGGCAAAGCTGGTGTAGCTTTCCAGCCGGTCGGTCATCTCGTCCAGCACAGTCTTGAGACCGTGCAGCTGATCCTGATCCAGTGCGCCGGTCAGCTTGGAGATGCCCTCCTCGTTGAACTGGTTCAGACCGTCGTTCAGCTGATGGGTGCCGTCGTTCAGCTGGCTTGCGCCCTCGTTCAGGGTGTTCACACCGTCATACAGGGTCTTGGTACCGGCGGCAAGCTGTGCGCTGCCGTCCTTGGCAGAGTGTGCGCCGTCTGCGGCGGTCTGCACACCGGCGGTGTACTGACCCACGCTGGAAACAAACAGCTGGATCTTGGAAAGGCTGTCCTTCAGGGCACGCACATCGGCGATATCCTGACTGTTCTCTACCTGATACTTCAGCTCTGCCTTGGCGGTGTCCTTGGCTTCCTGACTGGTCAGCAGCTGCACCAGACCGCACAGCATGGAGGGATCGTAGTTCTGCATCAGGTGCAGAGCGGCCTCCAGATCATGGTTCGTCTTGGTAGCGGAAAGGTACAGTGCCAGATCCAGCTGGCTGTCCTTGAAGCTGGGAGCCTGCTCCCAGATGGTACGCACCATCTTGCGGCGGCCGGCAGCCAGCGTCTTGTCGTTCATGGTCAGAATGTTGTCGATGACGGCGGCGTAGTTGTCCCAAGTCATGTCGGTGTCGATCAGACCGCCCTCTTTCAGGGTCTTGTTGGCAGAAGCCAGCACGCCGTCCGCCACCTGCTGTGCGCCGCTGTTCAGGGCGCTGTTGTTGGCGCTCAGGGTGTCCAGACCGGTGGTCAGCTGCCCCAGACCCTCGTCCAGTGCGGCTGCACCATTGTTCAGGGTGTTGGCACCGTCCAGCAGTGCCAGCACACCGCTGGCCAACTGACTGGTACCGTCCTCCAGCTGAGAAGCGCCGTCCAGCAGCTGGCTCATGGCATCGTTCAGCTGGTTGATGCCATCGGTCAGGTCGTTGATGCTGCTCAGGTCAAACACATTGTCGGTGCCCAGAGCCGCAGCGCTGGTGGCGCAGGCCATCATCACCTGCGGGCAGGTCAGCTCAGTAACATCTGCTTCCACCGTGATGGTGTCCTGCAGATAGTCCTCGATGGTGTCCAGTTCGTCCGGCAGCAGACCGGACAGAGAATCCTTCACGCCCGGCAGGGTGACAAAGGCAGCCACATTGCTCTTGGCAGCGCTTTCCACCAGACCGTGGGCAGCCACCACGTTGGTGGCATCCTGCCCGAAGATCACGCCCACAGCGGTGACCAGCGGGGTAACGATGGTGCGGTCGGTGCCGTTCACGTTCACGGTGTCGGTCTCGTTGTTCTTCAGGGCGATGGTCATGGTCAGATGACCGCTCTTGCCGATCAGATCTTCCAGTGCGGCTTCCTGACCGTCCAGCGCGTAGGTGACGGCAGCCTGAATGGGCAGGGCGCGGTCGGTGTCACCTTTATAATACACATCGGTATCGTCGGTGTTCCACACCAGCTTTTCGCCGTCCTGTGTGAACGCGGCGCTGCTCTCGGTGTTCTGGATATTGGTCAGGGTGCTCTGGTCGGTCACATTGGACAGACCGGAGGCGCTGTAAACGTGCTCGCTGACGGTGGTGCTCTGGATGGAGCCATCGGCGTTCATCACAGCGTACACGGTCTCAGACTTGGTAAAGCTGCTGCCGCCTGCGGCAAAAGCCGGGGCTGCACAGCTGGCGGCAAGGGCAACTGCCAGCGCCGCACTGGCGAAACGAAGCGATTTTTTCATAACGCATTACTCCTTTTCAGACTTCTTGGCGTTGGCAGATTCAGGTACCATCCATTTCAGGGTGGTGTGGCGGATGAGCCAGTCACACAGCATCAGGGCGGCGGGCAGCACCACCAGAATGACCAGCATACTGATCAGCGCGCCGCGGGAGATCAGCAGGCAGATGCTCCGCAGCAGCTCCATCTTACTGATGGCGGCCACGCCGACCGTAGCGGCAAAGAAGGTCAAGCCGCTGGTCAGAATGGACTGACTGCAATGCTCCAGCGACTGCTGGGCAGCTTCCTTGGGGGTGCGGCCAAAGGCACGCTCCTCGTGATAACGGGTGGTCATCAGGATGGAGTAGTCCACGGTAGCGCCCAGCTGGATAGTGCCGATGACGATGCTGGCGATGAAGGGCAGCTGCGTACCGGTAAAGTACGGGATGCCCATATTGATGGCGATAGCGGCTTCGATGCTGGCGACCAGCAGCACCGGGATGGAAATGCTCTTGAAGGAGATGGCGATGATGACCAGAACGGCCATGATCGACCAGACGTTGACGTTCTTGAAGTCCACGTCTGCCACCTCGATCAGGTCTTTGGTCATAGCGCCTTCACCGGTGATGACGCCCTCGGGGTCTACGTTTTTGATCAGGCCGATCATCTCGTCCAGCTGGCTGTTGATGGCGTCAGTGCCGGTCTTGTAGGAGCTGTTGGCAAGGATCAGCTTGTAGCCGCCGGACTGCAGGATCTCCATCACGCTGTCGGGCAGCAGCTCGGTGTCAAAGCCGGGGCCGGTAATGGAATCCAGACTTACCACCTGCGTGATGCCGTCCACGTCCTTCAGCTCATCGCACAGGTCGGACACCTGCGTAGCGGTCAGATCGTCATGCACCAGAATGAAGTGGCTGGTGGTCATGCCGAAGTCCTCGCCCAGCTTGTTGGTGCCCACGATGCCGGTCAGGTCCTGGGGCAGGGAATCGAACAGGGTGTAGTACACGCTGGTCTTGTTCTGCGCAATGGCAAAGGGGATGAGGATGAGGATAAAGACGGCCACGATGGGCGCTGCGTGCTTGGAAACAAAGTAGCTCAGCTTGGTCAGCCGGGGGATAACGGTGCGGTGCTTGTATTTTTCCACCCACTTATCAAAGGTAAGGATCAAAGAGGGCAGGATGACCACGGTGCAGATGACGCCCAGTGCCACGCCCTTTGCCATGACAAGGCCGATATCGCGGCCCAGCGTCAGACGCATGGCGCACAGTGCAAGGAAGCCTGCAATGGTGGTCAGGCTGGAAGCGGAGATGGAGGTCATGGTCTTGCAGATAGCGCTGGTCATGGCCTCCTCATTGGAGGAGCGCAGCTCCTTTTCTTCCTCATAACGGTGCAGCAGGAAGATAGAGAAGTCCATCGTAACGCCCAGCTGCAGCACAGTGGCAAGCGCCTCGGTGATGTAACTGATCTGCCCCAAAAAGATGTTGGTGCCGAAGTTGTACGCGATGGGGAACAGCAGACCCAGCATGAACAGCAGCGGGGTGAGGGTGCTTTCCAGCGAGAGGAACAGCACCAGCAGGCTGGCACCCACAGCGATTAAGATGTACAGGGGCATTTCCTGATTGACCAGCGCCTTGGTGTCCTGCAGAATGACGCTCATGCCGCCGAAGAAGCAGTCCTTACGCAGCAGCTTTTCGATCTGCTTGACGGCTTCCATGGTCTCGTCGCTGGCGCTGGGGGCGTCAAAGCGGACGATCAGCATGGTGGAATCGTTTTTGCCGAACATGAACTGCTGCACATCGGCAGGCAGCATGGCGGTGGGGATGTTGGGGTCGATCACATCGCTGAGCCAGAAGGTCTGGGTGACGCCGGGCACGTCTTCGATCTCCTTTTTCATGGCGATGAGTTCATTGGTTGGCAGGCCCTCTACCGTGATCATACCGGTGGAGGCCAGATGGAAATCGTCCTCAAGGGCTACCTCGCCGATCATGGAGTCCAGATCCTGCGGCAGGTAGGTGAGGATGTCATAATTGATGCGGGTGGCAATGGCGCCGATCGCGGAAGGGATCAACAGCAGCACGGCCACTGTTAAGATCAGCTTGCGCAGACGCACGATGCCTTGTGCGATCTTTTTCATGAGAACCCTCCAGAATAGAAAGTTGATTGGGAACGCCCGCAAAACTGACTGCTGGTCATCTTCCGGGCAAACACTATTATATCCACCCCGGACAGTGTGTCAAGCAGGAAAAGTGACTGAAAGTCAGTTTTTTTATCACCTGCAAAAAATTGTATAAGAAATCGGGCTTGCACAAACGGCAAAGGACTGCTAAACTAAGTAGCACAGGCCGGACGCAGCACATACCTGCGTCTAAATTCAGAGAAAAGAGGAATCTACCCAGAGCATGAGCACCGTGGAAGGTAAGAAACAGGAAAAGCGCCGCGCCCTGCTGGATGCAGCCTACGAGCTGTTTCTGGAGCGGGGCACCGCCAAGACCAGCGTGGAGGATATCACCAGCCGGGCAAAGGTGGGCAAAGGCACGTTTTATCTGTATTTTCAGGATAAGGGCGCGGTGATGCAGGCGCTGCTGGGGCGGGTGAGCTACCAGCTGCTGAGCGATGCCTGCCTTGCGGTCGAGCAGCACCCCGAGCTGCCCGACTTTACCGCACAGGTGGTGTTCGTCATCGACCATATCATCGAGGCGCTGCGGCAGGATGCGCTGGTGCTGCGGTTCTTGGAGCGCAACTTCGTTTGGCCCGGGCTGGACCAGATCGAAGCCAGCAGGGAAGCCGAGCCCCTGATGCGCAAGCTGCTGGCCATCGTGCTTTCCAGCCCGGAGATGGCCGGCCGCACCGAGCGGGAGGTCTACCAGCGCATCACGGCCCTTGGCAGTATGTGTATGTCGGTGTGCTATTCCAGCATTCTGGAGGGCAAGCCGGACAACATCGACGCCATGAAGCCGGTGCTGTACGATATCATCCGCCGGGCACTCTCGCCGGAAAAGTAAAAAAGAACGCATAAAAAAGCACAAAAGGTCTTGCTTTTTGCAAAAAGCTGTGGTAAACTATCCAAGTCGATATGACATGGACGGTTAGCTCAGCTGGTAGAGCATCTGCTTGACGTGCAGGAGGTCACAGGTTCGAGTCCTGTACCGTCCACCATACAGTTCGTACTCGAACCCGATTCTTTATGAAAAAGGGTTCGGGTACGTTTTTTGTTTGCAAGAGGTTCTGAGAAAGGACTACTCGGAACGGTAAACAGGAACGAACAAAGGCAGGGTATCACCATGACGGTGGTATCCTGCCTTTTGTTTTGCGGGATCAAGTTCGCTTTGTGCGAACTTGGTTGTCACCCTATATGACGCATTGGGGGCAATCGCTGTGTACGTGCGTACCGGGAGCCTGTACACCTCTGGCAAGGTGTAACACACTAGACTTTGTGCCAAAGTCCGTGTGCTAAGTGGTCAAGCCCCTTAGAATCCCTGCGGCGCGGGTACGCACGTACGCAGGAAAATGGCAAAATTTCACTATATCGGGGGTGTTCTTTCATTGGAGAGTATGGTATACTCGGCTTAGCCCAGTAAATCGGAATTGACGGAGGAACAGTTATGGATATATTAGTAAGAGATGCAAAGCTTGAAGATGCTGAACGTATTTTA
>NZ_PXUP01000024.1 GCF_003324185.1 Faecalibacterium prausnitzii
CGCCCTGTGCTGAAACGAGTGCTTGTTGCAGCCATGACGCTGGTAATTTTAACTCTCGGCGCGCTTGCAGTAAGTGCGGACTTCCGAAAGGCAGTCTATACGATGATTCAGAAATTCCTGCCGATTGAGATGCAGCTAACGTATCAAGTGGACGGAGAGCCATTAGAGCAGCTCCCGAATGGATACAGCGACCATTATGTGCCGGATGGCTTTGAACGAGATTATGAACAAGGGTATGATGATGCACAAGCTTTTTTGCATGTTTACACAGATATCATGACGAATGATTTTTACACAGTTAGCTGCGCGATAGTGCAAAACCAAAATCAAAAGGAAACATCAGTGTACAAGGGGTACAAACAAGATAAAATAGAAATGAGGGGCGATAGAGCGGAAATGTCAGATTTTCCACTCTATCTGAACACGGTCGCTGGTGGCCTTGATCGTAGAGATCAAACCATCGGCGGCTTTTCTTTTGTCGTCAAAATCTATGCTGTCCCAGTTGTCGAGATAATAGGATAACTTCTTTATCTGCTGGGGAGATATGGTTTCAACGCTCAATTCAGCGATTGCCTTTGAAATGGTCTGGCGTCGGTTGTCCAGTTCTTCAATTTTTTTGTTAGCGTAGGCAAGCAAGGTCGCATTGGCTCCGGTCAGCGTATCCAGCAGCTTTTCAATTTCTGACTCCACCTGTGCCAGCTCCACTTGATAGGCGGTCAGTTTCGGATTGACTTTTTCCTCTCTGCCGTGGAGTATCTGAAAGTCTTTGAATTTCTCCTGCATGGCCGAGAAAATGAATTGCTCAAATTCTTCTTTGCGGATTTTCCCGCAGCCCGGACAGCCTTTGTTTTCCGTCCGTTTGGTACAGCGGAAATATCCAGTGCTGTTTGGTACATGGGTGGCTTTCAGAGCATACCCACAATGCCCGCATTTGATTTTTCCGGCCAGCCAAGTGTTCTTCGGTTTCCGTCCCTGCTGGAAGGTGGTATTTGCCATAAGTTTTTTCCGGCATTTAAGCCATGTGTCAGAGGAAATGAGTGCTTCGTGGGGAGCGATAACAAGTATCTGGTCTTTTAAGCACCTGTCCTTGTCCTCCTTCACATCCCGCCCCTGATAGAGATAGCAGCCGTTTGTTCCGGCAAAGTCGGAAGCGTCATTGACAATCGCTGCGCCCTGGCTCTTGAAAAATTCGTACAGCTCCAAATCGGCCTGTGCGTAAACGGGGTTTCTTAAAAGCTGGGAAAGAAATGTACGGAACATGGATTTGCCATAAATTTTTATGTCATGTTCCTCGAAGTATCGGGTAATATCTCCGAAGGAGGTTTCCGGTTCAGCGTACATTTCAAACATCAGCCGAACATGGTCGGCGGCTACGGGGTCGGCAACCATTTTCTTTGTGCGGATACCCTCTACCACAGTAGGCTCTAACTGATAACCGTATGGTGCCTGTCCGCTCATGTGAAAGCCTTTCAGGCACCGTGAATAGTAGGCGTCTGTGACACGCTTCTGAATTGTCTCACGTTCAAGCTGGGCGAATACAATGCAGATATTCAGCATGGCCCGGCCCATCGGGGTCGAAGTATCAAACTTTTCTGTGGATGATACAAACTCCACATCATACTCTTGAAACAGCTCCATCATCGTTGCAAAGTCCAGAATAGAGCGGCTTATACGGTCCAGTTTATACACGATGACCCGCCTGACCTTTCCCTTGCGGATCTCGCCCAGCAGCTTTTGAAACTCCGGCCTGTCCGTATTTTTACCGGAATAGCCTTTGTCCTTGAATACCCGGCAGCTCCCACCTTTCAATTCATACTTGCAAAAGTCGATCTGACTTTCAATGCTGATACTGTCCTTGCGGTCTACTGACTGTCTTGCGTAAATACAATCTTCTCTGATAAATTCCATATTGGGCTCCTTTCCTTGTTGGAATGGAGCTACCAACCTTACAACTATATTATACCATCAGCAGCCCCGGACAACAATGTTGCGAATGATTAGGGAAATCTGTCTCCATATTTGCGGAACACCTCATAAAGACAACGCTCAATTTCTTTTTTGCGCTGTGCTTTCTCCTTCGGGGGAAGTACCGGCGTGAGGCTTTCCAGCACAATGATCTTCCCTTGAAATGCGACAGACTTTGTTTCTCGTTCATAAGTGACAGCTTGCGTCATTGAAAACCTCCTTTGCGAAAGTGCGTGTATATGCCAGCCTTTCCCACTTGTCCCGTGGGGAAATGTCAAAAGACGGCACCCAGCAGGTGCCGCCCTTTGAGCTTTCTCCACTTCGGGTCAATGTGGTCCGAGGTCAGTAAGGACTGGAAAGGTACTTTTCTTTGGCATCCTCCACGCTGTTGAGGTCGAATACTTCATAAAGCTGCCCCACAACACGCCGTATATCCTTCTTTGAAAATCCGCAGTTCTCCATTGCCATAATGACATAACCACGGCAGGCGTCATTGCTCCATTCGTCCGGTTCCAAGCCGGGGATCATTCCAAACGCATTTCCCATAAAATGCTCCTTTTTTGAAAAGATGGGGAGCCACACCGGATCGGTTGGCCTATCATCAGACAGCATTGCCGGGGGCTCCCCATAGGTTTTCACTTCATTTCAGACACACCGGACGGGCATAGGCTTCATGCCCCATAGTATTTCAACTCTCCCCATTCTGATGGCAAGGCGTTCTCATTGCCTGCGACGGCTCACGGCTTGCAAGACCGCTTCAACGCTCGGACTGTGACTAAACGCAAGTATCCGGGTTCTGCGCCTGTTCCGGTGGAGCCAGCCTTGCCCCACCTATGGCATGGACCTGTTCGCTCGCTCAGTTTTACAAAGACTGTATTCTCTGAAATCCGAGGTCATGGCGGGTCTGTCACACAGCGCGTTCCCCTTCGTATCCGGGTGTCTTTTTATTCGATTTTCAATCTGCATGAGGCTTGTCTGAACCTCGGGCCATTGTGACCCGAAGTGTTTTGCCTCTCATAAGCCATTTCATTTTCCGGCCTAAATCGGTACGCCTTACAAAGAATTTTTCAAAATTTTTTCTAAGCGCCGCAGACCTCGCTCGATTGCGACACGAACTACTTTTTCATGGACGCCCTCTGCCCGGGCAATGTCCTGTTTGGTCATGCCGAGAATGAAATGAGCATAAATCCGTTTTGCCTGTTTGTCCGGCAAACTGGAAATCGCTGCGTGAAGCTCCTGCATGGTCACTTTCCGCTCATACAGTTCATGGGGAGATAAGGCAACAAAGACAGCTTCATGCTCCAGCCCGTCATCCCGATCAAGGGAATAGTAGGCTTTGTGGCGGTATGTACGCAGCCGGTAGGCAGCCTCTTTACGATCAAACTCTTTGAACATTTCTGCAACTTCTTCCGATACTTCCATGAAGCAATCTGATGTATAGAATGGGTAATAGTCCCGCAAATTGATAATAGCCATATTGACCTCCGTTTCGGTTGTTGGTTGACGAGTGACCGAAACGAAGGCGGCGGGGAGCGGCACCGGGGAATGACTTCGGGCCAACATGACCCGAAGCAGCCCCATAAGAACACAAAAGCGCCCGGGCGGCATGAAGCCACACGAACGCATGAAGTTACATATTCATTTATGTACTGTCTGATTTCACATTCATAACCAGACTGTCCCGGAGGGGGCGCTATGCTTTTTTTAATTGATGTAGGTCATGGGTACTATGAAAAGAGGCAAAAATAGACACGGCGGCAATCCTCCTTATATGCCGCCGTGGATTTACACGGTGTTAGGTCGTCGTTATTTTAAGGTAGACGAAAAGAAACGGCGGCTCTGAAAATCAAAGCCGCCGCTTCATAGGCGCGTGAAAATGTGTCTGCTGTACGACGGCTTTTTTTCTTTTGCCGTCGTCCGGCAGATTAACATATGAAACTATAATTCATTGATGGTTGCAGTAATCGACATATTGCGAATTCGTTTTGCCGGAGCATATACAGCTGCGATTGCCGCAATCGAGACAAACAGAAGAATAACGCCCAAAGAGATAATTGGGAACTGCCACACAGCAGATGGAAAATGCCCTGCAATAAGGAAATCATACAGCGATTTGCTAAGCGGCAAGCCAATAGCACAACCAACAACGCACCCCAAAACAGCATAGGTGAATGCTTCACAGGCAATCATTTTCGTCATTTGCCGTTCATCCATTCCTACTGCCCGCATAGCTCCATATTGCTTCATTCTGGCAGACACACTCATGGAAATGCTATTGACAATGTTCATTACCGTTACCAGTGCAATAATTGCCAAAAACGCATAAACACAGAAAACAAAAGCCATATAAGTTCCCGTAGTGCGCTCGTCGCGTTTATCTTGAAAGCTATATGTTTGATCTACGGAATTCTGGATTGCCTGAACATTTTCGTCCGTAACATCTCCCGTTGTTTGTATCAGCACAAGAGAATAACCTTCCTCTCCTGTCAAACGGACAAATGTTTCATCAGAGGTAATCAATGTGAGCTTTCCATTTGTCAATCCATTCTCACTAAATGGGTCGTTTTTTAACAGTCCGGCTATGGTAAGGGTTTCATCCCCAATCTGAACAGTGTCACCGATTTTCCATGTGCTGTCCTGATCGGATGTTGCCAAAACAAAATTGCTGTCCCTAAAAACTTTGGACAGATCACTCCCCCTTTTCAAAGCACTGTCTTTTTTCAGACATTGTAAATCAAAATCGTCATAAGAAATCAAATCGACTGTGCCAGAAAAGTTGGTGTCGTCGTTTAGTTTGGCAGAAACATCAAATACACTACGACGCCCGTAAACTTCCTTCACTCCATCCATTTCGCGGATGGTTGTAAGCAGTTCCCAAGGAATCGTATTACCGTCAGCACTTGCAATATCTATATCTGATGTGGCAGCCGACTGAGGAATCAGGTAATCCACAAAATCGACCATAATAGAAAAGCTCAAAAACAGGATGATGCTAAGTGCAAAAGAACCTGTCATCAGGAATAAATTTTTCTTCCCGGAGACCGCATGGCCGATACCGAGAAGGGCTTCAATCTTTCCGAATCCTGTATACTGGGAATGACGCATTGTTTTTCCGTGGTCTGCATTTCCAGACACCGCTGTGATAGGAGATACCTTCGCGGCATGTTTCGCCGGAGCATTTGCGGCGATCAGTACAGTAATCAGTCCAACAAAGATACCGCAGGCAATGCCAAAAATACTGATACCAAAGAGGGGAATATCAGAAAATTCTTCTCTGACTACAAAGCGCAGTACCGCACACAGCCCCCATGTTGTAACAACCCCTAAAATAAGACCGATGGGTACAGCCGTTTTGCACCAGTTCAATGCCTCCAGACGAACAAACCGAATAATCTGCTGCTTACTCATACCAATGCAACGCATCATTCCAAAAAATTTGGTTCTCTGGGCAACGCTACTGTTCATACTGCTGGAAATCATCAAAACGCCTGCAATCAAAATCAGCAGGAACAGAACAACCGCAACAGAAAGAAGGGTTTGCCCCATGGAACTGCCGAGCAAGTCTCCAATAGAGAAACTTCCATGCTTACCAACCAATCGGGCCTGTTCCATCCGAAAACCCATTTCTGCCATACTGAATACTGCTGTTACCATAAACACAGCAAATACAATGCAAAGCAGCGTCATACGATTTTGTCGGCGATGAACTTTAGCGGAGATGGGAATAAGACTAAGATAGCTTTTCATTCACGGCACCTCCCAAAATCAGTCAAAGTACCATCCGATACCTGTAATACCCGGTCTGCCGTTTGCGCAATACTGCGGTTATGGGTAATCATAATGATGGTCTGCTCGTATTTTTTCGATGTTTCTTTGAGCAATGCTATGACCTCACTGCTGTTTTGTGAGTCCAAATTTCCTGTTGGCTCGTCTGCCAGAATCAGAGAAGGACGGGTAATCAATGCGCGGCCAATCGCCACTCTCTGCTGTTGACCGCCGGAAAGCTGACTGGGTAAATGATTACGACGATCTTTCAAATTCAAAACCGTCAGCAGTTCCTCCAAATATCTCTTATCCGGCTTTTGATAATCCAACAACAGCGGAAAAATAATATTTTGTTCCACCGTCAACTCCGGGATAAGGTTAAACGCCTGAAAGATAAAGCCGATATTCCTCCGGCGGAAAACGGTCAGCTTTCGATCGTTCATGGCAAAAATGTCCTTGCCGTCAATCAGAACCTTGCCAGATGTTGGCGTGTCCAAAGCACCGATCATATTCAGCAGTGTACTTTTACCAGAACCGGATTCCCCGACGATTGCCACATACTCGCCCTTTGGAACAGAAAAGCTGACATCCTTTAATGCCTTGACAGCGGTTTCTCCGTTGCCATAGGTCTTACTGATATTTTTGACTTCTAATAAGTTCATAGTGTAAACACCTCTTTCTGAATGATTTTGCGATATAGGCAGGCTGTCTTTGTTTGTCCTGCCTATGTGTGAGAGAATAGCACCTGAATCTTACTGTAAGCCTACAGCCAGCCTACAATTTTGTAGGAATCAGAAAATTCATTGTGAAAGTTGTCCCGATACCTAATTCGCTGTCAACCTCAATGGTGCCGTTATGTGCTTCAACGATTGCCTTTGCCAAAGGTAATCCCAGTCCAATCCCTTGCTTGTCCTTAGAAAAACGACTGCGATAAAACCGCTTGAAGATGTGATGTATATCCTCTGGGTGGATGCCGCATCCATTATCCGTTATCACAATTTGGACACCAGACGGCAACTCGTTCCACGCAACACGAATTGTTGCACCACTTTCTGTATGGTCAAACGCATTTTTCACAATATTGTCGATTGCCTCATTCAACCAATCACGATCACAAAAAAGAGAAAGATGATCCGAGCCAGACAGAATGATTTCTTTCTTTTCCTGTCTGGCTCTATATGCAAAATGCAGTTCAATATCCCGCATCATATCTGCAACATTTTCTGCGTTCTTTTCCAAGACAATGGCTCCGGCATCCAATCTTGTAATCTTGAGCAGACTTTGCACCAGTGTTTCGATACGGTCAAGTTCCTGCTCAGACAAACCCGCAAATTCTTTCACGGAGGACACTTCTATATCCTCGTCTTGAAGGAGTCCGTTATAAATATTGAGTGCTGCCAGCGGTGTTTTCAGTTGGTGTGAAATGTCGGAGATTGTATTTTTCAAAAACTCTTTCTCTCGTAACTCGTTATCTGCATGGGCATTTAACACTGCCGCTAAAGAATTGATGGAATGAAGCAGTCGGTACAATTCGCCCTCATTGTCACATTCAATACGGGCATTGCGATCACCATCAAGATACGCATTGATTTGTAATATCGCCTGCTCCATGATCTGATTTTGCCGATTAAAATATACAAAGCAGACTGCCCATACAGCACCGCCAGCCAATAGAAAAAGGATTAGCAATAACAGAGAAAGCCGTCGATATGACAGCCATAGAAAAACCTCGGCTAAGAGAAATGTAACCCCAAAAACCAGTGAAAGCGAAAGAAATAGATTTTTGATTTCTTTATTTGCCAGTATCTTCATTCTGTACCTCACCCGATAATATTCCATTTATATCCCATACCTCGAACAGTCAGGAGCATTTGTGGTTCACTTGGATTATCCTCGATCTTCATACGAAGCCGACGCATATAGACCGTAAGGGTACTACTGTCGATATAATTCCCGTCGCAATCCCATAGCTTATCTAAAATTTGTCCCTTTGTCAGCACCATGCTTGGGTTTCTCATAAACAAGCACAGTAGCTTGTATTCCGCGGCAGTCAAATCCAACAGCTCCCCATTTTTGAAAACCTGTCCTTGCAGCAAAAGAACTTTGATGCCATTCGACTGCAATTCTGTGTCTGCTGTTTGAAAAGAATTTGCACGTCGAAGTAAGGCGTTAATCCTTGAAACGAGAACCCCCAGTTTGAACGGTTTTGTGATATAGTCATCACCTCCAATATCCAGCCCCATAATAATACTTGTTTCCTCATCCGAAGCCGTCAGAAAAATAATTGGCACCTTTGATGTAAGTCGAACTCTTTTGCAAAATTCAAAGCCAGACCCATCTGGCAGAGATACGTCCAACACCAACAAATCATATTTTCCGTCTGTCCACAATTCCTCCGCTTCTTTGAGCGTTCTGGCGATATTTAATTCAAATCCCTGCTTTTTGAAAGCAAAAGAAAGCCCGTTAATCAGGCTTAGATCATCTTCAAGAAGTAATATATTACTCATACTTTTTTACCTTTCCTTGTTTTGTTCGACCATCAATCGGCTTCTCCGCAGTTTTAGGGAGCAGCCAAACACCGGCCATTTTCACAGCACCGGGGATACGTCCACCAGCACAATAATAATTTACCCTACGAGGTGTCACGCCCCACTTCTCGGCGGCCTCTTTTAATGTCATATAGTCCATTTCGCACCTCCACAGGATATATTATAGTTCTCTATCTCGAATAATACAAGTTAGAGCCTACACGGATGCGAAATAAAATACTACTTAATGTAAAATCTCATTACATTCTCATAATTCAACCCGAAATGTAGAATGATATAGGGTGATATGAGAATGAACCAAGATGAAAGAAGGTTTGACTTTCACGGCCTCGGGGCAGCTCTCAAACGAGCCAGAGAAGAAAAGGGCTGGACACAAGCCTATGTTGCGGAATTAGTAGACCGTGACTCCCGTACCATTATGAATATTGAGAACAAAGGACAGTATCCCAGCTTCGACCTTTTTGTTAAACTCATTACTATGTTTGACGTTTCAGTTGACCAGTTTATTCATGCGGACGGAGGGGCAAGGTCAAGCTCTTGCAGAAAGCACATTGATGTTCTTCTAAACTCCATGAACGAAAAAGAGCTTGTCGTGATAGAAGCCACAGCCGAGGGCATTAAGAAAGCCAGAGAAACGGAGGTTCCAGAATAAGGGCCTCTGTTTTTTTGCGCCATTTTAGGGGCTGCCGCTAAGTGGCAAGCAATGCCTCTGTGGCCACAAGTGGCACAAAGGCGGCTTGTTGGGGCTCGCCCCAAACCCGTATCTTCGGGCCAACATGGCCCGAAGTGTCAGCGTCGCTTTGCTCCTTATTTTCATAACCTTAACGCTCCTTTTCCTGCTTTCTTCCCGGCTCGGTGTAGCCCATCAGAGTGTCAATGTTCGCCTTGATCGTGACGATCTCCTGCATATCCCGTCGTGCCTTCTGGTATTCTCCATAGAGCTGTTTTTTCTTTGCTGTGAGCTTGCGGCCTTCCTCCTTCAGCACATCCATTTTAGGGAGCTTCGCCCCGCCCAGCAGAGAGCGCATTTCCGCTTGTGCAGCCCGGTACAGTTCAAGGTCGGCCTCATGCTCCGCAAGGAATTTCCGGCTGTACTTCGTCGCCTTATACTGCTCAAAGACTGGGCGGGTTTTGGCATACTGAACCGTTGCGGCCTTTAGCCCGGCATTGGTTTTCATGGCCTGTTCCGTCTGCTTGACCTGTTCGGAAATAACATGGAAACGGTCTGCCGCCTCGGTGGCTTTCTTCGCCAACTGCTTATAATCGGTCAGGTTATTGTCCTGTATATAGGCAAGAGCGGCGGCCATCTGCTTAATGTTAAATACCTTCGCCCAGCGTTCATATCCCGGCCCCTTACCGGCAGCCAGCTTTGCTTGAATATCCACCGCCAGACTGATTTTCCGCTCCGAGTGCCCGGGGCGTTTTTCTTTGCCCTCAATGGCGGACAGAACATCTTGCAAGTCGTAGCCGTCCCCCAGCGTGGAGGCACGCAGACGGGTGAAGCGTTCCTGTCCCTGCCCGGTCAGCCGGAAGCTGATACCGCCGCCCCGAACCGTCTTGACCTCATACCCGGCCCGCTTCATCAAATTGAGAAATTCGTCCAGATCAGCGGGGCGTTCCGCCAGCGCAGTATCAATGGCAAGGCGCAGTCGGTCCTGATAGGAAAGCGGCCCTTTCCGGTCTTTCTGCCACTCCCCATAGTTCCGATACTTGCCCTTGCTCCGGGGCTTCGGGTTCTCCACGATGGACAGCCCGTTTTCAAGGCACAGCCTGTCAGAGAGCCGCCGAAGGGCGAAGCTGGAGCCCCAAAAGTTTCGGAATTTCCGGGTGCAGTCAAGGGTGGTGGAGTTATAATAAATGTGACAATGGATGTGCTGGCGGTCTGTGTGCGTGGTAACGATAAAAGCGTGCCGCCCCTTTGTCCAGCGCATAGCCAGATCATAGCCGATACGGTTCGCCTCCTTCGGTGTGATCTCCCCCGGATAGAAGGACTGTCGTATCTGATAGCACAGCACATCATTGGCCTTTTTCTGTTCCCGGCCTGTCATGGCGGCATAGTTGGCTTTCGCCAAAAGAAACTCGTCCGCCACGGTGGCGGGGTCGCACTCATAAGTGGAGATATACTTTCCGCTTTCTGTTTTCTCCGGGTTTTTGCCATAGTCCAGACAATCCCGGATAGCCTCGGCAATCGTTTCGCCTTCGCCTGCATGGCGCTGCAACAAAGTTGTGGTAGCCAAAAATCATTCCTCCTTTCCATGAGAAAGGGGCGGCCCATTCAGACCGCCCCGACTTCGGGCCAGTATGGCCCGAGGCTGCTTAACTTGCCAGAAACCGGTACAGAGCGGATTTGCCTCCGTCCAGCGCCCAAAGAAGGGAGCCCGCCGCCGCTTGCAGTCCATACGGCGAAAGAAGGAAGGCAAGAAACAGAAATACAATCCCGCCTATGGGCGTCGGCGTGAAAAAGAGAGCGACACCCAGCACCGTCAGGATCACAGAGGCAATCGTCAGCAGGACGGCACAAATATCAAATAGGAACACCAGCAGAGCCGCCAGAAGGGACAACGCTAAAGCAAAGGGAGCAACCAATATTTTCAGCAGTATCTTCATCTTCAAAACCTCCTTTATCTATCCTTCCTACCTCTATTTTATCATGCTTGCCCGGGGACATAAATGTTGCGAAAGATTAGTAAATCCTGTCCCAAACTTTTGGGTCATACTGGCCCGAAGTGGTAAAAAAAGAGCAGGGCGGCAAGCCCCGCAACGGAAGCCTGCCGCCCTCGTCTTACTTTGCCACCAGCTCGGAAAGCTCCCGCAGCACCTTTGACACCTCGCCCCACAGCTTTTCATAGTCCCGCTTCAATCCGTCGATTTCCTCCGGGTACACGCCATAGGTGTGTGCGTGTACGGCGACCTGATTGAGATTGTTGGAACAGCGCCGTTGCAGAGAGATCAGCTCTTTTACGGGCGTAAGGTCGATGTGCAGGATATACCCGTTCAGAGCCATTTTCCGTACATAAGCCCCGGCGTTGGAAATGCCCGCCTCGGCCATCCGCTCATGGATGGCCGCCAGCTCGTCCGGTGTTACCATGACGTGCAGATGGACATTCCGCTTGCGGTTCTCCATCAGCGTTCCAGCTCCCGGCCTTTCCGGCGTTCTTTGGGTTCCTTTACCTTATCCAGCGGTTTTGCGTCCAACTCCGGGGGCGTGGGCGGGATGGGCGTGTTGTTGGGTACGCCGTCGATCATGTTGCAGTTCTGCTCTGTGGAGAGCTCGGCGGTTTTCAGATAGTTGTCTTTTTCGTGCATGGCGATCCTCCTTTATCGTTCCTCATGGTTTTTATGGTTTCGCTTCTGGCCGGGTTCCTTCGGGGGTTCCTGCCCTCTGGTTTCATCTTTGAGCCGGGCAGTAATGGATGGGCGCACCCGGTCAGGATTGCCCGGTGCTGGTTTCAGCTCATAATCCTCCATCTGCTTTTCGGTCAGCGGCTTTGCGTAGGTCAGTTCGCCCCATGCCATCAGCCTGCCGTCTGCCACAGGACGCCGCCTGTCATCATCGTAGTTGACGATGGAAAGAGGCTGGTTATCCGGCGGCTTCGGGTAAGTTCCTATGTCCACGGGCCGCTGGGTGGAATAATAGCGGTAAACGCCCTCCGGTCCCAGCTCGGTATGCTTGACCGCCGCATGGTAAAACTGCTGATAGTCGTCCACCCGGCGGTCAAAGTCCCTCTGCGCCCACGCCTGACTGGTTCCATAGCGGCCCCAGTAGTAATCCCGATGGCCGTTTTCCCCCTCGGTAAACTGCCAGGTCACAAAGGGGCTCGGCGCTCCCGGATTATGCCCCAGCGCAAAGCCGTGTCCGGTTTCAAAGGTGGCAGCTTTCAAAATCACATATCCTTGTACTGTCTCCAAGAGATTCCTCCTTTCTGTGCCTCGGGCCAACATGACCCGAAGTGCTGGATGTTACGAAATAAGAGGGCAGACCGGGGAGGAATGTAATAAGATATTCCCACCCCGGAAACACCCTCAAAAAAGCCCGGAATGTCAAGCCTTTGGAGGCGGCAAATCGTAACAGCCGCCCGGCCTTTTCTCCCGCATTTTCCTCATGCGTTCCCGGCTTTTCCGTCGGTTCCCTTCGGCCTTGCAGGCGTCGGAGCAGTAGGCTTGACGCCCCTCGGGCAAAAATGCCTTTCCGCAGACCGCACAGGTCCGCAACTCCGGGGAGATGCCTTCCGTTGTCAGCGCCGCTTGAAGCTCCGGGTTAAGGGGCAGGACAGCCTCACGGAAGTAACGGCAGTACGCCCCTGTCCAGCACTTGTGCAGCATATAGCAGGCACAGTCCAGAGGAAGGCACAGGCCGCTTTCCCGGTCATAGTTGGCGCACATCCCCGTGACCAGAGTGCGGATTTTCTTCTTCTCGTCACGGGTCAGCTCCCGGGCGTCCATTTATGACTTCGGGCCACGATGGCCCGAAGGGCGGGGCTCCACGATCAGCGCCCGGAACTTCTTCCGGCACTGTTTTTTCTTTCCTTTGCACTCCTTGTAATAACGGCATCCCTTACAAGGGTCGTCATTGTCCCAGCCGGGGTGCGGTACTTCCTTCATCATTCGTTCAAAAGGGCTGCTTGTAAAATTCATTCTCATTCCTCCGTATCTTCCTCCCATGGCGGGGTATCTTCGTCCTCGGGTTCCTCTGCGATCTCCTCCAGCTCCCCGTCCTCATATTCGCAGTAATCATCTTCCAAATCCGGGGCTTCATGCTTCGGCTTGTAAATCTTGAAATAGTAACCAATTCCACCGCCGGCCAGCACCACCGCACCGATTAGGAGCAGAGAGAGAAGGGGGCTGTCCTTTTTCTCCGGCTTGGGTTCCGGTACTTCCTCCACCGGTTCGGTGGGCTTTGGCTCTGGCTCAGGGGTCACTTCTTTGGGCGGTTCCTTACCCTGTTCAGCAAGAGGCAGAAGGTCGTCTGTGGTAACGGTATTGAGGAAATAGACGTTCTCGCTGGTTTTCTGTTTGTCGATCACCAGATAAAACACGCTCTCGTCTGCTGTGGTGATGGTGTAGAACTCCTTTCCATCCTCGTCGGTGGCGTTGTCCACCACGGTTCCCGTCCCGTCCGGGGTAAAGGGGTTCTGGGTTTCCGGCTCTGCTTCGGTTTCTGCCGGGGAGGGAGCTGTCTCCGGCTGCGGCTCGCTGCTCTGTGCATAAGCCGGGACTGTAAAGATCAGGCAACACAAAAGGCTGGCAGCCATCGCCACCAGCCTGCGAAATTTAGTTTTCTTCATGGGCCGTGTCCTCCTTTTCGGGTGCCTCCGGCTTCGGGTCAGTATGGCCCGAAGCGGTAAGGCTGTTTTTGGGGTCATTCAGAAAAGCCATAAGCTGGGCGGGCGTCAGTTTGAGGGAGCGCACCGCCTGCACGATCTGGCTGTTTTCTTCCTCCTGTTTCTGCTTTTCCAGCTCCCGGATTTTGGCCTGCCATTCGGCGGCCTTCTCCCGGGCTTTTTCCAGTTCCTTATCGAGCTTGTCGATCTTGTTCATGCAAGGACTCCTTTCCTCTGGCTCACAAACGCCCGAAGGCATAGAAATGTGTCTGCCAGTAGCTTGAATTGATGTTTGCGTATTGGATGGGCGAACCACAATGGAGCATCATCCCGTCGCCCACATAAATCCCCACATGGGACACAGGGCCGGGGCTGTCATAGGTTCCCGTGAAAAAGATAATGTCGCCGGGCTTTGCCTCGGAGGGGGAAATGATAGCGCACTGGTTATAAATGCCCTGCGCCGTGGTACGGGGCAGGTTGTGGACGCCGCTGGCCGTGTACACCCAGCAGACAAAGCCCGAACAGTCAAAGGAGGTGGACGGGCTGGAGCCGCCCCACACATAGGGCCAGCCGATGTACTTTGTGGCTTCTTCCATGAGCGCCGCAAAAGCCGGGTCATCCAGCGCCTCGCCGGGTATCTCATAGCTGGGGCCGGTATCTTCGCCGCCGTTGTAAATCCCTTCCCACAGATAGGGTTTGTTGCCTTTGAGCTGCTGCATAACGGTGTAGATTTCCCGCTGCTGTTCGTTAAGCCTCGGCAGGATCACGGCGGGCAGCGTCTTGTTTGTGAGGGTCACATTGAGAATGTAATACTCATAGGGGACTTCCTCGGTGGTGGTTTCCCCGGTCTCCGGGTCGGTGCTGGTTTCGGTGCGGTAGCGTATCTCGACTTCCTCCGTCAAGGTCAGCTCATACTGTGCCTCGAAGATCTCCCGCAGCTCGTCCTGCACCTGTTCCCGGAAATACACATGGTACTTTGCCGAGAAATAGGACGCCAGCTCATAGGGGTTATGGCCGATCTCGTCCACGGAATAGCGGTACTCGTCATAGCCGGGATGGGTGCTTTCGATGTTCGCTACCGTCTGTGCCAGCTCGTTTTCCAGTGCCGTGTAGTCCTCGTCCACCCCCAGCAGGTCCGTATCCTCCGAGGCGTAGGAGGTGCCGGATAACGCATTGGCAAGGCCGCTGCCAAGCGTGGGAAAGATAGAGCTTACCGCCGACACAAGAAAACAGAGCAGCAACAGCAGGAGCAGGACCAGCACCGCCACGGGATGACGGGTCACAAACTGCGCCGCCCGACGGGTCGCAGTTCCCGAAGCGGCAGCGGTTTTCTTTGCGGCCTTTGCGCCCTGTTTTGCAGCCGCCTTTGCTTCTTTGGAATACCGGCGTTTCAGTTTCCATTTCTGCTGCACACGGGAAAGCGGATTGCTGGCAAGTTCCGGGTGCTCGGAGGCCATCTTTTGAAAATCCACATTGGCCCGGGCTTTTATGTCCTTCCGTTCCCACTTTGCCACCTTCCGGGCTGGGTGTTCCCGCCAGCGGCGTTTGGCATAGCGGGTCAGTTTCCGGGCTCCGGCCTCTGCGGCCAGCTCGGATTTATGGGCTCCTTCCACACCCACATTTTCATGCTCAACCTCGTGTATCTTGTTGTGGACATAGAACCACGCTTCTGTACGGGCTCCCCGGACTGCCTTTTTTGCAAGCCCCGGCGGCTTCTTCGCTGCCCGTTTTGCCTCGGTCTTGTCCAGTTTCTCCCGGGCCTTTCCCAGCTTTTCCCCGGCGTGTTCCGCTTTTGCCTGTGCTTTCTGGTACTTGTCCTTTTTGCTCCCGGCCTTCTCGGCGGAGCCCTCCGGCTCCTGTGCCTTGCCGGTATCCTGCGGCCCGCCCGCTTCATCTTCCTGCCTCATGCGGTCAGAGGGACGGCTTTTCCGGCTGTCCTCTTGAAACTTACCGCTTTTGGACTTCGGGCCATTGTGGCCCGAAGGACTGTCCTGCCCGGTATCCTCGTCCTTAAACCGTAGACGTCGGGACGGTGCGGGGGAAGGTCCTTCCCGTTCTGCCGGTCCGGGGCGATTGTCCCCGGTATCCTCCGTCGGCCCCGGCCTTTGAAAATTCCGTTTGTCCGGTTTCTTTCCGATAATGTATCCCTCCTTTCCAAACCTCGGGCCATCATGGCCCGAAGTGTGTTACGCCCGGTTCATTTCCTGTTTTTTGTCCTCCGGGCGGGTGGTCATAATGGCGTACAGCTCGGTATTCTGCGGGAAGCGGTCAACAAACGGGATGGTGGTATTCCCGAAGAACAGCAGCCCTTCGCCGGAATTGGTATGGGTCACATAGGAAAGCTGGTGGGGGCTGATCCCAAGCTGTTTGGCTAAAATCTGCCGGTCCCCCTGTGCCTGCGAGAGCAGCACAAGGAAGTCCGAGTTTTCAAAGATGTTCTCAATCTCCGGGCTTGCCAGAAAATCCTTTACGTTCTGCGTTAAAGCACTGGGAACGCACCCTTTTTTTCGCAGCATTTTCCAGATCGCCACACAGTAGCTTGCCGTCAGCCGGTCACGGAGCAGCACATGGAACTCGTCGAAGTAGCACCATGTAGCGATACCGCGGAGGAAATTCATGGACACCTGCGAGTTTACCAAGTCCTGCATAATGAGCATGGCAATCGTCCGAAGCCCGGCCCCCAGCTTTTTTAAGTCAAGGCATACCAGACGGCGGTTTAAGTCCACATTGGTTTCATGGTTGAACACGTTAAGGGAACCCGACACATAGATTTCAAGGGCCGTTGCCAGCCGCACCGCCTCGCCCTCCGGCTGGGAACAGAGCAGGTCATATAGCGTTTGGAGGGTCGGCATTTTGCTTGTTTCCGGGTCCTGCAAGTGTTCCCGGTACATCTGGCGTACACAGCGGTCAATGACGGTCCGCTCCACCGGCTGCAAGCCGTCCTTGCCGCCAACGATCAGCTCCATCAGCGACAGGATAAAGTCGGCTTTCAGCGCCATCGGGTTTTCCTCGTCAAAGCTCAGGTCAATGTCCATCGGGTTGATGTGGTGGGGGCTGTCCGGGGCGATCTCGATGACCTGACCGCCCAGCCGCTTGATAAGGGGCGAATATTCGCCCATCGGGTCAACCACAATGATCCGGTCACGGGTGGCAAGGAACACGTTCACAAGCTCCCGCTTTGCGGCAAAGGATTTGCCGGAGCCCGGCACGCCGAGGAACAGGCCGTTGGGGTTTTTGAGCTTTTTCCGGTTTGCCATGATGACGTTATGGGAAAGTGCGTTGAGCCCGTAATAGACGGCTTCGCCATCCATGCGGAGCTCCTGCGTCATAAAGGGAACGAAAATGGCCGTGGAGCTGGTCGTCATGCCGCGCTTGATCTCAATGCCGTTATGGCCCAGCGGAAGGCTGGAAAGAAAACCGTCCTCCTGCTGGAAGTCCAGCCGCTTCAAGGTGCAGTTGTATTTCTGGACGATACCCGACACCGTGAACAGGTCATTGTCCAGCTCCCGGCGGGTCGGGGCCATGTTTACCACAAGGAAGGTCAGCAGGAACATCCTTTCATTCCGGCTCTGTAAATCTTCCAGAAGGGTCTTTGCGTCGTTGCTGTACGTTACAAGGTCGGGCGGAAGTATGTCCATGTCGTACCCTGACCGGGCTGCCTTTTTTTGTTCCTCCACTTTCATCTTGTCAATGTCGGAGACTTTGGCCTTGATGGATTTTACGGCGGCGGCCTGATCGACGGTCTGGATATGGAGGGTAATGGTCATTTCCGCATCCATTTCCAAAAGCTCCGCCAGCAGCTTGTCCGAGAGCTCCGAGGCCAAAATCTGCAAGTAAGAGGCAGCGCCCCAGGTCGTCCCCACCCGGAACAGTCGGCTGAAACGGAAATCGAAGCTGTCCGGGGCGATAAAGTCTTTGGTGGAAAGCCCGGTTTTGGGGATCATATCCCATGAAAACCGGAAGGGGGAGCCGCTGCCGGGGTGGAGCTGCCCGTGAAGGAGCTCCAGCCGTTCCAGCCCCGAAAGGGAGCGGCACTTGACGCCCAGCTTTTTGAAGTTTCCGCAAATGTCCGCCTCTACACGTTCCAGCCTTGCCCTGGCGGTGGAAAGGTCATCCACGTTTACGCCGAAGGTCAGGAGCTTTGTGCGGACAATGCCGTTGTTACTTTTGGCGATCTGGTTTTCCAGCATTTCCACATACTCGCACCGGACGCTGTTGTAATCGTCATCCTGCATGGGGATGTTCACGCTGTACCGGCTGCCCGGGCGGCTCCGGTGGTTGAGGAAGGAAAGCTGGAACGGAAGGCTGCTGTCAAAGTAGTTGAGGCAGGCGCTCCACCCATCAAAGATGGCTGCCTGATTTTCGGACTGTGCGAGCTGGTAGTTGATGTCCTCGTATTCAATGGTTTTGGTGTAATAGCGGTCCGCTACCCGGCACACCCCGTCCCGGTACATTTCCCGGTAAGGGAGGGTCTGCTGGGCGGTGGTGGGAATGTTCTTTCCTTTCGTGAACAGGCCGGTAAGGCCCTGCTTTTCAGACTTTCCGCCTGCGGGCTTTCCGGCCCTTCTGCTGTTTCGCAATCGGCTGCGCCTCCTTTCTGGCGCTAAGCAGCGCATAGAAGTTTTCGGTTTTGTAAGGCCGCACACGGGGATAGAGGAACCGGGTGCGGATGATGTTTTTCAGCACTTTTTCCAGCGGCAGACCGTCTCGTTCATACATAGCCAGAAAGAAGAACGGGAGCATGAGGCCGATCATCAGGAACATGGCGGCACTGTTCCCGATACTGCCACGGGAAAACAAGTAAGCCGGGAGGCCCACCGCCGCCGCGCTGGAAAAACAAACAAGCTGGCGCTTCGTTAGGTTGAAGGCCAGCTTTGTCTTGATTTTGGAAAGGTCTTTTGGTACTGGCACATAGGCCATTTTGGTATACCTCCTTTACTGCTTCGGGCCAGCATGGCCCGAGGTTATCTTGCGGCCTCTTTGGCCGGGGCTGTGCTGCGGGCAGCTTCGGCGGCCTCTCGTCCGCTCTGCCTTGCCCGCCAGTATTCGGGATTATACTGCCGGATGGACTGATTGAGTTTTTCTTCAAACTGTCCTTTGTCCTTAATGCGGTCAGGGATTTTCCACAGCTTTTTGTCCAGCAGCTCCCGGAGCACTACGCTTTCCTGTGCGTCCTCCTCATAGCAAATATAGCCCTTGTCCTTGAAGCCGCATTTTTTGGCCGCTGGGGAGAGGACGGCGGCTACCTCGTTTGCCACCATCGTTCCGCCGTGGCTGGCGGTAGATACCAGAAACACCCCTGGACAGAGGGTTTCACAGCTCTGCACCTCTCCCCACGGGGAGCTTTTCGGCGCATGGAACATTCCGCCCGTCCGGTTCCGGTCCGCCTGCATGAGCGCCGCATTTTCCAATATGGCGCGAAGTTCCGGGGAAAAATAGGCATATTCCCGCAGGACACGGGCGGCGTCCCCACCGCAGGCGTTCATCAACAGGGTATAGGCGTCGCTGTCCGCTTTGGTACAGCGGCCCAGCAGTTTTCCGTCGTAATAGCAGGCCGCGTCATAGCCCGTCCGTTTGCGTGGCATGGTTCCCGTCTCCTTTCTGCTTCGTGCCAGCATGGCCCGAGGTCAACGCTCTGCACTGCGGCTGGGCTTTTCCTTCGGAGGCCGCTCTGCCTTTGCCTGTTCGGCAGCCGCTTTTCCGGCTTTGAGCTGGTCGCTGATGGATGCACGCCCCACAGAGCCGCGCTCCGCCATCTGTTCCAGCTTTGCCTCATAGGCTTGCAGAACAGCGGTATTGAGCTGTTCCCGGAACTCCTTTGTGACAGGGTAGGCCATATCCCGGTAGCCGCCTTTGCCGTCTGGCTGGCTGGGCATCCCAAGAAAGAGCCCCTTGCTGCCCTGTACGATTTTCAGATTTTCCACCACAAAGCAGTCATTGAATTTCACGCTGGCAAAGCCCATGAGGTTTTTCACAGGTTCGATGACCCGCACGCTTACATCCAGCTTCAACGGTGCGGCCGGGGTGGTGTTTGCAACCTTTTCCTGCATGGTTTCCTCCTTTCCGGCGGGAACAAGGTTCCCGTCCTTGTAGTCATAGCCTTCCGCCCGGAGTGCCGCCAGCGTGTCCGCCGATACGCACCCGGACAGTTTCAGATCGGTTTCCACCATAAAGCGCATGGTGTCTGCTTTAGAAAATTCTTCGGGGAGCTTTCCGTAGAAAGCCGGGTGCGGCTGTCCGTCCGCACCCTGTTTGTAACGCCGGGGCATACCGCCTCCTTTCCGCTTCGGGTCAGCATGGCCCGAAGTCTCTTAATGGCAGCCGAAGATGGATTTTGCAAGGCTGCCCGTTTTGAACAGGGTAAAACACAGCAACACCGTATATCCCACGCATCCCCAGATCGCCCCGATGGGGTCGCCGTCGGCGGCGATACTCTGGATCAGCACCGCATAGATGGCAACACAGACTAAGATCAATAGACCTTGAAAGCCCACCGCAAAGAGGGAGCGGAAATAGTTCTGCCCCATGTGTCCGGTTTCCCTGTTGGGGACGGTGGCAAACGGGATAGGCGCTAAACTTGTGAGTAAATAAATTTCAATCATACGGCCATATACGATGACGAAAATCACGATGTTTAAGGCAATCATGGTAAGCTGGATCAGGAAGGACTGGAGCCAGAGTCCGAACAGAGGGCCTAACTCCATCGCCTCAAGCTCTGTCCGCAGACTGTCCAGCACATCCGGCGTGATTTCTGTCCCGTTCTGGATAATGCCCGCTGACTGCTGGATCACATACTGGCTCACATCAAAGACCGCCAGCACGATATTGAAGGTATTCGTCAGGATCATCACAGCCACAAAGGTTTTGAACACCCACTTAAAAAACATCCATGTGTCAACTTCATGGAGGTTGTTGCGTTCTATGAGCATCTGTATCAGTTCATAGGTCATAACAAAAGTGAGGATGACCCCGGCGATTGGCAGAATGGCAGTTTCGGAGATCTGTCGTATCATGGAAAAGACCCCGGCGTTCCAGTCCGCCGGGGTCGTGCCTACCTGTGTGGCGATCTCGCCAACGCTCTGATTGACGTTATCGAAAAGGCCGTCCAGATTTCCCATGATACCATCGACGAGCAGACCTTTCAGCCATTCAACGATTGCGTCGATGATAAAGTCCATACATCAGCTCCTTTTCTGGAAAAAGGGACAACGGGTGACACTTAGCTGAACAGGCCGGACAGCAGAGGGATAAGCTGAAGGCCGATCAGAACGACACCGCCGCCAGCCATGAGCTGCTTAATGCCCTGTGATTTTGCCGCAGGGTTGTCCGACCCGTAACCTTCCAGAAGGTTGATGACGCCCCACACCGCCAGACCGGCGCCAAGAGCCATGACCAGAATTTTAAGAATGTCGATTGCCTGATTGAAAAATTCCATATACGTTCCTCCATTTTGTTTGTTTGATGATTTTGGGTACAAAAAAAGCCGCCCACATCGGCGGCGCTTCGGGTCAACATGGCCCGAAGTTACACAAACTCGTCGCTGTCCAGATCATCGAAATTCAACAGGTCAGCTTCTTCGTCCGTGTCGGAGCCGTCCACTTCGTACACCGTGTATTCGTCCTCCGGCTTTAGTCTCAATGGCCGGTGGCGGAACAGGCTTTCCAAGCGGAAGGCGTTTTTCTTTTTATCAAATTCGGCTGTGTACTTGTAATTCGGGTGCTTTTTCAAGTCATACTTCGGAGACAGGAAGGGCGGGAGCCCCCGAAGCTGCAAGATACATTTATCCCCGGGCATGGTGGTGATCTCGCTGGTGGTCATCAGCTCCCGGCCAAGCCGCTGCATATTCTGGCTGTAACTTTCAGACTGCCCACGGCTTCGGCCCTCGGTCTGCATAGAGATGGTGGCCTTGCCCAGCCAGTTTTCCGAAATATCCTTTAGGGTGGAAGCCTCCCGGCCTCCGAGGAATACGATACTGTCCATGTTGCCCATGATGGTTTCGGAATGGTCTTTGTACAATGCCTTGCACTGGCTCATTGCCTGATAAAAAAGCGTCAGGCTGATCTCACGGGAGCGGATGACGGCCACGATCTTTTCCAGCCCCGGCACCTGCCCGGTGTTGGCAGCCTCGTCCCATAGCACCCGCACATGGTAGGGCAGACGCCCGCCATAGGTGTTATCAGCCCGTTCACACAGAAGGTTGAACATCTGCGAAAAAGCGAGGGCAACCAAAAAGTTGTAGGTGGTGTCCGTGTCGCTGATAAGAAAGAACAGCGCTGATTTTTCATCCCCCAGCTTATCCAGCTCCAGTTCGTCATAAGATATGATCTCCCGAAGCTGGGGAATATCAAAGGGAGCCAGTCTTGCACCGCAGGAAATCAAGATGCTTTTGGCTGTCTTGCCGCTGGCGAGCTTGTATTTCTTATACTGCCTCACGGCGAAGTGCTGGGGGCTGCGACGTTCCAACCCGTCAAACATATAGTCCACCGCATTTTTGAAGGTTTCGTCATCCTCCCGGACTTCCATGCTGTTTATCATTTCCACCAGCGTATTCATGTTGCGTTCTTCCTCCGGCCCCTCAAAGACGATGTAGGCCACAAGGGCGCAGTACAAGAGGGTTTCAGCTTTAGTCCAGAACTCGTCGCCCTCCTTGCCGTCGCCTTTGGTGTTGGCGATCAGAGCAGTAACGAATTTCAAAACATCGCTTTCCGTCTTGATATAGGCCAGCGGATTGTAGTGCATGGATTTTGAAAAGTCGATACTGTTGAACACCCGCACCCTGTATTTCTCCCGTTGCAGGAACCGCCCGCACTGATCGAGGGTGCCGCCCTTCGGGTCTACCACCACATACGAGGAATGAGCTTGAAGAAGCTGCGGGGTCAGCCAGAACCTTGTCTTACCCGAACCGGACGAGCCGATGACACAGGCGTTTAGGTTCCGGGCATTGGCGGGTATTTTCGGACGGGTGTTCATGGTCAGGAACTCCGTCCCGGTCAGAATGACATTGTTCTGAAATTTAGGGTCTACAAACGGCTTTATATCCTCCTTTGTTCCAAAGCGGGCGGTGCCGTACTCTGCATCCCGCCGGAATTTTTTCGCCTGCCTGATCTTTGACTGTATCAGCAGATACACCCCAGCCGCACCGGCAAGGCCCACCAGCAGGTCAATACCGCCAAGCCCCGGCCAGTAGGTTTCAAAGGCTTTGGGGAAGGTATCGAGCATCCCCATGAGCTTTGTCCCGAAGTCTGTGCCGGGGGCGATCCGGTAGGCCGTCCCGATTTTGGAGAAGAACCAGAACACAAAGAGGTACGGCAGGTTTGGGAGCACATATTTTCTAATCTTGTCACTCAACGTCCGTCCTTCACCGCCTCTCTGGTCCGCTGCTTTTCCTTTGCCTGCGTCCTGATCTGCTCCGTGAATTTCCGAAGCTGGCCGAGGATGGAAGCCTTGTCCTGCTCTTTGTTCAGCACCTTTGCGCTGTACTTCTGGAAGGCCGCCGTGATAGCGTCCGCCTGATTGGCTTTGAAAAACAGTAGGTAATGACCGGGGCTCACTTTATGGAAAGCGTAGTCCACATGGAACTCCTTTGCGATCCGGTCAAAATCCTTTGGGGCTCCCACATAGGGCATGGCGCTTTTGCCGCCATAGTGGTTCATCAGCTTTTTTACACTCTGGCGTCCCTGCGGGGTCAGCGCCTTCCGGTGGTGCTTTTGCAGCGCCCGCGCTACCTTCCCAAGAGCGGCAGCCAGCACTTTTCCCGTGAGCTTCGTTGTCCTGATCGAAAGGGCAACCGTTTTTTGGTTTACTTCTTCCTGCATAAAACCTCCTTTCCGTCGGGGTTCCCGCTATCCGGGAGGCCCCCGTACAATCTCGGGGAACAGAAAACCTCGGGCCAATGTGGCCCGAGGCTTACCGCTCGGCATCTCTGCCGGACGGAGCTTTCTTTTCCGGCTCCGTCTGGATTTTTTCGCCCTGTTCCCGCATGGTCTGCAAGATAGAGGGCTTCTTTTGAAGCTGGGAGGGCTTTTCGCCGGACAGCGGCTTGATACATTCCAGACGGTCAGCCGCCCGGATGGCGTTGTCCGTGAGCTGCCTCTGCCATACGCCTACACTGGGAGCCCAGCGGAAACCGCTGCTTTTCAACTCGGCCCGGGTGTCCGCGTCAGGCTTTCCATCAAAGAATACCTGCAAGCGGTTGTCCTCCCGGTTCATCTCCACACGGCCCCCGTCGAACTCCCAGCCGGAAAACTCCCGCTGCGCCTGTTTGGAGAGCTGTTCGATACGCGTCTTTACCCGGCGGATCTCCGCATTGTTGTTGGTAAGCTGGTAGCTTTCAAAGGGCCTCGGGTCGCTCCGCCAGTTTGCCGCCATGCTTGCTTTCAGCTTTTCGATCTGGTCCGGCGACAGCAGCGCACAGCCATCCAGCTTGCCATGCTTGCGGTAATAGGCGTTGACCTCCTTCATAATGAGCTGGGAGCGTTCCAGCCCGTCCAGCTTCTTCTGGAGCTTTTCAATGGCCGCCGGGTCATCGGCGCTGATCCCGCCCATGCCGGTACTGCGTATCTTATCCAGCAGCCCTTGAATATACCGCCATTCCTCCATGTTGCTGTCCCGGGCCCGGTTCTGTTTTTCCTTCTTTCCCACCGGGAAATTGGCAGGTCCGGCGATCATCACAGAGGGAACCCTTGCGTCAATGGCAAAGCCCTGGTTCATGTTTTCGGCCAGCTTGCGGGCGTAGGTGTCTAACAGATGGTCGATCTTCTCATGGTACATGGGGTCCACCCGGGATTTCTGCTGTTCCGCTATGGCGGCGGCCTTGTCCACCATTGCCCGGTATTCCGCCGTTGCGCTCCCTTCCTTGTAGTCGGAAAAGCTGTTCATTTCCTTTGCCCGGCGGGCGGCTCCTTCATTGATAGGGTAATAGTTGATGGTATGCACCTCCTTTATGCTTCGGGCCATGCTGGCCCGAAGTCCTACCGTTCTTCATGGGAAGTCCCCGCCTTGTCCTTTTTCGGAGTGGGTGGGGCTTCTTGAAACCGTTTGAGTGCAGCGAGAATGGAGTGGACAGGCTCGGCCTTTTCAGGATAAGCAAATATCCGGTGTTCCGGCGGAATGTCCTGTGGCCCGTGGTAATACTCCTTGAAGCCCTCCGGGACTGCCGACACATACCCACCGGGAGCGAATACGCCGCCCTCGTTGATACGCACATCCCGTCCGTATGCTTCATAATCGAAGTAGTTCTGAATGTGCTCCGGTATGTCGATGGTCCCAAGCTCGTCGGCGTACAGACGGCCCAGCCCTTCATCATCAGAAATATCCGGGTAAAAGCGGTACAGGTCAAGGTTCTGCGTCAGGTTTATCAAATCCTTCACGCTCCGTGTGTGGTTTCCCAAGACAAGAGCGGCTTCAAAGGTTTCCAGTCCGCCCTTATCCCGTACTTCCAGCAGAGCGTGGCCCAGCTCGTTCAGCTCGTCGATGTTCTCACATTCGTAGAGATGATCGTAGAGCCCCAACACATCGCTGTCAAAGCTGGTAAAGAACACTTCGCTGTACCGTTTCCCATCTATCCCGATTTTGGCAAGGGCGGCCTGCAACTCCTGTGTCGTCGTGGGGAAATGTACCGTTGTCCCTACCTCGATCCCCATTAAGGGGTACAGGGCTGTATTGGTTATATAGGCTTCAAACATGGGCTTATTCCTCCTTTCCGGCCCGGTCAGCCAGCACCTCATAGATCCCGGCCATAATGTAATCGGCACAAGGGAGGGCAATCGCGTTTCCCAGCGCCTTGTAGCGTTGCAGAGGCCGAATCTCCACGCCGTCCGCCCCGTACTTTGTCCAGCCCTCTGGCAGCCCCATCAGCCGTTCACTTTCTGTTTCCGTCAGAAAACGGATACAGCCGCCCTCCGGGTCGCCCTCATACCAGAAGGCGAAGGGCGTCACGTCACTGGCTAAAAGAGTGGGAAAAGGGTCAGTTGGTAATCCGAAGCTGTTTCGGAAGGCCGTTTCTTCCTGCCTTTTTGCCGCTCCCCGCATACGGAAGCACTGAAAGGGGTGGATGACTGGTATCTGCCGCCCTGTTTCAAAAGAAGCTGTTCGATCTCCTTCGGCGGCGGCCCGCCCGCCCTCTCCGCAAGGCGGAGGAAGTGGGAGCATTGGACGGGGCTTAAATAGTATGTCTGCGGCACGTCTGCCTCCAAAATCCGCCACGACGAAAATCCGCTGCCTTCGTGCCAGCCTTCGGGGGCCTGCCCAATACTGGGCGTCCATGAGCCGCCAGCACACATCAGGCGTTCCCCCTCGCACCATTCCGGCGTTTCCCCATCTTCCCGAAGGAGGCATTGGAACTTCGGTGTCCGAGAAGGCGGATAAGACGGCTCTAAAGTCCATCCGGTCATTTGTAGAAAACGCTCCCATGACGTTTTCCCAAACAGCGATAGCTGGATATAGGTTATCAGTAGCATCCCTCATTTCCTGTATGATACGAAACGCCTGATAGAACAGGCTTGATTTTGCCCCGGCAAGGCCGGAGCGGTTGCCGATCAGAGAAAGGTTCTGACAGGGGGAACCGAAGGTTATCACATGGACCGGCGGGATTTTCCCGCCGTCCACCTTCGTAATATCCCCCAAATGCACCATGTCGGGAAAGTGCCTTTTGGTTATGGAGATGGGCGCTTTTTCAATCTCGCTGGCCCAGACCGGACGGATACCGCACCGGGAAGCAGCCAGAGGGAACACGCCAATCCCGTCGAAAAGGCTCCCCAGCTTAATGTCCGGCATGGCCCGGGGTGCCGTGTCCCTTCACGGCAAGCACCCCTTCCAGCGTTGTCGCCGCAATGCCCAGCCGTCCGGCAACCGCAATATCGTTTTTCACATCCTCGTCCACAGCGCTGCCGCAGACGATCAGGGTGTGGGAGCGCCGCAGCATATCCCGGCGCATATCGATCCCGGCCTTATGTTCCTCGGGAACGCTGTCATTCAAAAACAGCGGCAGATACAAGAGCGGGCAGATCGGGGAAAAGCCCGCCTCATAAGCAAGGCGGCAGTAGTGGGTCGCCAGCTCCATATCAACATCCGGCTCGCCGCTCCATGCGGCGGTCAGGTATGCTAAAGGTCGTTTCATTGGTTGAACCTCCATTTCTGTTTTGGTTTAGGGAAAAGCAAGGTATCGCCCAACCCCTCCGCCCCTTCCCCCGGGAAGGGGAACGGCTCTGGAGAATTTATATCCCCGTCGCTTGATCGGGAAAAAGCATAACCGGGAGAAATCCGTCAAGGGTGCCTCTGGCACCGCCTGCGGCAGCGCTGCCCTTGACTGATTTTCCCGGCTATGCTACGGAATAACTGGCGACGGGGAATAATTTATATCTCCAGAGCTTCGGGGCGCGGGGCAGAGCCCCGCAATCCTCGGGCCACGTTGACCCGAAGTTTCGGCTTACTTTTCCTGTTCGTTTTTCTTCTCCGGCTTTTCGTGTTCCTTCTGCTGGCCCTTCCAGTCGTCCAGCAGCTTGATAATCTGGTCCTTCATTTCCCTCGGCGTAGTTTCCTTGCCGAAATACTTGCTCAGTTCCGCACCTGTCAAAATCACTTTGTCTACCTCCTTTTTGTCCTCCATCATAATGCCGTCGATCACGTCCCCGTTGAGTAGCTTCTTTTCGTCCAACTCACGCATACGCTTTGCCTGCGCCTGTGAAGGCGAGGACTGCTGGCTGTCAATGGCGACGGCGATATAGTTCTGGTTCTTCTTGCCGATATAGGAAAGCTCCACCGCCGTAGTAAAACCCAGCTTTTTTTCATCCATCAGCTTCATCAGGTCTGGAACCAGCTCATTGAGACGGATATACCGCTGCACCTGCTTGACGGCCATCTTGTTCCGCTCGGCCACGATCTCGTTGGAGCGTTTACCTGCGTCCTTCGGGTCAATCTGGCCCGAAGTACGGGAGCCCTGGTGCTTGATGGCTTCAAGCTGCATTTTTAAGGCTTTGGCCCGCTCACTGGGGAGGATTTCTTCACGCTGGTTCAGATTGTCCTCCACCATCTGTGTGATGGCTTCATCATCTGTCAGGTTTCGGACGATACAGGGCATATCCGCATATCCGGCAAGCTCACTGGCTTTCTGGCGGCGGTGGCCGGACACGATCTCATAGCCGCCATCCTCACGGGGACGGACGATAGCGGGCTGGGTCACGCCCTTGTCCTTGACGCTGGACACCATAGCCCGCATTTCTTCATCATCCCGGACTTCAAAGGGATGGTTCTTGAAGGCGTGGAGTTCGTTCAGCTTGATATAGACGATCTGCTCCTTGCCCCGGCGTGGAGCATCCTTTGGCTTTTCGGGTCCTTTCGGAGCGGGAGCGGCCTGTATCGTTGGAGCCGTTTTTTTCTCCGGTTCCTTTTTGACCGCCTTTTCCGGTTTCTGTGCGGGAGCTTTGGACTTCGGGGCTGCGTCCTTGTCCTTATTTGCTTTCGGGGGACGGCCCCGGCGCTTCGGCTGTTCCGGCTCTTTGGGTTTTTCCTCTGCTTTTTTCGGAGCCTCCGGCTGCTTTTCCGGTTTCTCCGCTTTTGCCGGGTCAGGCTTTTCCACGCCGGGAGCTGCCGCCCGTTCCTCGACTTTCTTTTCCTTCATAATTTCAGCGAAGTTATAGACAGAAACCTGTGGGTTCTTTACCTCTGGTTCCGTCTTTTTTTCCGGCTTCGGGGAAACGGAAACCTTCCCCGGCTCTTTTGGGGGAGCGGGAGGCGTTTCCTTGCCCGGCCCGCTATCCGTTACCGGCTGTTCCGGCGTTTTTGTGGTTTTATCATCTGCCATAAGCATTTACCTCCTGTTTTTTGGCATGAAAAAAGGGGCTCAACTTTTCAGTCAAGCCCCCGTGGGAAGTTCCTCCTTTCTCCGCCATGATACAAAAATACCGCCCGTAGTCTCGTTTGGGCGGTACTTTGTGTAAGATTGGCAGTCCATTATTAAGTTTTTTATTATGTTCCCTTTGTACACCGTTGCAACTATTTGATAATGAACACACAAAATATAGAAAAGTTAAAATGGGAGATGTGGAAGCGCTATTAGGAGAAGACAAAAATACTGGATATTATTTGATTTGGGAAGATGAGGGAATTACACATACAATAATTGGAAGAATTAGTATTAAAGAACTTATGTTAGTGGCTCAAAAAATTTACTGAGGTCAATTGCAAAACGAAAGGTCATGCGAAATTTGTGAGAAAGCACAGTTTTTGCATGACTTTTTTGTTTGAAGCAACAAACTTGAAAAATTTCAAGAATTTCTGTAACAAAAAAGGCATCGACAACGTTGCCTAGATAGAAGTTCTAAAAGGGACTTCACATAGAAATGGAGGTTTGATATCTGATGGCAAGAAAACGGTTGCTAACATTGACGCTTTCGGCAATTTTTCTGTTATGCTTTGTTGGCTCGGCTTTAGCAGTTGGACCGGCAAGGAGATATGTCGGAAGTAGTACTGCGAAGGGGGCGATTTATCAAAGTTCGTATAGGGTTGATGCACAGTCTCTAACAGGAGTAAAAAGCATCAATATTTCTGCGACGCTGTATGAAAAAGGACGTATTGGAACATGGCAGGTAGTTAGTCGATGCTCAAATTCAAGCCAAATGCAGACTTGTGTTGCGAGTGCTAATTATAACATGAAGCCCGGAAAAAGTTATCGGTTGGATTTTTCAGCAACATTCCAGTATTCAAATGGAAAAAGTGAAACTATAACGGGAAGTACGAGTCACTAATAATAAAGTTTTGAAGGGAGATTATAGTATGAACTGTGTCAACTATGTAAAAAAGACTGTTTGTATGGCTCTTATGCTTGCATTTGTTTTAATCAGTTGCTTAGGAGCCTTTGCAACTTCAGAAAATCCGAAGAAACTTGGAATTTTAGCAAGTTCAATAAAAACAACTGATACAAAGGTTGAGTACATCGAGTATAAGGACGATGGAGCGTATTTTGTTGAAGAAACAATTTCCGGAAATATCATTACGTCCGATTTTTATAAAATAAGTAATGGAGAGAAGATTCACTCTTCTCAAATAATCAGCTCTGTAAGCGGAAAAAACGTTATCAGTCGAGAAACTGATGCAAATGGACAGGTTACGACATATTCCGTTAAAGGTATAGTATCTAGAGATACAAATGAGAAATCAATTGTTCCATATGCTATTCGAACGGATAACTACTCGATTTCACTGGTTGGAAAAAAGGTGACAATTGCATCAGCTGCGATGGCAATAACGCTGGTTTCAAATTATATTCCGACTACTGGAGCCGAAGATATTATAAAAAAGGCAATTGTTGTGGTAGCTGGAGCTGTAGGTGCGGGAGTGGCTTGCCTTCCGGATTATCTTTATGTGACGAGTGCCCTTTCAATGCATAAGAGCGTAGGAAAGATTTACTATGTTTATGACAACGATTATTACTTGGATTCTAATAAATCTCAACTTATTGGACATTGGACATTTAGACACCGTTCAGGACATTAAAGAAGAAAATTATGAAAAAACACGGTTTTAAGTTGATTTTTGAAGTTTGTGCAGCACTGCTTGCTCAATATATAGCATTCTATATGATTTCGTCTCGGTTGGGAAAGGAAGCGGAAATTGAAAATTTTTTGACCAATAAGTTTGTTATGATATTTTGGGTAATTTATTTAACAAATAAATTCATACGATCGTCGAAAACAAAGAAGTAAACAGGCTAAAAACGCTAAAGCAACAGCCATCCATTTTGCATTGATTGCAAGTGGATGGCTGTTGCTCTACTTAAAATGCAGTATTCTTTTTTCTGTTTCTGCTCCTATTCCTGTTTTGTATATATACCGACAAAAGACCTTCATAGCAAGAATACCACGATAATTAGTGCTTGACGAAAATCCAGTCATGGATTTCCGCTATACATACAAAAAAGCGCCGAGGACATCTTCCCAAAATGGGAAGAGTCCTCGGCGGTATTCGTTTATCGTGTTGGCTCTTTTTCGGCTGTGTCTTTTTCCTCTGCAAAAAACATCTCTACATTTTTCTGAGCTTTCATCAACTCCTGCATCTCATCTCGTGCCTTCCGGTAGTCCGGGTATGCTTCTTTCTTCTTTTTCAGAAGTTCAGCGTATTCGATGCTCAAGTCCTTCGCCTTTGGCAGATTTTTCAATCCAGCTTCATCAAAAGCAGCTTTTGCAGCCTTATGCAGCGTGATTTCTTCCCGGTGGGCTTCCAGAAATCTCTTACTGTACCCGGCTTTGCGGTAGGCATCATAAACCGGACGTGTCCGGGCGTAATTGACGATGTGCGTCCGCAGCACGGCAATCTCGGCCATGCGCGCTTCTGCAGCTTTAATGGAATCGCCCAACTCGTGATAGCGAGCAGTTGCTGCATCCACACGTTCCTGCATTTCTTTAATGCTGCCGATTTTATGCTCCTGTAAGAAAATCAGCGTCTTGGATATTTCTTTCAGATTATATCGCTTTGCCCAGCGAGCATACCCCGTGCTCTTGCCCTCGGTCAGTTTTGCCTGAATATCCACTAGCATCTGAAATTTTTGTTCCGGTACGATGTGCTTCTGCTTCTGCCGGGGATGGTGTTCGGCTTCCCCAGAGATAACAGCTTTCAGCTCTTCTTCACTATATCCTGCGCCCAAAGTGCGGAACCGGATGAATCGCTTCTGCCGTGCGCCCTTGACGGAGGTGTATTTTCCACGCTTGACCTCATAACCCTGCTGCTCCAGTCCTTGCAGAAAATCTTCGTAGTCTTTGGGCTTTTCCGCCAGAATAGTGTCAATCACGCCACATAGACGGTCACGATTGCTTTCTTTGGGCGGGTAGAGTGTGCGCTTCTGCCGCTCCCGATAGGGTTTTATCTCAATGACGGAAAGCTGATGCTCTAAGCAGATCAGATCGCTCAACCGTTGCACAGCCAGCCCGGACAATAAAAAATCCCGGAATTTCCGGGTGCTGTCCAACGCAGTGGAGTTGTAGATAATGTGATTATGAATGTGTTCCCGGTCCGTGTGGGTTGCAACGATAAACGCATACTTGCCTTTGGTGAAACGCATTGCCAGCTCATAACCCACCTTGTTGGCTTCTTCGGCGGTGATCTCGCCGGGTTTGAACGACTGCCGGATCTGATAGGCAATCACGTCACTTTTTTGTCTGCGCCCAGTGACAAGTTCATACTGCCGTTTGGACAGCATAAATTCTTCATCCACCGTCAAAGGACTGCACTCGTAGCTGCTAATCAGTTCACCATGCTCAGTCTTGTCGGGATTCTGTACATAGTCTGTACGGCTTTTCAGACAGGCCGCAACCGACTTGCCTTTGTTTTTGTGCAGCGCGATCAGCCGTGTCGCGGCCATCCTAAATCACCCCCATAAAAGAAAAAGCCGCCCGAAGGCGGCAAAAGGTTGAAAATGCTCCTTACAGTTCGGCCAACCACTCACTGAACCGCCCGATGCCCTCGGTGATGGCAGTTGCGCCGAAAAAGAGGACAAAGCAGATGAACTCGGCCACCAGCAGGATAAAGAACTGATTCCAAGTCTGACGGTAAGCCGTGTAGATGCCGCAGCCGAAGATGTAGAGCATCAGCGGAGCGACTACATAGCTGGACAGGGTTAGCAGCCACCTTGCCATCAGAGCTAGAAACGCCACAAAGAGAGAAATCGGGAAAAG
>NZ_PXUP01000025.1 GCF_003324185.1 Faecalibacterium prausnitzii
CTTTTCCCGATTTCTCTCTTTGTGGCGTTTCTAGCTCTGATGGCAAGGTGGCTGCTAACCCTGTCCAGCTATGTAGTTGCTCCGCTGATGCTCTACATCTTCGGCTGCGGCATCTACACTGCTTACCGTCAGACTTGGAATCAGTTCTTTATCCTGCTGGTGGCCGAGTTCATCTGCTTCATCCTCTTTTTCGGTGCAACTGCCATCACCGAGGGTATCGGGCGTTTCAGTGAGTGGCTTGCAGAACTGTGAGGGATGCTATGAGCAAACAGAGAATAGAGGATTGTTATTTTGAACACAACAGCACGATTTTTTCTGAGATGCTGGGTGAGGATGAAGAGTATCTGCGACTGAAAAAAGCCAAAAGAGCAGCTGAGGAAGCCTTGCAGAGCGTTATCAGCAAAGAAGCGTGGAAGCAATATCTCGCCTTAGATGAAATCTGCAATGAGTTGGAATGCGCCAGATACAAGGCAATGTATCTGGCGGGTGCTGCCGATTACGAAAAAATATCCAAATGATCTCAATGCCGCCTCCGGACGGCATTTTTTCTTTGCAATAGGGGGGTGATGATGCTGGCAGCAACACGGCTGATTGCGCTGCACAAAAACAAGGGCATGACCGTTGCGGCCTGTCTGAAAAATCGCACGGACTATATTGAAAACCCGGATAAGACCGAGCAGGGGCAGTATGTCAGCAGCTATGCTTGTAGCGCCCTGACAGCAGATGAAGAATTTATGCTTACCAAGCGGCAGTACGATTTCATAAACGGACGCAGGCAAAAAAGCGATGTCATTGCTTATCAGATACGGCAGTCCTTTCGTCCGGGAGAAATCACTGCAGAGGAGGCTAACAAAGTAGGCTACGAACTGGCCATGCGTTTTACCAAGGGCAAGCACGCCTTTGTGGTGGCAACGCACACGGACCGGCAGCACATCCACAACCATGTGATCTTCAACTCTACGGCACTGGATGGCACCAAAAAGTTCCGGGATTTTTTCTTTTCAGCGTTGGCAGTGCAGCGGTTGAGTGAC
Source organism: Faecalibacterium prausnitzii (assembly GCF_003324185.1). GTDB lineage: Bacteria > Bacillota > Clostridia > Oscillospirales > Ruminococcaceae > Faecalibacterium > Faecalibacterium prausnitzii. The sequence goes on from NZ_PXUP01000025.1 coordinate 1,032, forward strand.
CTGATTTGCTTAGAGCACCAGTTGTCCGTCATTGAGAAGAAACCCTACCGGGAGCGGCAGAAGCGTGTTCTTTATCCGCCCAAGGAGAGCAACCGTGACCGCCTGTGTGGAATCATCGATACAATCCTTGCAGAAAAGCCGGGAGATTACGAAACGTTTCTGCAAAAGCTGGAGCAGCAGGGCTATGAGGTGAAGCGTGGCAAGTACACGGCGGTGAAGGGCAAGGGACAGAAACGCTTTATTCGGTTCCGAACTCTGGGCACCGGCTATGGCGAGGACGAGATTAAGGCGGTGCTGGAGGGCAAAGCAGAGCACCGCCCTTATCAGAAAAAGCAGGCCAAAGAGCAGCCCTTCCAGTTGCTGGTGGACATTCAGGGGAAAATGGCAGAGGGTAAAAGTGTCGGTTACAAAAAGTGGGCGACCAAGTTCAACCTGAAAGAGATGTCCAAGACGCTGCTGTTTTTGCAGGAGCAGAAAATCGGTAGCGCAGAGGAACTGCGGGAACGTGCAGCGACGGCAACGGAACGCTATCATACTATGGGCGATTCCATCAAGGCGGCAGAAGCGAGGTTGACAGAAATCGCCGTTCTGAAAACCCACATCATCAACTATGCCAAGACCCGCCCAGCCTATGATGCCTACCACAAGTCGGGGTACAGTAAAAAGTTTTTGGAAACTCACCGGGAGGAAATTACTCTGCACAAGGCGGCGAAAGCTGCCTTTGACGAAGCAGGGCTTCAAAAGCTGCCGAAGGTCAAGGAGTTGGATGCGGAGTTCTCAGAACTGTTGACCAAGAAGAAAGCCGCTTACCCGGACTACCGCAAGGCACGGAACGAGATGCAAGAACTGGTTCGGGCTCAGAAAAACGTAGAACGATTTTTTGCGGAAGAAAAGGACACCATCGAAAAAGCGCAGACCCGATAAACGAATACCGCCGAGGACTCTTCCCATTTTGGGGAGATGTCCTCGGCGGCTTTTTTAGTTTATATAGCAGCGGTCCTGTTTTATAAGCCAATCTTCACATAGCCGCTGGGCTTCGTCTTTTGTGCAGCAGGTGCAGTTGAAAAGCCTGCCACGGAAAGAGCAGTATGTGTAGTGTACCTTCGGGATTCCATTGGCGTCTCGAAAATCAACGCAGCGTTCCTCACCGGGCAGCAGATAGATCGTATCCACGTTCAGCAGCTCCTATCTTTTATCTTTGGTCATGTGCAAACGACACAACGCTTGCTATTGTACCATGTGCTGTCTCAAAAGACCATTGCCTTTTTGACCAAAGATACGCACAAAAATTTTCTGCCTCAAAAGCACTTGGATAGCGTTGAATAAACACCATCTGATTGTGTATAACAAAAAATGCGACAGGTATGCTATTGGTGTGCAATAAACACAAACAGAATGTGAGGTCGCTATGAATACGCTTTTGGGTCAACGAATACGAGAGAAGCGCAAGGAAAAAGGCTGGACGATTGAACAGTTTGCAGAACGGGTCGATTTGTCGGCAAATTATGTTGGAGATTTAGAGCGCGGAGTAAAAATCCCCAAACTGGAAACCTTTATCCGAATCGTAGAGGTGTTGGACGTATCTGCTGATGTGCTGATCCGGGATTCCGTTCCATCCGCATCCCATGTGGCAGATGACGAACTGAGCAGAAAGCTGAGCCAGCTCACACCGGGGCAGAAGAAAGCTGCCATTGACATTCTGAATGCATACACCGACAACATTCCCTATATTACAAAATAACACCTATGTCAAAGAACGCCAGCAAACGTGCTGACGCTCTTTCTTTTTGCCCTCAAATAGTCTATAATCAACACTATAAGCGTGCATATAACGCTAACAGTGAGTGTTTGAGGTGAACGACATGACAATCCTACCCAATATCGAAGAAGCAATTGAAGATGCCCGGAATGGAACGCTGAGTCCGTACTGGCAGAACGATCTCAAACGTGAATGCCTGCATAGGAAGTTATCGGATGAAGAACGGCAGGCGCTTTCGGAACTGAATCGTATTTTGTCAGAGACTCCGCAATGGAGCGACGAAGAAGAACTGTGTATCGAAATGGAGAACATCGGTGGCAGAGTTCGCTTCTGTCACTTTTGGGATGAGCACTACTCCATGGTGCAGTTGACGGAAGACCGAAACGGAAAATACTCCGCAGCCTACGTTCTGGATGTAGAAACCACCCCGGATGTGCGTAAGGTGGCGGCATTGCAGGCACAGAAAGAACTTGCGGACTGTATGCAGGTGTGGGGCGTTTCGCTTCTGGATGCGCCTGTTCCTGAACAGATGAAGTACGATTCTCTTGCAGAAGCCGCTTCTCACCTCATGCAAGTTTTGAACGACCCAGAGCACATCACGGGGTAAAAAGCGTCCCGAAGGGATGCGCAGCCTGCATTGGAAAATGCAGATTAAAGGGGCTTGGGGCATTCCCCAACAAGCGTTTTGCAACGCAAAATAAGCAGATGTATATACGTCTGCACTGCTTGCTGGTACAATGTCATCGATGAAACAAAAATAGTTTCATCAAAGACGGTTATATGGTTGTGCCGATTTCCAAAACATAGTAATATTGAAGTACTAACTGGGGCTGAAAGTGGCAAAACTGCTTGCTTGGGTTCCATTCAGGAATTACTAACAGCGTAGACCGTCAGTTCGCTTCGTATACCGTCAGCGTCACAAATTGACACCAATTTATCATTCTTCACGAAGTATGTGCTAAAATCTCTTGACAGCACCTCACAAAATATGTTATCTTTTGTAAACATCCTTGAAAAGATATGACCTTTTCTGGGGATCGAACACAAACCGATTTTTCTCTGGAGGAAAGACCCATGAAACAGGAGATCATCCGCAAACTGAGCGCTGCCGTGGCCATGAGCCTCGTTGTTGGCGTCTCTCTGGCCGCCTGCGGCGGCGGCAGCAGCTCCGCCGCCGCTGGTGTGACTAAGACCGGCTCTGCCGAAGGCTTTGGCGGTGCTGTCACCGCCACCCTGACCGTGGATGCCAACGGCACCGTTACCGACTGCAAGCTGGAAGGCGCACAGGAGACCGAGAGCATCGGCGGCGCTGCACTGGAAGAGCTGTCCAAGCAGGTCGTGGCCGCCAACGGCCCCGCCATCGACGGCGTTGCCGGTGCCACGGTGACCACCAAGGCCGTCCGGAAGGCCGTTGCCGCCGCACTGGGTGTGGAGCTGGCCGAAGATGCCCCCGCCGACTCTGCTGCCGCAGCCCCCGCTGAGCCCGCCGCCATCGTCCCGGTGGAAGGCGGCATCCAGATCGGTCAGGCCTATGCTGCCGCCCACGGCACCAAGTGCTTCACCGAAGCGGTGGCTGTGGTGAAGGATGACGTCATCCTCGCCGCCTACCTCGACGATTTTCAGTTCACCAGCACCGATGCAGGCGTGACCGCCGTGCCCAACTCCGACTCCGACTTTGCCGCAGGCTACGCCGAGGGCAAGGTGCTGATGTCCAAGCGGGCCAACGCCGATTATTACAGCAAGATGATGGCTGAAAAGGGCGGCTCCACGGTCGCTCTGGATGCAAACTTCGACGCCATCCAGAACTTTGCCGTCGGCAAGACCATCTCCGAGCTGGAGGATGTAGCCGCCAAGGGTGCCGAGGCTGTGGACGCCGTCTCCGGCGCAACGCTGGTGGATACCGCCGGTTATCTCTCTGCCATCGTGGATGCCGCCAAAAACGCCCAGACCACGCAGGCCGTGGAGTTCAACGGCAGCTCCGAGGACCTGAAGCTGAATGTGGTCTATGGGGCCGCACACGGCACCAAGTGCTTCACCTCCGGCGCTGTCGCCACCGCCGGGGACACCATCGTGCTGAGCTACATTGACGAGTTCCAGTTTGCCGGTTCGGACGCCGGGGTCGTCGGTGTGCCCAACTCCGATTCTGACTTCGGCGCAGGCTACGCCGAGGGCAAGGTGCTGATGTCCAAGCGGGTCAACGCCGATTACTACAGCAAGATGATGGCCGAAAAGGCTGGTTCCACCGTTTCGCTGGATGCCAACTACGACGCCATCCAGAACCACGTGAACGGCATGAGCATTGCCGACGCCGAGGCTCTGAGCAAAGATGAAAAGGCTGTGGACGCCGTTTCCGGTGCCACGCTGGTGGATACTGCCGGCTACGTTGGTGTGCTGGTGGATGCCGCAAAGTAAGGCAAGAAAAATAACGTTCCTCTGAACACAGCAGCGCCCGCCGGGAGATCTCCCGGCGGGCGCTGCTTATTTATTATACGCAGTTAGCATAATCTAATCGCCTGGTGGAAGAAAAGGCAGGCCACCTGTATGTAGTCTGCCTTTTGCCTGATGCGAAATCCCGCAGACACGCGGGGCTTACAGCACCAGCGAGGGCGCGGTGTAGACCCGTGCCTTCAGCTCGCTGTTTAGCATATACAGCCCCTTGCTGTCACCGCCGAACAGATCCATCTTGGTAATGAGGTCAGCGGCGTTCTTCTCCTCCTCACCCTGTTCCTTGATGAACCAGTCCAGCATCTGCATGGTGCGGAAGTCCCTGACCTCGTATGCGGCGGCGTAGATGGCATTGATGCTGGCGGTGACCAGCATCTCGTGTTCCAGTGCTCTTTTCAGCGGGGCCATGTGGTCGCCTCGTTCCCACTCCGGCTTTGCGATAGCCTCAAAGGTGACGCCCTCGCCGTTATTCTGCAAATACTGACAAAACAGCATGGCGTGATCCCGTTCCTCCTGCGCCTGTACCCGGTACCAGTTCTCAAAGCCGTCCAGTCCGACGGCGGCGTAGTAGTTGGCAAAGTCCAGATACAGATAGGCGGAGTAGAACTCCTTATTGATCTGCTCGTTGAGCAGAAGAGATACGTTAGCGTTCATGATACTTCTCCTCCATAAGATTGTCTTTTCCTGCTCCCGGCATGGGGGCAGATATACCGTACCCAGAGCGATGCTGGGATGCTCCCTTTTCATCTCCAGGAACACCTGCTCCGCCTTGGGATGCTGCTGCGCTCCGTTACGGCGGCCAATATCTCCTCTGCGTATTTTGGCATACCGCCAACTCTCCAAATGCAAGAATGAATCTTAATATTTTGCTTTTATTATACCTATATTTTTTTCTCTGTCAACAACCACAAAGGGCTTGCGCTCCAAAAGCTGCCTCGAAGCCGATTTTCTCAAATTATGTGACGCCGTCACAGTAAAACCGCTTGTCACGCGGTAATACTACGCATAAAAGCACAGCCGCAGAGTACATCTGTGGCTGTGCTTTGTGTTCAGTTGCTCACTGTTGTGTGGACTGGATATGGAGAGACAACATATCTCCCGATCTTACATGGGTTATCTTATCTGCCATCACTTTGGCAGTTTGCCTTGCAGATATGTCGGCATCCCCACTGCGGTCGTATCCGGCCTGACCTTAAACATGGCTTTTTCAATCTACCTCCCTTATCGGTTTTCCGCGATATATTTTTCCGCCATGTGGACTGCCACCGCGCCGTCCGCCACGGCGGTGACCACCTGACGGAGGGGCTTCGTCCGCACGTCGCCCACGGCGTAAACGCCGGGAATACTGGTTTCCGTGGTCTCTCCGGCCACGATATAGCCGCCGCCGTCCAGCTCCAGTTGACCCACCGCCAGCGCCGTGGCGGGCTGTCGGCCCACGCTGACAAATACGCCGTCGCAGTCCACCACGCTTTCCTCACCGGTGACGGTGTCCCGCAGGCGGACGCCGATCAGCCTGTCCCCGGAAAGCAGCGCGGAAACGACACTGTTCCAACGGAATTCCACGTTTTCGGCCTGTGCCAGCGGCTCGTGATAGATCTTGGTGGCCCGCAGGGTGTCTCTGCGGTGGACGAGGATCACTTTTTTCGCCACGCGGCTGAGAAGGAGGGCATCTGCCGCGGCGGAATTGCCGCCGCCCACCACGACCACCGTTTTGCCCTTGTAAAACATCCCGTCGCAGGCGGCGCAGTAGGCCACGCCCCGGCCCAACAGCTCCGTCTCTCCGGCAACGCCCAGCGTTCTGGGGTCTGCGCCGGTGGCCAGCACCACGGTTTTCCCCCGGAAGATCCCCTCGCTGGTCTCCACGAGCTTGGGAACCGCCGTCAGATCCATGCGGAGAACTTCCGCGTATTCGCTGCGTGCCCCAAAACGCTCCGCCTGCTTTTGCATATTCTCTGCCAGAGAGAAGCCGTCGATCCCGTTCTCAAAGCCGGGGTAGTTGTCGATCTGCTCGGTCAGGGCCATCTGCCCGCCAGCAGACAGCTTTTCCAGCACGACGGTGTCCAGCCCCGCCCGTGCCGCGTACAGGGCGGCGGTGTAGCCGCCCGGGCCGCCGCCCACCACGAGCATATCATAAACATGATTGTTGTTCATATCTGAACCCTCCGTTATTTCGCCAAGGCTTCCTGAATGAAACGGTCGATTTCTGCCTTTGAGCCGGGCGCGATGATGGAATCCACGGCCTTTCCGTTCCGGTACAGCACCAGAGTTGGGATGTCCTCGATCCCCTCGGCCCCCGCCAGCCGCGGCTCCTCGTCAATGTTGATCTTGCCGACGGCGAGGCTGTCCGCGTATTCCTCTCCGATCTTCTCATACGCGGGGCCGATCCTCCGGCAGTAGCTGCACCAGGGCGCCCAGAAATCCACCAAAACGGGCTTTTTCTCCCGGATCGCCTGCTCAAACTGCTCCTGATTCATGTTCATAGCTGCCATATCTGTCAGCTCCTTTCCTTTGTTTGGGTATTCTCAAGACTCCGGTCTCGCCCCACACCACATCGTGACCTCAACCTGAGATGACGGTACTCTGCCCTTGGGACATAAAGCAGATGAGTAAGACCATCATCTGTACGAAAATAGCTGCGGTTTGTTGCAGCTTATTCTGCGCAGAGCTCAGCCACCAGAGCGTCCATCTGCGCTTCGCTGGTTTGGTTCAATGCACCACGCAGAGACACTACCGTTTCGTAAAGGTGGATATCCTTCATCTCCTCCAATTTGGTGCGCATCAGCCGCGCGGCAGCAGGTGCCCAAGAGCCGTCTTCAATAAGGCCAACCCGGCGGTTTCGGAATCCCTTTGTCCGTAAATGTTCCAAAAACTCCCTCATGGGCGGAAACAGTCCTCCGTCATAGGTGGCGCTGGCTAAAACCAACTTCCCGCAGTAGAACGCACTGGCAACAGCGTAGGAAAGATCTGTCACAGTGAGATCACATATGTTGACCTGTACGCCTTTTTTCTCTAATTTACCCTTGAGGGTCTTCGCCGCATGGGCAGTATTTCCATGGATGGATGCGTGGGCAATCAGTATGCTCTCCGATTCTTCTGGTTCCCATTGTGACCAGAGATCATAGAGCCGCAGACACTCCTCCAGCCCTTCTGTAAGCACGGGACCGTGGAGCGGGCAGATTGTTTTGATCTCCAGCGCGGAGATTTTTTTCAGCAGAGCCTGCACCTGTGCGCCATATTTCCCGATAATATTGTAATAATACCGTCGGGCCTGCGGCACCCAGGGGGCACGGGCAGTCCGTTCCAGTGAGCCAAAGCGTCCGAAGGCATCCGCCGAGAACAGGATTTTTTCCGTTTCCTCATACGCCGTCATCACCTCCGGCCAGTGTACCATCGGCGCCAGCAGAAAGCGCAGCCGGTGCAAACCCAAGGAAAGCGTATCTCTTTCGCCAACCTCCAGCATACGGTCTTCCGACAATGCACCTGTGCCGAAGAACTGCTTGATCAGGGTAAATGTTTTCGCGTTTCCCACGATCTTCATCTCCGGGTACTTTTGTGCCAGCCGCATGAGACTGCCGGAATGATCCGGCTCCATGTGTGTGACCACAAGATAGTCGGGCCTGCGCCCCTCCAACACCCGCGCCACATTGGAAAGCCATTCTTCCGTTGCCCGTGCGTCCACGCTGTCCATCACGGCAATCTTCTCATCCAGAATGACATAGGAGTTGTAGCTCACTCCCATAGGCTGGACGGGGTACTGGTTTTCAAAGAGTGCCAATGTGTTATCATCCACCCCTACATAGCGGATGGCATCTGTTACCGTTTGGATAGCCATATAAAATATACCTCCTTTTTTCCTTACTCAGACTCTGACTGATAGGTTCTTCTTTTCTAACGAAACATACGCTCAACCGCGGATCGGCGGTCGCGCATTTTACCGTTGCCTTGCTTCCCCCAGAGTCGTTACATGTGGTACACCGCAGCGGAGCGAAGTCCTTCCGGCAGGCCGTCGGGCGCAACAGGTGAAAGTTCCCAGCGTACCTGCCCCGCCCACTTGGAGGCGACGGCGGAGAAGTGGAGCATGACAATACCGAGATCCAATGCGGCATCCAAATTATCGGTGTAGGCATCCTCCTGCTGCACCAAATAGATGCTGTGATCCTGCACAAGGAAGCCATAGGGCTGACGGTTGAGATAGCTGGGGGAGAGCGAAGCGGCGTAGAAGGACTGCCAGAGCATATCGTCGTAGAAGTCCATCATCTCGTCAAGCCCAGACTTGTTGCTCCAGCTCCCCATGTGAACCAAATCGTTCACGCCCTTTTTGGGCGCGTAGTACTGCTGCTCGGCCCGCACATCGATCTGAGACATACTTAGGATATTCAGCCGCAGTTTTTTTGCGGTCTTTTCCCCGTAGCCAAAGGCAACGATTGCCGCCACCTCTAACGGGGTGGCGAGAGACAGTGCCTTTTTGATTTTGTCGCTGTCGGTGAAGGTCATCCAGCAGGTGTCAATGTCCAACTCAGTCAGCTTGAGGACGAGATCTTCCATCATGTAGCCGGCGTTGATGGCCGCATAGGAATGCGGGGCAGACATAAGGAGCAGGTAGTGCGGTGCTCCGATGAGAAATTGATTATAGCCCGCTGAGCTCTCCAGCGCCGGCTGTGCATCCTTGTCCAAGACGATCAACTCCGTTGCAATCTCCGGGACAAGACGGGGGCAGGTCTTTTCATAGTAGGATCGGAGCTGGCCGATAGCCTCGCTCGGAACTTCCTTTTCGCGGAATGCGCGAACGGATTTGCGATTTTGAATCATAGCGCTGTAATTCATAGTAATATCTCCTATTCTGATGTCTTTGGTTTTCTTATAAATCGTCTATCAGTGCGGTGCTCTTGGCGTAGGCGGTACTGCGTGCCTCAAAGAAATCGGTCTTGACCATGTTGGCGTCGGCGTACTGGCTGACCCATTCCATGCTCTCCGGTTCGCTCTCAAAGCCTGGATACAATGCGGGATAGCCAAGGCTCGTCCAGCGGAGGTTGCCGAGATAGCGGATGTAATCGCTGATCATCTGCCGGTTCAGCCCCGGGATGTCGTCGCCGATTACATAATGCCCCCATGCGATCTCCTGCTCCACGCCCTCACGCATCATCTCGCGCAGCGCTTGTACGCTCTCGGCGGTGAACAACTCCGGCTGCTCCTTTTGCAGCTCCGTGATGATATTGCGGAACAGCCACAAGTGCGTGTTCTCATCGCGGTTTATGTAGCGAATCTCCTGCGCCGAGCCGGGCATCTTCCCGTTTCGGGAGAGATTGTAGAAGAACATAAAGCCGCTGTAAAAATAGATGCCCTCCAAAATATAGTTTGCCATCATCACGCGCAGCAGCGTGGGAGCGTCCTTCCGCTCCTGAAACTCGTTGTAGCAGTCCCCAATGAAGGTGTTGCGGCGCAGCAGATGCTCGTCCGTTTTCCATTGGTAGAGGATGTCATTGCGCTCCACGGGGGAACAGATGGTGTCGAGCATATAGCTGTAGCTCTGTGAGTGGACACACTCCTGAAACGCCTGAATGGACAGGCAGAGATTGACCTCGTTGGCGGTAATGTAGGCGCCGATATTAGGCAGGTTCGCTGTCTGAATGGAATCCAAAAAGACAAGAAAACTCAGAATTTTATCGTAGGCGCTGCGCTCGGCTGACAGCAGGCGGGGATAGTCCTTCACATCCTGCGAGAGATTGATCTCCTCAGGAATCCAAAAGTTGTTCATGGCCTGCCGGTACCAGTCGCTGACCCAAGCGTACTTCATATTGTTGAAGTCATTGAGGTTGGTGGTATTGCCGCCGATCATGCGCCGCAGGCGCACATCAGGTTCGCCCTCCGGGTTAAAGAGGGGCTTTTTCTTCAGTTCCGTCATGCTATCCTCCTTATGACGAGCAGCTTTCGCAGGTCTCGACCTCAAGGGCCTTGCTGCGGACATAGTAAATGGTCTTGACGCCGGCCCTCCACGCCTCCAAATACAGTCTGAGCACCTGACGCATGGAATAGTCGTTGGTGATATAGAGATTCATGCTCTGCGCCTGGTCAATATGTCTCTGGCGAAGGCCCGCGGCGCGTACCGACCAGCTTTGGTCGATCAGATGCGCTGCCTTATAGTACCACCATGTGTCCATAGAAAGCTCCGGAGCAACGCGGGGCAGCATGCTGCCCTTTTTTTCCTCTAAAAAGAATTTCTTCATAATTGGATCTATGCCCGCCGACGTGCCGGAGAGGATAGATGTGCTGGAGGTCGGTGCGACCGCCAGCAGATAGGCGTTGCGCATTCCCTGCACCGCCACCGTTTTCGCAAGCGCCCGCCACTTTTCGGAGGTATAACCCCGCTTTTCAAAATACGCGCCCGTCTGCCAGTCGCTGCCCTCAAAGAGCGCGTAACGACCCTTTTCCCGTGCCAGAGCTGTGTCCGCCTTGACAGCGGCGTAGTTGATGAGCTCGAACACTGCGTCGGTGAAGGCAAGGTGCTCATCGCTCTCCCAGTGGATGCCGCGCTTTGCCAGCATGTGGTGGTAGCCGCTGACGCCCAGGCCGATGCTGCGGTACTTCTGATTGGTAAGCCGCGCGTATTCCAACGGGTAGAAGTTGAGGTCGATCACATTATCCAGTGCGCGGATGGCCGTTTCCACCGTGCGTTCCATATAGGCCTCGTCCTCCACCGGCAGATTACCGAGAGACAGACTCGCCAGATTGCAGACCACAAACTCACCTGGGCGTGTGGCCGTCACCACAATTGTGTCGCCGTTCTCCGTGTGCACCTCAGTGCTGATGTGCTCGATGGGTGCCATGTTCTGCGCGATCTCCGTACAGAGATTGGAGCAATAGATCATTCCCGTGTGGCCGTTTGGGTTCATATGATTTACACTGTCGCGATTGAAAGCGAAGGGTGTGCCGGTCTCCACTGCCGAGCGAAGCACCAGCCGCACGATGTCCTTGACGGTGACGCTGCGCTTTTCGATGCGCGGGTCATTGACGCAGTCCAGATACCGCTTCTCCCATTCTGTACCCCAGTAATCCTCCAGTGCGTAGCCCTTGACCGTGAGGATCTCATGCGGACACATGAGATGCCACGGCGCGTCTATGTTCTCCTCCGCCAGTCGCCAGAATAGATCCGGATAGCACACGGCGGGAAACACATCATGTGCCTTCATGCGGTCGTCGCCGTTGTTGGTGCGCAGTTGAAGGAATTCCGGCAGATCCCGGTGCCATGCGTCTAAGTAAACCGCCACAGCGCCCTGCCGCATCCCCAACTGATCCACCGCCACGGCGGTGTCGTTGACCAGCCGGATCCAGCGGATAACACCGCCCGCCGCCCCTTGAAAGCCGCGGATGGTGCTGCCTGCAGCGCGCACCTTACCGAAGTACATCCCCATTCCACCGCCGAATTTAGAGACCTTTGCGAAGTTGTCCAGCGAGCGGTAGATGCCGTCCAGACTGTCCGGCACAGTGTCCACAAAGCAGCTTGAAAGCTGATGGTAGGGCTTTCGTGCGTTGGACATGGTAGGTGTCGCCATTGTGACCTCCATACGGCTGAGCATATCGTAAAAGCGTTTTACCCACCCCATGCGGTCAGAGCCTTCGTTCATAGCAAGATGCAGCGCGATACCCAAAAACATCTCCTGCGGTGTTTCCAGCGGCACGCGACTGCGTGACTGGATCACATAGCGTTTGAGCAGCAGGTCAAGGCCGGAGTAGGTGAACAGCTCGTCCCGTTCCGGGCAGAGAAAGTCCTCCGCCATGGCAATCTCCTCGTGGGTATAGTGGGCAAGGATATAGTCACCGTAGAGTCCCTTATCCGTCAGATAGCGAAGCTTGCCATAGAGGTCGCAGACGCCGCGCTCCTCCCATTCCTGTGCGTTGCGACAGCGAAAGGAGTGGTTCAGAAGCCGCGCCGCGATGAACTCCCACTTGGGTGCCTCTGCCGTAGTCAGCTCTACCGCCGCCTTGGTCAGTGCCTCAGCCCGCTCATCCTCCGTCATGCCCAGGCGACAGAAACTCTCAAACTTCATTTGAAGCGCCGCGAGGGAGTAGACTTCCTCGGTAAAATCCATCTGGATGCGGCGCAGCACCTCGTCAAGCGAGTCATCCCCCACCGTCCGCGCGATGGTATGCCGGACACGGCGCAGCGCAGACCGCTTTTCGCGGTAGAGGATGTACGCCTTGGCCACCTCATAGTGTCCGCGCTCCATGAGCGTTCGCTCCACCTCGTCCTGCACACGTTCTACGGTGAGCGGCACTGTGACGGAGAGATTGTTGAGAACGGTGGCGAGGATCTCATCCATCTCTCTGCTCCCGATCTCCTTGCCCTGTCCGTCAAACGCCTTTTTCATGGCGTTGAAAATTTTCTCCTGTTGAAAGGGAACAGACTCCCCGTTTCGTTTTCTGATCTCCATTTCGATCCTCTCATCTTCTCCGGTCACTTCTCATGTCCTTTTGGGCAAAGAGCGGGCAAGCGCAGTATCACGCTTGCCCGCTCTGTTTTTGAAAGCCGGTTTTTCTGCAGCCGACGCGGTGGGGCTGTTTGTTGTCTGTTGTCTTGGTTTTGGCTTTCCTGCCAATTACTTCATAGATTCCAGAATGGCGTCCGCCAGTGCTTCCAGCTCAGTGCGCTTGTCCGTGCCCATGGACGAGGCGAGGCTGAGCCGCTCGTTGAGCACCGTCATGTTCTTAAGCTCATTGTTGACGAATTTCTGCATGAGGTCACCGGACTTCACCGCCCATGAGCCGTTTTCAATGATGGCAAAGGTGCGGTTTTGCAGATTCAGTGCCTTCATATCCATGAGGAAGTCATGCATGGCAGGGTAGATGCCGAGGTTGTAGGTCACAGAGGCCAGGACAATGTGACTGTACTTAAACGCCTCGGAGATCAGCTGGGAGACATGAGTGGAGGACACATCGTACATCGCCACCTTGCTCATGCCCTTATCGCAGAGCGACGTCGCCAGCGCCTGCGCCGCGTTCTCCGTGTTGCCATACATAGAGGCGTAGACGATGAGCACGCCCTGGGTCTCAGGGGCATAGCGGCTCCATGTGTCGTATTTTTCGATGAACCAGCCCAGATCCTTGCGCCACACGGGGCCGTGGAGCGGGCAGATGTACTTGATCTGATCCAAAACGCCGCCGGCCTTTTTCAGCAGGAGCTGGATGTGGGGGCCGTACTTGCCCACGATGTTGGTGAGGTAACGGCGGGCGTCGTCCAGCCAGTCCCGCTCGAAGTCCACCTCGTCGGCGAACAGCTTGCCGTCCAGCGCGCCGAAGGTGCCGAAGGCGTCGGCGGAAAAGAGGACGCCGTCGGTGACGTCAAGGGTCACCATGGCCTCCGGCCAGTGAACCATAGGCGCGCCCACAAAGGTGACGGTGTGCTTGCCGAAGGAGAAGGTGTCGCCCTCCTTCACCTCGATGCACTCATGTCCGTCCACATGGAAGCCGAACTGCCGCATGAGCATGAATGCCTTCTCATTGGAGATCAGTTTCACCTTGGGATGGCGTAGCAGGATCTCCTCGATGCAGGCGGCGTGATCCGGCTCCAGATGGTTGACCAGCAGGTAGTCCAGCTCGCGGCCATCCAGCACATACGCCAGATTTTCCAAAAGCTGGCGGCAGGCAGACCAGTCCACCGTGTCAAAGAGCACCGTCTTTTCATCCAGCAGGCAGTAGGCGTTGTAGCTTACGCCCCGGGGAATGGGAAAGCAGTTTTCAAACAGGGCCAGGCGATGGTCGTTGGCGCCCACCCAGTAGAGGTCGTTCGTTACTTTACGCACGCAATACATCTTATCTTGCCTCCTTCACGGCCTCAAGCCTTTACAAATTGATCCTTCGTCTCCGCGCACTCGGGACACACCCACTCGGCGGGAAGCTGCTCAAAGAGCGTACCGGGCGCGATCTCGCCGTCCTCGTCGCCCAACTCCGGCACATACTCGTAGCCGCAGCCGCTGCAGACGTAGCGGTCGCCGATGGGGGCGGGCTTCGGCGGCGTGGGCCGCTTCATCTTTACCATGGGCGGCGCGGGCAGCTTTTCGCCGCTATCCAGCGCGGCAGTGAGCAGGGGCAGGATCTCCTCCACATCGCCCACGATGCCGTAGTCGCAGTTCTTGAAGATAGGCGCGTTACCGTTCTTATTGATGGCCACGATGGTGGAGGCGTCCTTGATGCCCTTAAGGTGCTGGGATGCGCCGGAGATGCCGCAGGCGATGTACAGATTGCCGGTGAACTTCTGACCGGACATACCCACATAGCGGTTCAGCGGCAGATATTTGAGAGTCTCCGCCACAGGGCGGGAAGAACCGATGGCCGCGCCGGCGGCCTTGGCCAGCGACTCTACCAGTTTCATGTTCTTTTTCTCCCCGATGCCCTTGCCCGCGGAGACCACCCGCTCCGCCTGCGGGATGGGCGTATCCATAGGGATGCCCACGGAGAAGTCGTGACCATCCTTCTTCAGCGCCGCCACAAGGTCGGCCACCTGCTGGGCAGCATCCCCCTCTCGGAAGATGGTCTTTTTGCGAATGCCGGTGATGGGCGCGGGTTTCTTGGCCGCCGAACGGCTCTCGCCGCCGGAGCTCTTGCCCAGCCTGCCCAACAGATGAGAGGCGATGACCACCCGCTGGATCTCGTTAGTGCCCTCGTAGAGGGTGGTGATCTTGGCGTCGCGGTAGGCCCGTTCCACCTCCATGCCCTTGAGGTAGCCGCTGCCGCCGTGGATCTGCAAGGCATCGTTGGTGACCTCCAGCGCGATGTCCGAGGTGTACATCTTCGCCATGGCGGACTCCATGCCGTAAGGCGCGTGCTGCTCCTTCAGCTCCGCCGCGGAGTAGATGAGGAACCGGGCGCAGCGCAGCTTGGTTGCCATATCCGCCAGCTTGAAGGCGATGCTCTGCTGGGCCGCGATGGGCTTGCCGAACTGGACGCGCTCCTTGGAATAGCTCAACGCGTGCTCAAACGCGCCCTGGGCGATGCCCAGCGCCTGCGCGGCGATGCCGATGCGTCCGCCGTCCAGCGTGGACATGGCAATCTTGAAGCCCTCGCCCTCCTTGCCCAATAGGTTTTCCTTGGGAACCTTCACGTTGTTGAAGATCAGCTCCGCCGTGGAGGAGGAGCGAATACCCATCTTGTCATAGTGGTCGCCGAACTCAAAGCCCTTCCAGCCCTTCTCCACGATGAAAGCGGAGATGCCCCGGGTGCCGATGTCCGGCGTGGTGACAGCGAAAACCACATAGGTGTCCGCCTTAGGGGCGTTGGTAATGAAGATCTTGCCGCCGTTGAGGAGGTAGTAGTCCCCCTTATCCAGCGCCGTGGTCTCCGTACCGCCGGCGTCGGATCCGGCGTTGGTCTCCGTAAGGCCGAAGGCGCCGATCTTCTCGCCCTTGGCCAGCGGAACCAGATATTTCTTCTTCTGCTCCTCGGTGCCATAGGCGAAAATGGGCCATGAGCCGAGGGAGACGTGGGCGGAGAGGATTACGCCCGTGCCGCCGTCCACACGGGCCAGCTCCTCCACCGCGATGGCGTAGCTCAGAGCATCAAGACCGGCACCGCCGTACTCCTTGGGGTAGGGAATGCCCATCCAGCCCAGCTTACCCAGCTTCTTGACAGCCTCCTCGGGAAACTCGTTGTTCTGATCCATTAAAAATGCGAGGGGCTTGATCTCCTCCTCCGCAAAACTCCGGATCTTCGCGCGCAGCTCTTCGTGCGCCGCCGTGGTTTGAAACAACATACGGGTACCTCCTTTTAAAATTTTACAGCTTGCTTGTATCTTGGGGATCGGATCCGCCGGTCAGCAGCCTGCGCAGGCTCACGGCACGGAACGCCTCGTCCTGCTTTTGCTGCAAGGCCGCCAGTTGACAGTGGATGGCGCACCGCCCATGCTTGTCCTGCCAGCGGCATTTATATCCCGGCTCCATGCAGGCGCACAGGATGCCCCGCTCTCCCACGACCCCCATGAGATCGTAGAGGGAGGTCGCGTCCAGATCGCAGGATAGCGCGCAGCCGCCGAGAGCGCCGCGGCTCACCCGCACCAAATTGCCGGCGGAGAGCTTGCGCAGAATCTGGTAGGCAAACTGATTGGGGATCAATTCCGTTTCCGACATCTCGGCCACCGAATGCTTCTCCCCGTCCAGCAGCACCCGCAAAATGCGCAGCGCGTAGTCCGTCTCTTTGGTGATGATCATGCTCCACATCCTCTTTTCGCTTGCTTGTTAATACCATCATATCAATCTTGATAAAATTTGTCAAGATTATTTCAAAAAAAATATCGCTTTCATACAGACCGCCCCAGCCCGGGTCAGCTTCGCTTTCCATTCAGCGAAAAGCCATGTTCCTTTTCATATTGACAATCTCTTGATCGGGATTGAGCTTGATTTTTATGTTCGCCACCTCTTTCTTGTTTATTGATTGTGGCTTTATCATACCGCAGGACAAAGTCTTTTTCTGTGACGAGGTTACATTGATAAAAAAATCCGGTGCTTTTGGAGCACCGGATTTTAAGAAGGTGAATTACGCTTTCCACAGACTGTGGAGGTTGCAGTAGGCGTAGACCGCCTCGACCTCATCGCCCTCGCAGAGAGCGAAGCAGACCTCCGGCTTTTCGCCGGGATGCAGTTCCTTACGCTGGTTGCCCTGCTTGGTCTGGAGAGATACCCATTCGATGTAGTGCTCCGGCAGCATGGGGTGCTCCACGGAGCCGACCTTGACATGGACGATGCCGTTTTCCACTGTCCAGACAGGGACGTGCTTCTCCACGGCGGCGTCGGTGGTGCCGGGAACGATCTCGCTCATCGGCTCGCCGCAGCAGACGACAGGGACGCCTACGTCCTTAACTTTGGCAATGATGTTACCGCAATGCTTGCAAATGTAAAACTTCTGCTCCATGATAATTCTCCTTTTCTTTCTTTAATAGTTTTCTGCATGAATTTCAAAATAGCTCTGGGGATGGTTGCAGGTGGGGCAAACCTCCGGGGCCTTCTCGCCCACGACGATGTGACCGCAGTTGCGGCACTCCCATACCTTGACCTCGCTCTTGGCGAAGACCTCCGCCATCTCCACATTGTGCAGCAGGGCACGGTAGCGCTCCTCGTGGTGCTTTTCAATGGCGGCGACCAGGCGGAAACGCTGGGCCAGCGCATGGAAACCTTCCTCATCGGCTGTTTTGGCAAAGCCGTCGTACATATCCGTCCACTCGTAGTTCTCACCCTCAGCGGCGGCGAGAAGATTTTCGGCAGTGTCGCCAATGCCGTTCAGCTCTTTGAACCACAGCTTGGCGTGTTCCTTCTCATTATCAGCGGTTTTGAGGAACAGCGCCGCGATCTGCTCGTAGCCTTCCTTCTTGGCCTTGGATGCAAAATAGGTGTACTTGTTGCGCGCCTCGGACTCACCGGCAAAGGCAGCCATCAGGTTTTTTTCGGTTTGAGTTCCTGCGTATTTCGTTTCTTTCATGGTGGATACTCCTTCCTGTTTTTCTGCTTTTATTGTAGCAAATCTATGATTTTCTTCTGTGACGAAGTCACATTCCTTGCATGGGAGCTTTCCTACCTTTGTATTCGGTATATTCCGATTGTAGCACTTTGAGCAGAAAAAAGCAATTTTTTTAAAAGCTACTACATTTTCCGTCCTCATATGTGTGCCGGCTGATATTCGGAGTCGAATGCTACATGTGAGCCTTGTTCGTAATGCCCACCGATCATGACCGTAGCGGCAGTCACAGCATCCACATGAAAGCGTTCCCGGTAATGCTTGCATTTTCGTAAAAAAACGTTATAATTGAATCAGTTAAATCAAAGGAGGTATCAAATCATGAAATCACATAAATACTGGGCCTTAGGCGCACTTTTCTGTATGTTGGGATGCATTTATTCTGGAATCAAAAAATCTATGACTGCGCATAAATACTTTGCCTATTCTTCATTGCTTTGTATGGGCATGTCCATTTATTCCGGTCACAAACTGGTTTCTCCAAAGAAGAAAAAAATCACTAAATCAAATAATAGTGAGAATAGTTAAACAAAAAATTTCCTTTATTCATTAAGTCAAAACCACCGGCTGAGCCGGTGGCTTGAGTAAGCCCTAGAGGGGCATAATACTAGCAAAGCCCCTTAAGGGGCCACGAATGGGTCTGTCAACTGCATTCCTTTCTCGTGGCAGGCCCCTCAAGGGGCCTTTTTATTTACGCCTTAGTTTCCTTGCTACCCGTAAACGGGTCCACGAACTCCTTAAGGCTCAGCTGATCGGCAATCTGGTCCTGTTGCAGTTGATTTTTAATGTACTCTTGGATTTTCTTTTTGTTCTTTCCTACCGTATCCACGAAGTATCCCCTGGCCCAGAAATGCCGATTGCCATACTTATACTTCAGATTTGCATGTCTGTCGAAAGTCATGAGACTGCTCTTTCCTTTGAGATATCCCATGACGTAGGAAATGCTGCACTTCGGTGGAAAACTTATCAGCATATGGATATGGTCAGGGCAGGCCTCCGCTTCAATGATTTCAATACCTTTTTGTTCGCACAACTGGCGCAGTATCTGCCCTATATCCTTTTTGATCTGACCGTAAATTACCATTCTCCGATATTTCGGTGCAAACACTACATGGTATTGACATCTCCACGTGGTATGGCTTAAACTATCTACGTCTTTGTTATCTTTCATTTCAAAGATAAACCTCCCTGTTCCTAGAATGTGGTTGGCAAACCCACACTCTATTCTACGGGGAGGTTTCTCTTTGTCTAGGGCTAAAGCCGTTTTATTCCACCAGCAGAGCTGGTGGTTGTCGCTCGCTCAAGCTACCCAAAAGAGCAGGGCCACCCATTTGCGGCCCTGCTAGGTCGTGGGTATCGGTCATCTGCGAAACCGTGCGATTCCACTATTTATTTTCGGGGGGGGGGGTAACGCGGAAGCGTTTCACCGTCTGTTCCAGTGCGCTGATGTCTACCGGCTTGGAGAGATGCTCGTCCATGCCAGCATCCTTGCTCTTTTGCATATCCTCAAGGAAGGCGTTGGCGGTCATGGCAAGGATGGGGATGGTTCTGCCCAGCGGGTTTTCGCCGCTGCGGATGCGGCGGGTGGCCTCCAGGCCATCCATTACCGGCATCTGCACATCCATCAGGATCATGTCATACTCGCCGGGCTTGACGCTGGCGAACGCATCCACAAGCTCCTGCCCGTTGGGGTAAATTTTGCAGTGTGCGCCCTTGGATTCCAGCAGCAGCTCCAGGATCTCGGCGTTGATGGCGTTGTCCTCGGCGCAGAGGAACTTCATGCCGGACAGAGGAGAAGCGTTCTCTTCTTCCTCCGGGGGCACCTGTGTCTCTTGCACCGTATCTGCTTCGGCATCAATGGTAAATTCCAGCACGACCTCAAATTGGGTGCCCTTGCCGGTGGTGCTCTCCACGTGGATGGTGCCGCCCATCAGGTCTACGATGCTCTTGGTGATAGCCATGCCAAGGCCGGTGCCCTGCACCTTGTTGGTGCCGGATTTTTCCTCGCGGGTAAAGGGTTCAAAAAGGGTCTTTTGGAACTCCTCGCTCATGCCGATGCCGTTATCCTGCACCACAAAACGGTATTTGGTGTAGTGCTCGGTATGCGTAAGCTCGTCTATCTCCAACCGGATGTGCCCGCCGTTGGGCGTGTACTTGACCGCGTTGGAGAGGATGTTCATCAGCACCTGCTTCAGACGGTTGGGATCGCCCAGCACGTTTTCGTGCTGCACATGGGTCTCCACGGTAAAGGTCTGGCGGCGCTGGCCTGCCTGCTGACGAATCACGCTTTCCAGCTGGCTGATCTGCCGGGGTAGATTTATTTTTTCCACATTCAGGGTGGTCTTGCCGCTCTCGATGCGGCTCATATCCAGAATATCGTTGATGATGCCCAGCAGCAGCTGCCCGGAGCTTTCCAGCTTGGCCAGATGCTCGGCCAGTTTTTCCGGCTGGTGCAGCTCGTTTTTCATCAGGGTGGTAATGCCGATGATGGCGTTCATGGGGGTGCGGATATCGTGGCTCATGTTGGAAAGGAAGTCCGTCTTGGCCTTGCTGGCCTTTTCGGCTACTTCCAGTGCGGCTTCCACAGCCAGCGTGGTTTGGTGCTCGTCTGTGCGGTCAGACAGATCCACGATGCACTTTTTTGCGCCCTGCACAGCATTGATAAAGCCGGTCACATGGATATAGCGCGGCTCGCCGGTCTCCTGATGGATAAACGCCCGATTCCATTCCTGCTGCGTGCCCTGTTCCATCTGCATCAGATCGTCCAGCCGTGATCTGCAATTATAGCCCCCGGCAGAACATAGAACGTGGAAATCCTCCTGCACCGCTTCGGGAGAGATGCCCAGAATGCGCCGGACGTTGGGGCTGATGTATTCCACCTTGCCGGTTTCGGTGTCAATCATCAGGAACACATCGTCCACATTGCGAGAAAGATTCGAGAACAACTCCTCGCGCGCCAGTAGCTGCTGATCCTTTTTCCGCAGCTTCTGCCGGTTGTTCTGTACCACCAGCAGCAAGATGGTAACGGCCAGTATCCCCACGATGCCGGTTATCACAGCCATGGTGGTGTATTGCAGCCGGTTCATGTTGGCATTCACGATAGCTTTAGGCGCTATGCCAAGGATCGTCCAGTTCTGGAAAGAAGCTGAGCCGTAAACCATGTAATAGCCGGTGCCATTGATGGAAAACTCAAGGTTTCCGTTCTTCCCGGCGGCAAAAGCCTTTTGCAGGGCAGTGATCTGTTCTGCCGTAAACCCGGCCGAATTTTTGAGCATGGCAAGGATGTTGTGTACGCCGCGCATATCTTCACTGCTGCTGTCCAGCACCACACGGCCATCCGGCAGCACAGCAAAGGTGCTGCCGTGCCCCTCAAAGGCAGAGATCTTCAGCGAGTCCACCAGATCTTTGTTGTTGTAGGTGATGGCAATGGCCTCGTAATCAAAGCCCTGGTAGCTGCCTTTTGCCGTGGGGACTGCAAATACCATGATCTCCGGCTTGTCCGGTACCACCGAGTTTGCCACGATAGGCTGCTGCTCCAGGATCAGCTGCGGCAGCGTCTGACCCAGATCAAGATATCCCCGTTCGCCGTCCAGCGTGATATAGGCGCTATCCCGCGAAACAAAGAAAAAATCTGTAAACCGGTATTCTTCTTTTGCCTGTGTAAGGAAGGAGCTGACTTCGGCATCGCTTTGCGCACGTTCCAGATAAGGTGCCCACATGCGCATGACGCCCCAGTTGAAGGATACCTTGTTGTAAAGGGTCTGGTTTGCCTGATGGAGGATCTCCGTAAGGTGCGCTGTGCTTTCCTCGTAGATAGTGTGCGCCATGAAATCCGTAAAGACAAAGAAGCACCTCAAAATACCGATGCCGAGCAGCAGTGCAGCTATGACTGCGAGGATACGGATCTTTATCGTAGGCCGCATCGTAGTTTCATTTTTCAAGAGTTTATTCTCCCTGTACAATGGTCAGATACTCGGAGGGGGCGGGGAACTGCTTGCTGACCGCCAGCGAATCCTTCAGGCAGGAGCAGCTGTCTACTTTTTCGATCGCATATTCCGTCCGCTTAGCTTTCAGGTTTTCCGGCATGGGGCAGTTACAGAAGGCCTCGTTCTCTATCCACACATCCGTGCCCGCCACAAATACGGTATAGGTGGCGGTATCGTCCAGCGGTGCACCGTTGATGGTGACTTCTTTCAGACGGAACTTGCCCTGCTCGTATTCGGTCACCTTGTATTCCATGCCGCTGGTCACGGGCATATAATTCCGGTGACGGATGGGATTTGCGCCGTTGTCTTTTACGTTCACCAGCCACTCCATCATCTGCCGCAGCTCTGCACCGGTATAATCCCCCTGTGAGACAGCGTAGTTGCCCGCCATTACCCACAAAAGCTGCTGTTTGCTATAATCGCCGCAGTAGATGGAAGTGGACACCAGCGGCGAATAGCCGACTGCAATCGACGCATCATAGGTGGCGCGCAGGGCGTTCATCAGCGAGGAAGCCGCAGCGCTGCCGTGGTCGGCCATGTCGAGGGAGTATGCGGTATTTTGGGTGAACAGCACCTCGGCTTCGGGGTCTACTCTGGGGGTGACCAGCTGCTCGTTAAACGCATCGTATGCGGCCTTGGCATCGTATTCGCCGGTGATCATCTTGTGCCCCACGTCTTCCGAAATGCGGAAGATCTCGGTGGAGGCCAGACGCATATACAGATGATTTGCGCTGATGATATCCGCAACGTGCTCCAGAGAAGCGGAGGAGGTAATATTGACCTCCTTGTTATAAGACAGTACAGCAGCACCGACAGCCATCTTGTTCTGACCATCTGCACTGTACACAGCCTCAAGCACCTTCAGCACAGCAGCAAGCTTTGCTTCGTCCTGTGCTACCGTGTTGGAAACTGCCGCCTGACACATGGGGTAGGTCAGCAGCCAGCTATCATTGGCGGTCTCGCCGAAATAGGGCAGCATAGATACGTTAAAGCCGTGCTGGTCGGGCATTACATCCGCTATGCCTGCTGTGGTGCGGATCATGGCGGTCTGCCGCGCATAGAAAGGCTCGGCAATGGGGTTCAGCTCCAACCGATCGTCACCGGGCTGCACCCGCACATCCTTGAGGAACTGCTCGTATTTTTCAAAGACCTTCGGCCATACCACATCGTCCAGACCGGTGGAGCTATCCTCGGTCTCACTCTCGTAGTTCATACGCCAAGTGGTGCCCTCCAAGCTCATCAGCTCCGGGATGGCGCAGCCCTGCATGGTTTCCAGACAGGTGTAGTCATACCGCCAGTCTGCCTGATAGCCCTTGATTCCGACCGCCTCAAAGGCATCGATTGCCGCCACGAACTCGGCATAGTTGGTTGGCAGGGGGATGTTGTGCTGAGCAAACAGATCAACATTTGCAGCCGTACCGTCCACCTCGGCGCACATAGGCAGCCAGCGGATTGCGCCGTCCGGTTCCTGATTGTTGTTCAGGTAGCTGGAATAGAAGGTACCTGCAACCTCGGTAGTGCTCAAGTCCATCAGGTGCTCTGCCAGAGGAGCCGCATCGTTCAGGGAGAAGCGGCGGCAGGTGATGATGTCCGGCAGCTGCTCCGCACGGTTCAGCAGGTCACGGTAGTAGTCCATGGTGTTGAAGCCCTGAATGAAGGTAAACTCATACTCCGGGAATTTTTCTTCCAGCCACGGAGTAAGCGCTTTCATCATGGAGCGATCCCACAGATAAAAGGTGATCTGGATCTTGCCGTTCTGGCTGCTGCCCTTGCCGCTCTCGGCCTTACCGCCGCCGCAGGCGGTCAGTGCTGCTGTGGCTGCTGCAATGCCGCAAGCCTGCAAAAAGGAGCGGCGGGAGATTTTTTTCATCATATAAATACCTTCCTCACATTTCGGAGGGCAGTACTGCTCAGAACCAATGAGGTGCAGTGCTGCCATAGCTTGGTTATTTTTACACACCCCACAGGAACCCCTACGCTCGCGGCCTGTCCGCATTGGCTTTGCGCTGATTTCCCCACAAAATGACATTCTTATTGTATCATTGCAACAAAAGCGTTTCAAGTTAATTTTGAAGGTTTTTTACATACAAAAGAATATTTTTATATCTGATTCTGCGTTTTGCGCAGCTTGAAATGCAAAAATCTGTCAAGGAAACCATTATAGACGTTAGATTTAATGCTTTAGAAGGAATGAATGTGTCTTTTTGAGCCATTCAAAAGTCAGGACAAATCTTTTTGTTGTCCGCATCACATACAAATAGCTATTTCACCTTGAAAACAGCGTAAAGATTTATTATAATAAGATAAATGGTTGTGCTTTATTTTGCAAAGGAGTTGTGAGGAATGAATCGGAACTGCCGCCGTAAAACAGAAAAGGTCTATGTGAAGGTGAACTCTGATTTTGACGCAACCGGCTATATGCAGCCCCGGCAGATCACATGGGGCGATGGCCGGACGTATCCCATCGAGCAAGTGCGGGACTTTCGCCCCGCAAATACCATTGCCGATATGCCCGGCGACTGTTATACTGTAATGGTAAAAGGGAGGAGCGGCACCTGTTTTTCGAGCGTTCCGACCCACGGTTTCCATCCCGGTTCGGCAGATGGTTCGTGGAGGTGGAAACCAAATAACACAGAGGAGGGCTGAAGTATGGCAGCACAGCGCACCTATCTGGCAATCGACCTGAAAAGTTTTTATGCCTCGGTGGAGTGCGTAGACCGCCATCTGGACCCCCTGACCACAAATCTGGTGGTGGCAGACGCCTCCCGCACCGAAAAGACCATCTGCCTTGCGGTGTCGCCCTCCCTGAAAGCCTACAAGATACCCGGCAGAGCGCGGCTGTTTGAAGCCGTCCAGCGTGTCCGGGAGGTCAATGCCCAGCGGCTGCAGACCGCCATCCGGCAGAAAAAGGTAGTCCGGGGAGAGAACGGCAAATATCACTTTACCAGCACCTCTTTCGATGCCAACGCCCTGAACGCAGACCCTGCACTGGGGTTGAGTTACATTGTTGCACCGCCCCGGATGCAGCGGTATCTGGATGTGTCCACCCAGATCTACAAGGCCTACCTTAAATATGTGTCCCCGGCAGACATTTACCCCTACTCCATCGACGAGGTTTTCATTGATGTGACGGGCTATCTGCCTTATTATCACATGAGCGCCCATGAACTTGCCATGACCATGGTGCGGGAGGTGCTGTACAACACCGGCATCACCGCAACGGCAGGCATCGGCACTAACCTCTACCTTGCAAAGCTGGCCATGGACATTGTGGCAAAGCACATCCCGGCAGACAAAGATGGTGTCCGCATTGCGGAACTGGATGAGCAGTCCTATCGGTATCTGCTGTGGAACCACAGACCCCTGACGGATTTCTGGATGACCGGTCCCGGAACCGTCAAGCGGCTGGAAGCTCATGGCATCTACACCATGGGGGACTTGGCACGGTTCTCCATCCATGGAGAAGATCGTCTGTATGAGATTTTCGGCGTGGATGCAGAAATTCTCATCGACCACGCATGGGGCTACGAACCCTGCGGCATGGAGCAGATCAAAAGCTACAAGCCCAGCACCAACAGCATCAGCGAGGGGCAGGTGCTATCCACTCCTTACCCGTATGATAAAGCAAAACTCATTGTCCGGGAGATGGCGGAGATTCTGATGTTCCGGCTCACGGAAAAGAAGCTGGTGGCGGAATCCATCACCTTGGAGGTGGGCTACGACCGGGAGAACGTGGACAAGGGCGGCTACCGTGGTCTGACCCAGACCGACCGCTACGGCAGAGTCATCCCCAA
>NZ_PXUP01000026.1 GCF_003324185.1 Faecalibacterium prausnitzii
ACCGCACCATTGGCATTTCAGCCACCCCGTCTTCGTTATGACCGGGCTGCGAGTTACAGAAGTACCTTTTGTGAAGTACCGGACGATTGAACTATTCACTTGTCAAGGAACATATGGAAGATTTCTGGACTTTGACGGACGAAAAACATCCTTCTACTTGGTAGCCGATGAAAAAGGCCATTTCGTAGCATTGCAAGCAATTTTGTAAACAAAACGTCATAATAGTCCGAGAATGGTCTTGAAAAAGATGCCCTACACTTGGTAGGCATCGAGAACGCCTGTTTCGTAGCATTGGTGAGAAACTTGTAATTGAATTGTAATTCTTGAGACCAAATCTCCGCTTTTGAAAAAATCCTCTCAATAGGTAGGCAACGAAAACAGCCCAAAGACAACCATCTTTTTGAGAATTAACAAAAAGGTCACAAATGACCGGCTTTCAAAGAGGCGCTTCTACTATTAACAGAAAAAGTGGCCTAAAATGGGGGGTGTTGGAGAAAATTTCTGCCTTAAAAGTACGCCTCTACTCACTAGCCAGCGAGAATAGCCAAAAGCCAGCAAAAAACAAATGAATTATGTACTTCTGCCACTGATTGCAACGGCATATCGGTGACAGAAAGATCGTTTAGAGCGATTCTTCGCGGTTTGGGGTGGTAGAAATCGTTTTGTAGTTGGACTTTTTCTGCTGAAGCTGCTCCAGCTGTTTCAGCACCGATTCCTTCTCCGGGGGCTTGCCGCCCGGTGTGGAAAGCTGCTGCTTATTCAGCACCATGTCGATATACTTGCGGATATTTTTCAGGGCAGAGACATCCGGCTGCAAGGTTTCCAGTTTGGTACGCAGTTCTGCGCTGCCGGATTGCAGCGCAGAAAATTCGGCATCCAATGCCGAAAAATCTACCGCTGTGCTGCCGTTCAGTTTCATCAGAGTGCGGACAGCTTTATTAAAGGTGTCCAGCTCCTCTTTGTGCTGGGCGGCATAAGCGTCCTTGGTCAACTTGAAGTTCTTCTTGATAAAGGTGTCGTGGATGGGCTTCAGCTTGGCATGGGCGGCGGCAGCATCCTTGATCTGGGCGATTGCCCGCATACGGTTTTCGTTCTGCTTCAACTGCCTACGGAGAGGGGCGGCGGTCTGGTTCAGGTTAGAAATTGCGGTATCCAGATCCTCGATGGTGTTCAGAGAATGGGCTTTCAGATAGTCCACCGCCCGTTTGACTTCCTCAAAGTCTCGGACAGTGCATTTCAGTTTTGCCTTGCCAGACCAATCGCTGCGCTGCTCGTTGCGGAGGTTGAAGTAATCCACCAGCAGGTCGGACAGCATTGGCTCCTTGGCTTGTTCCAGTGCATCCAAAAGAATCTGCTTCTTTTCATTCAGGTCTGCGATCCAGCGTTGCAGCCCACGAATCGCACTGCGGATGGACTGCATCAGGCTATTGGCGGCGCGAATATCCCGGTTCAGGTTGCCGAGAAAAGTTTCCACTCCACGCTTTTCCATCTGGTGTGCGGCGGGACCGAGATGCACGGTCGGTATCTGCTGGATGCCCTGTCGCTCAAAGGAGCGCAGGTCAACACGTTCCGGGCGGCCAGCCGCTTCCAAATAGCGGTTGGTAATGGTCTCCCAGCCATGCCGCCAGACCTCGGCATACTTCTGGTCGTTCCAGTCCACCGTGT
Organism: Faecalibacterium prausnitzii; assembly: GCF_003324185.1. Classification (GTDB taxonomy): domain Bacteria; phylum Bacillota; class Clostridia; order Oscillospirales; family Ruminococcaceae; genus Faecalibacterium; species Faecalibacterium prausnitzii. The sequence goes on from NZ_PXUP01000026.1 coordinate 1,666, forward strand.
TTTCCTTGTGGCACTTCCAGTTGCCGGAAGCGAGCCGGATGCGCTCACCGTTCTCGTCAAGGTCGTACACCTTTCTGGCTTTCGGGAGCCACTTGCCGTGTTCATCTATTGCCCGGAGCGTCAGCAGAATGTGAGCGTGTGGGTTTCCATCTCCCTTGTCGTGGATGGCAAAGTCGGCAATCATCCCTTTGGAAACAAACTGCTCCTGACAAAACTCTTTTATCATGGACAAATACTGCTCCTTCGGCACCTCCACCGGGAACGCCAGCACGATGCGCCGGGCAAGCTGGGAGTTCCACTGGTTCTCCACAGCTTCTACGGCGTTCCAGAGGGTCGCCCGGTCTGCATATCCGGGCGGCGCATAGGATGGCAGCATGATCTCAGCGTGGACAAGCTCTTTCTTCTTGTTGTAGAATTTTGTTCTCTGGTCGTACTCGCTGAACAGCCGTTCGCCGCTTTGGTAAGCGGCCCCGGCAACAGCGGACTGCCCTTGGCTGCGCTTGACGATGGTAATTTTGAAATGCGGACACGGAATAGGCATCACCCCCAAACAAAAAGACCGCCCAGCAAGATTGCTCTTGGTGAACGGTCTGGAATTGTATTCGGTTTTGCTCGCCGCCTTAGAACGGAGTGCCATGCGCTTCGATCTCAGGCGGGAGCCGCAAAAGGATAGCTGCAAAGCAGCGCAAGGAAAATGCAGTTTTCCTTGGGATGGAATCGGGCTGGCGCACAAACGCCAGCTTCGATTTCATCGAGCCGTCTGCAAGACCGCAATTTCACCGGAACGGTGTATAATTGCGCCCTTTATTCTAAAGGGTGCGGAACGCTGCGGCTTTCGTGCAGGTCGTGAATCATCTTTGCAAGAGCCAGCGCAACTTCCGGCTGACGGAACGCAATTTTCAGCAGCTCCATCACCTGATCGTTGGTGAGTTCTTCCGGCGCAATCAGAAAACTTTCCAGCATTCCGGCACGGGTACACAGCCGATGCACACGGGCCTTGCGGGTCAGCTCCGGTATCTGGTGTTCCAGAATTTTCTCCCGGTGCTGGTAGTAGCGCAGCTGCTGTTCTGCTTTGGCTTTCTCGCTGCGGAGATAGGCGAGATCGGTTTTCGGTTGGGTCAATGGCATCACGCTCCTTTTCAAAAGTTGGTTGTATTCGACATTTTTATTGGTTCGTGGTACACTACACACAATCAATGTGAATAGAGGTGACTGCGTTGCTTGCGTTATATCTAAGTGTGCTTGATGATCGAAACTTTGAAGAAGATTTTACCGAGGTGTACAATACATACAAACGGCTGGTTTACCATACCGCTTACAAAATCATGGATGATTCGTATCTGGCAGAGGATGTGCTACAAGAGGTATTTTTGTACGTTGCAAAAAATTTTTCTAAAATTCATCGAGAAAACTGTCACGAACTCGCTGCTTATCTCGTTAGTTGTAGTAGAAGCCGTGCATATGATATGTTTCGCAAACAACGAGAAGAATTGCTGGAAGATGTCCCAAACGAACCAGATGCCGCTCCGGTGCCGGATGATGCAGCAGTTAGCACCGATAACATTGAACGTCTAACAGAACTGATTGGCCAAATGAAACCGATGTACCGTGATCCGCTACGCCTTTTGGCAATGGGATATACAAACCGTGAGATTGCAAAATCGCTGGGATTAACGGATGAAGTGGTACGAACACGGCTCTTTCGAGGACGAAAACTATTATGGAAGGAGATGAACAGCCATGAGTGAGCGGACAGACATTTCATTTGATGCGGCTTTGATGATGGCACTTCGTGCAGATGCGCAAAGAGAACTGGATTCGCTTCCAACGCCAAAGCAGTTTGAGGAAATCTACCCAGATACGTCCCAATGGGACGAACGAATGACAGAGGCCTTAAAGAAGAAAAAGCACCACCCAGTGTTGAAACGAGTACTAATTGCGGCATTGACACTCGTAATGCTGACGGTTGGTGCTCTTGCGGTCAGCGCTGATTTCCGCAGGGCAGTCTATACGATGATTCAAAAATTTCTGCCCATTGAGATGCAGCTGACTTATCAGGTGGATGGCGAACCGCTGGAGTGGCTCCCGGATGGATACAGCGACCATTATGTGCCGAACGGCTTTGAAATGGACGATGTGCAGAAATTTGAGCGAGCAGAAAACTTTTTACATGTTTACTCGTCAAAAGAAACAGAGGAAAGCTACACAGTCCGTTGCTCAATTATCCAGCCAGGGCAGCAGTCCCTGTTTGATAATGAGCATACAGTGTACGAAACCGTAAAGGTCGGAGAAGCAGATGGTGTACTTGGAACCAGTACGGATGAACATGGAAAGAATGTTTATACTCTAAGTTGGGAACATCGGGGGATTACACATACCGTTATGGGAAACATTCCATACGATGAGATTATGAAAATTGCGGAAGGTATCCGTTAAGAAAGCTGGACACTTGTGAGAGTTCACAAATGTCTGGCTTTCTTTTTGTCTGAACTTACAAAGATGGAAAATTTGAAAAATTTTCTCCTGAAAATTGAAACGAAGCGAATGCGAATTGCGTTGATTATACAAAGGCTCTTGATGGGAGCAAAAAAACGGAGGTGTATGTCTATGTCGAAAAAGCGTTTGTTGTCCATTGTTGTTTCAGCGGTGATTCTCTTGAGCTTTGCCTGCACCGCAATGGCCGCTGAAAAGTCTGAACGGTATGTAGGCGATAGTACGGTCAACGGATCTATTTACCAAACATACTATCAGGTTGATGCCCAGACTCGAACTGGAGTAAAGAAAATCAGCGTTTCAGGCGTTCTCTATGAAAAGGGGACAATTGGAACATGGCAAAAAGTAAGTAGCTGCTCAAACAGCAGCACGACCTCAACCTGCATGGTGAGCAGTAGCTTTAACACTAAGCCCGGAAAATCTTATAGGCTTGAGTATTCTGCGACCTTTAGCTATTCCGATGGACGGAGCGAAACCATTACCGGAAGTACCAGTAGATAAGTGGAGTTTGTTATATATTTCAGCAAGTTAGAAAGGTGTGAGGTAATTATAAAGGCGAGACCAACGCGAGTTATCCGATACCTAGCTATAGTCGCACTGTGCTTGCTTTTGGGCTTTATGCTTGGAAGAAAAAGCAAATATGAAAAACGAGATTATTTGAAACAATTCAAAATTGGAAAAGCAACATACTCTGAATCGTTGATATATGAGGCTTATGGCGGATTGCAAAATGATGGGATAATGTTAGCGGTATACTACGATGTGGATGCAGCCAAAATTATTCATCAACTCGATTCATGGGAGAAAATTAATGATTCTCCAACCATATCTTCTATATTAAAAAATGTGTCGTCATATTTTGGATTAGATTTTGTGATTCCTGAAATTGCAAGTGGAAATTTTTTTCTTTATGATAATAGTCAGCATAAGGAACTACGCTCGGAAGCCGAAATGAATACATTGCTTTTACATTCTGAAGATGTGAATTTTAGTCTCGTTGTCTGGGATGATGAGAAGCACACAATTTATATAGTAGAGTACAGAATTTAAGGAGGTTCGTTATGAAGAGGTTCGTATCATTAATTCTTTCAGTGTGTTTTTTGTTTTCGATAAATACTGTGTCTTATGCTGCTAACATAAGCAGCCGTAAAGCTAGCAATCCTGTTATTCAAAGCATGAATGATAAGTATCATGTTGATTTTTCGGGAATGTCGATAGATGAATTAAATAAGTTTATCGATAAGATGAAAGATGAAGATCAAACACGTGCATCTGGAAATTTGTTAAATAATACACAGCTTGCATGGTTGGCAGCTGCGCAAATTGCACGGGATAAGGGATATGAATGTGCGGCTCTTATGGTTGAATTCTCTGTATATAATATTGACTATTCTGAGAGTGTGACGGATTCTTCGACGCCATTGCTTGACAAGTTAAACACGACAACAGTTTTTAATAATTATAAAAACAAAGTACTTAATAGTGGCTTGAAAGATTTTAGTGGAGGAAGTTGGTCTTTTACAATTCAAAAGTCTGATAATGCAGATTTATTCTATGCATTGCATAGGGTAAGCACCTCTGGAACAGGCTTCATGATTGGTAATTCTATAATGTATTACTTGATTACCGTTCATGACACATTTGATTTTGCATATGACAACAACTATGACGACTTGTTTACTACTACAGTGAACAATTGGGCTTGGTTGTGCCAGCAGACGCATGTGTTGAATCCCATAGAGATAAATCTTAGCACGGCTATTGGATAAAAAATCAGTGGTATTTATTTTTTTGCGAAAGTAAAAGTTGAAATCTAAAATAAGGATGGCTCTAACGTATGAAAAATTTTACGGAGGTGTTTCCAATGCAGAGCAACTGATGTATAAGAAATCTTGTGTATACTCTAAAAGTAAAGAAGGAAAATTAAAATAGCTAGTGAAAAAATATCTCGTAGAATTTTTTTGAAAGCAAGTGGGATTGTGGCTCTTTCTTCAATGGAGCTTAACTCTGGGCTGACTGCTTTTGCAGATAATCAAAGTGATGGAAGCAAATCTCATATCGAGAGATACCATAGATACGATTTTGATACAAAAGAAGAATCTATAGAGGAAATTATAGTTGAAACCAATTCCTTCACGGATGGAGAGACAACTGCAGGCTATTTTCCAAATGGAAAGATTTCGGATATTGATCTATCCGATCTGTATGCGATTATCGGAAGCAATGATATCACTGTTGTTGATAATCCAACGGCAACACCATATTGTAGTACGGTATGCCTACAGATAACGACCAATAATGGAGGGACAAATTATGGTTCTGGATTTATGATTGGGCCTAATGCACTTGCAACAGCAGCACATAATCTATACAGTATAAAGGAAAAAGCCTACGTTAAGTCGGTAAATGTCGCACCTGCTCGATCTGATAATAGTAAACCTTTTGGAAGCGAAAATGTATCGGCAAGTTCGATGATTGTTAGTGATTCTTATCTTGCTGGAACAAGTTCGGAGGATTGGGCGATTATTACGCTCAAGAATAATTTAGGAACGAAAACGGGATGGCTTGGGTTACATTGGCAGTCTAGCAATTATTCATCATCACAGTTGGTGTATGCTTATGGCTATCCGAGCCAAATAAATGGTGCCGATGCGAGATATCGGATGTGTAAATCTTCTGGGTATATTAGAAGTCAGACTTCAAAATATCTCAAGGGCGATTGGGATTTGACAGGTGGCTTTAGTGGTGGTCCTCTTGTAGAATATATTTCTGGAGCTGGGTATGTAGCTATCGGAATCCATAAAGATGGAAGCACAATTGATGGTTCTTCATATCCAACTTCTTATACAGGGGCATTGAGAATAACACAATCGCTTTATACGCTGTTCCTTTCATACAGAGGTTGATAAAATGAAATGCAAACGGAAGATTATGGTTGGCATAGCATTTGTGGCAGTGGTTCTCTGCATTCTATTTCAATCGAATACATTCGGAAGAAAAAAATCGGAACTTATAATTGAAGAAGTTGACCTGAAGAACAATTGTATTTATGCGACTGCAAAAAATCAATTATATGATACGGATGACAATTATATAATTTATGGCGTATCAAACTACTTGAAAGGAAATCTTCAGTTGTCGTATCTTAAAGAAGGCGAAAGCATTCTTGTGATATCAAACGGTAAGGTGTTGCTATCAGATCCGTATCAATTTGATAAAATATACAGTATTCAACTGTTGCAATAGCGTTTCATTTTCTCAATAAATAATATAAGCTATTTACAGCTGCCTCCTCTGTTAAGTGGTGGTGCAGTGCTTATTCTCAATAACGATGCGATTGATGAAAATGATAGACCTTTTTGGAATTTAGAATTTTCTCAATAATCAAGCCCCCAAAATGGCAAACTTGAAATCATCGAGAGATACATAAAATATAGGGTTAAATCGACTTTCGTGTCGAAAAAACAAGTGCTAGAAATAGCAAAATCCATTGAATTTTAGAATGACATTTATAAGAAACCAGTAGATTTGCCTGATATTTGTGATTTCTTTGACCGTTGGGCCATTGATTTTGCACTACATTGATTTTGCACTACTATGAGCAAAGGAAAAACTTAAAATAAGCAAACAACCCGCCATTTGCAGCGACTGCAAGTAGCGGGTTGTTTGGCCTATTTAGAGGTTAGTCTTTCAGTTTGCCATGGTCACAGCCAAGTGAGAGATAATGCTCAATCTCACCACTCAGCACAAGCTGGACGCACTCCAAGGGCTTGTTGTATAGTAGCCAATCAAGTTCAGCTCGCTGTGCCGGGGTATTGCCGTATTCGTCCTCGATGGCAAGGCAGTCAATGGCAATGGCAGAGCCATCAGCGAACTGGGCTTCCGCTCGGTTGGTGTCCATATTATAGTGCCAAGAACGTGCTTTTTGAGAACTATTCTGGTCAAAAATTCGATTTTGTTTCATTTGAATGCCCTCTTTGATGCTTTTATGATTTAGTTTTTTGACGAGATGAGGTCTCTTTTTTCTTTCTCTTGAGTCACCCAACCGCACTATCCTGCATCACAGGCATTGACGATGGTATCCACATCGGAGCGGTCCATCAGGGCACGGAGATTTTCAAAAGCGTCCTCCTTGCCCAGTGCCAGTACATAGCGGAACGGCTCCGGCAGAATGGGAAGATCATCATAGCGCCATTTCTTGAAACGCTCGTCATAGCCACCCGCATCCATCGGGGATACCAGGTGCCCAACGCACCAGGATACGAGAAGGCCGCTGCCCTCATAAAAGCCATCAGCCCTGGATGAAGCACCCAGGGCCGACGCGATAGATTTTGCCACACTCGGTTTTTCTGCGATAATCAGTTTCAATATAGAATCCTCCTGACATTGATTTTCCACACAGCCTCCTTTATACTTAAAATATGAAAATAATAAAAGGAGGCATTTCCCATGAATGAAAAAGTCACAAGATTTCCTATCACCTACTCCGAGCGGAGAAAGAACATGGTCGGTCCACTCTGCGTTGAATGCCAAGTATCCGGGCGTTACCTTCGTTTCCATGAAAAATCTGATATTGTGCAGGCAGGTGAATTTATTACGGTAGATGTAATGGCTATGCAGATGGATGAAGATAAGCCTTCTAAGAAAATATGTGAGTTAATCATTACAAGAGAAGACCTTATGAATGCGTTGAAGCATATTTCTCCCAACGATTAAAGGCTTATTCTAATCATTCACATTGTCCTCCGTATCCTCATTGACCATTTCTTCATCCTCAAAATCGTAATCTTCGGGATCGGCGCTGACCTTTACACCCTGCTTCGGCTTGATGAACTTCACATAGGCAAAGACTCCGCCGCCTGCCAGCACCAGCAGCAGGACAACGACCAGCAGACCGCCGCTGCTTTTTTTCTCCAGCTGCTCTGGTTCAGGCTCCGGCTCTGCCGCGGCCTCCTTGCCGATGCACTCAGAGAGATTGTTTTTGCAGACAGGGCAATTTGTGTTCACTGCACCAGCCACGCACTTTTCCTTGCAGTTGCAGACGGCGGGCGTTTCCGTTGCGGGCGCATCGTCGCCCATGAGTGTCAAAAGGTCAGCTTCATCCACCTGGTTCAGAAAATGCACGGTTTCCTCGCCCCCGTCGTCACGGTCGATAATGAGATAGAATACGTTACCGTTCTTCGTTTCCACCGTAATGAACTGCTTGCCGCTCCGAGTGCTGCTGCCGATATCGTCGATCAGCGAAAGGTTTCCGTCCGGCGTCAGGGCGGCGCCTCCGCTGCCGCCCATAAGCTGCTCAAACAGCTCGCTTAATTTATCGGGATCAATAGAGAAGGAAAAGTTACCATCATTTTCGCCACCTGTATCACTGAGCGTCATATAGCCGGAATAGACGTAGCCGATCTTCTCCGGCAGCCGGATCATGTACCAGTCGCCATCCGTGCCGATGACCTCTACCACCGTTCCGTTGGGAAGCTGCGTAAAGGCGTAGTTATCCAGCCCAGCACCCGTGCGGACATTCAGCTTGCCACCATTGGTGGTGACGGTGCCGGTCTTGCCGGATTTCTCCGTGCCGCCCAGCATAGAGCCAAACAGCGCAGAGATCAGTTCGGAAAGATCGTCCCCGGTGATATCCGCGCTGTCAGTCGGTTCCGTCTGTGCCTCGGAGGTGGGAGCTGTATCCCCGCCACTTGCAAAAGCGACCGTAGAAAAGGCCGTCATGCAGAGCATAACGGTCAGCAGCACCGTAAGTGTGCGGATCATGTGCTTATTCTTCATCGTCGGCGCCCTCCATCATGTCGGAATCAGCGGTGCCCTCCCTTTCCATCATCCCTTCCGGCAGGGAGATCATGCCGCTGGCGTAGGCGCGCAGGAAGGCGGTCAGCTCCTTGTTGTCCATGTGGACAGCCTTTACCATGCGGACGATCTCCAGATTTTCTTCCTCCGCAAGCTGCGCCTCCAGCGCACGAAGGCGTTTCTGCTGCTCCGTGATCTTCTCCCGAACCTTTTCAATGTCACGACGGATCTTCTCAGTAGTTGCCATAGTCAAATAAACTCCTTTCCAAATCGTTCTCTCCATGAATAGTTGCGTCCAAGCCCCTGAACAGTTTTCAGGTTGGCCCGTGCGTTATCCTCCAATGCCAGCGCACGCCGGAACAAATCCGGGTAATGCTCCCGCAGGTCGATGATCTCCTCCGCCCGCATACTGGGGCAGAAAAAGCAGGAGGACTTTCCCGGCTGCGGCAGGCCCGCCGCCTCGATCGCCCGGATACACGCCTCCCGGTCCCAGCCCCATTCCATCAGGGGATACCATTTGCTGTACTTCGGGTCTGCCAGATCACGCAGAAGGACCTTGTCGCTGCGATAGTGTTCGCCAGCATCATAGCCGATGAACTTGACCACCTTTTTTCCGCTGGCCCAAACCTCACGGCACGGAGGATAGTTGTTGCAGAACTTTTCCTGCGGTCCGATCTTGTGTTTCAGAGAGCACCGCTTGAAACCGTAGGCGATGGAGGGCAGCGTACCGCTTTTCAGACATTCATCCTCTAATGTCAGCCGCCTGCCGTCCCTTGTGGTCTTATAGACCCGTGTGATCTCCGGCATACCGTGTTCCTTCAGCCAGCGATCCATGATATCCAGATAGGCGTAGGTATGGGGATGCTCGCCGCCTGTATCCGCAAACAGAATCAGGTCAACGGGGATACGGTGCTGGTGCAGCCCAACAAGAAGGGCGGTGCTGTTCGCACCGCCGCCATAGGAAACAATATTGATAAACTCACCTCCATCAATCATACGGCGGTCTGCCGTAGGCGTAAAAGTGCTGCTGCCAGTAGCTCGTATTAAGCCTTGCGTACTGGATCGGGTCGCCGCAGTGCAGAAACATGGGGTTGCCTGCTTCGTCCAGCCCCACATAAAAGCCGACATGGGAAATGCCTGCGGTATCGTAGGTTCCAACAAAAAACACCAGGTCGCCTGGCTGCGGATCAGATACCCGTGTGGAAATGTTGTATAGGCCTTGGGCTCCCAGCCGCCCAGTATTGCAAAGGCCGCTGTTGGTCAGAACATAGCTGACAAAGCCGCTGCAATCAAAAGAGGTGGAAGGGCTGCTGCCGCCCCAGACGTAGGGATATCCCAAGTATTTTTCCGCCTCCGTAATAAGCGCCGCAAAGCGTTCATCAGACAGGTATTCCGCAGGGATTTCATAGTCCTCCGGCGGGGTCGTGATATACTTGTCCACATACCAGGAGGACGGGAACAGGTCGGATCGGTTCCCCAGCGTGGACATATACACGGCATACATGGAAAGCGTCTCCGTATCCATGATGTAAACGGGAACATGGCTCAGATCGAAGTTTTCAAGCTCCACGGTGCAGATGTAATACGTGTACGGGACTTCCACCTCATACTCGTTGCCCTCTCTGTCCGTTCTCGTCTCTGTGCGGTAGCGGGTTTCCGTGGTGACCGTCTCGGTAAGGATATATTGTTTGTCGAACAGCATTTGAAGATCATCCTGTACCTGGTCAATGGTGAACTGGCCCTCATGGAGCGCCGACAGAATGGACAGCAGCACATAGGGATCGTGCTTGATCTCGTCCAGATCGAAATGGTATTCGTCATAATCGTGGGTCTGCTCATAGGTGTCCAGATACTCCCGCAATTCATCCTCCATCGCGCAGTAGGCGGCCTCCGCCGCCAGCAGGTCAGAATCCTCAGAGAGATAGGAGGACGCGACAATGTTGGACACGCCTCCGCCGAAGATGGAGGAACAGGATTGCAGCAGCCCCAGCAGCATGACCAGCAGCAGGCCGATCCCGCCAACAATCAAAAACGCCTTTTTGTGTTTGGAAACAAACTCTCCGGTCTTCTTCGCCGCGTCCGCGCTTTTCTTTGCGCCCTTCGCTGCTGTCTGCGCCGCTGTCGCCGCGTCCCCGGCGCTATGCGCCGCCCGATATGCGGCGGCATACTGCTTTTGCAGCTTCTTTTTCTGCCATATCCGGGAGATGGGATTGCTGGCCGCAAGCTGCGGATTCTCCCGCAGTGCCTTTTGATACAGCGCATCCGCATTGACCTGGACCGCCGCCTGCTCTGCGCTGGATACCTCCCGCCAGGGTTTCAGCTTGCGGTCTGCCTGCCAGTTTTGGAGTTTGCGGTTTCCGTAGCGGACAGCCTTTTCCATGCCGCGCTCCGTCAAGTGCCCCGCCTCCACGCCGACATTTTCCTGTTCCACCTCATGCACCTTCGCATGGGCGGCATGGCAGATCTCCTGTAACGGCCGCGCCAGCGGATTCACCGGCTGATGGAGCGAGGGCTGCTTTTCGGGGACAGCGGCCCGTACCGCGTCCAGCTTGTCTGCCGCCTTGTCGGATTTGCGGATCGCCTTTTGCAGCTCCGGCGCGGCGCGTTCCTCCTCGGTGAATTGCAAACGGGAGGATGGGCGGCTATTTGCCGCCGTACCCTCCCGGTAGGCTTTGCGGCGGTTCCGCCGCTTTTTCTTCTGAGACTTCCGGACGCGCCGGTCGTCCAGATGGTGGAGGGCAGTCCTCGCCAGCGCCGTGGAATCGCCGGAGGGGGAATAGTCCTGCTCCGGCGCACGGTCTGAAACATGGCTCGTCTCGCCTGTGACCATGTTGACGGAAATGGCTCCGTCGCGGGTCATCTTCTGCGTTTCCTTCTCAGCGGCTTTCCACTCCTTCATGTTTCACCACCTGCCTTTCCGTAGGGGCAAATGCTGGCGCACTCGCCCGTCTCGATCATAGAGATATATTTGAAAATGGGGTATGCCTGCGGCGGGCAGACCGCGTTGCCCAGGGTTTTCAGCCGTAGGGCGCGGTCTGCGGTGTTCTCGGTGATACGGGGGACTCCCTCCGGCTCAGCGGCCCAGAGGATACGTCCGTCCATTTCCGGGGGAAGCCCATGAGCCATTCCACCCAATCCGGGTTCAGCGCCGCCGTCTCGGATATCGGCCGCTCCTGCCGGATCACCTGGGATGACAGGTTGGCAGACGGAGCGCTGTTGCGAAACGCCGCCGGTTTCAGCGTGGAGCGGTAGCCCTCCGATGCTGCCGGGGTCAGATAGAATACCGCCGCCGACAGGCTGAGGCTCCAGATCGCGCCGCTCTTGTTCACCTTGCGGAATATTCCGTTGTCGGAGAGGTACACATCCAGGTTGGCCGCGTCCCTGCAGGTGTTCTTGTCGGAGGCAAGGGGTGTGGGAAACATCAGCCGCGACGATAAAAGTTCGCTGGCGCTCATGCCATGCGCCGACGCCGCAAGCCGGAAATACGAATGGGAGAACAGCGTATCCCGCTTTTGCCAGGTCAAAGATCGTTTTGTCGAGCCCCATATTGATGAAGCCAACAACATTTTCCCCAAGCACCCAACGGGGCCGCAGCTCGGTAATAACGCGGCACATTTCCGGCCACAGGTAGCGTTCATCCGCAAAGCCCCTTCGCTGCCCTGCGGTGGAGAAGGGCTGACAGGGAAAGCCGCCTGAGATAACGGTAACGGTTTCAAGTCCTGTTTTTTCAAAAAACGCCTCCTTCGTAAAAGTAGTGATATCCCGGAATTTCGGCACCTCCGGCCAGTGCTTTTCCAGGACGGAATAGGGATAGTCCGCCCACTCGCATTGACAGACGGTGCAGAAGCCCGCCGCCTCCGCTGCCAGATCAAGCCCGCCAATGCCGGAGAACAGGCTCACATGGGTTAATTGATTCGCTATTTTGCGTTCACCTCCTGATTTTGGGTACAAGAAAGCGCTACTGTTTCCAGTAGCGCTTTCTATCATTTAACCTTAAACAACCAGTCTTTTTTTCAAATACTCTGTACTAACAATGCGATCCCACTCTGCCTCGAAATATGGATTCAGCTTCTTTTGAGTTGATACCGCTTCTTCAAATGACATTCTCATAGTTAACATCATCATACGCAATCCGTGAAGTTGTACTTCAAACCATTCATATGTGGCATTTTCCGCTAATTCTCTGATTGTTGACCTCGATACAAGGTAATTGTCTGCTGTACCGCTTGAAAAAGCTCGAACCACATACAAATAGTTGCTTTCAGAAGCATATCGCCGGGAGAATACATCGCCGCCGATTTTATTCCACGGTGGAATCTCTCCAACAACTTGTTTATATGACTCAATTAGTTGCCCCTCCGCTTGCCGAATATGTTCGAGCCCTTCTTCTCCTGCGTAGTTGGGAATCGGCATTCCTTTAGGGCAGTCCAAAAATTTTCGGTAAAGCGATTCATTCCTATGGACGATTGGCTGAGACATGGGTGATTGTACTAATATAGAGTAGCCTAATCTTTCATGCCCTGAAAAATAATCTTGAATTTGCCGTACTTTGCAAGCATTTTCATCAATAGGCAGTAGTCCATTGTGTTGTCTGAATCTAACACATAGATCAGAAGCTAAACCAATGTAAAGAACATCTTTGGTATAATAATCCCAAAAGGAATATATTCCCGCCGAAGCCCAGCCAACGGTATCCATCGGCGAACAGATTTCATCAATGTTCTGTGACATCGATTCTGCTTCATCAGCCTTATATGAATCCATGATAATTGTTCCAAACACCAAATCACCTCCGATATGCTTATTGTACCAGCTTAAATGCCCAAAGTACATACATATATATTTTAGTCGCTGTCGTCCTCGCTGCCGTCCGGATCATACGGTGTCAGGTGTGTCCGGCGGATGGCACTTTCCAGCATATCGAAGCCCGTGACACCCGTGCTGTCCGGGATGCCCCACCTGCGGTACATTCTTCGGATGCTCGGATTCTCGCCGGAGAGATTCTTTTGCAGCCGCGCAAGCCGTTTTTCTGTTTTCACTTCTACAACACGGTTGCGGAGAAAGCTGTACTGCGCCAGCAGGTCAAAGAGATCGCCCACCAGCATACGAAAGGCGCCGCCGGAAATGATGTAGGCGGGATCATTGCTGGCAGCGGCACGCTGCTTTTCCCTGATTTTTGCGTCATGCTCTTTCAGTACGGCGGTCAAGGGCGTGAGCTCCGCCGCCTTCAGCTCCGCAAGGTCCTTCCTGTCCCCAAACACCAGATAGCGGCCGGGGATACGCCAGGCGGCGAACTTTTCCTCCGCGATCTCTCCGTAGCGCTTTGCCGTCTCGGCCAGATTATCCAGATCCTTCTCGTCCTTCGCCTTTCCCGCCAGGAAGGTGAGCTGGTGGAGCAGGCCGTACAGATGTACCTCATCATTGATGTGGTTTTCATATACCTTGCTGTCGATCACATATTTCATATCTTGTCCCATCCTTTCCTTATCCGGTTTGCCCGTCATGGGAAACCTCGCTGGGCTTTGTCGTGAGAAGTCTGTATAGCTCGGTGGTCTTGGGAAACTCGTCCTTGAAGGGCAGGATCACATTTTGGAAGAACAGAAGGCCGCTGCCGGGGTCCGCATTGGTCACATAGGCAAGCTGCTCGGCGGAGATGTTCAGCCGCTCCGTCATCAGCTTGCGGTCGCCCGCGGAGAGGTTCAGCAAATAGATAAAATCGCTGTTTTCCAGAATGTTTTCGATCTCCGGGCTGTGCAGCAGGTCCTTCGGGTTCTGCGTTGCCCCGGTCGGGACGCCGCCCCATTTGCGGAAACGCTTCCAGATCTCGGCGCTGTATGCCGCCGTCTGTTCCTCCTTCAAGAGCAAATGGAACTCGTCCACGAAATACCAGGTGGCCCGTCCAATGGAGCGGTTCACCGTGACGGTATTCCACACCGCGTCCTGGACAATGAGCATCCCCGGCTTTTTCAGATTTTTACCAAGCCCTTTGATATCGAAGCAGACAAGGCGGTTGCGGATATCCACGGTGGTACGGTGGTTGAAGAAGTTGAGAGAGCCGTTCACATACAGGTCCAGCGCCTGGGCCACACGGTCCGCCTCCGGGATATGCTGGGCGGTGAGGGCGGCCATGAGGTCAGAGAGGATCGGCATATTCTCCGGCCGGGGATCCGCGAAGTACGGCTGATAGATCTTCTGCACGGCCCGGTCGATGACGGTTTTCTCGATGGCCTCCAGCCCTGTCTTGCTGCCCATGATGAGCTCACAGAAGGACAGCACGAAATCGCTTTTCAGCGCCAGCGGGTTTTCTTCCTCGCTGTAATTGAGGTTGATATCCAGGGGATTCACATAGTCGCGGCTGCTCGGAGAGAGCCGGATCACCTGGCCGCCCAGCCGGTTCACCAGCGGGGAATAATCGGCTGGGTCAGCGGTGTTACCACCGCCTTCCCGCCTAAGAACCGTACGTGACAGTTTCCCGTCATACGGCTC
>NZ_PXUP01000027.1 GCF_003324185.1 Faecalibacterium prausnitzii
AAAAAGTAACTGCTTTATACTGCCGACTGTCAAAAGATGACGGTTCAAACAGCGAAAGCCTGAGCATCCGCACTCAAGAGCTACTATGTAGAGGGTGGTTTCTCCAACCTAATACATATGACTGCGGCTCATTTGTGGTGAATGGAACAGCAGTTGTAGGAAAGGAGCCAAAAAAGCCTTATAACCGCTGCAAATCAACACAAAAAGGAGCTGAACTTTATGAAATCTATCTTTGAAGAAATGGGCGGCACTTACCGTCAGGAGGGTGATTATCTTATCCCGAACCTTGCGCTGCCGGGCGAACCAGAATACCAGATCGGCAAGTACGGGCGTATGCGCCGCAGCTATCTGAAAGAACATCGTCCGGTTCTCTATGCAAGCCTGCTCACAAGCGGAACGCTGCATCGGCACCTTGCCGAGATCGACCAAGCCTGCAACGAGCGTATGGCAAACATCGTTTCCGATATGGCAAGGCAGGAAGATGTGACCGAAGCGCTCAAAGCCGCCAACCAAATGGAATGGGTGCGCCGCATGAACAGCATCCGCAATCGTGCGGAGGAAATCGTTTTGACCGAGCTTGTATATGAATGACAAATGCCCGTTATTGACTGCATAGCCAATAACGGGCATTATCTTTATTCTTTTGGTGCTATAAACTTATATTTTCCCTTTCCAAAGCCGCTGACAGGCTCGATCAAATCCGCATTTTTCAGTTTTGTAATGAGATTGCCTGCGGCAGTAACGGAATCCTTTGTGATAGCAGCGATGTCGGAGCGACCAAAGACACCATCGATGCCCATATTTGCAAATACCGCTTTCGCCTTTGCAATCGTCCCTTGGCTTGCGTTCAGCCGGTCAATCGCAACCTCAATCGCAACATTTTCGTCCTCAATCGTAACCCTGTTTGCGGTTGCCACAGTTCCGTAATTCAGATTATAGAGTGTAACTTGAAAAGAGCTGGCATCCGAATAGAATTTAGGCTCCAGCTCGTCGCGGTAATTGTGAGCGGCGCGGTAGGTTTCCGTGATTTTCTTAAAGCCGCTGCCCTGACGCTCCATATAGCCCAGCCGTCCGAAAATATCTGCAAGAACAGGATTGCGGCGCGTGGAGGAAATGCTGGTCAGATCCCGTTCCTGTATCCGTGTGCCGTCTGCCATACCTCCGGGAGAATAAATGGTAAGACGGTCATCGTAAATGTCGATGTGAACCTCGCTGCCCAAAATCAGATAATCCCGATGGATCAGCGCATTGACAAGCGCCTCAAAAACGCTCCGCTCGCAGTAGTCGGGCATCTCAACACGAGAATCGGCGGTTTTCTTCCAGCGTGTTTTCATATTCCGCTTAACAAAACTGACACCCTCATTGAGCAGAATGATCAAGCTGCCAGAGTATTCCGCGCTGTCAAGTGCATCTACCATACCGCCGCTTTTATCAAGGCCGTTCCAGCGTGTGCAGAACAGGCGGGAATGCCGGATGGGAGAATCGTCTGCAAGCAAGGCGCCTGCATTGGTCAGCTTGCCGTGTTCGTCCCGCATATCGAAGGAATCGAACAGCTTTTCTTCCATGCTGTTGCCCGTCCAAGCCTTATACCGTTCGCGCAGCTTGGAAAAAGCGTAATCCTTGAAATCATACTCGGAAACCAGTTCGTCATAGGTGCGGTGCATCCCCTTGAGAATCAGCTGGTTCAGCGCATAGGACGGAGCAATCACGCTTTCATTGCCGATGCGGATATACGCCTCCATAACGCCGTCTGCTTTGTAGTAATACGGTGTGGAGCGCCCTGCGAACACAGACAGCACAAGAATGTCCTTGCCGTCCTCCCGCTCCGGTGCGAGGACAAAACTCGGATAAGGCGTGATACGCTCTTTAATCAACCGGCTGATTGCCTCTGCATCGGTCTGCGCGTCAGCTAAGCCGACAACATTTCTGTCATTATCAATACCAAAAAACAGCGTGCCTCCAATGCCATTTGCAAAGGCACTGACGCTTTTGAGCCAGCTTTTCGGCTTCTTTACCTCCAGCGCGACCTTGAAATCACATTCGGTCGCTTCTGCAATCCAGCGGTCAATCATCATTCTCACCGTCCTGTCCCTTATTCTTTCCCCTGCTCTTATAAACATTATACTGATTCTTGCACCGGGCGCTGCAAAATGCGGAATTGGCCCGACTGCCGAGGAACACCTTCTGGCAGTGCTTGCACAGCCGCAAGGGTTTTGCGTCGTCCACCAGCATAAAGCTGAACATCATCTGCACGCCCAGCAGCAGGGAATGAAAGTCCCAATAGATGGTGGGCTTGTCCAGCAGTTCAATATGATAGGTAGGCGCAATGCCGCCGAAGGCAGCCATGGCCTTGCGGTAAAGATTTCTTGTATCCTCGTCAATGCTGTCGTAGTCGTTATAGTACAGAATAGAGGTGGTCAGCGTGAACGCCCAATCCTTGAACTGCTGGGCAACCCAATCATACGGCTCGGCATATTCCCGCTGGAAGCTCATGTTCTTCGCCATTGGCTCATCCATAAAGGTCATGGTCAGGGCAATCATCATATTATCCCCGGAAACATTCCAACTGGATTCCACGCCCTTTTTCACCACATCCAATTTGTCGAAGGGATAGAACAGAGCAAGATAATCCTCTGTCGCCATGCTTTCTTCCTTGATGAAGTGATTCTTCGGCAGATAAACCGCCTCGTAGTCCATAAACGACGGCGTAGTGGGCAGTGCCGTCATCAGCCCCAACAGACCGTAATGGGTCACAAAAGCCAAAATTGCCTTTTCCACCTCGTCCTCCGGACTGCGGTTCATCATCAGCATACCAACATTCAGTGCTTCCAGCACCATCTCGGAGGACTCCTTCAGCGGGTTATAGATGTCGGGCTTTGCCGCCTTTTCCGGCGTAATATAGCGTTTTCCGTCCTTGCCGGTCTTGATCTCATAGCGGTCATACCGCACCCAATGGGAACGGGACTGCGCAAACAGATTGTTCATGACGCTGTTCCTCTCAATTCGTAATCCATCTATATATTAACCATATTACCATTGTATCAACCGTCCTTGGCATCGTCAAGGGCGGCTTTCTTTTTTCTCGGCTTCGTTTTATTCTCCCTGCGGATCACGGCATCCTTGCCCATGGTTTGCAGCAGCGCTTCATATTCCTCCATGAACTCGCGCTCCCGCAGCGTAAGGCTATGATCGTTTTCCAGCTTTTCGCTCAGATGCTCATACATCCGCTTTTGCAGCTTTTTCTGAATGGTCATCCGCAGCTTTCGGATATTTCGGTCGGACTGCCCTCGGATGGCGGCAAGCCTTGTGGTGCTGTATTGCTTGACGAACAGGTAATACAGCACCTCCTTCTGCTCATCGCTGAGGGCGAAAAAAAGCTTGGAGAGAAAACGGTTCGCAGTCAGCTCGTGCAGCTCGTATGGACAGGAAAAGATGATGTCGAGAAAGTTTCCCTGACAGAGCTGGCGGAACCTCGGCAGATTCATCCACAGCGGGGCGATCTTCGGATCAGGTACCGCCTGAAACTCCAACGGCACATCCCCACGCAGGTTCTCATAGTCACGTTCCCGGCGCTCCCGGTTCCTGTCCAGCTTATTCCACTCGTCTACTACAGTCAGAAAGTCGGATTCTGTCCGGGCTGCTTCCTCCAGCCGCCGCAGAGCCTCTGCGCGAATTTCACGCTTGAGCCGCTTCTCACTGGTGGGCGCCGCTTCTTCCTCCTCGTCCTCCAGCTCGGCATTATAGTCTCTGGGGTGTTCGTCCTGCTCCAGCTCGCTTTCCAGCTCCAGCGTACGTTCCTCTGCAAGCGCCTCCTCCAGCGTCTCGTCCACCGGCGCACCGTCAGACGCATCCTCCCAATCGGCAAAGCTGTCCTCATCCATTTTAAGACCGGTTTCCTCTATTTGCTCCTCGGCAACTTCTTCCTCATCGGAAAAATCATCATCCCACAGCAGTTCATCCTCCCACGGTTCCATGACAGCTTCACCTCCCCAAAAAAATATTTTTCTTTTTTTCAAAAACAGTTCCGATTTACACTCTGTATTTCTCCTATTAGTAGAGAAAGTAATCTTGACGCAAATTACACAGGTTACTTCTCAAAGCCATCAACGAAGAAAAGGAGGATATGGAACATGGAAAAGCAACAGAAAGACACGGTTGGCTTACAGCCAACGGAACCAAACACATTATATCAAAAACCAACCAATCGCGCAAGGAAGATGCCTATGGAGCAGAACAAACGAGAACAGTTTATCATCCGCCGGATTGGCGGTACAACCTACAAGGTCAGAGTTGTGTTCAACGAAAACGGCGGCGAGACTATGGAGGATAAAATTTTGCGGATTGTACGCAATGATATGGTTACAAACGACGGAACCTATGGTATAATGGAGGCACCACAAATGAGCCGACAGTCTGAAAGGAGCGCATCATGAGCGTGAAACAGGCTGAAAGCAAAATTACCGCTCTCTATGAGCGGCTGTCCCGTGACGATGACAACGCCGGGGATAGCAATTCCATCGTGAATCAAAAAAAATATCTCGAAAGCTATGCCCAGCAGAGAGGCTACACCAACTGTCGGCACTATACGGACGACGGCTGGAGCGGCGGCAATTTCGAGCGTCCGGCATGGAAACAGCTTATCGCGGATATTGAGGCAGGCAAGGTTGCCCATGTGATCGTCAAAGATATGAGCCGGGCGGGGCGCGACTATCTGCAAACCGGCTTTTACACGGAGGTATTCTTCCGGCAACACGGCGTCCACTTTGTCGCCATTGCCAACAGCGTGGACAGCGACGACCAGAACAGCAATGAGTTTGCCCCCTTCCTCAATATCATGAACGAGTGGTATCTGCGCGACCTGAGCCGCAAGCAGAAAACCGCCATCCGCGTCAAGGGCGAATCCGGCAAGCCCACTACCAACTGTGCTATCTATGGCTACAAGAAAGACCCGGAAAACAAATACCATTGGCTGATCGACGAAGAAGCTGCCGCCGTGGTGCGGCGTATCTTCCGTTTGACCATTGAGGGCAAAGGCCCCTACGATATTGCCCGCATCCTCTTTGAGGATAAGGTGGAGACGCCTGCCGTGTACTTCGGCAAGCAGGGCAAGGGCATCTGGAAAAGCAAAGAGGAATTTTCCAACCCGTATAACTGGAGCGGCTATGTCGTGGGACAGATCCTCTCCAAGCCGGAGTATATGGGGCATACGGTGAATTTCCGTTCCCACAAGCAGTCCTACAAGGATAAAAACGCCGTAATGAATCCCAAGGAGGACTGGCTGATCTTCGAGAATACCCACGAGGCCATCGTGGACAGGGAAACATGGGAGCTTGCGCAAAAGCTCCGCAAGACACCAAAGCGCATCGACACGCTGGGTGAAGCGAATCCACTGACCGGCCTTTTGTACTGCGCTGACTGCGGCGAGAAGATGTATAATCACCGCTCCAAAGGCGGCACAGAGAACAATCCCTATCCATCTGACTTCTTCGATTGTTCCTCCTATACCCTCGCCCATCAGAAAAGAACTGCCGCCTGCTGCGGCCACTATATCACGACCAAAGCTCTGCGCACCCTGATTCTGGACACCATCCGCACGGTCAGCACCTTTGCAATTTCCAATCAGGCGGCGTTTATGGAAAAGGTGCGCTCTGCCTCCCAGCTCCGGCAGGTGGAAGCGGCCAAAGATGCCAAGCGAAAGCTGAGCAAGGACAAAAAGCGTATTGCTGAGCTGGACACCATCATCAAAAAGCTCTATGAATCCTTTGCTGTCGGGCGCATTACCGATGAGCGCTTTGACAGTCTGCTGGCAGATTACGAAGCCGAGCAGAAAGCGCTGCAAGCCTCTGTCGCAGAAGCAGAAGAAAAGCTGTCCGCTTTTGCGGAGGACGCCGCCCGTGTGGAGCAGTTTCTGGAGCTGGCAAGGAAGTACACGGACTTCTCCGAGCTGACTACACCCATGATCAACGAGTTTATTGAGAAAATCATCGTCCACGCCCCGGAGCGTATCGACGGTGACCGGGTGCAGGAGGTGGAGATCCACCTTCGCTTTATCGGGCAGTTTGAGCTTCCCGCACCGGAGCTGACCGAGGAAGAAATCAAGCGGCAGGAGCAGCTCAAGCGACATCGCATTAAAAGCCGGGAACGGTATCAGAAAATCAAGGCTGGTGAACACGCTGTCGGTCAGCCTTTCATGCTGACCTGCAAGTGCTGCGGGCAGGAATTTGCATCCAAACGGACGAACACCCTGTTCTGCGGTCCCAACTGCCGGGCAAAATTCTACCGGCAGGAGGCGGCAGAGAGCCGCAGCCGGGCGTGTACCTGCGAAAACTGCGGCAAGGAGTTTATCACAACAAGGTCAGATGTGAAATATTGCAGTGACGATTGTCGGTATGCAGCACAAATCAAACGGCAGGGCGCATGGAAGAAAGCCTTGCGAGAAGCTAAGAACGAGGAAGAAACGAAAACAGCATAAAATAGACGCAGACGGCGGCTTGCCCCAGATTGGGCAGGCCGCCGTTTTTGCGCAGAAATGGAGGTATCATGCGTATTTTTGAAATCGTAAAAGAAAATGTCAATCTGCGGGAGGCGGCAGAGCTGTACGGGATCGATGTGAACCGATACGGCAAAGCACTTTGCCCCTTTCACAACGACCGGAACCCCAGCCTGTATGTGGCCGACGATCATTATTATTGCTTCGCCTGCGGGGAGCACGGGGATGTGATCGACTTTGCAGGCAGACTGTTTCAGCTATCGCTCTACGATGCGGCACGGAAGCTGATGGCAGATTTTCATCTCAGCCCGGACAAGCCGCCCAGCGCAGCGGCGCTCCACGCAAAGCGCATCCGAACAGAAGCACAGCAGCTCATGGAAAACGAGCGGCTGTGCTTTTCTGTTCTGTCGGATTACGCCCGTGTGCTGCGGGACTGGAAGGTGCGGTATGCGCCGCAGTCACCTGACGCGCCTGTTCACGCACGGTTTGTGGAAGCCTGTCACAAGCTCGATGAAATGGAATACTATCTGGATATTTTGTGCGCCGGGGATGCTCACGAACGTGCCGAAGTGGTTCAGCAGCAGATGGCAGACGGCAGGCTGGACAGGCTGCGAAGAAGATTAGTGAAAATTCACAAGGAGGAATTGGAAGATGGATATGACACCGCAGACGTGGCCTGAGTGGTATGACGGCAGGCACATCAACGAGGTGCTGTTCTGCCAGCAGTTTTTGGACAAGCATCCCATGAAATGTGTGCGCGGGCGGCTGTTCACGGTGGATGGCCTCATTGAGGACGAGGGGCAGATCGGCAATCTCATTCTGGAGGAAATCTCCGGGGTGCTGACCTCCGGGCTGTCTAAAATCGTGACAAATCTGCTGGCCAGTATCAAACTGCAAGCCTATTCGCCGCCGCTGTCCATAGAGACGGACCGCATCCACGTTGCCAACGGAACGTATTTCATGGATGGCAGCTTCACCGCCGACAAGAACTACTGCAACAATCGCCTGACGGTCGCCTACAACCCTGACGCACCCATTCCCCAAAAGTGGCTGCAATTCCTGTCCGAGCTGCTGCAACCGGAGGACATTCCCACCTTGCAGGAATTTCTCGGTTACTGTCTGCTGCCGACCACCAAGGGGCAGAAAATGCTCATGCTCATCGGCAAAGGCGGTGAGGGCAAGAGCCGTATCGGACTGGTTATGCGCTCGCTGCTGGGCGACAGCATGAATACCACCAGCATCCAGAAGGTCGAGAGCAACCGGTTCAGCCGTGCGGATTTGGAAAACAAGCTCCTGATGGTGGACGACGATATGGACATGAGTGCCCTGCCCAAGACCAATTATATCAAATCCATCGTCACATCTGAGTGCAAAATGGACATGGAGCGCAAGGGCGTCCAGAGTTACCAAAGCCAGCTCTATGTCCGGTTCCTCTGCTTCGGAAACGGTGCGCTCACCGCCCTGCACGACAAGTCCGACGGTTTCTTTCGCCGCCAGATCGTGCTGACCACCAAAGACCGGCCCGCAGGCAGAGCAGACGATCCGTTTCTGGTGGACAAGCTGCTGCGGGAAAAGGAGGGCATCTTTCTCTGGTGTCTGGAGGGGCTGCACCGGCTGATTGGCAACAACTATCAGTTCAGCATTTCGGGCAAGGCCAGAGAGAACATGGAGACGGTCAAGCGCAGCAGCAACAATGTGATCGAGTTTCTGCAATCCGAGGGCTACATTCGCTTTCGGGCAGACAGCGAAGCCAGCTCCAAGGCAATCTATGAAGCCTATACCCGTTGGTGCGACGATAACGCACAGAAGCCCATGTCGGCTAACCGTGTCAGCTCCGAGCTTGCGCAAAACGAGCGGCTTTACAACGTGGAAGCTACCAACAATGTCCGTGTCGGCGGCAAGCGGGTGCGTGGCTTTATGGGCATTGAGGTGGTCAATCCGCTGCCATACTAAAAATGAGGAGCGGACTTCAAAATTGCCGTACACGCCGTACACTCTGTACGGCTGTTTTTGATTCCATTCTCAAAAAGCAGTTTTACTTGTGCACACCGTGAAGCATTTCACGGTAGAGTGTAAAACCTGCCGCCAAATCGGCGGCCGGTACGCATAACCGGCGTACAGAAGCGTACACAAGCGTACACAAGCCGTCTATGCCGTACCGAGCCGTACACAGACGGCTTAATTTTGCAGCCCCAAAATCAATGCTTGTGAAATCCGTGAAGATTTTCGCCGCAGGTCGAATGCACTGCACCATCCGGTGATTTACCGAAGCGTGAAGCTGCTGCACCGGACGGCGGCATATTCTGCCGTTCCGTATGCTTTCGCACAGAACGATGAAGCCGGTAGGGCGCTGTTGTGAACAGGGCATCACGGACGGAAATCTGAGCAGATTTGCGGCACGGCAAATTTTTCACCGCAAAGCGCACACAGTTCACTTACTCAAAAACCAATATCACGAGAATATGGAGGTAAAAAGTTAATGAAATCCAATCTGAGAAACGAGATCAAGTCGTACATCGTCCGTCAGGGCATGACCATGCAGGAGGTGGTCGATCTGCTGCGGGACGAACACGGCTGGTCTGACAGCGTTTCCAACCTGTCCAATAAGCTCCAGCGGGAATCCCTGCGCTACGTCGAAGCCGTCCAACTTGCCGACGCGCTGGGCTATGAAATCGTCTGGCAGAAACGAAGATAAGGAGGATTTTTCACATGACAGATGCAGAAAAGAAGCTGTTGCAGGCGCAGCACCGATTGGAGGAAGCGCAGGCCAGAGACAGAGTCAAGGAGCGCAAAGCCAGAACGCGAAGGCTCATTCAGGAGGGCGCGATTTTGGAAAAGGTACTGCCGGAAGTGCGGACGATGAATCTGTCTGCGCTGGAGGATTACCTGATGCAGAAGCTGCCGCAGTACGATTGAATTCCGCTGGGAGGTCTCCGGGAAACCGGGGGCCTCCCTCTTTTTTCTCCCGAAGGGCGCACTTACTCACCACCTGCTAAAGCAGGCGGTGGTAGCCCTCCCGTTGGTCGGGCACGTGCGCTCTCCGAGGGGGATTGCGGCTCCTGCGGGAGCCGCTGGACAAGGCTGCATTTCTACCAAACTGCCAGCCTTGCCCATGCAGTCGGCGCAGGGGTTTCCACTTTGGAAGCCCCTGTTCATGGGGTGGTATATTGCCACCCCATCCCGCCGCCTGCCTGCGTCAACCTGCCACCGGCAGCTTGGCACAGATACAGGGGTGGAACGATTTGTTCCACCCCTGCTGGCGGTACGTCGTATCTCACGACGTACCTGTTGCAATTGAGTACGGAAGAAGGGGTGCTGCGTTTCACAGTAGCCCTTCAGAAAGGACGGTAGACAATGGCGATTTATCATTTGGAGGCCAAAATAGTCAGCCGTGGAGCTGGGCGCTCCGCCGTGGCGGCTGCGGCCTATCTGAGCTGTTCCCGGATGCTCAACGAGTATGACGGGGTGCAGCATGACTATACCCGTAAACAGGGGCTTGGGTGGCGGCAGGTTTTTCTGCCAGCCACCGCCCCCGCAGAATGGCAGGATCGGGAAACCCTGTGGAACGCCGTGGAGGAAACCGAAACCGCAAAGGACAGCCGCCTCGCCCGTGAATTTGTGGCGGCGCTGCCCATAGAACTGAGCCGGGAGGAACAAATTCAGCTCCTGCAAGATTTCATCAAGGAGCAGTTTGTAGCAGACGGAATGTGCGCCGATGCTGCCATCCATGACCCATATCCTCCCGGACACAATCCCCATGCCCACATCCTGCTGACAGTGCGCCCGCTGGATGAAAAGGGAAAATGGCAGTACAAGACCGAGAAAGAATATCTCTGTGTCAAAGACGGCGAGGAACGGGGCTTTACCGCCGCCGAGTTCAAGCAGGCACAGGCCGACGGATGGGAGAAGCAGTACCAGTATAAAGTAGGCAAAAAGAAGGTGTATATGACCCCGTCCGCAGCGCAGGCACAGGGTTATGAAAGGATATCTAAGTATCCCAAAAGCACCAAATATGGCAGGCAGAATCCCATCACGGAACGATGGAACAGCGACGAGCAGCTTGTCCTCTGGCGTCAGGCATGGGCGGATGTGACCAATCTTCATTTGGAGCGCACTGGGCACGAAGAACGCATCGACCACCGCAGCCATGCTGAGCGTGGCCTGCTGGAGCGGCCTACGGTCCATGAGGGTGTGGTTGCCAGAGCTATGGAGAAAAAGGGTATCATCTCTGACCGGTGCGAACTGAACCGGCAGATCAAGGCGGACAATGCCCTGCTCCGGGAACTGAGAGGACAGGTCAAAAAGCTGGCGCAGGCAGTCAAAAATACCATCCCGGCACTTGCCGATGCCATGGAGAATCTGCGTAAAAATCTACTGCTGTTCTGCTATCAGCTGGGGTATCTCCGCAAGGGTAAGGAACGCCTGAACACTTCGCTGAATACGCTGCGCCCAGCCCTCGCACAGTACAATCAGGTTGCAAAGGACATTCGAGATAAGACGAAAGAGCGCCGCAGCCTGCTTTCCGAGAAAAAGGCGCTCTCTGCTGTCCATGTGTTCCGGCACCGGGAACTGGCGGCTAAGATAGCGGCTCTGACGGAGGATTTGGAAGAACTGCGTTCGGAAAAGAATCTGCTTCTGGCGTCGTTGGCATATACCGAGGAAGATGCTGCCGAACAATTCCCTAAAGACATTGCCGCCATGGAGCAGAGCCTGAAACGGCTGGAAGAACGGGAACAGAAATATTCTGCCGAACTGGACGCTGCCCTGAACGAGTATGCCGGGCTTCGGGAGCAGGCACAGGGCTTCGATCCGGTGCAACTGTATGAAGCAAGGCAGGCCATCCGCCCCGGCAAGGAGCAGGAAGCGGAGAGCCGGGCACAGCAGGTCTACGGCGAAAAGTACAGCCCGCTTTTGATGTTTGACAGCAAAAAGGCGGTTTCCCGTATGCTTCATGAGGATATGGAGCGACAGGCGGTACGGAGAATGATGCGACGGGCGCAGGAAGGACAGCAAATTCCCCAAAAGAAAAAAGATAAGGGACAGGAACGGTAATGCCGTTCCTGTCCCACCTACCTATTTCATCTTTAATTTGGAAACATAGCAGCCATTTCTTCCGGGGTTTCTTTCATTCCTCTTTGAAACCACACTTCAATCCACCCATATAGGGTGTAAGCGACATAGGCAGAGGCATAGGCGGCCTGTGCGGGTTGTTCCGGCTTTGGAGCATATATTTCAAGGAGCACATTCTTCAACAAATAGATGAGCCCACGCTCGCTCAGCAGGCCGTAGAAATCCCGGTATTTTTCCAAGTGGAGAAAGAGCTCCCTTACCATTTGCGATATCGTTTTAGGCGGGTTGCTCTCATAGGTGTCGATCCACTCCGAGAACAGCTTATGGATATAGACGTTCAAAACATCTTCTTTCACTTCAAAATTACGGTAAAAGGTTGCTCGTCCAACCTGAGCGTGGCTGCACAGCTCGCTGATGGAAATATCATTCAGCGGTTTATCTTTTAATAACTCCAAAAGAGATTCGGTAATATGGGTAATCACATAAAGGTTTCTTCCCTCGTTGCTCATAGGTGATACATTTTTACTGGTTTGTCTCATTTTTCTGCTTCTCCTTGCAAATTAACAGCCTGAATGATACAATAGTAACGCCGATACAAATGTATATTCAATATGGTATCACATAAAAATCGGAAAGTCAAGAAAAGGAAGAAATGAAATCATGACATTACTGCAAAAAAGGCTGATCATCCTGCTGGTTGTCATAATTGTTGCTGCCGTTTTGGGACGATTGGTTGTGCGTGCTTTTCTCAATCTATTGGTGGGTGGCACGCTGTTTGGAGGAAATTTCCTATGAGCAAAAGTAAAACAAAGAAAAAAGGGAGAGTTATGTGGGGATTCATCTATGTTGTGGTATTCCTTACCGCTTTTCTCGCCTCGGTGGTAATGAAAATGACCGCTGACCCGTTTCACGGGAAGTATACAGTAAAATGGGATGAAAGCGTAGGAACAGTCTATGCGGATTTGTCCTATGGGGAGGGCGCAGCGAATAAATTTGATCTCTACGTTCCTGCGGATAGCAGCCGGGACAGCTATGGTCTGGCGGTCTATCTCCATGCAGGCGGTTTTACCACCGGGGACAAGCAGGATGATCAGGCCATGCTGCAATGGCTCTGCTCCAAGGGCTATGTAGCGGCAGGTATCAACTACACTCTGAGGGATGAAGCGCATCCCGAAGCAAGCGTATACAGCCAGTCCGTGGAGATTAGGGACAGTATTCCCCATGTGATTGCCGAGGCAGAAAAGCTGGGATATAAGGTGGATAAAATGGCGATCTCCGGCGGCTCGGCTGGCGGAACACTGGCACTGCTGTATGCCTATCGGGATGCAGAGCAATCACCCGTGCCGGTGAAGATGGTGTTTGAAGCGGTTGGGCCTGCCAGCTTCCACCATGAAGATTGGAAAAACTACGGCTTGGATCAAAATACCGAAGCTGCAGCAAATTTGTTCAGTGTGATGTCGGGAAACGCTATCACGGAAGAAATGATTACATCCGGCAGTTATGACGAACAAGTCAAGGACATTTCCGCTGATATGTGGGTGAATGAAAACACGGTTCCCACCGTCTGTGCGTATGGCGCACAGGATAAGGTGTGCCCGTTTGACAGTGTCAAGCATTTGGTGAACGCTCTGGAAGCGAATGATGTGCCGCACGAATACTTTGAACTGACCCATTCCGGGCACGCTTTGCAAAACGACAACAAGCTGTATGCGGCATACATGGATGCAGTCGAAGATTATCTCGCCCGATATATACCTGTGAAGTAAATAATGATTTTTTACAGACGCTCTTGGATGCCCTAAGGCACCGGGTTGGGCGTATGGTTTGAAAGAAAATACGAGTTTGGAGGAAAACAAGTCCGTGAAAAAAGTTATGATGACAGTATTCAAAATTGTTCTTATATTAATTGCGGTGGTCGTTGTTGGGGTCGTTGCATTGATTTTATTCGCTCTGCACAAAGAATCCAATTACTATAAATACACAGAAGCAGTTGGAGAAATCGAGCAAAAATATACGGCATTCGGGGATAAAGAAGTATCCTGTCAGGAATATGACGCAAATGATGATGTCATTGGGAAATATGCAGTTTGGTATCCCTCTGAGCTTGAAAGCAGCAATACCCAATACCCCGTTGTCATATTTGCAAATGGGACAGGAAGTACCTCGTCTACCTATAAACCGTTCCTAACGCACCTATCTTCGTGGGGCTTTATTTCTGTTGGGAACGATGATGAAAACACGAGGACTGGCGCTTCCCTGGAGGAAACGATAAAATTCCTGATTGCAGAGAACGAAAAGAAGGACAGCATTTTTTATCACAAAATCGACTTAGACAATATTGGGATTGCGGGACACTCTCAAGGTGGACCGGCGGTGTTCAACATGGTCACCAATCAGGAACACGGATCTATGGTTAAGGCCTTATATGCGGCAAGTGCAACATCATCTTACCACACAATGGTTATGGCCGATGGATGGGAATATGATATTTCAAGAGTAAATATTCCAACCTTCTTAACAGCAGGGACTGGCAGTTGGGATGCGGGGAATGCTACAAGCAAGGAGCAAGTTACCGACGATAAAAACGGCGTAGCACAGGGGATTTGCCCGCTGTGGTCTTTGCAGGAGAATTACAGCCTGCTCCCTGAAACAGTAGATAAAGTGATTGCAAGAAAGAAAAATGTAGACCATGGCGACTCATACAAGCAGTTTGACGGTTATATGACGGCATGGTTTGTGTACCATTTGCAAGGTGACACAGAAGCCGGGAAAGCGTTTGCCATTGGAGGAGAATTGTCTGCCAACAGCCTATATCAAGATGTACAGACAAATATCAATGAATAAAGTTTATGGAACAGCGCAGTTCATATGCTGTTCCAAAGATATGAAGCGGCATCCGAAGCACTTGTGGGCGAGGATGCCGAACTTCTTTCAGTATGCTCTATCAGGATGTAGGACAGGATGTAGGAAAGAATTAGTATATGCCTAATTTGAAAAAATTATATGTCATGCGTGTTTTATGGTGAAAATACCCTTGACAAATCGCTTTTCAAAAGGCGATGCTTATGGAGTATGCCACACGCAACGGTTTCGGGAATTGCCAGTTCTATGTCGATGATGGTTACAGCGGTACGAATTCTGACCGCCCTGCCTTTCAGGAACTTCTGGATGATATCCGGGAAGGAAAGGTGGCAACAGTCATTACCAAAGACCAGTCCCGACTTGGACGCAACCACATCGAAACCGGAACGTATATGGAAATCTTCTTTCCTGAACACGGTGTCCGCTATATTGCAATCAATGATGGTTATGATTCCAACGAGCAATCCCAGATGGATATTGCCCCGTTCCGAAACATCATCAATGAAATGTATGCCAAAGACACTTCCCGAAAAATCAAGAGTGCCCTTCGGACACGCAAGAAAAGCGGAAAGTATATCTCAAGCGGCGCACCGTTTGGCTACCAGAAAGACCCTGCCGACCACAATCACCTTGTGATCGACCCGAACACCGCCCCTGTTGTTGAGTATATCTATTCAATGGCAGAGGAAGGGCTGGGACTTCACCGCATCGCCAAGCGGCTCCACGATGAAAAAGTCTTGAAGCCGTGTTACTACAAGAAAGAGATGTTTGGCCG
>NZ_PXUP01000028.1 GCF_003324185.1 Faecalibacterium prausnitzii
GCTAGGGGTCGATTGAACATTCGTTTTGGTCATTGTACCTCCTGTCTGTTCGATAACTCCTCGGTGAAGTTATGTAAAGCACGACACGCCGTTCCATTCGTGCCGCAAGGCACGGATGATGAGCAGGGTTTGGGGCAGGCACGCCCCAACAAGATCACTTTGAAAACTCGCAAGAGTTTGAAAAGTGAAGTCCCGGTGGAACACAAAATTTTCAAGAATTGAAAATTTGTGGCCACGGGACGGTTCTTGCCCTCTACCGCTGCGCTCAAAACGCTTCATCAACAAATGTTTCCGAATTGTTAAGACGCAAAAATAAGTAGAGAGTTCCGCTGCTTATGTAATGGGGTCACCGTTTGCTCCGAACGAAGTTCCTGCCCCTGTTTGTGCAGCGGCGTTGGCTATAAAGCCGGTATCACGTCCGGTCGGCTCATGAAGTTTTCAAGGTACGTTCCCCACAAAAGAAAAATACCGCCCACGCAGCGCAGCGATGATTTTGTCGGGGTGAATCGGCGGCAAAATGAATCGGGTGTGTTGCGGGGCGGTACGTTCTTTCCGGGCAATCATCCGCTGAAAGTGGTGGTTATCACGGTGAGAACCACCACTTTCAGCAAGATTTGGAATAAAGGGTATCATGGAAGTGTAGGCGCGTCAAGATGGTTTTGCAAAATTTATTGTGGTAAAGCGGTGGTAGTAGGACTTATTTGTGTAGTATGCTCCAAAAGCCATATTGTAACTATATGTTTCTTTGCAATCTACGGATGAAGAGAAGGAGAAGCTCTAAATCTGCGTCGGAAAGCTCTTGTATTCCCTCTGAGATGGCATCGATTAGCTCTGGTCGATCGTGGTCGCTAAAGAATTGCTCTGGAGTGATGCAAAAGTAATCACATATATTAAAGAATTGCGTCATGGATGGAAGTGCTTTTCCGGAGCTTATTCCTTGAATATAATTTTTGTTTTGTCCTAGCTCTAGGCTCATCTGATACTCTGAAACATTGCGTTTCATGCGAAGTTCTGTGATTCGTTGCCGAAGGAAGCTTGCATAGTCCACATTTTTTCACCTCATCAGAAAGCATACAGGGAATTGAATTTAAATGTTCCAGATAGAAAGCCTCGATTTGGTTAAAAACGGCTTGACAGTACAGAACTAATGTGGCAGAATAAAATAAAAGGTCGAATTGTACAGAAACATTCTGTCAATGGCATAGGAAAATTCCAGGCAGAAATTCTAATGGAAACTGCTGAAGGCGATTATAAAGAGGGGAAACGTCGATGGAATCAAATCAGGCACAAGTGATCCGTCAGGATCTGAGAAACTTTTCCGGCGCAGTGCAGAATATGGTGCAGGGGGTCAGAGCGGCATCTATTTCATGGGGAGATCAGAACTACCAGATGTTGTTTCGGTCGATTCAGGGACTTTCCATAAAGTCAAAACGTGTGCTGGATAGTGGCAACCGTGCAGCACAGGCGGCAGAACGGTTCTTTGAAATATCCCAAGAACAATACTGAGAAATAGTTCAGAGGAAACTGTATGACACAAGTTTCAGTAGAAGGTCTCAAAAAAGTAAAGCAGGCACTACTGGATTTCAAAAATCAAGCTGCGCCGATGTCCTATACCGTTACAAATCATAATCAGTCCTGTCAAAGCGATGCATCGAAGTCTGTGAATAAGACCAGGCAGACAGTCGAAGAACTGACGCAGAGGGTTAAAACTCTGGAAAATAAGATTCAGGAACTGGAACAGTCGATTCAGCAGAGCGAGAGAATGATTCAGGAACTGGAGCTACAGGGGAAGGAAGCACGTGAGACGATTGGAACGCTGGAACAGCGTGTAGCCAAAATTCAAGAGGAACTGCGGAAGATTGGAAACGTCTCAACAAGTGATGAAAATGGACAGAGCCAGATTGCACAGCGTATTCGGCAATTGAAAGCGGAATTACAGCGATGCCGTGAACATATTTCACAGATTCAAAATGCTGTAAGAGAAATGGAACAGGAGAAGGCTCGGCTTCAGCAGCAAGAGGAATGGCAGCGCAGCCAGAAAGCGCGTGCAGAGCAGGAACTTGCATCCCAGAAGAGACGGCTACAGCAGTATCAGGGTAAACTGGAACGTCTGCAACAGCAGATGAGCATTTTGTCCAGCGCACTGGGAGAGTATCAGCAGTCGATGCAAGTATTTCAGGCGCAGGCAGCACAGCAGGGGCAGGTCACGATGCAGTCTGTAGACAGTTGCATCCAATGCGTGGAACTTTATATGCAGTATTGCTAAGTAAATTCGATAGATAAATGAAAGGATGTGTTTCTTTTGGCAAGCGCACAAGTCAAGATTCAGGATTTGAAAAACGGAATCAATGCCTGCGGCGTATGTACACATGAATTGCAGCTTACAGCTCAGCAGCTCCAGCGTGATTATATGAGTGCTGGCTCTGGATGGAAGGATGAGCAGTACAAAAATCTTGGACAAATCGTCGAGGATAGCTGCACTGCAATTCTGCAGCCAATCCCCCAACTTGAAAGCTGTCAAAAGTGGCTGCAGGAGCTTGCGGCTTTGGTTGAAAAATATGAGACCTGATGTCGGTTTATAAAAAGGAGGTTGGATATAATGGCAATGAACGCATCCGTTTCTGCTATTCAGGACATGGAAAAGACGCTTGCGGATACAGTGCGTAATCTGGATACGCTCAGTGAAAAGATTAGCACGAATTTCCGTCCTTCGGCAGATTGGAACGATAACCAGGCGGTGGCTTACAATCAGGTGATGCAAAAGATTGCCCGGTTGGTCAAATCACCGACAGCGGACCTGAAAAAGCAACAGGAAAAGCTGAAACAACTGGAGGAACTGGTACGGAGTTATCAGAGCCACCAGTTTAATGGATAAAACAAAATCATTATGGAGGAATCAAAAATGGATCTGAACGATTTCACAAGTGCGGAAAACAAGAAAATGACGACGGAAAATGATATTCCGACGTTCAACCCTCCTATAGGTGATGCACCAAAGGTGGGAGTTGATGGTAAGAGCAAGAAGGCGCAGACTTTTACACCCCCTACGACATCCAACATGGATCCGGGATGCTACTACCACCCGGAAGAGAGGGTGGTAGGCCACTGCGCACGGTGCGGCAAGAATTTGTGCCGCTATTGTTGCGATTCCTTTGGTGTGACTGGTGGTGAATATGCAGGAAAGATGTTGTGCTATGACTGCACTACAAAGCTCGTGAAGGATAATGTGGAAGAACTGCAGAAAAACCATAATTATATCCATGGACAGTATACGCAGTGTCTGGTTGGATGTGCAATCGGTGGTGTGATTGGATTCATCTGGGGGCTGAGCGGTGGCATCATGGGTGCACTTCTTTATATGGTACTGTGTGCAGCGATCGGCGGCAGCGCGAGTAACTTTTTCCACCGCTTCATTGCAGCAATTCCGGGGTTCTTTGTTTCCACGGGAAACATGGTGATTTCGATTTGCGTCGGTCTGTTTAAATTTATCTTCTGTTTCTTCCTCTATGCGATTATGGCATTGTTTGAAACGGTCAAAAAGATTCTTTACTACCGCAATTATATGGCTCAGACGGCAGATTGTCTGGAAAAGGACAGTTCTGCCCTGCAGTGCATCCGGGATCGTATGGAATATAGCCGTGTGATGAATGAAAATCGCGGTATGAGTCTGGCAGATCTGATGAATGAAGGCAGCGAGCTGTACAACAACTCTTATGCTCGCATGGTTCAGGAACAGGGCGAGGAAAAAGCAGAGGCATTTGTCAGCAGATGCACTACTCAGATCGCCGAGAACGGCGAGATCATCCGCAGCTTTGCAGCCTGATCGCCTGGCAAGGACAAAAAATACTGTCGCGCCAAACGACTTGTTTCAGCAGGAGGTTAATACAGTATGGATAACAATGATGTGGTCGCTGCACGTCGTCGTGCATTGCAGGAAGCAATTCATAGCGGTGAAACCGTTATGGTCTCGCCCACGGGTCAGGTTCAGTTGCCGGGCGAATCGGATGATCCTACCCGTCCGGGAATTTCGGTCCCGCAGGGTAAGCTTGCTTAAGGCAGGAGGGAGTAACAATGGCATTTTACTGGTATCAGAGTGATCCCGACCTCTATCGGGCAGAAGTCCAGGCCATGAACAAGTTCTTTCCGTCGTTTACGATTCATCAGCTTCCTGATGGTTCCGGCAGACTGTACTGGCGTGGCAAAGTGCAGCCCGCTGGTCCGGACGGTATGGTCTGGGATTTGATGCTGATTTATAAAAATGATCATCCTCATGCAGGCGCATCGGAATATGGCGGTTCGATCCAGATTCTTCCGGTACAGCCGCGGCTGAAGGATATAGCGACCCGCATGATGCCGATCCTTGAGGAAACATATGGCAGCTACGAAAATTGTGTAAGACATGGCTTCGGTCTTGGTCTGCCGCATATCTATCGGGATAATTTCGGACGTAATGAAGAATATTTTATTTGTACTGCAGATCCGAAATACTTCAAGACGGGTATGACACGTTCGACTTCGGCTGCATCCTCTCTCAGCTGGGCCTGTAAATGGATCCTTCTGTGCGAAATGTGGATGAATGGCGAAATCAGCGATGATGTTGCGCTTGAAGGCAATTATTGAGTATTGAAAAACACTCATCACTCACGTCGGTGGGTGATGAGTGTTTTTGTTTCGAATGAGGTGTGAACAGATGGAAGTGGTCTTTTCGCAGCGGGCGATAGCGGCAGTCATGGCAGAGACGGCAGAAAAGATACAGACAGAAACGGGCGGTCTATTCCTTGGCAAAGTGATCGGGGATACATGGTATGTTGTGGAGTCCATCGACCCCGGTCCGAATTCGATTTTTGAAGTCGCATATTTTGAATACGATCAGCCGTATGTCCAGCACCTGATTAACAAGGTCGCTGCAATTTATCAGGAACGGTTGGAACTGATTGGGCTGTGGCATCGTCATCCGGGGTCTTTTGACCAGTTCTCGGGGACGGACGATCAAACTAATCACGTCTATGCGTCCATGCGGCCGCAGGGAGCAATCTCGGTTCT
Organism: Faecalibacterium prausnitzii; assembly: GCF_003324185.1. Lineage (GTDB taxonomy): Bacteria > Bacillota > Clostridia > Oscillospirales > Ruminococcaceae > Faecalibacterium > Faecalibacterium prausnitzii. Next base: position 5,044 of record NZ_PXUP01000028.1, read on the forward strand.
GGTCAATCTTGATCCGGATTTCCGTATGACGGTCTATCATGTGGGACAGACATATCGGAACTATCGGCGCATTTCCTATGAGATAGGAAATGAACGGTTTCCGCAAGAGCTTCTAAAGTATCGTTCGGTAGAAGATTCACTTGCTCTTATGCGGCGGAAATGTGGTCGTTCTGAAGCAGGAGGAACATCCAACAAAAAATCCATCGAGAATTTCATGGAAGAAGTATCGTCTTACCTTGATATGCAGATTACCGCACCGGCTATGGGCATGAAGCAAGTGGTCTCGGAGGAACAGATGACTCGGATGCTTGATCTCTTGTATGCTGATTTGGAATTTTTGCAGGAGAAAAATATCTCTGTTCGGGTCAGATGGAATGAGAATACATTATGGCTTTTGCCGAAAAGCAATAACGAGAACGAAGCTGTGCGTTTTACAGACCTGACGGAAAATAAAATGCTGGGAGCATGGCGTGAAAAGGTGTTTTATTATCATTCCGGAGATTTGGAGAAAGCATGGAATGATGCACATGACACATCAGATGGCAAGTCACCGAAAGAAAATGGGCGAATGGAGGAAATTGCCAGACGTATTGTTATGTTTGGCGTGAGAAAGGGTAATTGATATGCTGGAAAATTTTTTTGGGGAAGAAATAGAAAAGACGGTATTCCTTTCGGCGGCGCAGATGAGGGAAGCACACCCGGGGCCAGTGAGAGGAAAATATTTCAAGGACACTGCTATCTTCAATATTTTTCCGCCGGAGCTCTCAGAGCGTGGGGAGTTTTTGGGGCAGATCCTTCCGGAAGGCTTTGAGCCGAACGCCAAAGGTTTTTGCGGGGTCGCAAGACAGGAAAAAATTCAGTTCTATTTTGACGGAAAACCAATCAATGCGGAACCCTATGAATTGCACCAAAATATATTTTCCCGCAACAAAGGTATTTTAGAAACGGATAAAATGGATCACAAACGGGCAGTGATTCTGGGGTGTGGATCAGTTGGAAGCCTCGTAGCAATGGAACTTGCCCGGTCCGGTGTGGGCCATTTTCTGCTTGCTGACCCGGATGTAATGGAATACCACAATATCTGTCGGCACCAGTGTGGTATTGAGGATGTCGGAGACCTTAAGATAAATGCACTGAAGCGTAAGTTGCTGAATATCAATCCTCAAATTGATGTGCAGATATTTGAGGGAATCGTTCAGAACATTCCAAAGGCCGTGCTGGATGATTTTTGTGTAAAAGGGGAAACCGTTTTTGTGGGCTGTGCAGATAACCGTGGAGCAGATGTCTACGCAAACCGCATAAGCATTTATTACGGAGCGGCATTTCTCTCGGTCGGATTCTGGGAGCGTGCCTATGCCGGAGAAATTTTCTATCATATCCCGGACAGGGGAATGCCCTGCTACGCATGTGCTTTGGGCGAGGGCACGGAACTTTCGGCACGGGTGCAGGCAAACCATCATGTTTATTCCAATCAGGAGAATATTGAGGGAGTCCGCTTTGAGCCGGGCATCTCAGTGGATATCAATTTTATCACCTGCATCGGAGTGAAATTGTGCCTTGATATCCTGAACATGACGGAGCCGGGCTACCGGCCTCGTTTGCTGAACGATCTGAAGCAGTACACACTGGTGTGCAACACGAGCGACCCGGAGATCGGCGGGGAAATGGTAGAGATATTCAGCTATCCTTTGCAGGTCACCACCTCGCTCAAGGTGGGTTTCCATTCGGAAAAGTGCCCAGGACAGTGTCGGTATGAAATCGAAGATCATTAAGATGTCTTGAGAGAGAGGAGAACACGATGGATGCTTTGACGCAGGCAGAAGTATTTGCTCTGATCGGGGAACTGAATGGTTTCATTGAAAAATGGGACCCCCGGCTCGTCACGCAGGAAAGAGAATATCAGGCAAAAAGAACGAGAATCATCGCAGAAAACAATGCGGAAAAGACGCGCCGGGAAAAGGCTTACAAACAGGAATGTGAGACACTGTCACGTCAGTCGGCCAAAATGATTGAGGATGCCCAGAAGATCCTTGAAGATGTGGATCAGATGGATCAACAGCTGATGAGTTCTGACAAGTACTACAGCAAGACCAAAACACGTAAGGAAGCCGAACTGGCGGGTGTGGAAAGCCAGGCATACAGAAACTATACTGCATTGATGGAAGGCATCGAGGCAATCCGCAGAGACTATGGCCAGATTTCAAAAAAATATCGTGAGTCCATGCTTCCTTTTCTGATCAACGATCTGCACTTTTTGTTTTCGGCACAACGCAAGAAAGACTACGAAAGCCTTATTGTGCTGAGAAATACGGTGCATAAATTTGTGAATGAGGTCAGTGAACTGCTGCCGGAAATTACGCAGGATGAGCTGACAATGAAAAAGGAAGCGTTCGAGCAGGACCAAAAGACTCTGGCGCTCAATTTCCTGTCTACGATTCAGGAGTTTGATAATCAGGAGAGCATCAAGAACAAGAGCGATGAAAAACAGCTGCAGAGAGAGCTGGATGAACTGTTCCCGCAGGAATTTGTTGATTTTCTGGCGCAGACGGGAATGGATTATGAATCGCGCAGAGTGAAAGTGAACAGCGGGAAAAACTTTGCAGATGGAATCCTCTGGATGAGCTTTACGGATTATCCTCTTTTGCTTCTGGTCGAGAATAAAAAGCTTTTGTCCCTTCTGAAAAAGCGCTGTGCCCATATGATGGTTAACGATGTGATCCGCTTTCCGCTTCCGATGGCATGTAAAGGAGCTGAACCACTCCTTGTGATGTCGGACGCTCGTTTCCCGGAAAAGGCAAAGCAACTGTCGCATGCATGGATGTTTGGTGTTCTGGCTAGCAGCCCTGTGGCAAAGTTGGAAATCACGGTGATCGATCCTGAAAACCGTGGAACCAGTGTCGGACCTTTCTTTGATGCTCGCAAGCGTCTGCCAGAACTGTTCGGTGAAAAGATCTGCTTTACGGCAGAGGATATCGCTACACAACTGGCGCTGTTGAACGAAGAAATCGAGACGACCCTGATGGACAAACTCGGAACAGAGTACGACAGTATTTTTGACTATTCAAGGGAACACCCGGAAGAGACCCTGCGAGTCCGCTGCCTCGTGATGTATGATTTCCCTCGCAATATCAGCGATTCGATTCTTACGGATGTGCGCAATATTCTGCGTAATGGCAGCCGGTGCGGCATTTATACAATGATCATTTGCCCGCCGCCGCAGCCAGGCACACGTCAGGAAAGCTACCGGCAGATGCTGCAGACGATACAGCCTCTAACAGCGGTCATCAAGCAGGATCAGCAGAGCTTTTCGGAGCGCGGCTTGCCGTTGCTTTATCATCTGATGCCGGATAAAGCCGGTTTCGACCGCTTCTTCAGTAAGTATATGCTTATCTTTGAGGGAATGCAGAACCGGGGCATTGCGTTCTCGCCGTTTATCCGCAAGCTGGTCGAAGCGAAAGATGATGCAGAGCTGGATGTTTCCATTCAGAACCTTACTGAATGGAAACAGATATCTCAGGAGCCATTTGATCAACAGTCGGCAAGTACAACTTTCCCGGAGTTGTTCTGCATGGGCCAGATCGCTTATCCGGCCGAAATCTTTGATGAAAGCATCGGCTATAAAAAAATCGTGCGTGCTTTCCGCGCGGAAACACCGGGTCACTCTATTGATATGAGCCGTGTGGAATTGCCGATGATGTTTAATCTCCATCATCCACTCAATCTGGAGGTAATCGGAGCTGAGGCGCAGCACGATAATATGCAGAGTGCAGCATATCGCGTAATCTGGGGCTTCCTTCGGAAGTGCCCGGCATCCAAAGTGCGCTTCTGTATCTTTGATCCGAAAGAGGGCGGCGGAAGTGTCCGTATGTTGTCCAACTTCGTCAATAAAATGCCGGATTCCTACAAAAGGGCTGTCACGCAGATGTCCCGGACAGAAGAATTGCTGAGCTGTCTGAAAGAGCTGGAAGGACAGACGCTTGATTTTATCCGTGACCGCCCTGATTATGATGATTTGCTGGATTATAATGCGCACAATCCAAGACGTACAGAAGCGATTACATTGCTCATGCTGTATGATTTCCCGTTGAATGCGGACGCTCGCTGTCTGGAACTGCTGTCCTCTGTTATGCAGAAAGGAAACAGGTGCGGCATCTATGTCGTTCTGTGTCGGAATACTGCGGTCGAGGTGGCAAGCAGCTATGACCACATAGACGAAAAACTGGCCGAACTGGAAAAGAATTGTGTCCAGATCGAATGTAAAGAAAACGGCTTTGCTCTGCTGCCGTATCATCTCTCGGTCCGTTTGATCGAAAAACCCGATGCCGGACAGTTGGAAAAATTTGCGGTAGAATATCACAAGGCAGTCGAAAAACTGAGCGTTCAGAGCATCCATTTTGAAGAAATCCTCCCGCCGGAACCGTTCCAGGGCAGCACAGCCAAGGTACTGAAGCTGCCGATGGGCATCGGCGATGGCGATTCGGTCGTGAGCATGGTGTTTGGCGAGGGCACTTCGCATCATGGCCTGATCGGCGGTGGTACGGGTGGCGGCAAATCGACCCTGCTGCATACGCTGATTATGAGCAGTATGATGAACTATTCGCCGGAACAGCTCAATTTGTATCTGATGGATTTCAAGGGCGGTACCGAGTTCAAAATCTATGAATCGGAGCGGTTGCCGCACATCAAGCTGCTGGCGCTGGATGCACTGCAGGAGTTCGGCGAGAGCATCTTGGAAAATCTGGTCCAGGAGATGGCGAATCGCTCGGATATATTCAAGAGATCCGGTGGATATACAAAGCTGGAAGACTATGTTACCAATACCGGAAATAGCATGCCCCGTATCCTTGTCATCATGGATGAGTTCCAGATTTTGTTTGACAGCGGAACAAACCGCAAGGTGGCAGAGCGGTGCGCAAATCTGGCGAAGAAGATCGTTACGGAAGGACGTTCCTACGGCGTGCATCTTCTGATGGCGACTCAATCCACCAAAATCATTTCGACCCTGACGCTGGATCGTGGTACGATCGAGCAGATGCGTATCCGTGTCGGCCTTAAATGTGGCGAAGATGATACTCGTTATCTGTTTGGTGATACCCATTGCTCGGATGCAATGAAAAAAATGGAAGGACCCCGCGGAACCGCTGTGCTGAACGAAGACTACACAGAGAACAATCCGAACGTTGGCCTGCGGGTCGCTTTCTGCAATGATGAAACCAAAAAGTATTACCTGAAACAGATCAGTGAGAAGTTTGCGGATTCTCCCTGCACGATGCAGGTGTTCGAGGGCTCCCGCACTGTGCCGATGCTGGACTATCTTGCTGCACGGTCGATCGGTATTGCCGATACCAGCACGGTCACTGTGCATATGGGCGAAAAAATTAAGGTGGATGACCCGTTTGAACTGACGTTTGACCGCAAGAAACAGCATAATGTCCTGATCTGTGGTTCCAATGATGAACTGATGGATCGGACGGTCAATCTGTTCCTGCTCTCGGCTGCGCTGAACCGCAGGGCGTGTGTGTACTGTGTGGATGGCGACAGCATCGTGGGAGATGACCGCTGCGGAAGTTTTTATCAAAGCCTCGAGCATGGTGTAGCAGAACTGCACACTGCACATACCCGTTCAGATATCGTACAGTTTGTCCATGACCTTTACGAAAAGTATCAGCAGCGCAAAAAGAAAACAGGTGGAGATACGGTGCTGTTTGTCATCAAAAATCTGCAGTTCCTGGATCTGATGCAGACGATGCTGCTGGGTGACCGGGTCGATGAGGCGGAGTATATAGAGTTTCCAGCAGAACCCAAAGCAGTGGATGTCCCGCCGACTGTGGTGGAAGATCCGACGCTTGATCTTCTGGCTGGATTCTCTGCAGAACCGACGGATTCCCCTGTCGAGCCGACGGGATTCTCCACGAAGCCTGCGGATGACGATCCCTTTGCCGCACTGCTGGCTCAAGTGCCGTCTCTTACTGCGGATGTGGCTCCGGCAGAATCGCAAAATGTAGAGGAAAGAGATCCGTTTGCGGATCTGATGGCATCGTTCTCCAGCATTGGCGCAGACTCTTCCTATACTTCTGCTCAGCCTGCCTCTGGGGTGCTGGGAAATGCTAGCGAAAAATTGCAGAAACTGATTGCAGACGGTGCAGCCTATGGCATCCACTTTATCATCTGCTCCAGCGATTATCAGACGGTAAAGGAATCTATGCACTTTGGCATGAACATTTTGAACAAGTTCAGGGAGAGAATCGTGTTTGCGTTGAGTGATTCGGATGCATTCAATCTGATCGATAACGTGAATGTTTCCACGCTGCATGACAATACGGTTTACTATACAAATGGTACTACTGATACATTCCAGTTCAAACCGTATGTCAGCCCTGCACCAGAGCAGGTCGAAACTTTCTGCAGCGAGTTGTTGCCAATGTAAAGGGTGATTCGTGATGACAAACGTAAACTCATCTGCGGTTCGTCATGCATTGAACCAGACAACTGCTGCGCGGGAAGCAATCGGGTATTTTATTCAAAGAATCCTGCAGCAGTTTAATAAAGTCAATCATAGCTGGAATGACCAGCAGTCCAGAAGACTTTATGCAATCGTACTCGACAGCGTCACAAGTCTCCGAGCCAGCTATGGTGAGCTGCGTTCACTGGAAGAATCCCTCAAGAAAACACTTGACACAGTCGAGAAGTATGAGCAAATCGGACGTGCTACACGAACAACGGCAGCAGCGGCTGCTTCAGTAGCATCTGCAGGAACAAAAACAGCTGCCAGCATACGACCGAGCATCAAACAGGACAAGCCTTTCTCCTCCCCCAAATACAATGCGATCCTTGATCAGCGCTATGGGAATGCTGTTCCGGCTGCAAGGAAGGTCTTTGATTTGTTTGCAGAAAAGCTATGTATCCTCAACGGCGATTATAGCGGACCGGAGCCAAGCCATTACTCGCCTGCCGAGCACGGCGTTTATTACAATGCAGCAGAGGATGAGAAGAACGTGCGAGGGGCGGGTGCTACATACTACCACGAACTGGGGCACATGATTGATTATGTATGCATGAGATATCAAAATTTGATGTCGGAAAATGCTGCGTTTCACCATGCGTTGGTCAGTGATGGACAAAGGTTAATTCAATGCTATAATAATTCTACCCCGGAACAGAGGAAAAGAGCTGTGCGCAATCTTTGCGAGGGAGCGTGGCACAGCTGTTCGGATCTCGCAAATTTTGCTACCAATGGCCATGTTCGTGGTGGATGGGGTCATAGCGAAGAATACTGCGCAAGAGCATGGGCCATGGAGCATGAGGCGTTTGCACACTTTTTTGAAGCGAGTATGGGCGATAGCATCAAGCTGCAACGGCTGACCAAACTTTTCCCCAATTCGGTAAGAGTATTTAACCAGATGCTCGACGCGATCATTAAGAATGCAGAACCCTATGACCGTGAGCAGCGTGAACGTGCCATCTGGGAAGAACGTTGACAAAAGGCAAAAAGGAGGCCGGACAGAGTGACTGTTGAAACTTTAGATGATCTTTTTTCGGACGATTCTATGCCCCAAACTGCTGTGGATGAGGAATTGTTTGAACTGTGTACCAAATTTGAAAATGCATTTCATCAATGCATCCCACGTGAAATGATGCCTTTGTGGGTAACGGATGAGAAACTGAAGGAGGCCATCAGGAACTGTTTGCAGCAGAAAAACGCAGACATCCTCGGAGTACTTGGAATTGAAATTTCAGAAGACAGCATCTATTAACAGAATCAATTCTCTGCTCCGAAAAGCAGCCGTTGTTTTTGGTTAGCTTGAGCGATTTAAACAGGGCTGTTGCAAAACAGCCAAAACAAAAAAATGAGATGGACTTCCCCGAAAAAGGTTGCCTGTCTCATTTTTTTGTTGTACTCCGAAACTGCAATTAACCAGATACAACAAGGACGGGATGTCCATTACTGCGCCATCAGTGATTATAGACCAAGAAGAACAGATGCTCACCAGCTTATGGCGAAAACCATAGGTCGGTGGGTATCTTATTACAAAAAGAAGTAAATGCTGTTCGTTGATTTCATTATTCTATTGCACTTCATTGCAAAATGTGGTATATAAATTATACGAAACATTGCTTTGGAAGAACATTCCACCGTTCAATGATGTATAAATAGGAGGTGCTTGCCATGACTGCCGTGATCTATGCCCGCTATTCCAGCGACAACCAACGCGAAGAATCCATTGAAGGTCAGATCCGGGAATGCACCGCCTATGCGGAAAAGAACGGCTTCACGGTGGTGAAGCATTACATTGACCGTGCCATCTCCGCCAAGACCGATAACCGCCCGCAGTTCCAGCAGATGATCAAGGACAGTGAGCGTGGCATCTTTGACATCATCATTGTCTGGAAGCTCGACCGCTTTGCCCGAAACCGCTACGACAGTGCCCGGTACAAGACTCAGCTGAAGCGAAACGGCGTGAAACTGGTATCGGCAACGGAAGTCATTTCGGCTGGCCCGGAGGGTATTATTCTGGAATCGGTGCTGGAAGGCTACGCCGAATACTACTCGGCTGACCTGTCTGAAAAGGTCGTGCGCGGCATGACCGAAAATGCTCTCAAGGGTATTTATAATGGCGGCACGATTCCGTTCGGATACATGATCGATGAGACCCGGCATTACCAGCCCGACCCGTTGTTGGCTCCGTATGTGGAGCAGACGTTCCAGAAGTATGCGGACGGTGCGACCATGACTGACCTGCGGGATTGGTTAAAGGCACACAACATCAAAAATTCAATGGGCGGGGAGATGTCCTACAATACGATTCAGCGGATGCTGAGTAATCGCCGGTACATCGGCGAATTGCGTTTGCGGGATGTGGTACAGCCCAATGCAATCCCGGCGTTGGTATCGGAGGACTTGTTCAACAAGGTGCAGGAAAAGCTGGCGAAAAACAAAAAAGCCCCTGCCCGTCATAAGGCAGAGGAAAGCTATCTGCTCACCACCAAGCTGTACTGCGGCAAGTGCGGTGCACTGATGTTCGGAGAAAGCGGTGTCAGCCACACCGGGAAAATGTATACCTACTACAAGTGTGCTGCTGCCAAGAAGAAAAAGACCTGCGATAAAAAGGCCGTGCGGAAACAGTGGCTGGAAGATCTGGTGATCAACGAGACCATGAAGCTGGTGGAAGATGACGCTTCCATGAATGCCATCATTGCCAAAGTCATGGAATTGCAAAATCAGGAAAGCACGGATTTGCCCATCTATGAAAAGCAGTTGAAAGAAACGGAAGTTGGCATCACCAATATGCTGAACGCCATCCAGATGGGCATCCTGACCAGCTCCACAAAGGAGCGGCTGGAAGCGCTGGAAGAGCAGAGGAAGGAACTGCAAGCCCGCATTGCAGAGGAACGGCTGGCTAAGCCAAAGATGAAAGAGGAGTTCGTCCGGTTTTGGCTGCTTCGCTTCCGCAAGCTGGACATGACCCAGCCGGAGCAGCGGCAGGCACTGGTGGATACCTTCATCAATGCCATCTATCTCTACGATGATAAGGTACTTATTACCTTTAACTATAAGGAAGGTACAGAGACGGTCGCTTTCGGGGAAGCCGTGAAAGCGGAGAAAAGTTCGGATATGAGTGCGCGAGGTGCACCAGATATTGAACGTCAAATCGTAAGATTTGGCGTTCTTTTTTGTTATGTAACCCCGAAAAATCGGGGCTTGCACGGTCAATGCACGGTTTCTGCACGGTTGGTGTTTT
>NZ_PXUP01000029.1 GCF_003324185.1 Faecalibacterium prausnitzii
GACAACTACGACACCATTGACCCGAACAGCGTAAACAACGATTTTGCGGGCATTAAGAACTGGTTCAACGAGTTTTATGCCCGTGACACCAGCCGCAAGATTCGGGCTGTTCAGAAGGCCAAGGGAGAGCGTGGTGTGCCGCTGACGGTCAATGTGCCGTACGGTTATGTAAAAGACCCGGAGAACCCGAAGCATTGGCTTGTTGACCCAGAAGCGGCTGCGGTCGTGAAGCGCATCTTCTCCATGTGCATGGAAGGCCGTGGGCCTTCCCAAATCGCTAAGCAACTGCAAGAGGACAAGGTGCTCACCGTGAGTGCCTACAAGCAGAGCCACGGAAGAGCAGCGGCTGCTATCTCCGAAGACCCCTATGCGTGGAAGGATAGCACCGTTGTGGGCATTCTGGAACGTCGGGAGTACACAGGCTGCACGGTCAACTTCAAGACCTACACCAACTCCATCTGGGACAAGAAGCAACGGCTGAATCCTGTGGAGAATCAGGCTGTCTTCCCGAATACCCACGAGCGCATTATTGACGATGATGTGTTTGAAAAGGTTCAAGAGATTCGCAGCCAGCGTCACCGCATGACACGAACGGGCAAGAGCAGCATCTTTTCCGGCATGGTCTATTGTGCTGACTGCGGTTCCAAGATGCAGTATGGTTCATCCAATAACAGGGACTTTAACCAAGACTTCTTTGACTGCGCTCTGCACAAGAAGAACAGAAGTAAATGCAGAGGGCACTTCATCCGGGTAAAAGTTCTGGAAGGCCAAGTGCTGAATCATGTCCAGCGGGTGACGGACTACATCCTTTGCCATGAGGACTACTTCCGCAAGGTCATGGAGGAACAGCTTCGGGTGGAAAGCACCGAAAAGCTGACTGTCCTGAAGAAGCAGCTTGCCCGGAATGAGAAGCGAATCGCAGACCTCAAACGGCTGTTCATGAAAATCTACGAGGACAACGCCAGCGGAAAGCTGAGCGATGACCGTTTTGACATGATGAGCCAGAGCTATGATGCCGAGCAGAAGCAGTTGGAAGAGGAAGTTCTCTCTATCCGGCAGGAAATCGAAGTACAGGAACAGCAAATCGAGAATATTGAAAAGGTCATCCAGAAAGCGCACAAGTACGTTCATATTGAAGAACTTACGCCCTATGCTCTCCGTGAACTGGTATCGGCCATCTATGTGGATGCCCCGGATAAGTCCAGCGGAAAGCGGGTACAGCACATCCATATCAAGTATGATGGGCTGGGGTATATCCCTCTGGATGAACTGGAAGCAAAAGAAAAGGCGTGACCGAAGTCACGCCAAATCTTCCCCATTGCGGGAGCTTTTGCAAATACTGTTTTATGAAGCCCCTGCATTTCCAGCCGGGGTGCTTTGCGGTTATGATTATTTCAGCACGACTTCGCCGTTTTCATCGGCATCCACCACAAGGGTGCCGCCGGATGCCAGCGTGCCGTCGATCAGGCGCTCGGCGGCAGGATCCTCCACCGCCTTGCGGATGGTGCGGCGCAAATCGCGTGCGCCGAAGCGCCCGCCCTGACTCTTTTGCACCAGTGCCTTGAGCGCTGCCGGGGTGTAGCTGTAAGCGATGCCCTTAGCCTCCATGCCGGGCTTGTACTCGTCCAGCATCAGGGCGGCGATGCCCTGCAGGGTCTCCTCGGTCAGGGGCTTGAAGGCGATGACCTCGTCCACGCGGCCAAGGAACTCCGGGCGCAGGAACTGTGCCAGTGCCTTGCGGGTCTTTTCCTCGCTGCGCTGGGCGTCGCTCTTGTTAAAGCCAAGGCTGCCCGCGCTCTGGTCGCTGCTGCCGGCGTTGGAGGTCATGCAGATGACTGTGTTGGAAAAATCCACCGTGCGTCCCTGCGCATCGTTGATCTTGCCCTCGTCCAGAATCTGCAGCAGAATGTTCATCACGTCCGGGTGTGCCTTTTCGATCTCGTCAAACAGCACCACACTGTACGGGCGGCGGCGCACCTTCTCGGTGAGCTGACCGGCTTCCTCGTAGCCCACATAGCCCGGAGGAGAGCCGATCATACGGGACACCGCGTATTTTTCCATGTACTCGCTCATGTCCAGACGGATGAGCGGGTCGGGGCCGTCGAACAACTGTTCTGCCAGCTGCTTGACCAGCTCGGTCTTGCCCACGCCGGTGGGGCCCACAAAGATGAAGCTTGCGGGACGGCGGCGGCCGGAAAGGTCGGCGCGGCTGCGCTTGATGGCCTGTGCCACCAGATGCACGGCTTCATCCTGACCGATGACCTTCTGCTTGAGCGCGTTTTCCAGCCCAGCCAGCTTGACGAACTCGGTCTCCCGAATTTTCACCGCCGGGATGCCCGTCCACAGCTCGATGACCTTGGCTACATCGTCCATGGTCACCTGAATTTCGCTGGCAGCGGCCTGCTTGGCGGGCAGCTCGGATTCCAGCTTGGCGATGCGGGTCTTGCGCTCGGCTACGCGCTCGTAGTCGATGGCTTCGTTCACATCCGCGCTTTCCATCTCGGCTTCTTCCTGCTTCAGGGCGTCCAGCTCCTTCTGCATCCCCAGATACTCGGAGATGACCGGGTGCGCCAGATTGCAGCAGGCGCAGGCCTCGTCCAGCAGGTCGATGGCCTTATCCGGCAGAAAACGGTCGGTGATGTAGCGCTCGCTCAGGGTGACCACCGCCGAAAGCACCTCGGCGGGCACCTGCACATGATGGTACTGCTCGTAGTAGCGCTTGATGCCGTTCATCACGGCAAGGGTGTCGGCTACGCTGGGCTCTTCCACCCGCACAGGCTGGAAACGGCGTTCCAACGCCTGATCTTTTTCAATGTACTTGCGGTACTCGGTAAAGGTGGTGGCACCGATGACCTGAATTTCTCCGCGGGAGAGGGCGGGCTTTAAGATGTTGCCCGCGTTCATGGCACCCTCGCTCTCACCGGCAGAGGTGATGGTGTGGATCTCGTCAATGAACAGGATGACGTTGCCCGCAGCCTTTACCTCGCTCAGCAGACCCTTGACCCGCTGCTCGAACTGACCGCGGAACTGGGTGCCCGCCACAAGGCTGGTGAGGTCCAGCAGAAAAATTTCCTTATCCCGCAGGCCGATGGGCACCTGACCCTTGGCAATGCGCTCGGCAATGCCCTCGGCGATGGCGGTCTTGCCCACACCGGCTTCACCGATAAGGCAGGGGTTATTCTTCTGGCGGCGGCTCAGGATCTGGATGGTGCGGTAAATTTCGCGGTCGCGGCCGATGATATCATCCAGCTTGCCCTCCCGCGCCTTGCGGGTCAGGTTTTCGCAGTAGGTATCCAAAAACTTGCGCTTGGGCGGCTTTTTGCCGTTTTTGCGGTCGGCCTTTTTTTCGCCGTCCTGCTTCTCCGTGCCGGTAAAGCCCAGCGGGAAGGTAGCATTGCTGCCGGGTACAAGATCCTCGTCCATGTTCTCCGCATCGGCATCCTCGCCGCTGCCGGACATATTCATCAGCATGGAAAGGGGGTTGGAGTCGCCCAGCTCCTCCATCATGCTCTCCATGCGGTTTTCCATGTTATCCAGATCCTGCTCCGACATCCCGAATTGTTTCATCAGATCGTCCACGGGCTTGATGTGCAGTTCCCGGGCACAGTGCAGACAGTACCCCTCCTGCTTCATCTGACCATTCTCCATCCGCTGGATAAAGATGATCGCCGGACGCTTCTGGCATCGAATACAGACCATAGTTCCTCCTTGTCGCCCCTGTTACAAAAAGGGGTTGAACACATTAAACGCTTTATAGTAAAGACTGCTGTGCATCACAGTGTCGTTGAGCACATTTAAATTGCCGCCGGTGATGACCACAAGGCCCCACACCACGCACAGCACGAGGTACAGGTCCAGCAGAGCGGTCATGCCGCCGGTCAGCCAGCCCAGACCCCGGTTGACCGTGCCGATGACCGGCAGCTTATTCACCAGCCCCAGCACGGTGACCAGCATACTAACCAGCAGCCGCAGCACCGCGTAGAACACAAAGAACAGCACCAGCATGATCACCGGGGTGAGCAGCGGCTGCAATACTTTTTCCACGATGGTATCGGCAAGCACCACGGCGTTATCTGCCAGCACAGCGTTGATGCTGCGCTCGCAGGCTGCCACGATGGAGGCGCGGAAGCTTTCGGGCAGAAAGCCCGCGTACTGCTGTGCAATGCCGGAAAGGTTCACTACCCCGTCCTCCGAAAGGTGGGCGGCGATTTGGGTGCGGAAGCCCCCGGCCAGCAGATTTTCAAACACCCAGCCCGCACAGGCGGCAGAAAGCTGCCGTGCGCCCAGCAGGCTGATAAGGTTGCCGGACAGCTGCACGATGGACGCCAGAAAGCCCTTGCGGGCGTAGCGTGCCATCAGCACCAGCCAGACTACCGTACATAGGATATCAAAAAGAAATGACGGATTCTTGAACATATCTTGTTTTCCCTGTTATAAAGATCACTTTCCCCGCAAAAATACTGGTTTTCCCCTCGTTCACCGGGCGCTGGAAGCCGTTTGCTCCGGCGGAGCGATCTGCTGCACCGTGTTGCCGCACAGCACCAGCAGCTGCTTGCCCGCGATCAGTGCCTGCGGACGGACGGAAAGCTCCTGTCCCCACTGGTACACCCCGTCTGCGGCAAAGCATTCCACGCCGCTGTCGGTAAGTAGATAAAAATTTTGACCCCGGCGCAGGATCTGGTTTGCCGCAGGCACGTTGCCGCTGTACTGCACGTTCAGATCTTTATCCAGCAGCACGGCGGTGCACACCTGCCCGTTTTCCAGCAGCAGAGCGGCGTTTGCGCCATCCTGCGAAACGCTGACAAGGCTGCCGCCGCCAAGGTCAAAGCGCCCCCGCTCGCCGCCGTCCGCACCGTACACCACGGCACAGTTCTCATACACAGCCAGCACGGTGTCGTTGTTCAGCCAGCCCAGCCACTGGGGCACGCTGTCCCCGCTGCTCAGCTGCACCGGGTCGCCCTGCGCAAGGCTGAGCACAAAGAGATTTGCCTGTAACTGTCCGGCACTGGAGGTGACCGCCGCCACCGCCAGACGGCGGCTGTCGGCGGCAAAGGCCATCCGCACCGGGGTGCCCTGCGCGCTGGTCATATCCCAGTGCAGCTGCTCCGTCATGGTGGAGGTGTACACGGTCAGTCGGGCGGTGCTGTCGGCGGAATCGGTGGCCACTGCCAGCGTGCCGGTGTCCGACATGGCGCACAGATAGATGCTGTTTTCCAGCGTTTTGCTGTACAGGTTCTGGGTGCGGCTTTCCACCCGCAGCTCGTTGCCAGAGCGGTTGTACAGCACAAAGCGGGTCTTGCCCGCAGCCAGCGCCGGGCGGGCGTAGCCGCTCTGGATGCTGGCAAGGCGGGTGCCGCCTAAGCTGTACACCGCACAGGCATCCTCGTCCATGGCCACAAAGCTGCCGGACATGGGCTGCACGGCCGTCAGCTCGCCAAGGCCGGTCTGCTGCGGCCAGCCCACCGCCGGGGACAGGGCGATGTGCACCGTATCCACCAGATCCTTTACCCGGGCGATGGATGCCCCCACCGCGCCGGTGGCAAACAGGGTGACCAGTATCAGCGCCGCCAGAATGATGACAGTACGGCGCAAACGGCGGCGGCGCACCCGCTGGCGCGCTGCCTCCAGATATTCCACCCGTCCGGCAGAAAGCGGTTCTCCGTCCGGGTTGCTGCCGCCGCGATGAAGCTTTTTCATAGTTGCTCTTCCTTCCTTTCCGGGTATTCCACACGCTTCAGGAACAAGCCCTTTGCGGGCAGAGTAGGGCCTGCCCGGCTGCGGTCCCGGCTTGCCAGAATGGCGGGGATGTCGGCAGCGCGCAGCCGCCCCGCGCCCACCTCGCACAAAGTACCCGCCAGAATGCGCACCATATTGTACAGGTAGCCGTCGGCGGTCACTTCAATGTCCACCTCGTCCCCGCGCCGGGTAACGTGGCAGTCCGTGATGGTGCGCACGGTGTCCCCGTGGGCGGCAGCAGAACTGCCCGCCGCGCACAGGGCCAGAAAATCGTGGGTGCCCACGAACTGCTGCGCCGCCGCCTGCATGGTGGCTTCGTCCAGCCGCCGGGGCACGCGGGTGTAGTAGGCGGCATCAAAGGGCGAGTCGATGGGGTGGTTATGGATGCGGTACAGGTAGGTCTTGGTATGGGCGGCGTACCGGGCGTGGAAGTCCTCCGGCACGGTCTGCGCCGCAAGCACCCGGATATCCGGCGGCAGATGCTGGTTGAGCGCCAGCGGCAGCTTTTGTGGCGGGATGCGGGTATCGGCATGGAAGTTCAGCCGGAAGCCCAGCGCGTGCACCCCGGCATCGGTGCGGCTGCAGCCCTTGATATCGGGGCGGCTGCCCAGCACCGCTTCCAGTGCATCCTGAAAGGTGGCCGCCACACTGCGCCCGTTGGGCTGCACCTGAAAGCCGCAGTAATTTGTGCCGTCGTAGGCAAGGGTAAGTAAAAAGTTCATAGTTCTGATTTAAAATGGCCTCCGCTTCGCTGTGGCCATATTCAGCGGAAAATCGTTTTTTATTTCGTGTCTGTCGCGGTCTGCGGACCGCGACAGACACACTTTCACCGGAGGGGCCGCAGCGGGAAGCGGCATTTTCTCTCATCAGAAAAGTTCCGTACCAAAAGCTCCCCCTTTCGGGGGAGCTGTCAAGGCCATCCGGCCTTGACTGAGAGGGTTCTCCTCTTTAATAATTCGGGAACACCAGCCGGGAGGCAAGGATGACGGCAAAGCAAGCAATGCAGACCGCAAGGTCGATGTAGTCCTGCTTTTCGCAGCGCAGCACCTTCAGGCGGGTGCGGCCTGTGCCGCCGCGGTAGCAGCGGCACTCCATGGCCATAGCCAGCTCGTCCGCGCGGCGGAAGGCCGAAATGAACAGCGGGATGAGCACCGGCACCAGCGCCTTGACCCGGTCGGTCATCTTGCCGGTGTCCAGCTGCGCACCGCGCGCTTTTTGCGCGTTCATGATCTTATCCGTCTCCTCGATGAGGGTGGGGATAAAGCGCAGGGCAATGCTCATCATCATCGCCAGCTCGTGCACCGGGAAGTGCAGCTTGCCCAAGGGCTTGAGCAGCTGCTCAATGGCATCGGTCAGCACGATGGGGCTGGTGGTGTAGGTAAGCAGGCTGGTGCCCGCAATGAGCGCCATCACGCGCACTGCCATCAGCACCGCGTAGCGCACGCCCTCGGCGTAGATGTTCAAAAACCAGAAATGCACCAGCGGGTCGCCCTCGCCGGAAACAAAGAAGAGGTTCAGCACCGCCGTGAACAGCACGATGGGCAGAATGGGCTTCAGGCTTTTGCCGATCATCTTGACCGGAATTTTTGCCACCTTGTACATGACTCCCAAAAAGAGGATGGACAAAGTAAGCCCCAAGGGATTGGAGGCTGCAAACAGCAGCACGATATAAGCGACCGTCAGCACAAGCTTCAGTCTGGGGTCGAACCGGTGCACCAGACTGTTGCCCGGGAAGTGCTGACCGATGGTGATATCTCGCAGCATCAGACAGCACCCCCTTTCCGGGCAGCGCTGCGGGGCAGCACAAGGCTTTCCCCGGCATCGCGGCGGCGCTTGGCTTCCAGCAGGGTCTTGACCGCGTAGGGGATGGTGTACACGTCCGCCGGGACGTCCACCCCCATCTCCCGCAGCTTGAGGAAAATTTTAGTCACCTGCGGCACCGACAGCCCCAGCTCCAGCAGCTCCGGAGCGCGGGCAAAGACCTTTTCCACCGTGTCGTACATGGCAATTTTCTTGTTGCTCATCACCAGCACGCGGTTGGCATACTTGGCAATATCCTCCATGCTGTGGGACACCAGCAGCACGGTGGTGCCGGTCTTTTTGTGGTACTCCTTCACCTCGGAAAGGATGTCGTCCCGTCCCTCCGGGTCAAGACCGGCGGCAGGCTCGTCCAGCACAAGGATGCGGGGCTTCATGGCCATGACGCCCGCCACCGCCACCCGGCGCTTCTGACCGCCAGACAGCTCAAAGGGGCTGCGCTCCAAAAGCGCCGGGTCTAAGCCTACAAAGTCTGCGGCTTCGTGGACGCGGCGGTCTACCTCGGCCTCGTCCAGCCCCATGTTCTTGGGGCCAAAGGCGATGTCCTTGTAGCAGGTCTCCTCAAACAGCTGGTATTCCGGGTACTGGAACACAAGCCCGGTGAGGAAGCGGAAATCCCGGATCTTTTCCGGGTCTGCCCACAGATCGCGGCCATCAATGTAAATTTTGCCGCTGGTGGGCTTGTTCAGGCCGTTCATGTGGGTGATAAGGGTGCTTTTGCCGGAGCCTGTCGCCCCGATGATGCCCACAAAATCGCCCTCTTCTACGGTAAAGCTCACGTCGTCCAGCGCGGTCACTGCAGTGGGCAGGCCGGGGTTATAGACGTAGCTCAGATGTTCTACCTTAATGATATCTGCCATTTCGTCCGCCCCCCTTACTGCAGCAGCTCATACAGCGCCTGTGCGCAGGCACCGGTGTCGATGATGCCCTCCGGCATCGGGATGCCGGCCTTCACCAGCTCGTCCCGCAGCTCAGCGGCCTGCGGCACGTCCAGATGCAGACTACGCACCTTTTCGGTCTGGCTGAACACCTCTTTCGGGGTGCCCTCCATCACCACATGACCCTTGCTCATCACCAGCACACGGTCGGCCTGTGCAGCTTCTTCCATATAGTGGGTGATGGACACCACCGTGATGCCCATGTTCCTGTTCAGATAGTGGATGGTCTGCATCACCTGCTCGCGGCCGCGCGGGTCCAGCATGGCGGTGGCTTCGTCTAAGATCAGGCAGTCCGGGCGCATGGCAACCACACCGGCAATGGCCACGCGCTGCTTCTGACCGCCGGAAAGGTTGTGGGGTGCGCGCTCGCGGTATTCGTAGATGCCGGCCATCTTCATGGAGTCGTCCACCCGGCGGCGCATCTCGTCCTGCGGCACACCGAGGTTTTCCAGCGCAAAAGCCACGTCCTCTTCCACCACGGTAGCAACGATCTGGTTGTCCGGGTTCTGGAACACCATGCCCACGGTCTGGCGGATATCGTAGAGTTTCTCTTCGTCTGCGGTATCCATGCCCTCCACATACACCTTGCCGCTCTCGGGCAGCAGAATGGCGTTGAAGTGCTTCGCCAGCGTGGATTTGCCGCAGCCGTTTGCACCCAGCACCGCCACGAACTCCCCGCGCTTTACCTGCGCAGATACGCCGTCCAGCGCATAGACCGGCTGCTCGGCATCATAGCGGAACTTCAAATTTTCAGCAGTTAAAATCGTATCACTCATGCTTTGTTTCTCTTTCTGGTGGTGCGCCCCTCCGAAAGGGGCTGTACCCCATTCTTAGCATATATTTATCTCAGTCACGGCTGTCGCCGTGACTGAGATAATACTTTACTTTCATTCTTCCCAAATAGCGGTGGCGCCGCAGGGCACCACGCCGCCGGTGGCGGACACCGGCAGGCCGATCTCATCGCAGCTGGTTTTGCCGCCAAAGCGGGGCACCAGCGTGGTCTTGAGCATATACTCCATCACCGCCGGGGACAGGCCGGTGGTGTAGCTGTTGACCGCAAAGAACAGCGGGGTGTCGCTGAGCACCTCTTCGCACTGGCTGATGAGGTCGTAGATGCAGTCTTCCAGCTTCCAGATCTCGCCGCCGGGGCCGCGCCCGTAGCTGGGCGGGTCCATGATGATGCCGTCGTAGGTGTTGCCGCGGCGCTTTTCCCGCGCCACGAACTTGGCGCAGTCGTCCACCAGCCAGCGGATGGGTTTGTCGGTCAGGCTGCTTGCCACGGCGTTGTCCTTGCCCCATGCCACGATGCCCTTGGAGGCATCCACATGGCAGACGGTAGCACCGGCAGCGGCACAGGCCAGCGTAGCGCCGCCGGTGTAGCCGAAGAGGTTCAGCACCTTCACCGGGCGGTTCGCGGCGCGGATCTTCTGCTGGTACCACGCCCAGTTGACCGCCTGCTCCGGGAACACGCCGGTGTGCTTGAAACCGGTGGGGCTGACGATGAGGGTGAGCTTATCCTCCCCCTCGCCGCAGCTGATCTTCCACTTTTCCGGCAGACGGCGGCGGTACTCCCACTCGCCGCCGCCCTGATTGGAGCGGTGGTAGATGGCATCTGCCTTTGCCCACAGGGGGCTTTGCTTGGGGGTCTTCCACACCACCTGCGGGTCGGGGCGGATGAGCAAAGTCTCTCCCCAGCGTTCCAGCCGGTTGCCGTCGGTGGCATCCAGCAGTTCGTAGTCTTTCCAAGTATCTGCAGGGCGCATAGCGTCCTCCTTCCGTTTACTGCTTCAAATTCCTATATAATAAGTCAGAACAGGCTCTGCTGGCCGTTTTCCTCGGCGCTGCCGGTCTCCGGGGCTTTCATGCCCAGATGCTCGTAGGCAAGGCGGGTGGCGCAGCGTCCGCGCGGGGTACGGGTCAAAAAGCCCATCTGCATCAGATACGGCTCGCACAGATCCTCCAGCGTGACGGCCTCCTCGCCCAGCGCGGCGGCCAGCGTTTCCAGACCTACCGGGCCGCCGTTGTACATCTCAATGATGGCGCGCAGCAGGCTGCGGTCCAGCTCATCCAGACCCAGCGCGTCCACGTCCATCCGCTTCAGACCCAGCAGCGCCACATCCTGATCGATGATGCCGTCGCCCAGCACGGTGGCGAAGTCGCGGATGCGCTTCAAAAAGCGGTTCGCCACGCGGGGCGTGCCACGGCTGCACTTTGCCAGCTCATAAGCGCCTTCCGGGGTGATGGGCTGATCCAGAATGCCCGCCGACCGCATGATGATGCGGGAAAGCTCGTCCGGGCTGTACAGTTCCAGCTTGAGCAGCACACCAAAGCGGTCGCGCAGCGGGCCGGTGATCTGTCCGGCGCGGGTGGTAGCGCCCACCAGCGTGAACCGGGGCAGGTTGATGCGGATGCTCTGGGCGCTGGGGCCTTTGCCGATCATGATATCCAGCGCGTAGTCCTCCAGCGCGGGATACAGCACCTCCTCCACCTGCCGGGACAGGCGGTGGATCTCGTCAATGAACAGCACATCGCCCTCCTGCAGGTTGGTCAGCAGGGCGGCAAGGTCGCCGGGCTTTTCAATAGCCGGGCCGCTGGTGATGCGGATCTGCACCCCCATCTCGTTGGCGATGATGCCCGCCAGCGTAGTCTTGCCCAGACCCGGCGGGCCGTACAGCAGAATGTGATCCACCGGCTCGCCCCGGCGCTTGGCGGCTTCCAGATAGATTTTCAGGTTCTGCTTGGCCTTTTCCTGCCCGATGTAATCCTCCAGATGCTGCGGGCGGAGGTTATTTTCCTCATTGTCCGCCGGGGTCATGACGGGCTGCATCATTTTTGCGCCGTACAGCGCGGTATCGTCCTGCATTGCTTACCTCCTGCCTGCCATGCTGCGCAAGGCCAGCTTGATGATCTCTTCCACCGGCAGCGTGGCATCGATCTTTGCGATGGCCAGCGCCGCCTCGCTCTGGCTGTACCCCAGCGACACCAGCGCTGCAATGGCCTGTGCACTGCTCTGGGTCGCGGGCGTGTCGGCGGCAGAGCCCGCCACATCCTCCAGCGAGATGCCGTCCACAAAGCCCTTGGCCACCTTATCCTTCAGTTCCAGCACGATGCGCTGCGCCAGCTTCGGGCCCACGCCGGAAGCAGCCTTAAAGGCCTTGTGGTCCCCCGCCGAGATGGCCAGCGCCACCCGCTGCGGCTCCATGACGCTGAGGATGGCCAGCCCCACCTTGGGGCCCACGCCGGACACGGCGGTCAGCATCTCAAAGCAGGCCTGCTGCTCCTCGGTGGCAAAGCCGTACAGGCTTACATCGTTCTCGGTCACGCTCATCACGGTGTACAGGGTGGTCTCCTGCCCCACACCGGGCAGTGCCCCCGCCACACTGGCCGGGCACTGGGTATAGTAGCCCACGCCGCCGCAGCTGAGCACCACGGCGTTCAGGCTTTTTTTCACGATTTTTCCAGTCAGACAGTAGATCATTTGAATAAAACCCTCTCAGTCAATGCCTTACGGCATTGCCAGATTCCCCCTTTTGTCGCTGCGCGACATCTTCCCCCGGCGCGGGGGAAGTCTTTCCTCTCAGGGGGAGCTTTTTATCGGTTAAATCGGTCCCGCCACCCGGCGGGTATAGCGGTTGAGCTGGTTGCCGTTGGTGTGACAGAAAGTGATCGCCATAGCCAGCGCATCGGCGGTATCGTCCGGCTTTGGCACGGCGGGCAGATGCAGCAGCACCCGGGTCATCTCCTGCACCTGCTTTTTGACGGCCTTGCCGTAGCCGGTGACCGCCTGCTTGACCTGCATGGGGGTGTACTCGTAGATGGGCAGCCCCGCCTGCGCCGCCGCCAGCAGTATGACCCCGCGCGCCTCGGCTACGCCGATGACGGTGGTCTGGTTGTGCTGGTAGAACAGCTTTTCGATGGCCAGCACCTCGGGCTTTGTGCGTTCGATGACCTCCTTGATGCCGGTATACACCTCGTCCAGCCGCCGCTCAAACGGCACGCCTGCGTCCGTGCACACCGCGCCGAAATCCACCGGCGCAAAGCGGTTGCCCGCATACTCCACCACGCCCCAGCCCACGATGGCGTAACCGGGGTCGATGCCCAAAACTCTCATGCTGTGTTCCCTTTCCGACACTACTCCTATTATAGTTTTCTATTATAGCACAACGTCTGGTTGGGGGCAACAAGAAAGCTGTCGCTCGCCGCCTCAAAACCCGCGCTGCACCGCACAGAAGCCGGGTTTTGGGGTGCTTTTTCAAAAAAGTTTTACAATTTTTGAAAAAAGTCCTTGCTTTTTGGCATCAGATATGGTATTATAATCTAGCTGATTTCGGCAAAACAGAATATGGACGGTTAGCTCAGCTGGTAGAGCATCTGCTTGACGTGCAGGAGGTCACAGGTTCGAGTCCTGTACCGTCCACCAAACAGTTCGTACTCGAACCCGATTCTCTATGAGAAAGGGTTCGGGTACGTTTTTTGTTTATCGGAGGTTTTGCGGCGAGAGTACGCAGAGCGGTAAACGAGCAAGGGCAGGGTATCATCATTACGATGGTATCCTGCCTTTTGCTTTGCGGAATCAAGTTCGCTTTGTGCGAACTTGATCGCCACCTATATGGCGCATTGAGGGCAGTTGCTGCGTACGTGCGTACCGGGAGCCTGTACACCTCTGGCAAGGTGTAACACACTAGACTTTGTTCCAAAGTCCGTGTGCTAAGGGGGCAGGCTCCTTAGAATTCCTGTGGAGTGTGTACGCACGTACGCAGGAAAACGGCAAAATTTCACTATATCGGGGTGTTCTTTCATTGGAGAGTATGGTATACTCGGCTTAGTTCAACAAATCAAAATTTGGCGAGGTGATTTACATGAAAAAGAGCGCATCAAGAATCGTCGGTTTGGTAATGCTGATTATAGCTGTTGCATTTATAATGTTTGCGGTGAACCATCCAGAAATGAGTTTTCCTTGGAACAATACCATTACTTGGTTACTGTATGGTTTGTATGTTCTTGTGACAGTCGTGCTGCTTATTGCGCCTAAAATGAAGAAGTAAACAATTCCAGTTTGCCGTACTCGTTCCTAGCAGAGTTTGGGGCAGGCACGCCCCAACAAGAGCACTTCGGAAACTCACAAGAGGTGAAGAAGTGAAGTCCCGGATGGGCAGAAAATTTTCAAAAATTGAAAATTTGTGGCCACGGGACGATTCTTGCTCTCAGCTTTTTCGCTGCGTTTCGCAATTTTCACATTTCAATCTGCTCGCAGATTGTTGACAAGCTGCGCTTGACCCGATACTATAAAGGCAAGTCGAATACACGCCAAGGAGGTGCAACCATGACCGCCGTGATCTATGCCCGCTATTCATCGGATAACCAGCGCGAAGCGTCCATTGAAGGACAGCTGCGCGATTGCAAGGACTACGCCGAGAAGAACAGTATCACCGTGGTCGGCACCTACATCGACCGTGCCTACTCTGCCAAGACGGATGACCGCCCGGACTTCCAGCGGATGATTAAGGACAGCGCAAAGAAAATCTTCGATGTGGTTCTGGTCTGGAAACTCGACCGCTTTGCCCGGAATCGGTTCGATGCCGTGAACTACAAGTACCAGCTGGAAAAGAACGGTGTCCATCTGGTGTCTGCCATGGAACCCATCTCGCAGGGGCCTGAAGGCATTATGGTGGAGAGTATGCTGATTGGCATGGCGGAATACTATTCCGCCGAACTCGCCCTGAAAGTGGCGCGCGGTGAGCGCGAAAACGCCCTCCAGTGCAAGTACAACGGCGGTGTGGTGCCGCTGGGCTTCACCATCGGCAAGGAGGACAGGCTGTACCATATCGACCCGGAAACGGCTCCCATCGTGCAAGAGATCTTCACCCGGTATGCCGACGGCGAACCGGCTGAGAAGATTGCCGCATCCCTGAATGAGCGCGGCCTGCGTACCCGCACCGGGAAGCCGTTCGTGAAGAACAGCTTCTTCCAGATTTTCCGCAACCGCCGCTACATCGGCGAATACCGCTACAAGGACATTGTGACGCCGGGCGGCATTCCGGCCATTGTTGACCAGGACCTGTTTGACCGGGTGCAGCAGCGTTTTGAGCAGAACAGGATCGCCCATGGTCGGCCTGCAAAAGAGGATGTGAGCTATTTGTTGACCACCAAGCTGTTCTGTGG
>NZ_PXUP01000002.1 GCF_003324185.1 Faecalibacterium prausnitzii
TAAAATACGTTCAGCATCTTCAAGCTTTGCATCTCTTACTAATATATCCATAACTGTTCCTCCGTCAATTCCGATTTGTTGAACTAAGCCGAGTATACCATACCAGCCAATGAAAGAATACCCCTCTAGGGGAGAATTGGTTAAAAAAAGCGTTCAAAGTGCGCCGCAGAGCACTTTGAACGCGAACAATAAAAATATTATTTCCATCCCCGGTCGGTGGGGTCCAGCATCCCGGCGGCGGAATACACCAGCGCGTTGCAGATGGCAGCGGCAACATTGCTGCCGCCCTTGCGCCCCATGGCAACGATAGCGGGCACACCGTGGGCGGTGCAGACGCTGAACAGCCGCTCCTTGCTCTCCACCACGTTCACAAAGCCCACCGGCACCCCGATGACCAGCGCAGGGCGCAGCCCGGCGGTTTCGATCAGGTCGGCAATGGTCAGCAGCGCCGTGGGTGCGTTGCCCACCGCAAGGATGGCACCGGGGTGTTCGGCGGCGGCTCTTTGCATGGACGCCACCGCCCGGGTAGTGCCGTTGGCCTTTGCCAGCGCGGCTACCTCCGGGTCTGCCATGTAGCACAGCGCTGTGCTGCTCAGCCGCGCAAGGCCCGGCTTTGTAATGCCGGAAAGCGCCATGTTGGTGTCGGTAACGATGGGTGCAGCGGCTTGCAATGCCGCCACGCCCGCCGCCACCGCGCCGGGGGTAAAGCGCAGGTTGCGGGCGTAGTCAAAATCGGCGGTGGTGTGGATGACCCGCTTGACCACGGCGGCAGTCTCCGGCGGTGGGGTCAGGCCCATTGCGTCCAGCTCTGCGGTGATGATAGAAAGGCTCGTCCGCTCGATATCGGCGGGCAGATGGTGCTGTGGGGTCATACAGTGTTCCTCCCTTCCAGTCCCATGGCGGCGTACAGGGCGTTCATGTCCAGCGCCCGGCGCACGCCGTCGGCCAGCAGGTCAAACTGCTGCTGACGGTACTCCTGCATGGAGAGCAGCGGTGCATCGGCAGGGGAGATGCCCTTGCGGCTGCACAGCAACTGCACCAGTTTTTCGGTCAGCTCCCCGGTATCAAACAGGCCGTGCAGATAAGTGCCCGCCACGTTGCCCTGCACGCAGCCCTCGGCGCTGCCGTCTGCAAGGCGGCAGAAGGGCACACCCTGCACGGTAGTGCGCCCGGTATGGATCTGGTAACCGGTCAGCACTGCCCCCGCCAGCTGCGGCGCGGTGACGGTGGCAGTATCCTGTGTGCGGTGCTTGGCGTCCGTAAACACAGTCTGGATGGGCAGCAGCCCCAGCCCGCGCACGGTCTGGCTGCGTCCGCTCTCGGTGCCCTCGGGGTCGGCAAGGGTCTCGCCCAGCATCTGGTAGCCGCCGCATACGCCCAGCACCGGCGTGCCGGCAGCTGCCAGCTTTTGCACCGCAGCTTCCAGCCCGCATTGCCGCAGCCAGAGCAGGTCGTCTATGGTGTTTTTTGTGCCCGGCAGTATGACCACATCTGGTGCGCCCAGCTGCCGGGGGCTTTGCACATACCGCACGCTCAGCAGCGGGTGCTGCTCCAGCGGCATAAAATCCGTAAAATTGGAGATATGCGGCAGCCGCAGAATGGCAGCATCCAGCGGCTTGACGGCGGTGCTGCTTTCCAGCCGGGAGGAGAGGGAGTCCTCGTCCTCGATATCTACCCGCAGGTAGGGCACAACGCCCAGCACCGGCAGATGGGTCTTTTCCTCCAGCATGGTAAGGCCGGGTTTCAGGATGGCGGCATCGCCCCGGAACTTGTTGATGACCAGCCCCTTGATGCGTGCCCGCTCGGCGGGTTCCAGCAGCTCTACCGTGCCGTACAGCTGCGCAAACACGCCGCCCCGGTCGATATCTCCCGCCAGCAGTACCGGTGCATCCACCAGCTTTGCCAGCCCCATATTGACGATATCGTCCGCTTTTAAGTTGATCTCTGCCGGGCTGCCTGCGCCCTCGATGACGATGATGTCTACCTCTTCGGCCAGACTATTGTATGCGGCTAAAATGTCCGGGATCAGGCTCTTTTTCAGTTTGAAGTAGGCGGCTGCGGGCATCTGTCCGCGCACCTCGCCGTTCACGATGACCTGACTGCCCACATCGCTGCTGGGTTTGAGCAGAATGGGGTTCATGCGCACATCCGGTTCTATGCCGGCAGCCTGTGCCTGTACTACCTGTGCGCGGCCCATTTCCAGCCCATCCCGGGTGACAAAGCTGTTCAGCGCCATGTTCTGACTTTTAAAGGGGGCTACCCGGTAGCCGTCCTGTGCAAAAATACGGCACAGCGCGGTGCACAGCAGGCTTTTGCCCGCCCCGCTCATCGTGCCCTGCACCATGATACATTTTGCCCGGCTCATGCAAGCACCTCCTGTAAGGTTTTTAAAAGCTGCTGGTTTTCCGGCGCGGTGCGCACGGCGGTGCGGTACCAGCTGCCGTCCAGTCCGGGGTAGTTGCCGCAGCTGCGCAGCACGATGCCGCGCGGCCGCAGGGCATCGCCCAGCGTTTCCGGCGCCTGAAACAGCAGGTAATTCGCGCTGCCATCCAGCACCCGCAGCCCCAGTGCGTGCAGCCCGTCCCGCAAAACAGGACGCTGCTGCGCGATAAGCACTTGCACCCGGGCTACATAGGCGGTCTCGTCCAGCGCCGCCAGCCCCGCCGCCTGTGCAAGGCTGGAAACTGCCCACGGCTGCCCGGCGGCCTGCATCTTATCCAGCAGGGCGATGTTGCTGCACAGGCAGTAGCCCAGCCGCACTCCGGCCATGCCGTACAGCTTTGTAAAAGCTTTCAGGATGATGAGGTTCGGGCTTGCCAGCAGCTTTTTGGCAGACAGCGCTTCGCTTTCCGGTAAAAAGTCCAGAAAGCACTCGTCCACCACCAGCAGCGCACCGCAAGCTTCACACCGGCGCAGCAGCGCCTCTACCAGTGCTAGCGGCGTCAGCTGTCCGGTGGGGTTATTGGGCTGACAGAGGAATACCATGTCGGTGTCCTCATCCACAGCGGAAACAAACGCTTCCGTCACTGCAAAATCTTCGCTTTCACGCAGGAAATGCCGCCGGACGGTGCAGCCCGCGGTTTCCAGCGCGGCGGCATACTCCGCAAAGGTAGGGGCGGGCAGCAGGGCAGTGCGGGGCTTTGCCGCCCACACCAGCCGGAAGATCAGGTCTGCCGCGCCGTTGCCGCACAGGATATGCGCTGCAGGCACGGTTTCGTGCACTGCCAGCTTTGCCCGCAAAGCGCGGCAGAGGGGGTCAGGATAGCGGTCTGCGGTGGCAAGCGCGGCGGTGATGGCCTTTGCCACCCCCTCCGGCAGTCCCAGCGGGCTGACATTGGCCGAAAAGTCCAGCGCGTCCTGTCCGTACTGCGCCCGGTAACCTGCCCAGTCGCCGCCATGTACAAGCTGCATCATAAAATACCTCGTATCACCAGCCCAAGCGCCAGCGCCAGCAGGCTTTCGGCGTACATCATGCGGTCAGCGCGGCGGATATCCTCCGGCTCAATGGGACGCACGGCATCGCCGATGGTGGGCTTAGGGTAGTATTGACCAAAATAGTAGGCAGGCCCCGCCAGCTGCACGTTTAGTGCACCGGCGCAGGCGCTCTCGGTCTGGGCACTGTTTGGGCTGGCATGGTTGCGCCTGTCCCGCCGCCAGATGCGCCACGCGCTGCGGGCATCGTTGCCGGTCAGGGCAGCAGCCGCCACCCACAGCAGGGCGGCAATGCGGCTGGGCAAAAAGTTCGCAATATCATCCAGCTTTGCCGCTGCACGCCCAAAGCGCAGATATCGCTCGTTTTTGTAGCCCACCATGCTGTCCATGGTGTTGATGGCCTTGTAGGTCAGTGCCAGCGGAGCGCCGCCCAGCAGCATATACAACAGCGGTGCGATCACCCCGTCGCTGGCGTTTTCCGCCACGGTCTCCACAGTGGCTTTGGTCACGCCTTCCGCAGTCAGTGCCTGCGTATCCCGCCCCACGATGCGGCTCACGGCAATGCGGGCGGCAGGCAGGTCGGGCTTTGTCAGCTCCTGGTAGACGTTCATACTCTCCTGCACAAGCCCCTTTGCCGCCAGGGCCTGTCCGCACCAGAACATCTGCACTGCCAGTCCCAGCAGCGGGTGCAGGGCGGCGGCTCCCATGCAGACAAGGCTTGTGATCGCAAAGGTGCCCACCGGTAAGCAAAAGGCCAAGATGTGCCCGCCCCAAAGCTCACCCTTTGGCGTTTTGGGCAGGCGGGCACGCAGCCCTTTTTCCAGCGCAGAGATGGCTTTGCCCATATACACTACCGGGTGCGGCAGCCACGCAGGGTCGCCGAAAACGGCATCCAGCACAAAGCCGCCCAGTACCGCGTAGCCGATCATGCCTGCGCCTCCTTTGTGTACTGTACGGTCTTTACCAAATGCAGTACCCGCTTTGCCGCCCAGTCCTTAGCGTCCAGCACAAAGCCGCCGGCGTTGGGGGCGCACCATTCGTAATAATTTTTGTGGGGCAGGGCATAACGCTCCATGGCGGCCATTTGGGTGCCGCCGTGGGCTAAGATGACCAGCATCTCTTCGCCATCCGCAAGGCTTTTGTCCACCAGCGCAGAAAAAGCCGCGCAAATGCGCTCACAGAATGCAGCCTTGGTCTCGCCGTCCGGACAGGGGCTTTCACAGTTGGCGGCTACCCATGCAAGGTAGTCCGGGTCGTGCTCCATTTCAATATAATTTCTCCCCTCAAAGCTGCCAAAGCACATCTCCTTCAGCCCGTCTATTTCTACGAGCCTTGCGCCCGGAAACAGCACCTCAGCGGTCTGCCGGGTGCGGCAAAGCGGGGTAATATACACAGTCTTAGGGGAAATATCTGCCCGGCACAGCATAGCGCGCCCGGCGGCAGAAAGCGGGATATCCCGCTGCCCCTGATAGCGCTTTTCGGCGTTGTATTCGGTCAGGCCGTGACGTAATAAATAGATCAGCATTCCGGCAATTCTCCTTTCAAAACGGTGGGGATGCCGCAGAACATCTGCACCACGCACTTAGCGCGTGCCGCCAGCATACAGGCCAGCCGCCCGGCGTTTTCCCGCGCGGCACGCTCGGCCGGGTCTATGGGCACCACACCGCCGCCCACCTCGGTGGACAGCACGATATCATAAGCGGATAATTTGTCCGCAAGTTTCTCAAGCTCAGCATTGTCCTTGCACCCGGCGGCAAGCTGCTGCGCATCTGTGATGCAGCGGCCGGGCAGGGTGCGGGCAAAGGTGCGCTTGCCGCTGTACAGCGGCCCGGTGATAAAGATCATAACAGCCCTCCCCATTGGCAGGCGCACAGCGCCGCCAGCATCCACAGCTCAGTCTTTTGCAAAAACCACCCGGCGAGATCGCCGGTAATGCCGCCCAGCTGCTGTACGGCTACATGGTGATACCACAAAAACAGCAAGATTGCAACTGCCGCCAGTGCTCCGCCGCCTAAAGCCAGCAGCGCCCCACAAAGCAGTATCGCCAGCACTGCCAGCACATTGCGCACAGCGGTACGGTCGGCAGCGGAGGCAAAGGTGTGGGCAAGGCCGGTGTTTTTAGCCATGGGAAAGGCCGCCACCGCAAGGCCGGAAAGTGCCCGCTCCAGCACCAGCGCCAGCGTCCACAGCGCGCCCACCCGGGGGGTGAACTGCACACAGGCGGCGAGGCAGAGGTAAGCCGCAAAATAGCTGCACAGCCGGATGACCGCAAAGGCACCGCAGTGCGGGTCCTTTAAAATTTCCAGCTTCTTTTCCCGGTCGCCGTAGCTGGCAAGGGCGTCACAGGTGTCGGCATAGCCGTCCAGATGGATGCCGCCGGTCACCCACACCGGCACAAGGCAGAACCCTGCCGCCCGCGCCGGGGCGGGCAGCGGCAGCACACCGCACACGCACCACAGTGCCCCGCATAAAAGCCCCACCAGCGGAAAGGCGCACAGCGCGTACCGCATATTCTTTTCGTTCCACGCAAACTGCGGCACCGGCACCGCCGAAAACATGGCAAAGGCCACCGCAATGGTCTGCAAAACGATCATTTTTCCACTCCTTTATAATAGACAGGGATGCCGCACACCACCCGCACTACGGCGTCTGCCCGGGCGGCAAGGGCGTTGTTCACCCGTGCCAGCGCCAGCAGATAGCGGTCGGTATCCCCGGCATAGTCCGCGCCGCCGCTGAATACCTCGTTGGAGACAACGATCAAGTTTTCGCACTGCGCGGCAAGGCTCTCCAGCCCCTGCAAAATGTGCTCGGCGGCGGCATCGCCCGCTCCGGCGGGGTCGTACAGCTCGTTGGCGGTCAGGTTGCCCAAGTCCTCCAGCAGTGCGGTACCCCTGCGGGGCAAATGCACCGTCTCTAAATGCAGCGGGCACTCGAGGGTCTCAAACTGCTTTGCAGCGCGCATTTTGCGGTGCTTTTCCACCCGGGCGGCGCACTCGGCATCCCACACCTGCATGGTGGCCAGATAATACCGCGGCAAAGCACTGCGCAGCACGAGAGCTTCGGCGTATTCGCTTTTGCCGCTGGCAGCGCCGCCCAGTACCAGCGTCAGCATTGGGGCGTATACGGCGCAATGCCGCCCTCCGCAAAGGAATAGCACCCCTCGTACACCGCCAGCGCCATGTCCCACAGTGGGATACTGGCCACTGCGCCGGTACCCTCGCCCAGATGCAGCCCGGCGGTAAGCAGGGGCGTTTTGCCCAGCGCGTCCAGCACCAGCCGGGCGGCAGGCTCGGTGGAGCAGTGGCTGGCAAACACGGCCTTGGCCGCTGCCGGGCACAGCCGCACGGCGCACAGCGCTGCCACCCCGCTGATGAAGCCATCCATCAGCACGGGCACACCCGCCAGCGCCCCGCCCAGGAACATCCCGCACAGACCGGCGATATCAAAGCCGCCCAGTTTGCCCAGTACGTCCAATACGTCATCGGGGTCGGGGGCATTGCAGGCAATGCCCCGCCGGATGGCCTCCACCTTGCGGGCAAGCCCTGCATCGGAAAGCCCTGCACCGCGCCCAGTCATGGTCTGTACCGGCTGTGCCAGCAGCACGGCAGCAACAGCGCTGGAGGTGGTGGTGTTGCCAATGCCCATCTCACCGGTGGCCACAAGCCCGTAGCCCTCGGCGGCAAGCTGCCGGGTCAGGGCGATGCCCCGGCCAATGGCCTCCACTGCCTCGGCGCGGGTCATGGCAGGGCCTTTGGTAAAGTCCGCAGTCCCGGCGGCAATGCGGCAGTCCCGCACGCCGGGTACGGGCGCACCGACAATGCCCAAATCCACCGGCAGCACATCGCAGTGCGCCGCCTGTGCCATCCTGCATACGCTGGTGCGCCGCGCAGCAAGGTTCTCGGCTACGGCGCGAGTCACGCTCTGGTCGGTCTGGCTTATGCCCTGCGCCACTACGCCGTTGTCCGCACAGAGCACCACCACCGCTCGGCGGGAAAAATCAAACTGCGCCGTGCCGGTCAGCGCGGCGGCATCCTCCAGCATCGTCTCCAGTGCACCCAGTCCGCCCAAGGGTTTGGCAAGGCTTGCCCAGTGGGCGTGGGCGGCGGCGCGGGCGGCTTCGTCCGGCGGGGTGATGGCAGCAAGCAGCTGCATCAGTTCAGCTTCGGTCATTTTCGTCATCCTTTGTGTTTCAAAAAGTGCTGCGCCGCCTGCACAAAGCGGCGGGGCAGGGCAGTACCTGCCCAGTAAAGATGCGGGAAACCGGCATACAAATGCGTGTTTGCAAAGCCGCATTCCCACTGCCTTTTTTCGGTTTTGCGCACAGAAAAGTCTGCGCCATTTTCGGAGGAATCCCAGTGGTGAAATTCATGGATGGGCAGCGCTTCTCCGGCGTGGAAAAGCATACTGCCAGCCTTTGCCGTCATGACGGCATAGCCAAAGCGCACCAGCCGCCCGGTATTGTGCCCGCTGCCCGGCAGCACACCCGCCATGGGGTAAACCTTGCTGTCTGTACCCTCCAGCGTCTGCCCTAAGTACAGAAAGCCGCCGCACTCGGCAGCAGTGGGCAGACCCTCTTGCACTGCGTCCCGGATAGCAGTACGCAGGGCGCGGTTCTCACTCAGCTGACGGGCGTACAGCTCTGGGTAGCCCCCGGGCAGGTACAACCCGCCGATATTTTCCGGCAGGGTGGCGTCCCGCAGCGGGCTGAAAAACACAAGTTCCGCACCCGCGTCCCGCAAGGCGTCCAATGTTTCGGCGTAGGCAAAGCAGAAGGCTTCATCCCGCGCTACGGCAATGCGAACGGAGGGCGTGCACGGCGCGGCAAGCGGCGGCGCAGCCGGGGCAGGACGGTCGGTCAACACTGCCAGCTGTGCCCAGTCCAGCACAAGGGCATCGGCAAGCTTGACCAGCTTTTGCTGTAAGTCCGATATCTCTCCAGCGGTTTTCAGCCCGAGGTGGCGGCTCTCAATGGCGCATCCCGGCAGATGGGGCAGATACCCCACCACCGGCAGACCGGTCTCGGCTTCCAGCATCGGGCGCAGCGTTTTGTACAAGGACTCAGAGCAATCATTGAGCAGAATGCCCACGATATGGCTGGGCGTGCGGAACTGCAAAAGCCCCTGCAGCTCGGCAGCAAGGGTGATACTTGCCCCTTTTGGCTGCACTACCAGCAGCACCGGCAGCGTCAGCGTATCGGCCAGCTCCCAAGCGCTTGCACGGGTTGTCAGTCCCTGCCCATCGTAAAAGCCCATGGCACCCTCGCATACGGCAGCGCCGTGCCCGGCGGCATAGCGGGCGTAAAGCGTGCGCACCGTATCCGGGGCAGAGAGGTAGAGGTCTAAATTGTGGCTTTCCACCCCAAGCGCGCTGCGGTGAAACATAGGGTCGATGTAGTCCGGCCCGCATTTGAAGGCGCAAGGGTCAGTCCCGCGCCGCTGCAATGCGGTAAGCACGGCACAGGTAACGGTGGTCTTGCCGCTGCCGGAGCGCGGTGCGGCGATGAGAAACTGCATCATGTCCGTGCCCCCGTAATGAGAAACACAGGGTTGTTAGCCATCAGCAAATGCAGACTGCCCGCCGTTTTTGTGCGGTTGACGGCAATCTGTGTCACCTCCGCAGAAAGGCCGTGGGCGGTCAGGGCAGCTACGGCAGCGCTGAGCGTTTCCAACGCAATGGCGGTAATGCACAGCCGGGCGACTGGATTTTTGTGCAGTACGGCGTCTATAACAGCGTCCATATTGCCCTTTGTGCCGCCGATGAATACAGCATCCGGGGCGGGCAACGTGTCCAAAGCTTCAGGGGCTTTGCCCTCAATCAAGGTCAGATTGTAAGCAGCAAATTTCTCCCGGTTTTGCTGGATCAGTGCACAGGCTTCCGGGTCACATTCTACGGCATATACCTGTCCGGCAGGGGCGGCAAGCGCCAGCTCCACGCTCACGCTGCCGGTGCCCGCGCCCACGTCCCATAGGGTGTCCGTGGGGGTGACCGCCAGCTTTGCCAGTGCGGCGGCGCGCACCTCCTGCTTGGTCATGGGCACAGCGCCCCGGATAAAAGCATCGTCCGGCAGGCCGGGGGTGCGGCGGGACGGCAAAGCCTCCCGTTCGATGAGCAATACGCTCAGCGGTGCAAAGCTTTGCTCTGCCAGTTCCCGGGCAAGGCCAAAGCGGATGGCTTCTGCAGGGGTGCCAAGGTTTTCGCCCACAAGGGCGTGAGCAGCGCCCAGCCCGGCGGCGGTCAGTTTGGCGCAAAGGGTGGCAGGGGTGTCCCCGCCGCCGGTGAGGAAAAACACCTGTGGATGCGCCAAAACCTCGGCTACCGGGTCGCAGGCACGGCCATGGGCCGATACCAGTTTCCAGTCCTGCCAAGGGCGTCCCACTGCTGCGGCTAAAAGCTGCACGCTGGAAAGCCCGGGCAGCACCCGGACGGAGTATCCCATGACCCGCAGCAGGGGCAGCAGCTTTGCCGCGCCGGAGTAAAACCCGGTGTCGCCGCTGTACAAAACAGCGGTGTCTGTATCCGGCTGTGCGGCAAGACACGCAAGGATTTCCTCCGGTTTATACACGGCTTTGCAGTTGTCAGTGCACCCCGCCGGTAAATGCTCCAACAGGCGATTTGCCCCAAGGATGAGCCCTGCTCCTTGCAGTGCAGCCAGTCCTTGCGCGGTCAGGCTTTCCGGGCAGCCGGAGCCCATTCCGATCAGAGAGATCATACCAGAACCTCCTTGCAGCGTGCCAGAATTTGTGCAGCAGTTTGTCCGTTTTCGGCCGGGCGGCGCACCACGATCAGCTGTGCACCGGTATCCTGTGCGGCCTGTGCTTTTTCGGCAAAGCCGCCCACGGCACCGCCGTCCTTGGTGACCAGATACCGGATGGAGAATTGTTTTATCAGGGCGCAGTTCAGCGCATAGCTGAATGGCCCCTGCATGGCAATGATGTTCTTATGTGGGATACCGGCGGCCTCGCAGGCGGCAATGCCCTCCCGCGTGGGCAGCACCCGGGGGAACAGCCGCTCCGGGCTGAGCGCCGCAAAGGCGGCAAGCTCTTTCGCGCCGGTAGCCAGCAGTACATTGCCGCTGCACCCGGCCAGAAATGCAGCCGCGTGGGCGGCGGTGGCAAACACCATGCTCCCGGCAGGCAAGGGGCTTTCTTCCCGCAGCAGTCGGTGATACTCCACCCCGGCCACGGCACATGCAGCCCGGATGTTTTTTGTGGCGTCCACCGCGTAGGGGTGGGTGGCGTCTATGCACAGGGCAGCGCCCTGTAAAAGAGCGGTCATTTCCTCGGGGGTCAGCCGCCCGCAGTGCACGGTGATGCCGTCTGCTTTGCCCTGTTCCTCTGCACCCAGCGGGGTGGCAACACTGACCAGAACCTCTGCTCCCAGCGCCGCCAGCTGCCGGGAGAACACCCGCCCCTCGGTAGTGCCGCTAAAAACCACTGCCTTCATCTGCGGTACCCCCGTGGGGTGACCATTCTGCCGCCCAGCTGCTTTGTGGCGGCGTTGCCGATGTACACGGTGGTAAACATATCCACCGCAGTGTCTTTCAGCTGGGCAAGGGTCAGGATTCGGGCGGTCTGACCCTCCCGGCCGATGTTGCGCACGATGCCGCAGACGGTATCGGCACTTTTGCCGTTTTCCAGCAGGATGCACACCGCCTTTGCCAGATAGTCCGGCCTGCCCTTGGAGGAGGGATTGTACAACGCAACGCAGAAATCTCCCATAGCGGCGCAAGCCAGCCGCTTCTCGATGACCTCCCACGGGGTCAGCCGGTCGGAAAGGGAAATGACGCAAAAATCGTGCGCCAGCGGTGCGCCCAGCACTGCCCCGCCGCTGAGGGCAGCGGTCAGCCCGGGCACGACTTCCACGGCAACATCCGGGTAGTCCGGGGTAAGTTCCAGCAGGGGACTTGCCATGCCGTACACCCCGGCATCGCCGGAGCAGACCAGCGCCACCCGCTTGCCGGTGCGTGCCTTTTCCAGCGCCCAGCGGCAGCGGTCAAGCTCCTGCGTCATGCCGGTGGCATAGTATTCCTCGCAGGGGAATTCATCGCGGATGAGGTCAAGATAGACCTTATATCCACAAATCGCGTCAACGCTTTCCAGCGTATTCGCGGCCTGCTGGGTCATATAAAAAGGCTCGCCGGGGCCAAGCCCCACGACATAGACTATCTTCTCGGGACGGTCAATATCGATTTCCATCACGTCAAGCATTCTGCCACCTCCAGTCCGGGGCAAAGGGCCTGCACGCCAGCGCAAGGGTCACGCCGCTGCAGGCAAATTTCGGGTAAAACAGGCTGCCGTCTGCGTCCAGCACAGCCGCCCGCTCACAAACATTATCCACTCCGGTCACGCGTTGTACAAAAGGGGAGGGAGTGAACTGCCCGGGCAAGCTGCGCAGCTGTGCGGCAGAGTAAAACCGCACCGGCCAGCCACGCGCCTGACAGAAGGCCAGCAAGCCCGGTTCATTCTGCTTCAGGTCGATGCTTGCGGCGGCGGTAACTGCCTGCGCAGCAAGGCTGTGTCGGGTGCAGAAGGCGGCAAAGGCAGCTTCCAGCGTGTCGGCGCTTGTGCCCCGCTTGCAGCCGATGCCCAGCACTCCGATGCGCGGCACAAGATGCAGTGCCTGCCCGGTGGGGCAAAGGGTGAGTGCAAAGTCGGCTTTTTCCGGGGGATCAGCGGGGAATAACCCTGCGGGCACGGTGCCTGTTACCGGGAAATCAGCCCGGTAATATACCGGCTGCCCGGCCAGTAATTTGCCGCTGACCAGCTTGATGCGCTCCGGCTCCAGCACCATGCAGTTCTGGTGCTTTGCCCACTCGTCCACCGCAAAAATGCCGTGGGCATCGGTGGCGGTGGTGATCACCGGCACCGCACCGCATACGGTGGCAATGGCCCGCGCCAGATCATTCGCACCGCCCAGATGTCCGGACAGAATGGGTACGGCAAACCGCCCGCATTCGTCCACCACTACCACAGCCGGGTCGGTAGTCTTGCTCTTGCAGTGGGGCGCGATGGCCCGCACCGCAATACCCGCAGCCCCTACAAATATCAGTGCATCCGACTGCACAAACTGTGCGCTTGACCATTCTGCAAGAGAAACACCATCCCGCCCGCACCGGGCAACACTGCCGGGCAAGGCGGCGGAAAGACGCTTTGCAAGCGCAAGGCCAGTTTCCGTAAAGGCAAGGTAAGCGCGGGTCATACCGGTTCTCCTTTGCGGAATTCGGTGGTAAAGGCGGGGTCGTACAGCTTGCTGCGCTCGTACTGCGTGCCGAGAAAATCTCCCACTACGATAAGTGCCGTCTTGGTAATGCCCGCTGCACGGGTGCTCTCAGCCAAAGAACCAACTGTGCATCGCACGATTTTTTCTTCCGGCCAGCTGGCCTTGTACACCACGGCGGCGGGCGTTTCCGGTGTGTATGCGCCCTGCAAAAGCGCCGTCTGCACCTTGTCAATCAGCCCGATGGACAGGAAGATCACCATGGTCGCGCCGTGGGCGGCAAGGCTTGCCAGCCTTTCCCGCTCCGGTACGGGGGTGCGCCCCTCCATGCGGGTGATGATGACCGTCTGGCTGACCATGGGCAGGGTATACTCGGCGTTCAGCGCAGCGGCAGCGCCGCAAAAGCTGGAAACACCGGGGGTATCATCGTAACAAACTCCGTCTGCGTCCAGCGCATCCATCTGCTCCCGGATGGCACCGTACAGGCAGGGGTCGCCGGTGTGTAACCGCACAGTGTTTTTACCGGCAGCTTCCATCCGGCGCATCACGTCCAGTACCTGCTCCAGCGTCATCTCGGCGCTGTTATAGATAGCACAGCCCGGCTTTGCCAGCCCCAGCAGCGCCGGATTGACCAGACTGCCTGCGTAAATAATACAGTCTGCGGCCTGTAAAAATGCTGCACCGCGCTGGGTGATCAGATCCGGCGCGCCGGGGCCTGCGCCCACAAAATGTACCATGTGCGTTACTCCTTCCATTCGTCTAACAGGCGGGCGGCAGTCTCGGTCTGTCCCAGCGGGCCGTGCTGGTTTGAAAACAGCACCGCGCCCACCCGGAACGCCCCGCCCGCGCGGCGGTCAAGATGCAGCTGGATGGCGGCAAGCAGGCTTTGCAGCACCGGCTCCCGCAGCCCGGCTGTATCCAGAATCTCCAGACAGGCATCCGTGGTGGCTGCATTGTACAGCGCAGTGCACACCTTCCGGTCAGCACCGCACAGGGCGGCGTGGGTGCAGAACAGCTCCGTGCGGCAGTCTGCCGTGTGGGAGTGGGTGTTCATAATGCCGCCCGCCAGCTTGCACAGCTTGCCGATATGCCCCACCAGCAGCACCTGTTCAAAGTGTGCCGCTGCTGCCATATCCAGCGTATCTCCGATAAAGTTGGACGTTTTGACCACCGGGATAGCGGCAAACTGCGGATACGTTTCGTGCAGGTAGTCCAGCCCGTAGTTGCCCGGGGCGAGGATGAGCCGCCGGCGGTCGTTTGTCCGCAGCGCCGCCTGATTCATCTCCAGCTGGATGGTGTCCAGAATGGCCTGCTGGCTCATGGGCTCTACGATACCGCTGGTGCCCAGCACCGACAGTCCGCCCTCCACCCCGATATGGGGGTTGAAGGTGCGCCGGGCCACCTCCTCGCCGCCGGGGATAGAGATAGTCACGGCAAAGCCGCCGGGATAACAGGCGGCTTCCGCCTCCCGGCGCAGCGCCTCGGTGATCATCTGCCGGGGCACATGGTTGATGGCGGCCTGCCCGACCGGCTGGTCCAGCCCGGGTTTCGTCACCCGGCCCACTCCCGCGCCGCCGGTAATGCGTACCTCGGGCGTGCCGGGCAGCAGCGTCACCGTGGCGGTCACCGGCAGACCGGTGGTCACGTCCACATCGTCGCCGCCGTCCTTTTCAATGGCGCATTCCGCGCCCTCGGCAACGGTGCGGCAGAACAGGGGAGCCACCTCCACCACAATGCCTTTCGGCGTGCGCAGGGCGACGGTTTCCGGTGCAGTGTCAGTCAGCAGCAGACGAGCGGCCCCGGCAGCGGCCAGTGCCGCACAGGTGCCGGTGGTGTAGCCGCAGCGTAGCAGCTTCTGCCCGCTGCGCACATAGTGCTCAAATTGGGGCTTTTCCGGCTTTGGTGGACCAAAAACAGCGCTGTACTGTTCCTCGGTCAGGCCGTAGAGTGCTTTGATATTTTCCCGGGCAAAGGCCTGTGCCGGGGACATGGGCGCAGAAACGCCGTGCGGCGAAACGCAGACCACCGCGTCCGCGATCTTCTGCGCCATATCCAGCTCGTGCAGGGTCACGATGACCGCAAGCTGCTGCTCATGCGCCAGCTTTTGCAAAATGGTCAGTAGTTCGATCTTGCCCTTGATATCCAGAAAAGAGGTGGGCTCGTCCAGCAAAAGCACCTGCGGCTGCTGACAGACTGCCCGCGCCAGCAGAATGCGCTGCCGCTGTCCGTCACTGACGCAGTTGAAGTCCCGGTCGGCCAGATGCGCTGCGCCCACCAGCTCCAGCGCGCTCTGTACCTGTTTTTTGTCCTCGGCGGAAAGGATACCCAGCCGCCCGGTGTAGGGGATGCGTCCTGCCGCCGCAAACTCAAAGCAGGTGGTCAGCTCGGTGCGGCGGGTGTGGGGCAGCATCAGCGCCAGCTTTTGCGCCCGGGCGTTGCCGGGGATGCGTGCCAGCTCCTGCTCGTCCAGCAGTACCGCGCCGCCCAAAGGGGCAAGCTGCCCGGCCAAGGTTTTGAGCAGGGTGGATTTGCCTGCGCCGTTCGGGCCGATGAGCGCCAGCACCTGCCCCTTGGCAGCGCCCAGCGCGATATCCCGGGCAAGGGCAGCTTTGCCGTAGCCGATGGCAAGGGCGTTGGTTTCAACAGAGTACTTCATCGCACATCCTCCCGGTTGCGGCGCAGCAGCAGCCCAATGACCACCGGCGCGCCGAATACAGCGGTGACCGCGCTGATGGAAAGCTCCATGGGCG
Organism: Faecalibacterium prausnitzii; assembly: GCF_003324185.1. Taxonomy (GTDB): domain Bacteria; phylum Bacillota; class Clostridia; order Oscillospirales; family Ruminococcaceae; genus Faecalibacterium; species Faecalibacterium prausnitzii. The sequence goes on from NZ_PXUP01000002.1 coordinate 15,399, forward strand.
CAAACAAGCTGCGGGCGATCAGATCACACAGCAGGCAGAACGCCGCCCCGCCCAAGCAGCACCCGGGCAGCACATACAGCGGGCGGGCGCTGCCCAGCAGCTGCTTGACAAGGTGCGGCACGGCAATGCCTACAAAGGAGATAGGCCCGGCAAAGGCGGTAACGCAGGCGGCCAGCAGGCTGGAAAGCAGCACCAGCAGCCGGGAAAACCGCCGCACATCCACACCCACACTGCGGGCGTAGGCTTCACCCATCTGGTAAGCGGCCATGGGCTTTGCAAGGCAGAAGGCCGCCGCCAGCGCGGGCAGCACCACCAGCGCTGCCGTGCGCACGTTGCCCCACGTCATGCCGGAAAAGCTGCCCTGCGACCAATTGTGCAGGTTGACGATGCTGCTGTCCTGCGCAAAGGCCACCACAAACTCGGTGATGGCAGAGCAGATATAGCCGATCATCACGCCGCATATTACAAGAATGCTCATGCGCTGTACCCGGCGCGCAGCGGCCAGCACAAAGGCCATGGCCGCCATAGCGCCCGCAAAGGCTGCAAGGATGAGTACGGCAGAGCTTGTCAGTAGGCCGTAGTTCAAAAACAGCACCATCACCAGCGCCACCGCCAGCTTAGCCCCGCTGGAAATGCCCATCACAAAGGGGCCGGCAATGGGGTTTGCAAAAAAGGTCTGCAACAGATAGCCTGCTGCCGAGAGCGCAGCGCCCAGCAACACGGCCATCACCGCGCGGGGCAGGCGCAGCTGTGTGATAATGCCTACGCTCAGCGCGTCCTGTCCGCGTCCGGTCAGGGCTGCAAGCACGGCCTGCGGGGTAAGCGCAACGCTGCCCCAGAACAGGCTCACGGCAAACAGCATCGCCAGCAGCAGGGCAAGGCAGCAATAGGAAAAAACAAGGCGTTTGCGGCTGGTCATAAGCGGCTCCTCAGGTAATTTTGGTCAAAAAATGCAGGGTGTCGGGGTCGGCAGTCTCCCCGGTAAAAACAGCGTGGAGGTCCAGCATAAAATCTGCCAGTGCCATGCTCTGCTGGAAAAAGCTGGGCGTCGTGCACCAGATGTTCCCGCTTTGCACCGCCTTGCATTCTGCCAGCAACGCGCAGCGGGCAAGCAGTTCTTCTTTTGTGGAGATGCTGCCCTCGATGGTGCCGTTATAAATAAGCACATCGGCATCCTTGACCCCAGCGTAAAGATCCTCCAGTGGGATATTCATGGTGGAAAGACTGTTGCCGCTGTCGGCAAGGTCTGCAAAAACATATTCGCCCCCGGCCATGCCGATCATCTGCGCCACATAGTCTCCGCTTTTGCGCACAGTGGCAAGGCCGCTGGAAGTAATGGAGAAAAACGCGCAGCGTTTGCCGGTGGAGGGCTGCTCCAGCAGCGGTGCAATGCGCTGCGCCTGCCGGGCGAACACCTCCTCGGCAAGGGCTTCTTTGCCCAGCAAGATGCCGTACAGTTTGATCCATTCCATCCGCGCCAGCGGGCTGCTCTCGTAGCTGGAGCGCTCCACCAGCACCGGGATACCGAACCGTTCCAGCTGTTCCTTTACCTCCGGGGTGTGGTAGATCATGGTATTTTCCACCGCAAGGCCGCATTCTGCGGTCAGGATGCGCTCGTAGTCCGGGGCGCTGTACTTGCCCGCGTAGGCAATGCGTCCGGCCTGCATGGCCTGCTTTGCCTCATCCAGATACCAGCCCTCGGCGCGGGTGCCGGAAAGGGCAATGCTGTCCAGCGCGTCCAGATGGAGGAATAAGTCCATGGCAGAGGTGGACACCAGATAGATGTTCTGCACCGGCTGCTGTAAAACGGTCACTCCCTCGGGCACGGTGTGCAAGGTGGCAGCGCCCTCCGGCCGGACAAGAAACTTTGCCTGTGCGTCCGGGATGGTCAGCAGGGTAGAGCCGTCTGCATAGCAGTCGGCGGTAAACTGGGTGGCATAGTCCAGCGGGTAGGCGTGGTCAAACACCAACTCGTCCGTATCGGCGGGTGCGGTGGGCGCGGCGGTGCAGCCTGCAAGCACCAGCGCGGCGGCGGGCAGAGCCTTTAAAAATTGAGCGCGGGTCAGCTTCATGGAAGATTACTCCAAGGTAAAAGTCAGGGTGTATTCGATCTCGTGGGGCTTGCTCATGGCAACAGTGTCGGCGGTAACAGCCAGCGGAGTGCCCAGTGCAGCTACAGGAATTTCAAAGGTGGAGTTGCCCTCGGTATTGGTGGGCAGATACTTCTCGCCGTCCACGATCATGTAGTCGTAGTTGGGGCTGCTCCACACGATGGTGGCGGTCATCTTGCCCTCTGCCACGGTCAGGGCAGCGGGGCTTTCTACGGTGGCGCGGCCGGAGCCGCCCTCCAGCACTACGGCAGCGGTGTATGCGCCGTCTGCGGGGGTCTCGACGGCCTGCTCGGTCTTGGGCTCGGCGTTGCGCACGCTCACGATATGGTCGTACCACTTGCCCTTAGTGCCAAGCAACGCCAGCTGGAAGTCGGTATCCAGTGCTTCTACCGGGATGTCGTAGCCGTACACTTCCTCAGTGGTGCCGTCTGCGTAGGTAACCGTGTCCACGGTGGGGATGAGCCAAGCGGTCTTGTTGGCCTCGGCATCGGCGGCAAGGCCGGGGTAGAGGTTCACGATCTTTTTGGAAGCCAGACTGACGTGGAAGGTCATCACGCCGTTTTCCACGGTCAGGGTGCCCTTGCCGTTGCAGGCTTCATTGGGGTGGAACATACTGCTGTCGGTCTCGAAATCAGCGGTATATACGCCATCCGGCAGGGCAGCTTCGGCCACAGCAGAGGAAGCCACCACGGAAGAAGCAACAGAGCTTGCCGCAGCGGAGGAGGCAGGGACAGCCCCGCCGCAGCTTGCCAGAGAAGCAGCCAGCACCACACCGGCCAGAGAAACGATGATAAACTGTTTGCAACGCATAAAATAAATACCTCAGTATCCTAAATTTTTGCCCGGCGTCTAAGCTGCCGGGGCAGGGGGCACGTTCTCCTCGTGCGGGGAATGCGCCCATAAAAGAAGCCCTCTCCGTATGCTTGGCAGCGCCGGAGAGGGCTTCTGAATCCATTAGCCGTTCAGAAGATCCATAGCGGCCTTGGTATGTGCAATGTACAGCTGCTGGACATCCGCAATGCGGCCCAGACCGGAGATCTGGCAGTCCACACTCTCAAAGCAGCCTGCGGCGGTAAACTGGCTCAGCCAGCTGTCGGCGTCCTCACCGGCCATGTCGTTGTTGGCGTGGTCGCCTGCCACCACCATCAGCGGGCGCAGGATGACCTTGGTGTAACCGGCAGCCTTCACAGCCTCGATGACGGCCTCGCAGGAGGTGTCCTCAGGCTCGCCCTCCACCGTGCCGATGAACACGTTGTCGTAGCCCAGCGTCTGCATGGTGGTCTGCATCTGGCTGTAACTCACCTTGGCGGTGTGAGAGGTGCCGTGACCCATAAAGACGAAAGCGGTCTTATCGGCGGCGGCAGCAGCGGCGCTGTCGTAACCGGCTTCCTTCACAGCGGCAGCGGTAACAGCCTTGGCAACAGCTTCCTTATCTGCATTGATGACGGAAGCATCCGCGCCGACCTCGCCCAGCAGGGGCTCGGCCACAGCAACGCTCTCAAACTTGTCGCGGTACTGGTCCAGCATCTCGTTCATCTCGTCGTACTCTGCACCGTGCATCAGATGGGTGGGCTGCACGATCAGGTTCTTCACGCCGTTTGCCACAGCGCGGTCCAGCGCCTGCTGCATATTGTCGATCTTCTCGCCATCGCGTGCCTGCACATGGTTGATGATGATCTGTGCGGTAAAGGCGCGGCGCACGCTCCAGTCGGGGTATGCGGCCTGCAAAGCGTCCTCAATGCCCTTGATGTCGGCGGCGCGGCTGTCGTTGAAGGAGGTGCCGAAGGACACCACCAGCAGCTCGTTCTCACCGATCTCATCGGCGTTGCGGGCATCGTCCTTGGAGGCATCGCCGGTGTCGCGGCCAAAGTAGTCGGGGTCGGCGTTCTCGCCCTCCACCAGCTCCTTCTGGGCATCGGTCAAAGCGTCCCATGCAGCCTTTGCGGCTTCGCACTGGGCATCGGTGTCATCGGTGCGCTGCTGCACATAGATGGCGTCAATCAAGTCTGCCACGTTCTGTGCGGCCAGTGCGTCAGCGTCTGCGCTGGAAGCTTCGCTGCTGGCGGCAGAGCTGGCAGCAACAGAGGAAGCAGTGCTGGATGCAGCCCCGCCGCAGCCGGTCAGTACACCGGCGCACAGAGCCAGAGCGGTCAGAGCGGCCGCCGTTTTGCGGATGTTGCGTTTTTTCATCTTGTTTTCCTTTCCTGATGTGGGTGAAATACGGCACCGAACAGAAGGGTACAGGAAAGAGAATCGGCAAAAAACGGGGTCTTCCGCTTGCGAAATGGCAAAGCAAAAAGACCCCGTATCTTACAGGCTTTTTGGTACAACCAATTCCTCGTGATCTGGGGCGGCAAAGCCCCGGTACCAACAGCGGGCAGGTTTCCTGACTGAAAGCTCAACGCCCGCTGCCGCCTTCCCAAGCCGGATGGCTCAGTGACCGGTGCAAAAGCACCCTGACAGTGGACTCCCTTATCACAGTGACGAGATCGTGCGGGATTGACACCCGCTTCCCTTTTAACGTCCCTGCCGCCGCCCGGTGGGGCAAAGTGACGGAACGCACCTGCTGTTTTCTGTTCAGTTCGTCAAAAAGTATAGCACAGCCCTATACAAAACGCAAGAAAAAACGGAGAAATGCTTGACCTTCCCCCTGCCGGAAGGTGTATACTTAGCTCGAAACTGAAAGCAAGGAGGCAGCCCATGTTAAAGATCGAGCATCTGACCAAAACCTACGGCGGCAAGCCCGCCGTGCAGGACCTTTGCCTGCACATCCGCCCGGGGGAGTTGTGTGCCTTTATCGGGCACAACGGCGCGGGCAAGACCACTACCTTAAAATGCTGCTGCGGTATCCAGCAATTTGATGCCGGAGAAATTTATGTGGACGGCATTTCCGTGCGGGAGAACCCGCTGGAATGCAAGCGCCGCTTGGCCTATCTGCCGGATGACCCGCAGCTGTACGAGTATATGACCGGTATCCGGTACCTTGATTTTATTGCGGATATCTTTGGCGTAAGCGCCGCACAGCGGACGCAGCGCATCCGGCAGTACGGCGATGCCTTTGGCCTGACGCAGGATTTGGCGCAGTCCATCGGGGCATACTCCCACGGCATGAAGCAGAAGCTTGCCATTATTGCGGCGCTGCTGCACGAGCCGAAGCTGATTTTAATGGACGAGCCCTTTGTCGGGCTGGATCCGCTGGCTTCCCATCAACTCAAGACCCAGATGAAGGCCTTTTGTGCGCAAGGCGGGGCGATCTTTTTCTCCACCCATGTGCTGGAGGTGGCCGAAAAGCTTTGCGACAGGGTAGCTATTCTGCGTAAAGGTCAGCTGGTGCGCGAGGGTGCCATGGAGCAGGTACGTGGTGACGACACGCTGGAAGAGGTCTTTCTGGAACTGGAGGATAGGGGGGAAGCGCTATGATCCGTGCATTGCTCAAAAAACAGCTTCTGGAACTGGGTGCGGCCTTTGTGCGCAGCAGCAAGACCGGCAAGCGGCGCTCCCGGGCAGGAGCATTCGGGTATGCATTGCTGTTTGCGGTGCTGATGCTGCTGGTCATGCTCAGCTTTGGCTCTATGGCGCTGCCGCTGGCAGTGACGCTGGTGCCGCAGGGGCTGGACTGGCTCTATTTTGTGCTGATGGAGCTTTCGGCGCTGACGGTCAGTGTGCTGGCAAGCGCCTTTACCAGCTACGGGCATTTGTTCCGCTGCCGGGATAACCAGCAGCTGCTGGCGCTGCCCATCCCGCCGGGCGCTATTTTTGCGGTGCGCTGCGGCGGGGTGTACCTGACCGGGCTTATTTATCTGCTGCTGGCGTGGGTGCCCTCGGTGGTCTGCTATGCGCTGGCGGCACCCCGCCCCGGCGGAGCCCTGTTGGCGGCGCTGCCGGTAGCACTGGCGCTGGCGGGAGTTTCCATGGTGCTGGCCGTTCTGCTGGGCTGGGCGGTGGCGCTGCTCAACCGCCGCGCCCAGCATAAAAGCCTTGTCACTGTGGTGGGTACGCTGCTCTTTCTGGCGGTCTACTATGCAGCGTTCTGCTGGGTGAGCAACGCAGTGGAGGCCCTTGCGGTGGATGCCGTACAGGCAGGCGCAACCGCCGGTCGTGTTGCTGCACCGTTGCGTCTGCTGGGTCTGGCGGCAGTGGGCAACGTCCCGGCGCTGCTGCTGTTTCTGGCGCTGGCTGCGGCCTGTATGGCGCTGTGCGGTAAGGCGCTGGCAAAGCCCTATCTGCGGCTTTTGACCCTTGAACCGGGCAGAGCCAAAGCGGAATACCGCGCAAAGACGCAAAAAAAGCAGCCCCCGCGCCGGGCATTACTGCGGCGGGAACTGCTGCATCTGGGCGCTTGCCCCATGTGGCTGCTCAACTGTGCACTGAGCAGTCTGCTGCTGCCGGTGCTGGGCGTGGTAGCACTGTGGAAGGCCGCAGACCTGCGCGCCTTTACTGCTGCTTACCTGCCGGAGAGCCTGCCCATGCTGGTGTGCGGGATGGTGTGCGCCATAGCCACCATGAACTTTATCACAGCGCCGTCGGTGTCGCTGGAGGGCGGCACCCTCTGGCTGCTGCAAAGCCTGCCGGTTGCCCCGCAGCAGGTTCTGCGGGTAAAGGTGGAGCTGCAGCTGCTGCTCACGCTGCCGGGGGCGTGGTTTTGCGCCGGGTGCGCCATGGCGGCGCTGCGCATTCCGGCAGGGCAGGGGCTGCTGGTGCTTGCTGTGCTGGCAGCTTTTGTGTGGCTGACGGCGCAAATGGGCCTTGCCTTGGGATTGTGCCTGCCCAACCTCCACTGGGTAAGTGAGGCCGCCGTGGTCAAGCGGAGCGCCGCCAGTATGCTGGCAATGTTCGGCGGGTGGCTGCTGGCGGGCGGGGTGCTGTTTTTGCCCCTGACCTTACTGGATTATGCCGTGCCGCCGCTGGCCGCGCAAGGTGCTTGTCTGGCCGCGCTGCTGGGGCTGGACTTGCTGCTGCACCGCTGGCTATGCACCCGCGGCGCAGCCCGGTTTGCCGCCCTGCACTAAAGTGGGAAAAACTTTATTAGAACAAAATCGGGCAGCCTGCGGGCTGCCCGATTTTGCATTTTCACGGGAGAGGGGCGTAATGGAAAACAGCAGGATGCAGTGCCTGTTTCCTGCGGAAACAGGCACTGCGGGAAGAACGATGTTTTTTGCAGTTACAGCGCATCCAATGCGGTACGGGCGGCGCGGATATTTGCTTCACTGGTCTGCCAGATCTCAAACTCCGAAAAGCCCGGCAGCCCCATGGGCACGCCTTCCCGCCGGAAGGTCATGCGGCTGTCCAGCACCTGCTTGCCGGAAAGGTGGAACGCCCGGGCACCAGTCTGGGCGGCAAGGGCGGGGATGTTGGCAGCAGATACGCCTGCACCAACCAGAATCTCCACCTCCTGCCCGGCAGCTTCCACCAGCTGCCGCAGCAGGGCAGCGCCCTGTGGGGCACTTGCTGCCTGTCCGCTGGTCAGAATGGTAGCAAGCCCTAGCTGCTTTGCGGCTTCCAGTGCGGCAAAGGGGTCGCAGCAGACATCAAAAGCACGGTGCAGGGTGCAGTCCACGGTGCGGTGTGCTTTTTCTGCCGCCTGCCGGGCGGCGGCGTAGATAGGGCACAGAGCATCGGTGTCCAGTGCGCCCGCCGGGGTCAGCACACCGGTCACGATGCCGTCGGCACCGGCGGCTACCAGCTCGGCGGCGCACTCGGCCATCTGTGCAAGCTCGTAACGGTCGTAGCAGAAATCGCCGAAGCGGGGACGGATAAGCGCCCGCACCGGCAGACCGGTCTCAGCCTTGACCTGACGCAGCAGGGCAGGGGAAGGAGTGGTGCCGCCGATGATAAGGTCGGCGCACAGCTCCAGCCGGTCAGCGCCGCCGCGTTTTGCCGCCAGTGCGCTGGCGGTGCTGTCTACGCAAACTTCCAAAGTGCAGTGCATAGCGATACCTCCATCTACAAAAAACGATTTTGAATGGCCGCCGCGCTGCTTTGGCCATTTTCAGCGGAATGAATACTTTAATTTATCAATGGGAAAATCTGCGGATTTTCCCATTGATTTTTTCACAGGGGGGAGAGCAAAGGAAAAGTGCTTTTGCTCAATGCTGTGCTCTAAAAAAGGCTGTTGCGCCATGATATGTGCAACAGCCTCGGGGATTTATGGTTTATTTTACGCTTTCAAGGAAGCGGACAAAACCGGCGCGGCCTGCTTCATCCAGCTTATACACACCGGCATCGGCCAGCACCTGTGCGAACACATGGCCTACCTCGTCCTGCAAGATCAGGTGCACATTGTCGGCGTTCAGCTCCGGGTGCTTTGCAAGGATTTCCTCTGCCCACGCAGCATGCTTTTGCAGGGCTTCGGGGTACTCTGCGGTGGGCAGGTGCGCCACCAGCACATCAGCAAGGTCGAACAGCTCCTGCTTCAGGCGGCTGGGCAGCACGGCCAGACCCATCACCTCAATCAGGCCGATGTTCTCTTTTTTGATGTGGTGCAGCTTTGCATGGGGGTGGTACACGCCCAGCGGATGCTCCGGAGTGGTGATGTTGTTGCGCAGCACCAGATCCAGCTGATACTTGCCGTCCCGCATCCGGGCGATGGGGGTAATGGTGTTGTGGGGCTCGCCGTCGGTCTCGGCAAAGATAAAGCAGCTCTCGTCGGTGTAGCTGCGCCAAGCAGCCAGCAGCTTATCGGCCAGCTCCACAAGGCGTGCATCGTCCGCACAGGTCAGACGGATGCAGCTCATGGGCCAGTGCACGATGCCGGCCTCCACGTCCTCAAAGCCGGGGAACACCCACGTCTTTTCAATGGGAGCTTTGGCCATGGCAAACTCGTAATGACCGCCCTGGAAATGGTCATGGCTCAGGATGCTGCCGCCCACGATAGGCAGGTCGGCGTTGCTGCCCACAAAATAGTGGGGGAACAGACCCACAAAATCCAGCAGCTTGCGGAAGGTTGCCCGCTCGATCTTCATGGGGGTATGCTGGTTGTTGAATACGATGCAGTGCTCGTTGTAGTAAACGTAGGGGCTGTACTGCAAATTCCACGCGCTGTCGTTGATGGTCAGCGGGATGATGCGGTGATTTTCGCGCGCAGGGTGGTTCATGCGGCCGGCGTAGCCCTCGTTCTCCACGCACAGCTGGCACTTGGGGTAAGCACTCTGGGGTGCAAGCTTTGCGGCGGCAATGGCCTTGGGATCTTTTTCCGGCTTGGACAGGTTGATGGTGATATCCAGATCGCCGTACTCGGTCTTGGTGACCCACTTCAGATCGCGCTTGATACGGTAGCGGCGGATGTAGTCGGTGTCCTGACTGAACTTGTAGAACCAGTCGGTAGCGGCCTGCGGGCCCTCGTTTTCGTACCGCTCCTCAAAGTTGGCGCGCACGATGCTGGGGCGCGGGGTCAGCACGCCCATCAGCTTGGTGTCGAACAGATCGCGTGCGGTGGAGTTATCCTCGCACACGCCGCGGGCAACGGCATCGTCCACAAGGGTCTTGAGGATGCTTTCCAGATCGGTATAGCACACCTCGCCCTCCGGGGCGGTAAAGTCGTCCAGCTGCATGGTCATCAGCAGCTGATTGCGGATATAGATCTCGTCATCAGGCAAAATCAGCCCGGTGTCCAGCCCGTAGTTCACGAGCTGCTGGATGGCGGTGGAGATCACAGCACAGCACCTCCCTCAGGACGGATGTTCAGCACATGGCAGCGGCCAGCGCCGAGGATCTTTTCCATGTTTGCCTTAAAGTCTGCCAGCATCTCCACCGGCACAAAGGCCTGCACCGTACCGGCAAAACCGCCGCCGTGCACGCGCACAGCACCCTTGCCGCCCAGATAATGCTTGGCAGCGGCGATGGTCACAGCCACCTCCTGATGCTCCTTGTAACCGGCGGGGATGACGTTCTGCAAATACTCCCAGCTGCTGTCGCCGGAGGCAGTTACCATCTGCAAAAAGGCATCAAAATCGCCCTCGCGCAGGGCGGCCACCTGCTGGGGCACACGGTCGTTATCGGCGTAGAAGTGGAAGGCGCGCAGCACAGCGCGGTCGCCGCACTGCTTGCGGCAGGCCGGAATATTTGCAAGGAAGGTTTCAAAGGGCACGTCCCGCAGCACCTCGCCGCCGCACACAGCGGCCACAGCGCGGCACTCATTGGGGATGGCGGCGTACTCGTCGGTCAGGTCGGCATGGTCTGCGCCGGAGTCCAGAATGCACAGCGCTAGACCGGCCTTGGAAAAGTCCACCTGCACCGGCTCCACGTCGGGGTTTGCCTTGTCGGCAAAGTCGATGGTGATAATGTTGCCCACGCTGGAAGCCATCTGATCCATCAGGCCGCAGGGCTTGCCAAAGTACACATTTTCAGCCCACTGGCCGATCTGTGCAATGGCAATGGGGGAGACTTTTTCATCCATGAAGCAGTCGTTCAGAATCACGCCGACCAGCACCTCAAATGCGGCAGAGGAAGAAACGCCGCTGCCCTTGGGCACATTGGAGGAAATGTACACGTCCAGACCGGACAGCTTTGCGCCACGCTGACGGAAAGCCTCGCACTCGCCGCGCAGCAGGGAAGCAGTGGTGTTCTCCTCCTCCTTGCGGGCGGTCAGGTCGTCAAGGTCGATAACGCACAGGTCGTAGCCCTCGCTCTGCACGCGCAGCTGGTTCAGGCTGTTGGGGGCGGCAGCAGCGATCATATCAATGTTCACGCTGCCTGCCAGCACGCGGCCATGCTGGTGGTCGGTGTGGTTGCCGCCGATCTCGGTGCGGCCAGGGGCACTATACAAACCGGCCTCGGTATGTGCGCCGAAGGTGGTCTCTAACCCGTCCAGAACAGCCGCATAGCGGGCTGCCTGTGCAGGGGTCTCGTCGGGGGTGCAGCAGTACAGCGCAGCCAGACGCGCAGCGTGTGCGCCCTTGGTCAGCTCCTGCTTCCAGGTGGAAATGGACTTCATCATGGAAATTTCCTCCTACTATTATGATCGGAAAAGTCGATGCAGCCGTTCGCAGCTGCAGTAGCTGCTTCTATAATAGTCAAACGCAACGCAAAAAACCATGTGTTATTGTTGCATCTCGATGAAAAGTTGCAAAAAGCGCCTGTGCAGCTCAATCGACTGCTGTCGAACAAATAAAATAAAAGTTTTTCGGGCGAATCGAAATGCTTGGCATAAATGCACACAAATCCCGGAATTTTGAGCGCAGCGCCCAAAAAAGACGGGATGGAAAATTGCACTTTGCACAAAAAAATACCCCCGCACCGATGCAGCCATCGGGTGCGGGAGTGTGGTTCAGCGGGTAAATTCGCTGCCGGTCAGGCCGTCGAGGTTCAGCATTCCTTCCAGTGCGGCAATGTCGGCGTTCACGTCCAGCGCATCGGCTTGGAACAGCTTGTCCAGCTGGTTTTCAAAGGCGGTCACCAGCAGGTCCATGCTGCGCTCGATGCTGTGCTTGGCCTCGGTAATGTTCGTGCCCTCCACCGCCTGCCGGGAAAGGCTGGCGTAGGTGTTCAGCAGCTTGAGCGCAGTGGGCAGATAGTAGTTCATAAATTTTTGCAGCTGTGCTTTTTTGTCCGGGTCCTTCTGCGCCAGCGCAAAGATACGCCCGCTGACTTCTTCCAGACGGGAGATCTTCTGGCTCATCACCGGGTCTGGGATGGCATCGTTCACCTCCCGCAGCTGGCGCAGCAGGGCGGCGTACTCGTCCTCTGCAGCGGGATGAGCTTTAGGTGTCGGGGCTTGCGCGGGCTTTTTCGGCTGTGGTGCCGCACCCCGCACCACCAGCGTGTCGGTGCGGTTGTCAATATAGGCATCCGCGCCGAAGTATCCGTGCTCGATGGCACTTTTCACGGCAGCGCGTCCCCGGGCGGCGTCCACCCCGGCGGCGGCAAACAGTTCCGGCAGGGGGATATTATCGCGCTCGCCCACAACCTTATCCAGCAGCTGCTCCAGCTTGCGGGTGCGGTTCATCCGCAGACCGGTCAGCAGCGCACCGCCGCCGCCAATGGCCATGACGATATCGGAAAACAGCTCCCCGGGGTCAGGCAGCACCTGCCATGCGCCGATGATATCCACCGCATCCGTCATCCCGGCAAACAGGAAAACGGCACCCATGATGGTGCAGAGGACGGCAATGTTTTTATGCCATTCCTTTGCACTTTTCTGCTCTGCCGTGGGAACATCCTGCCCGGGGAAAGGCGGCGTTTTAGGCATAGGTGCGGGATTTGGGGAGGGGCGGTAGTCGCCCCGGTCACGGGCAGCCTCCTGCTCCTCCTTCTGCATCTTTTGGTCGATACCCTTCAGGATGAACAGCAGCACCCCCAACGGCCCGGACATCGCCATGACGATAAAGATGGCAATGGTGGGGATCTTTGCAAAATAATGTTTTCTCGGCTCCATGAAACAGAATTCCTTTCACAGAAAGATAAAAATAAGACCGCGTTCCACTCTATTATAGCGGAGCGCGGCCTTTTTGTTAAGGGGGTATTTCTGTTCTCGTGAAAATGCGCTTGGAACGGTCCACAGACCGTGACAAGCGCAAAATTAAAACATCTCTTCCACAAAGAGGCCGCTACGCAAATGCACAGCGGCCTCTCCATAAAAGTTTACTTCATCAGGCTGCAAACGGCCTCGGCATAAGCGGCGGGGTCATCCACGGGCAGACCCTCGATCAGCTGTGCCTGTGCGTACAGCAGGGCGCTGTACTTGTTCAGCTTCTCGGTGTCGCCAGCCTCCTGTGCGGCCTTCAGGGCGGCAAACACGGGGTGGTTCACGTTCAGCTCCAGCACCTTGTCGCTCTTCACGCCCTCGCTGCCGGGCTGCTTGGACAGCACCTTCTCCATCTCAATGGACAGCGGGCCGTCAGCGCTCAGGCAGACGGGGTGATCCTTCAGGCGAGTGGAGACCTTGACCTCCTTCACCTTGCCGTTCAAGGCGTCCTTCATGGCATCGAACAGAGCCTTGTTCTCGGCAGTGGCATCCTCGGCGGCCTTCTTCTCCTCTTCGGATTCCAGACCCAGATCACCGCTGTTCACGTTCTTGAACTCCACGGTGCCGTCCTTGCCCTCGGCATCCTTGCGGGGGTAGCTGTGCAGGATCTGCAGGCAGAACTCATCCACATCCTCGGTCAGCAGCAGTACGTCAAAGCCCTTGTCCAGCACAAGCTCTGCGGAGGGCAGCTTTGCCAGACGGTCGGTGGAATCGCCTGCGGCAAAGTAGATGTACTTCTGCTCAGCGGGCATCTTGTCGATGTACTCCTGCAGGGTGACCATCTTCTGCTCCTTGGCGGACCAGAACAGCAGCAGGTCGCGCAGCAGTTCGGCGTGCATTCCGTAGTCAGAATAAGCACCAAACTTGATCTGACGACCGAACTCCTTCCAGAACTCCTCGTACTTCGCACGGTCGTTGTTTAGCATGGCGTGCAGCTCGTTCTTGATCTTCTTTTCCAGTGCGTTATGGATCAGCTTCAGCTGGCTGTCCTTCTGCAGCATCTCACGGCTGATATTCAGGCTCAGATCCTGACTGTCCACAATGCCCTTTACAAAGCTGAAGTAATCCGGCAGCAGGTCGGCACACTTTTCCATAATGAGCACACCGGAAGCGTACAGCGCCAGACCCTTCTCGTAGTCCTTGGTGTAGAAGTCGTAGGGACGGTGGCTGGGCACGAACAGCAGGGCATTGTAGTTGGCGGTACCCTCGGTGCGGCTCACGATGACCCGGGCGGGGTCAGCGTAATCACCGAACTTATCCTTGTAGAAGCTGTTGTACTCCTCATCGGTCACTTCGCTCTTCTGCTTCTTCCAGATGGGGATCATGCTGTTCAGGGTCTCCAGCTCGGTGTAGGTCTCCCACTCGGGCTTGTAGTCCTCGGGCTTGGGGTCCGGTTCCGGCTTCTGACGGCTCTTTTCGCGCTCCATCTGGATGGGGTAGCGCACATAGTCGCTGTACTTCTTCACGATGGCCACAATGCCGTATTCATCCAGGAAGTTGTCGTATTTCTCAGTGTCGGTATCCGGCTTGATGTGCAGAATGACCTGGGTGCCCACGGTATCCTTCTGGGCGGGGGTCATCTCGTAGCCGTCCACACCGGAGGACTCCCACTGCCATGCCTCGTCCGAGCCATAAGCCTTGGAGATAACCGTCAGCTTATCGGCCACCATAAAGGCGGAGTAGAAGCCCACGCCGAACTGACCGATGATATCAATGTTCTCGTCCTTGTTGTCCTTCTTGAAATCCAGAGAACCGGAGTGTGCAATGGTGCCCAGATTCTGCTCCAGCTCTTCCTTGGTCATACCAATGCCGTTATCCTCCACGGTCAGGATGCGGTTTTCCTTATCGCGGGTGATGAGAATACGGAAATCGCCCTTGTTCATGCCCACGGAGGTGTCGGTCAGGCTCTTATAATACAGCTTATCAATGGCGTCCGAAGCATTGGAGATCAGTTCCCGCAGGAAGATCTCTTTATTGGTATAGATGGAGTTGATCATCATGTCCATCAGTTTTTTGCTCTCTGCCTGAAATTCTTTCTTGGCCATAATACAAAACCTCTTTTATCACATATTTGGTGCACCGTACCCGGTAAACTGCCGGAATACTTAGCACTCATAACTTCTGAGTGCTAATATACAACGACTTGCAGGGAAAATCAAGGCTTTTCATAAAAAGTTAAAATTTGTTCTCCTGTGCGCGAAGCGGCGCTCCGGATTCGTTTCTTATATGGAAAATAAAATTTCTTGCAAAGTCTTTCCCACTTTTGCGCAGACTGTGCTATAATGGAACGAGTATGCCGGAAGGATGTGAGAAAATGTCAAAACAGGGCGATGCCGCCTACGCATGGTTCTTAAAGGGCTATAATTGCAGTCAGAGCGTGGTGGCGGCGTTTGCACCCCAGCTTGGCCTGACCGAAGAAACAGCGCTGCGCCTTTCTGCAGGCTTTGGCGCAGGTATTGGCCGGATGCGGGAGGTGTGCGGGGCGTTCTGCGGTGTGGTGACCGTGCTGAGCATGGTCTACGCCGACCCTGCTGACCCCAAGGATAAATCCCGGATGTACGCACTGGTACAGGAGGCTGCGGAGCAGTACCGCAGCCGCAACGGCGGCAGCATTATCTGCCGGGAGCTGCTGGCAAAGGCGGGTGCTGCTCCTACTGGGGGCACGGCGGCAGAGGACCGCACCGCAGACTATTATAAAAAGCGCCCCTGCCCGGAGCTGTGCCGCATCTGCGCCGACCTGTGTGCAGAATTTATTGCGGCGCACCCGGAGGGACGGCACGGACTATATAAGGAGGATGCGTAAATGCAGCTTGAACAACTGGAATTGACCGGCGGCGGTACGCTGACGCTCTACCTGCGGGAGAGCGTGGAGGCCATGCCGCATTTCCGGCAGCGTCCGCTGGTGCTGGTGGTGCCCGGCGGCGGCTATACCCACGTCAGCCCCCGGGAGGGTGACCCCGTAGCGCTGCAATTTGCGGCAGCTGGCTACCACACGGCGGTACTGCACTACGCAGTAGGGGACAGCGCCCGGGATGCGCTGCCCATGCGGCAGCTGGCACAGGCCATCGGCCTTGTGCGGCAGCACGCAGAACAGTGGAATATTTTGCCGGATAAGATCGCTTTGTGCGGTTTTTCGGCGGGCGGGCATCTGGCACTGTCCGGTGCAGTGTGGGAGATCCCCGGCATGGCAGACCAGCCGCGGCCCAATGCCTTGCTGCTGGCATACCCGGTGGTCACCGCCGGAGAATACGCCCACAGGGACAGCTTTGTGCAGCTGACCGGCACGCAGGACGTTGCCGCCCACCAGCGCTTTACGCTGGAGGATAAGATCACCCCGGCCACACCGCCGGTGTTCGTCTGGCATACCATGGAGGACGAGACCGTCCCGGTGGAAAACACCCTGCTGTTACTGAACGCTCTGCACAAGGCGGGCGTGCCGTGCGAAGCACACTTGTTTGAAAAAGGCTGCCACGGCACTAGCATCTCCACCCCGGAGGTGGACGCCGACAGCGCCCACCGCAACCGCTGGGTCAAGCTTGCGGTGGAGTGGCTGGACGATACCTTTTCTTTCCATGCTTGAGATAACCGACTGAAACCGGAAAAGCGTGTGTAAATTTTAGTCATACCTACAAAAAATTCACAAATAAACCGTTGACTTGCACAGGCGTATGCCGTATACTGTCCAACGGGGATAAAACCACGAAAGAAGGAAACAAAAATGGTTATGGATCCCACACTGCCGCGCATCAAGGTGCGCGATCTGCTCATGCAGGCATTTCTCACCGGCTGGGAGCGCTCCGATAAGAGCACCTCACAGGACGAGTACCTGCAAAGTTCCATTCAGGTCATTGAGATGCTGCAGGTAGAGCCGGAAAACCTCTACGCAGAGGAGGGTCTTGGCCTGCCGGACGGCGAAGAGGTGGATCATCTGGACGATCTGCTGCGCGCGGACGGCTTCTGGCTGTACTACGGGGTGGAAGCAGAAAACTTCTTCCTGATCCAGTGGTACCCGGACGAGGCTTCTGCCAATGCAAAGCTTGCCCAGCTGGAAGAACTGGGCGACGGCAAGCAGTATCTGGTAGACCTGACCCTCAAGCGGGCAAACCCTTCCGAGGCTGAAAACTTCGGCAATTCCAACCCGGTGCAGCTCCGCTCCTGAAACAAACGTTAACGTATTGAGTTGAAAGGAAATTTTGCTCATGCAGCTTTCTGTTACGGAACGCGAACGGCTTTATGCCATTTTGGAAAAATACGATCAAAACCCCAAGGTGCAGCAGATGCGGGAGTTCATCCAGCACGGGGACGTTACCACCTATCAGCACTGCAAGAATGTGGTGCTGGTCAGCTGTTGGCTGAACCATCGGCTGCATTTGGGTGCAGACGAGACCTCACTGGCTGTCGGTGCTTTCCTGCACGATTTTTATCTGTACGACTGGCATAAAAAAGGTACCTTCCATGGCATCCGCCGCCTGTTCGAGATGCACGGCTTCTCCCACCCGGGCTGCGCCTGCGTCAACGCAGAAAAGGTGTTCCATATCACCAAAAAGGAACAGAGCATCATTTCCAGCCATATGTGGCCGCTGACCTTCCGTCATGTGCCCAGCTGCCGCGAGGCCATCATCGTCTGCCTTGCCGATAAGTACTGCGCTGTGGTGGAAAGTATGTTCAAGCACAGCCGTGTGGCTGCCGCCCAAAACGCCAACGGCGAATACGACGAGTGGTAAAACTGAATCATCACAAATAACAGGAGCCGCTGCACCCAAAAAGTGCAGCGGCTCCTTCTGCTTCTACTCTGCAAATAAAAATGATCATTCCGCTAAAAGTGGTCAGAGCGCAGCGGAGACCATATCCAATCGTTGGCCTGCACTCGGCAGCTGGTCACAGCTTTTTGAACCCCTCCGGTTCGTCTGCGGCGGCGCGGCGCTCCATCAGATAGGTGTCCAGCCAGTGGCCGTGGCAGTCCCGTGCAATGCGCTCTCGGCGTCCTACCAGCCGGAAGCCGCACTTGGCGTGCAGGGCGCGGCTGGCGGCGTTGTCCTGTAAAACGGTGGATTGCAGCGTCCAGTACCCGGCTTTTTCGGCAGCGGCGCACAGGGCGCTCAACAGCTGAAAGCCCAGTCCGTGCCCACGAAACTGCTCGCCTACATAGATGCTTACCTCGGCCACGCCCCGGTAACACCACCGGGGGTCTACCCGGTGCAAAGCACACCACCCTGCCAGCACCCCGCCGGAAAGGATGACCAGACGGCACTCCTTTGTGTGGGAAGCGTCCCACGCGGTATAGGGCGGGCATTCGGTCTGGAAGGTGGCGTATTCCGTGGCAATGCCCTCAACATAAATTCTGGAGACCGCGCCCCAGTCCTCCGGCGTCATAGGCCGGATGATGATCTTATCCATACTTTCATCCTCGGCGGGCCGAAAATTGCCCGCATTCTCTTTCCACTCCCGGATAAATTTCAGTATAGCAGAATTTGCCGCGCGGTACAAGAAGCGGACTGCACAGAAATTGTTTTGACATCTCACCTGTTTGTGATACAATAAGGGAACAGGAATGCGGCGGGGAATGCGCCGTCTCTCATGGAGGATGTATGAGAAAAACTGTCCGGGTACTGCTGTGTATGGTTTGGCTTATGCTTTGCGCGGCGCTGCCTGCCTTTGGCGCAGAGAGCGCACCCCATGTCACGGCAGAAACTACAATGGCTCAGCTGCGCGCAAACCCGGCGATCCAGGGAAGCGGCTATTATACATATTGCCGTGAGATGACGCCGCTGATGGTGGAACGCTGGAAAAACAAGACCTTGCACGATTATTTTGGCGACACCGACCGGGAATCCGGCATTGCTGCGCTGAACCTTATCATTGATAACTATAATAAGGGCGTCAAGGTCACCTATCAGGTCTACACGCCTGAGGAGATCGAACACAATTCCAGTCTGGGCTGTGTGCAGCTGTTTTATTATCCGGCCGAGACCCCCAACGCCAAAACCGCTATCGTAGTGCCCGGCAACGCCTTGACCGCAACCTCGGAGATGGGTGAGGGCGGCTCCACGGCCTACGAGCTGCATAACCGGGGCTATGCCGTGTTCGTGCTGCGCTACCGCACCTTTTTGGATCTGGGCAATAACGCCCCGCTGGAGGATCTGGCAAGGGCGGTGCAGCTGGTGACAAGCCTTGACGAGGAGCTTTCCATCCATACACAGGGCTATGTGCTGGTGGGCTACTCCTCTGGCGGCCAGCTTGTGGGCGTGTTCGCAAATAAGGAGCGCGGCTACGGCTATTACGGCGCTGCAAAACCCGGTGCACTGCTGTTGGCTTATCCGGTAGTGAACTTTTCAGAGGTAAAGATCGCGTATCAGGCGCTTATGGATACCGGCAACTATGGGTGGCACTATTACTGCTCCAGTGTGGCAGATCTTGTCACGGACGATTATCCGCCGGTATTTTTCTGGTACGGAAAGGACGACAAGGTGCTGCCTTGGATGATCAATCAGGTGCAGGGCCCGGCGCTGCAAGCGGCGCTGGAAGCCCACAAGGTACCTTATGTTATGAAGGTGTTTGAGTCTGCGCCGCATAGTATCGGGGTGGGCTATACCACCGATGCCGAGGGCTGGCTGACAGATGCCGTGGCTTTCTGGGAGCAGCAGACCGCTGCCTGACCATAAATAAAAAAGGAGTAGAACATGATGGATCAGAATACTTGTTTTGCATACCTGAACATGGAGCTGCCGGACGATATCCGCCGCCTGAAAGAGGCCGGTTACTACGACGCCGCCATTGCGCGCATTGATGCCTGTCTGGCTGAGGACTGGACTGCCAGTCAGAACCAGCCCCTGCACCCGCAGGGCGCGCTGCCGGTAAACCCCACCCCCCACGGCGTGGACGCATGGCGGCAGGGTCTGTTGGCGCACCGGGAAATTTTGCGCCGTCTGCCGCGGGACTACACTCTCACCGCCGACCAGCTGCTGAACAAGCTGCAGGCCACCCTGCGGGACTTTACCGCAGAGGAGTTCGCCGCACTGGACGCTGCCGGGCAGATGGACTGGCGCTTTGTGGAAGGGCAGAAGCGCTATATCTACCGCGCCGCCGAAACGCTGGTGGCTACCCATCCCGACCTTGCCGCCCGTCAGCTGGACCCGCCCGTCCCGGAGCGCAGCTGGGATCGTTTTGAGCCCCAGCACGACCAGATGGTGCGCACCGGTGCAGCCAGCGCAGACATCACCCTGCGCACCAGCATCGGCATGACTGACGAGACCTTTGCCCGTGCCCTTGCCGCTGCAAAGGCTGAGGGCAGAAACACCGTGCACGTCAAGGTGTGGCTGCCGCTGCCTGCTGCCTGCCCGGCACAGAGCAACATTACGCTGGACAGCTTTACCGCCCAGCCCACTTATATTGCGCCGGAAACCGCACCCCAGCGCACCGCGTACTGGGAGGCAGACCTTGCCGAGAACTGCCGCTTTGGGGCACAGTACAGCTACCGCAGCACTGCGTACTACGCTGCCCCGCTGGAAATGCAGGCCGACCCGGTGCAGCCGGATTTTGACACCGCCGAGCAGCTGCCCCACATCGCCTTTACCCCCTATATGAAGGCACTGGCTGCGCAGCTGACCGAGGGTATCACCGACCCGGTGCAGAAGGCAAAGCGCATTTATGATTTTGTCACCCTGAATGTGCACTACCACTTCCAGCCCATGTATTTTGTGCACGAGAATATCACCGATAATTGCGCCCGCAGCCGCCGGGGCGATTGCGGCGTGATGGCCGCCACCTTCATCACCCTTTGCCGCATTGCAGGCATCCCGGCAAAGTGGCAGAGCGGCATGGTGGCACGGCCGGAGACAGCCGGCTGCCACGACTGGGCAATGTTCTATATTGCCCCCAAGGGCTGGATGTACGCCGATTGCTCTGCCGGTGCCTCCATGGCGCGTGCGGGCAACGAGAAGATGCGCCTGCACTACTTCGGCAATCTGGACACCGACCGCATGGTGGCCAACAGTGACATCTGCGCCCCCTTCGACCCGCCTATGTGCTCCTTCCGCGCCGACCCCTGTGATAATCAGGTAGGCGAGATGGAGGTAGACGGTGTGGGTCTGTACGGCCAGCAGGTGGAGACCACACAGGAGATCGTAAAGCATCAGGAAGTATAAGCACATCCGGGTCTGCCATTACCGCAAGACCCGGATTTTTGAGTTAAAAGGAGAATGTCTATGGAATTTTTGGCAGGACTGTACACGCTTCTGCTGGTGGCCATCTGCCTGCTGCAGGCGCTTTTGCTGTACCGCACCGGCAAGCCCGCCGCCCGGCAGGACGACGAAGCCCTGAAGGAGTGGCTGCGCCAGCAGCTGGAAGCGCAGGCGCGGGTGCTGGAAGAAAAGCAGGCGCAGCAGGCACAGCAGAATCTGACCGCAATGGCGCACATCAGCGATACCCTGCAAACCGCAGTGCAGGGCATGAGCAGCACCCTGACGGCAGGACAGAACACCCAGCAGCAGACCATGGAACAGCGGCTGCAGGGACTGGAAGTCTCTAATGCCCGCAAGCTGGAGGAAATGCGCAAAGCGCTGGCAGACGGTCTTGCCGCCATGCAGGCACAGAACGCCCAGAAGCTGGACGAGATCCGCCACACTGTGGACGAGCAATTGCAGGACGCGCTGCAAAAGCGGGTGACTGAAAGCTTTAAGGCGGTCAACGACCAGCTGGAGCAGGTGTACAAGGGCTTGGGCGAGATGCAGAGCCTTGCCGCAGATGTGGGCGGACTGAAGCAGGTACTTTCCGGCGTCAAGACCCGTGGCATTCTGGGCGAGATCCAGCTGGGCGCGATTCTGGAAGAGATCCTTGCGCCGGAGCAGTACGACACCAACGTAGCCACCATCCCCGGCAGCACCCAGCGGGTGGAGTACGCCATCCGTATGCCCGGTGTGGATGGCAACAGCGTCTGGCTGCCCATCGACTCCAAATTTCCCGGCGATACCTACGCCCACTTGCAGGACGCACAGGCTTCCGGCGATGCGCAGGCGGTGGAAAACGCCCGCCACGCGCTGGAACTGGTGCTGCGCAGCGAAGCAAAGGATATCCGGGAAAAATATGTGGAGCCGCCCTATACCACGGCCTTCGGTATCCTGTTTCTGCCCTTTGAGGGTCTGTATGCCGAGGTGGTGAACGCCGGGCTGCTGGAAGTTTTGCAGCGGGATTATCAGGTGAACGTGGCCGGCCCCAGCACCATGGCGGCGTTGCTCAACAGCCTGCAAATGGGCTTCAAGACCCTTGCCATCCAGAAGCGCTCCGGCGAGGTGTGGCAGCTGCTGGGCGCGGTCAAGACCGAGTTCGATAAGTTCGGGCAGGGGCTTTCCAAGATGCAGCAGCGCCTGCGCCAGACCGATGAAGAGCTGGATAACCTCATCGGGGTGCGCAGCCGCGCCATCAGCCGCAAGCTGCGTGCGGTGCAGACGCTGGACGAAAACACTGCCGCCACCCTGCTGGAACTGGACACCGAGCCGGGCAGACCGGTAACGGCACGTCTGCCGGAGAGCGGGGAAGAGCTTTGATGCGCAGAAGCTCCCCGCATTATCCCTTGCGAAATTTCTGACGATGTGCTACAATAGGAATTGTTATCAGAAATATTTGCCAATTCACGGCACAAGATAAACCCAAAAGGAGTCTGAACGGTATGAGCATGAAAAAAATCAGCGAAGCCATCCTTGGTGTGGGCGTGGACGATACCACCATCGACCTGTTCGAGAGCCAGTATCCGGTGCCCACCGGGGTCAGCTATAATTCCTATGTTATTCTGGACGAAAAGACCACCATTCTTGATACGGTGGACGCCCGCGCCACTGAGCCTTGGCTGGAAAATCTTGCCGAAGCACTGGGCGGCTGCAAGCCCGCCTATCTGGTGGTCTCCCACATGGAGCCGGACCACGGCGCCAACGTGGCAAAGCTGGCAGCCCTCTACCCGGAGATGCAGGTGGTGGGCAACGCCAAGACCTTCCAGTATATGGAGCAGTTCTTTGGTGCAGATGCCATTGCCCCGGAGCGCCGCGTGGTGGTAAAGGACGGCGAGAGCCTGAGCCTTGGCACCCACACCCTTACCTTTGTGTTTGCCCCCATGGTGCACTGGCCGGAGGTCATGGTCAGCTACGAGAGCAGCGAGAAGGTGCTGTTCTCCGCCGATGGCTTTGGCCGCTTTGGCGCGGTGGCAAAGTTTGACGAAAATGCCGACTGGGCAAGCGAAGCCCGCCGCTACTACCTGAACATTGTGGGCAAGTACGGCCCGCAGGTGCAGGCACTGCTCAAAAAGGCTGCGGCACTGGACATCAAGACCATCTGCCCGCTGCACGGTCCGGTGCTTACCGGTGATCTGGGCAAGTACCTGAACTACTACGATCTCTGGTCCAGCTACAAGGCCGAGGAGCCGGAAAAGGTTCTGGTAGCCAGCGCCTCCATCCATGGCCACACCCGCGCTGCCGCCCACACCATGGCTGAAAAGCTGCGCGCAAAGGGCGCAAAGGTGGTGGAGATGGACTTGACCCGTAC
This sequence comes from Faecalibacterium prausnitzii, assembly GCF_003324185.1. GTDB lineage: Bacteria > Bacillota > Clostridia > Oscillospirales > Ruminococcaceae > Faecalibacterium > Faecalibacterium prausnitzii. The sequence goes on from NZ_PXUP01000002.1 coordinate 38,502, forward strand.
CGATGTTTCCTACGCCGTTACCGAAGCCTTCCGCTGCGGCAAGATCGTGCTGGCCTGTGCCACCTATGATGGTTTCCTCTTCCCGCCGATGGAAAACCTGCTGGCTCACCTCAAGACCAAAAGCTTCCAGAACCGCACCGTTGGCCTGATGGAAAACGGCACTTGGGCACCCATGGCTGCAAAGCTTATGCGTGCCGAGCTGGAGAGCATGAAGAACATTACCCTCTGCGAGAACGTGGTCACCATCCGTTCTGCTGCCAACGCCGCCGCCGAAGCACAGATGGACGCCCTTGCCGCCGAACTCGTGGCAAAGTAACACGATATAAAATCAGTTGAACGCAAACACTCCCGGACTTTCTGCAAAAGCCCGGGAGTGTTTTTTGTTCCTTTGTTTGTTTGATTATCTGCTGGATTATGAGCGAAAAACACGAATTTTTACGTCGTTTTTTGAAATGTCAACAAACAAAAAAGCGGTGAAACGAACAAATTCTGAACGTTTCACCGCTATATTTTGGAGCAGGATACGGGACTCGAACCCGCCGCCTACTGCTTGGGAAGCAGTCGCTCTACCGGATGAGCTAACCCTGCAAGTGCTCCACTATTGTAACAAAGCAGGGCAGGAATGTCAAGGCTTTTCCGCACGAAATTTGCGGTCAGCTCATTTTGGCCCATGTCAGGTCCAGCACCGGGAAAAACGGGTCGAATACAAGGTCACGCACATCGTTTGCCAGCAGCAGACGCTTTTGCTGCGCCATCAGGGGCACCACGGTACAGCTTTCCAGCAGCTGCTGCTCACACTGCGCCAGCAGGGCGCAGCGGGCTTTGCCGGTCTGCTGGGCGCTCAGTGCCAGCCGGTCGGCATAAACGGGATCGGCATAGCCGGTCAGACTGCCGCCTGCGGTGGTGAACTGCTGCAGCATCTGGTACACGCTGCCGCCCTCGGCACGGATGGGCGCAAGGGCAATGGTGTATTTCCCGGCGGCAATGCGGGCGTCAAACTCGTCCTGCTCTACCTCTTCCACCGAGAAGAACAGGGAGCACTCCTTCTGCCATGCGCTGTTGATCTGGTCGGCCAGCTCGCTCAGTCCGGCGTTCTTGGGCAGCAGCAGGGTCACGCCGGAAAAATCCGAGGTAGCCATGCCCTGCCGGGCAGCCAGATACAGGGCCTTCGGCTCCGGGATAGCGGGCAGGGGATCGCCGGCAGTTTCGCGGTAGTCCAGCCCATCCACGGTCAGTCCCTCCGGCACAAGCCCCTTTGCGGCTGTGTATAGGCCGCTGGAGGGCACATCGGCGTTTTCCCGGGCAATACCGGTCAGCGCCTGCCGCAGCTGCTGGTTCTGGAACACCGACCCCTCCGCCGCGTTGAACAGCAGCGCCCATGTGGTGTCGGAATAGCTCACCGTCTGTAAGCTGGTGGCTTCGCCGCTCTCGTCCAGCGCGGCAGAGCATTTGCCATCGGCAATAAGCTGGGCTGCGCTCTTGCCGCTGCCGCTGGTGTCCTGCACCAGACGCAGACTGCCGACCAGCGGGCTTTCCACAGTGCGGCGCAAAAACAGGCCGTTTGCCGTCCAGTTATACAGATAAAAGCTCCCGCTGGAAAGCGTAGTCTTGTCGGTCAGCCCATAGGTGCCCCGGGTGCTCTCAAAAAAGGCCTCGTCACAGGGGGCTGCACCGGGCATGGCCAGCTTTGCTAAAAAGTTATCGTCCCGCTCGCTCAGCCGGAACACCAACGACAGTGCCCCATTGGCTGAAACGCCCAGACTGCTTTCGTCCGCCAGCCCCGCCAGCACGGCGGCGCTGTTCTGAATAGCCGAAAACTCCACCGCATAGGGCGAGGCGGTATCGGCGCGGAAAATGCGCCGGAACGCAAACACAAAATCCTCGGCGGTAATATCGTACTCTGTAGCTGCACCCTTGGCGGCTGCATAGCGCAGGCCGTCCTTCAGGGTAAAGGTGTAGGTCAGCCCGTCCGGGGACACCGTCCACTCTTCGCAGAGCCCCGGCACAAGCTCGCCGTCCGGGTCTTTGCGCACCAGCGTGCCGTACAGATTCTCACAGGCGATCACGTCCGACGCACCGGAAGCCACCTGCGGGTCCAGATTTGCGGGGATGCTGTCCACGAACCATGTAAAGCTAGCAGAGTTTGTGGAGCTGCCGCAGCCGGTCAGGGCAAAAAGAAACGCAGCAGCCAGCACCGCTGCGGTAAAACGCAACCATCGTTTCAAAAAGAACAACCTCATTCCGTTCATCTTCGCGCAGAAACGGCAAAAAACGCTCTGCAACGACAAGTGTAGCAGAAAGCAGCAGAAAAAACAATTGCCTTTTTGTGAATTTACCGAGCTTTTTGAAGCAGACTGTGCGGTTTTCCGTTGCCAATTGCGCGCAAATGGACTATAATGGTACAGCAAAGTGATCCCCGCGCTGCCCGTGCGGCGCGGTGTTATACCATGATCCTATAGAGGAGGAACTGTTTTTATGCAGAAAGATCAGCAGAAGCTTGCCCAGCTTATTCAGGGCAAAAAGGTCGCCTTTATCGGCGCAGGCGTCAGCCATAAGACCCTCATCAAGGAGTTTGTGGAACTGGGCGCTCATGTGACCCTGTGCGACCAGAAAAAGAGCGTGGAGGACTTTGGCGATTACGCTGCCACCATCCGGGAACTGGGCATCGACCTGAGCCTTGGCGAAAACTATCTGGACGGCTTCAAGGGACAGGACATCATCATGCGCACCCCGGGCTTTGTGGGCTACTTTGAAAAGCCCCTGCAGGATGCCATGGCTGCCGGCACCATGGTTACCAGTGAGGTGGAACTATTCTTCGACTTCTGCCCCTGCGAGATCGTGGCAGTGACCGGCTCGGACGGCAAAACCACCACCACCACCCTCATCTCCAAGTTCTACGAGGCTGCAGGCCGCAAGGTGCATCTGGGCGGCAACATCGGCGCAGCCCTGCTGCCCATGCTGCCGGAGGTGTCCCCGGAGGACGTGGCTGTGGTGGAGCTTTCCAGCTTCCAGCTGATCAGTATGCACGCAAGCCCCAACATTGCCGTGGTCACCAATGTGACCCCGAACCATCTGGATCACCACAAGGATATGCAGGAATACATTGATGCCAAGCGCAATATCCTGCTGTACCAGAAGCAGCCCTGCCGCGCCGTGCTGGGGTATGAGAACGAGATCAGCCGCTCCATGCAGGCAGACTGCAAGGGCAAGCAGGTGTGGTTTACCCGCCTGCATGATACCGACAACGGTGCCTTCCTGCGCAAGGATGGGATGCTCTGCATGGCCGAGGATGGCGTCGTGACTCCCTTCCTTGCCCAGAAGGATGTCAAGCTGCGCGGTCTGCACAACATCGAAAACCTGCTGGCTGCTGCCGCTGCCGTGTGGGGCGAGGTGCCCGTAGAAGCCATCCGTCAGGTGGGCAGCACCTTCACCGGTGTGGAGCACCGCATCGAGCCGGTGCGCACTCTGGACGGTGTGCTGTACTATAACGATTCCATCGGCACCAGCCCCACCCGCACCATTGCCGGTCTGCGCAGCTTTGACCAGAAGGTTATCCTCATCGCAGGCGGCTACGATAAGCACATCCCCTACGAGCCGCTGGCACCGGAGATCATTGCCCATGTCAAGGACTTGGTGCTGATGGGCGCTACCGGCCCACGCATCGAAAAGGCTGTGCGGGAGTGCCCCGGCTTTGACGAGACTGCGCTGCCCATTCAGCACGCAGATGATATGCAGCACGCCGTAGAGTTGGCGCGCGCCGCCGCAAAGCCCGGAGATATCATCATCCTGTCTCCGGCAAGCGCCTCCTTTGACCTGTACCCCAACTTTGAGGTGCGCGGCCGCGAGTTCAAAAAGATCGTCAACGCGCTCAAGTGATCGCACAGGTAAAGGATGCAAAGCGCCGTACCCGGTTTGCGAATGCCTGCCGGGGTCTGCCGGTGCTGGACGCTCTGCTGCCGCTGGACTGCGCGCTCTTTCGCAATAGCCAGCCATGGCGGTTCTATGCCGGCCCTACGCTGGCACTGGAACTTTCCGGCAGCACGGCATGGCTGGCCGGGCACGCAAACCCCGCAGAGCTGGCAAGCTTTTTATCCTTCTGCGGGTGCGAGGGTGCCATTCTGGACGAAGCCGTCTGCCCGCCGCCGGACGGCTGGCACAAGGCAGAAACGTTGACGGTGTTCGGCTTGCCGCAGGGCGGGCTGCTGCCCCTGCCTGCCGTGGACGAAGCTTTGTGGGCGCAGCTGACCCTCTGCCGGGAAGCGCCCGCCGCCCGGGTGGCACAGGCGCTTTACCCTGCAGACTCCGCCCGGCAGGCAGACTTTTACTCAGAACTGTGCACAAAGCGCAGCCGGGGCAGGGCAGTGGCATGGACGCTGGAGCAGGGAAGTACAGTCGTCTGCACCGTAGGCGCTTATGCCCTGTGCAATGGGCAAGCCTATATGGCCTGCGGGCAGACCGCAGAGCCGCTGCGGGGCAAGGGCATCGGCGGGCTGCTCATTGTGGAAATGGCAAACAGTCTTGCCGCCGAAGGCTTGCACCCGGTATTCCTCTGTGCACCGGAGCGGGTGCGGTTTTATAGCCGTCTCGGCTTTGCAAAGCAGGCCGAGTACGCCCGCTATGTGCCCGAGAAATGATAAAGCTTTTTACGCAAAATGCCAGTTCTCCCGAAAGGAAGAACTGGCATTGCAATGCAAGAACCCAAAAATAACAGGAAGGAACTATCACGTTATAATGTCGATTCTGAACCACTTTTTTGATTATAAGCCCGAGGTGCTGGCGCTGGACGAAAAGGCTATGGAGATGTGCCAGCCCTACTTCCGCCAGATGGAGGAGATCCGGGATTTCAACCAGCTGAAGATGCTCAAGGCTTTTGCCGATACCCAGATGTCCTCCACCGATATGCTGGGCACCACCGGTTACGGTCTGTGGGATACCGGCCGCGCCAAGCTGGAGCAGATCTTTGCGCAGGTCATGGGCGCAGAGGACGCGCTGGTGCGCAGCCAGTTCCAGAGCGGCACCCACACGCTGGCGGTGGCACTGTTCGGTCTGCTGCGGGCAGGGGACACCCTGCTGGCCGCCACCGGCCGCCCCTACGATACGCTGGAGGGCGTCATCGGTCTGGACGGCAAGGGCAAGGGTACCGGCACCCTGATGGACTACGGCGTAAACTACGACGAAGCTCCCCTCAAGGCCGACTTCACCCCGGACTACGATCTGATCGCCCAGAAAGCCCCCGGCGCAAAGGTGTGTCACATCCAGCGCAGCCGCGGTTATTTACAGCGCAACGCCTTTGATCTGTCTACAATCCGCAAGATCGCCGATACCGCCCGCGCCGCAAACCCGGAGATCATCATCTTTGTGGACAACTGCTATGGCGAGTTCACCCAGACACAGGAGCCCTGTCAGGTGGGCGCGGATATCGCCGTGGGCAGCCTGATCAAAAACCCCGGCGGCGGCATTGCACCCACCGGCGGCTACATCGTGGGACGCAGGGATCTGGTGGAGCTGTGCGCTTACCGCCTGAACGCCCCCGGCCTTGGCAAGGAGCTGGGCTGCACGCTGGAGACCCCCCGGGATATGTATCTGGGCTTCTACTACGCCCCCGGCGTGGTGTGCGAGGCCATCAAGACCGCCATCTATGCCCAGTGTATGCTGGAGCTGCTGGGCAAAAAGCCCATCCCGCGCTACTGCGAGGATCACAACGATATCGTCACCTGCTTTGATGCCGGTACGGCAGAAGCGCTCATCGGCTTCTGTCAGGGCATTCAGGCCGCCAGCCCCGTGGACAGCTACGCCGCCCCGGAACCCAGCCCGGAGCCGGGCTACACCGACGAGGTGGTCATGGCCAGCGGCAGCTTTACGCAGGGCAGCACCATCGAGCTTTCCTGCGACGGTCCTCTGCGCGCCCCTTATACCTGTTATTTGCAGGGCGGCTTGAACTTTGCCGCCAGCCGCGCCGGTGTGCTGCTGGCTGTCCAGAAAGCTTATTTTAAGGAGTAATGTTTGCCCTGCGGGCAGGATATCATTATAACAAAAGGAGCTATCGCACAACACGCTGCGATAGCTCCTTTTTTCCCTCTATACACAAAGTAACACACAAATAAACGCTTACACGGCACGGGCCTGCATGGCGGGGATCGGCTCGATCATAGCCGGGTGCATCCCTTCGCGGTAGTCCAGATCTCCCTGATCCAGACCACGCAGCAGCACCTCTGCAGTAGCAATGTTGGTGGCAATGGGTACGCTGTGCATATCGCACAGGCGCAGCAGATTCTGTTCGGTCAGGCTGGCGGCATCGGCCTTCAGCGGGTCGCGGAAGAACAGCACCAAATCCACTTCATCACAGGCAACGCGGGAGGTGATCTGCTGTACACCGCCCAGCTTGCCGGAGAGGTAGCAATGCACCGGCAGACCAGTGGTCTGCGCAAGCATCCGGCCGGTGGTACCGGTGGCGATAACATTATTGCGGGAAAGGATGGCACTGTAAGCGGTACAGAACTGCAGAGCCAGTTCTTTGCGGGAATCGTGGGCAAGAATTGCGATCGTCATAGGATGCTCTCTCCTTTACTTATTTTTACATAGTACCAGTTGTGATGTACGAATTTTTGAAGTTCTGTGAAACGAGAGTGAAATCGATATCAAATCTTACACTATAATTTTACCGCACAAAAAAAGCTCTGTCAAGAGAAAATTTTGCTTTTTTGACCTATAAAAACATAAAAGTACTACTTTTACATTGTGAGAAACGGCGAATTCTTGGATACATACCGCTATCCAAGAACGCTCGTTTTATGGGAAAGGTGAAAAATTTTTCAGTTTTCATATTCATTTTAAAATACAGTCCATCCCGGTAAAACAAAAATACAGGTCGAAGCAGCTTGCATCGGCCTGTACAGGAAATTTTTTTCAACTGTGAAAAACTTGCTCTGCCGCGCCCGCAGGCCGGACAGAATTGTAAAAAAATTATGAAGAAGCCGGGGCAGGGGAGATCAGCGAATCTGCCCGTCACCGTGGATAACGTACTTGTAGCTGCAAAGCTCCTCCAGCCCCATGGGTCCCCGGGCGTGCAGCTTCTGGGTAGAGATGCCCATCTCGCAGCCCAGACCAAACTCGCCGCCGTCGGTAAAGCGGGTGGAGCAGTTCACATACACAGCGGCGCTGTCTACCGCAGCGGTGAACCGGTCGGCGTCTGCCTGCGTCTGGGTCAGGATGGCCTCGCTATGGCCGGTGGAGTGCTGCGCAATGTGGGCAATGGCCTCATCTACACTGTCCACCACCTTGACGGCAAGGATGTAGTCCAAAAACTCGGTGTCAAAGTCCGCAGGGCCGGCAGGCATGCCGGGAATGATGGCGGCGGCGCGTGCGTCCAGCCGCAGTTCTACCGGCAGCTTGCCCGCAGCCACGCGGTCGGGGCCAAGACGCTGTGCAAGCTTGGGCAGAAACTCCTGCGCAATGGCAGAGTGCACTAGACACACCTCCTCGGCGTTGCACACGCTGGGGCGGCTGGCCTTGGCGTTTTCAATAATGTCCAGCGCCTTGGCCTGATCAGCGGTGTTGTCCACAAAAATGTGGCAGATGCCGGTACCGGTCTGGATGCAGGGTACCTTGGCGTTCTCCACGCAGGCGCGGATCAGCCCTGCACCGCCCCGGGGGATCAGCAGATCCACATAGCCCACGGCGGTCATCAGGGCGTTGGCAGAGGCGTGGGTGGTGTCCTCGATCAGGCAGACCGCGTTTTCCGGCAGGCTGTTCTCCCGCAGTCCCTGCCGCAGCGCCTGTACAATGGCGTTGGCGCTGCGCCATGCCTCCTTGCCGCAGCGCAAGATGCAGGCGTTGCCGCTCTTGATGGCAAGGGCAGCGGCATCGCTGGTCACGTTGGGACGGCTCTCGTAGATGATAGCAATCACACCCATGGGCACGGCGGTCTTTTCGATCACCAGCCCGTTGGGGCGCTCCACCCGCTTCAGCACCCGGCCCACCGGGTCGGGCAGGGCAGCGACCTCTTCAATGCCCTTTGCCATGGCGCGGATGCGCTCCTCGGTCAGGGCAAGACGATCCAGCATCACCTCGCTGATGTGTCCCTTTGCGGCGGCCATATCGTCAGCGTTGGCGGCAAGGATAGCCGTCATGTTTGCCGGGCTGCACAGCTGCGCAGCCATACTGCACAGTGCCTGTGCGCGGCTGGCGCTATCAGCCAGTGCCAGCGCAGCCTTTGCCCCGCGGGCGGCTTCCAGAATTTCCTGTGTGGTCATAGCTCAAACCTCCTGTGTGGACAGCGCGGGCTGCTTGTGCCCGGCAAAGCGGGTGCCGATGGGCTTGCCCGCAGCGATATCATACAGCAGTTCCGGGTGTGCGCCGTTGGCGATGACCATATCCGCACCGCTGCCGGTCACCATGCGGGCAGCCCGCAGCTTGGTTGCCATGCCGCCGGTGCCCAGTGCAGAGCCTGCACCGTCTGCCAGCGCCATCACCTCCGGGGTGATCTCCTCCACCAGTGGGATGAGCGCCGCATCCGGGTGGGTGTGGGGGTTGGCAGTGTACAGGCCGTCGATGTCGCTCAGCAGCACCAGCAAGTCGGCCTTGCAGCAGCAGGCCACAATAGCGGCCAGCGTGTCGTTGTCGCCAATGGAAGTGATCTCATCGGTGGCAACGCTATCATTTTCATTGATGATGGGCAGTGCACCCAGTTCCAGCAGACGGGTCAGGGTATTCTGGATGTTCACCCGGCGCTCGGTGTGCTCCACGTCCACGCCGGTAAGCAGAATTTGCGCTACCGTGTGATCGTAGGCACTGAACAGCCGGTCGTAGGTGTACATCAGCTCGCACTGTCCCACGGCAGCGCAGGCCTGCTTGGTGGTGGTATCCTTTGGGCGTGCAGGCAGCGAAAGCTTGCCCACGCCCATGCCGATAGCGCCGGAGGACACCAGAATGACCTCGTGTCCCTCGTTCTTTAAATCGCTCAATACCTTGACCAGTTCCTCTGCATGGCGGATGTTCAACCGCCCGGTGGGGTATGCCAATGTGGAGGTGCCCACTTTCACAACGATGCGCATGATTCCATTAACCCTTTCCCATTTCCTTTGTTTTGTCGTAAGCAGCCAGCACGGCATCCATCACCGCACCGCGCAGCCCATGTTCTTCCAGTACCCGCACGCCCTGAATGGTGCTGCCGCCGGGGCTGCACACAGCATCCTTCAGCGCACCGGGGTGCTTGCCGCTTTCCAGCACCAGCTTTGCGCTGCCCAGCACCATCTGTGCGGCGTATTCCTGTGCCTTTGCCCGGGGCAGACCGCAGGCCACGCCGCCATCGGCCAGCGCTTCAATAAACTGGTACACCCATGCCGGGCCGCAGCCGGAGACGCAGCTTGCAGCATCGATCATGCCCTCGGCTACGGCGTCCAGACGCCCGGCGGGAGCCATCAGCCGGCAGAATGCAGCCTCTTCCTCGGCGGTCACGTTGGCAGAGCAATACTGGATCATGCCTTCGCCTACCGATGCCGGGGTGTTGGGCATGATGCGGATGACAGGGTAGTCGCCGCCCGCCATCTCCTGAATGCGTGCCACCGGCAGGCCGGCGGCCATGGTGCACAGCACGAACCGCTTGGTGCGCTCGGCAAGGATGAACCGCAGGGGCTCCAGCATGGCCTCCATCATCTGGGGCTTCACCGCCAGAAAGATCAGGTCGCAGTTCCCGGCCACCTCGGCGTTGGTGGCTGTCTGACAGCCCAGCTCTGCAGCCAGCGCTTCGGCCTTGGCCGCCGTGCGGTTGGCCAGAAATACATTCTCAGGCTCGGTAGCCTTGCATACGGCGCGTGCAATAGCGCCGCCCATGTTTCCACAGCCTAAAAACCCAATGGTTTTCATCATAATAATAACCCTCCCTCGGCAGGTATGTACTGCATAAAATTCTGCTTCTTATTCATTCTAAGCAACCGCTGGGAGAAAATCAAGACTTTTGTCTTATTTTGGGCGGATATAATGTAAAAACAGCACTTTCGGGGCGGGCAGCGCACACACAAACTTCATAAAAAGGTAAGAATCTCTACTTGAAATAAGGTCGTATTTTGCGGTAAAATAAACTATGGGGTATCATTTACGGAAACGGCAGAGGAGTCTGCCGGGAAAGGATGGGTTTTTGTGTCACAAACGACAAAACGGGCACTGGAGGCATCTTTCAAGAAGCTGCTGCTGGAAAAGCCCCTGAACAAGATCACGATCAACGATATCACCGAGGACTGCGGGGTAAACCGCATGACCTTTTATTACCATTTCAAGGATATTTACGATCTGGTGGACTGGATCTTAGCGGAGGATGCCGCCAAGGCGATGGAAGGCCGCCGGGGCTTTGGTACATGGAGCGAAGCCTATCTGGACGTTCTGCGCCAACTGCAGGATAACAAGACCCTTGTGCTCAACGTTTACCGCTCGGTGGGCAGGGAACAGGTGGAGCAGTACCTTTATAGGCTGCTGGACCCCATCCTGAAGGATTTTGCGGACCGTGAATGCCACGATATCACCGTGCAGGACGCAGATAAGCAGTTTGTTGTCGATTTTTACAAGTATGCACTGGTGGGTATGACGCTGGAATGGACCCGCCGGGATATGAAAGGCGACCCCAAGAAGATGGTGGAGCGCGTGAGCACCATGATCCACGGAGATTTCCGCCGGGCGCTGTGCCGCCTGAGCAGCGGCAGCTTGAAAATAGAGGAATGATGTGCTTTGTGGCTGTGCGGCTTCAATAAAATTTTATCAAAGGATACGCCGTGATGGGTTTTCCATCACGGCGTATTTTCTGTTTATGGCACAAAAACGCGCAAAGTGGTAGGATGTGGTCAAGCAAAATAAGGATTTCCAAAGGAATCATTTCGGGAGGAAAAAGTTATGAATACATCTCTTGATAATCTGACTCACAAGATGCAGCGTGCTGCGCTTGGTAAAATAGTGGACGTGGCGCTTTCCCGCGCCGAGCAAGACCGTGAAAAGACGATGAACCAGCTGGTAGATGCTGCAAAGCAGTTCTACGGCAGCGGCTTCAGCGATGAGACCTACGAGAACGCCAAAAAGGTGCTGACCGACCCCGACAGCAAGTGGACGAAACTTATCAACTGCGTGCTGGATCAGACCGACCCCCATGTGGCGCGTACCACCGCGCTGAATCTGGGCTACGAAGCCTTCTTCCGCGGCACTAAGATGATCCGTGAGAACCGTGTCAAGTACCAGTGCAACATCCCCTGGCTGATCTTGTTCGACCCCACCTCTGCCTGCAATATGCACTGCGTGGGCTGCTGGGCAGGCGAGTACGGCCACAAGAACAACCTCAGCTTTGAGGATATGGACAAGATCGTCACGCAGGGCAAGGAGCTGGGCGTGTACCTGTATATGCTGACCGGCGGCGAGCCGCTGGTGCGCAAGATGGACGTGCTCAAGCTGGCAGAAAAGCACAACGATGTGCAGTTTGCCATCTACACCAACTCCACCCTCATCGACGAGCCCTTCTGTGAAGAAGTGCAGCGTCTGGGCAATATCGCCTTTATGCTGTCCATCGAGGGTACCCCGGAGACCAACGATGCCCGCCGCGGCGAAGGCCACTATGCCGCTGTGATGCACGCCATGGATCTGCTCAAGAAGTACGGCATTATCTTCGGCACCTCCATCTGCTACACCCGCCAGAACATCGAGGCCGTCACCAACGATGCGTTCATGCGGCTCCTGTGCGAGAAGGGGGCACACTTCGGCTTCTACTTCCACTATATGCCGGTGGGCAATGAGGCCGCCCCGGAGCTGATGCCCACCCCGGAACAGCGCAAGTATATGATTGACCGTATCCGCTATCTGCGCTCTTCTGCGTGCGATATCCCGTTCTACCCCATGGACTTCCAGAACGATGGCGAGTTCGTGGGCGGCTGCATCGCCGGTGGCCGCAACTACTTCCATATCAACTCTGCCGGTGATGCTGAGCCCTGCGTGTTCATCCACTACTCCAACGCCAATATCCACGACCAGTCTATTCTGGAAATTCTGCACAGCCCGCTGTTCAGGGCTTACCACAACGGTCAGCCCTTCAACAAGAACCATCTGCGTCCCTGCCCGATGCTGGAAAACCCCGAGCTGCTGGAAAAGATGGTGCACGAGACCGGTGCCCACAACACCGACCTGCAGTCCCCGGAAAGCGTCGAGCACCTGTGTGAGAAGTGCAAGAGCTACGCCGCCAACTGGCAGCCCACCGCTGACGAAGTGTGGTCCCACCACAAGGTCCGCGAGAGCCGGTACGAAAACTATAAGGACTGGAAGCCCTCTCATCCGCTGGACTGAGCTGAAATCTGAATCAAAGCAATAAACGACCCCCGCTTTGTGTTCCTTCCCGGAACATAAGGCGGGGGTCTTGCTGTGCATGTTGGCGGCTATTTATTTCTTATCGCTTTCTTTAATTGCCTTTAGAATACAAATTCCCATAGCTAAAACAGGAAACAGCACTCTGAGAGCTAAAAAACCTTGTGGGTCTCCAAAATCGATGTTTACGTCTGCAAATAGTCCAACAAACCATGCCGCTAAAGTAGAAATGATCGCGATTGTGTAAGTCATTTGTCAAACCTTCGTGAATTATTTCTCGGTTGTGTTTTTGCCCCGTACAAGCATACCGGCAATTGTGATTAAAAGACCTGCGGCTCCACCAACAAAAGCAAAAATATTACTTATAGATAAGGCAATCCCAGCCAGAATAACGGCGATACCCAATAACATCATTTTAATACCCATTAAATCGTTCTCCTTTATATACGTTCTTATGATACGGCATGGCTAAAAAATACCCCGCATCGGAAGTGCTCTGATGCGGGGCAGGGAAGGTTTACTGGTTCTCAGCAGATTGCGGTGCAGTGGGCTGTGCGGCTGCATCGTCTGCGGGGTCGCCGAACTGGTCGTGATAGCTGTTCAGCAGGGTCAGCTCCTGATGGCGCTGCAAGCCGTGGATGACCAGCTTTTTGATGACATCGTAGATAACGGCAAACAGCGGCACACCCACGATCATGCCCACGAAGCCCCACAGGCCGCCAAACAGCAGGATGGCGAACAGTACCCAGAAGCTGGAAAGGCCGGTGGTGTTGCCCAGAATTTTAGGTCCGATGATGTTGCCGTCCAGCTGCTGCAAAACCAGCACGAACAGCACGAACCACAGCGCCTTGATGGGGCTCTGGATGAGGATGAGCAGCGTGGCGGGAATGGCACCGATGAAGGGACCGAAGAAGGGAATCACGTTGGTCACACCAATGATCACCGATACCAGCAGCGCACTGGGGAACTTGAAAATCAGGCAGCCGATATAGCACAGCACGCCGATGATGGCAGAGTCCATGATCTTGCCGTTGATGAAGCCGCCGAACATTTTGTCTGCGTACTTCACTTCCTCAGTGATCAGCTGCGCCCAGCGGGGGCGGACGATGCTGTGCAGCACCAGCTTGCCTTGCTGCACGAACCGCTTGCGGCTGGCCAGCATATACACCGCCACGATGATGCCGATGATCAGGTTTTTGGCCACCGTCACCACGTTCAGCACACCAATGGCTGCACCACTTACGATATTCTGCATGGAGGGCAGCAGGGTGTTCTTGAGCCATGTGTTCCATGTGTCCAGATTGGTATTCAGGGCAGCGTAAGCCGAATTGAGCAGCTCCGTGATCTGTTCGTTCTTTTCAATAAACTCCAGATGGTTTGCCCAGTTCATGAACTTTGTAATGTTGGCCTGCGCGGTGTAGTACAGGGTAGTCACGCTGGTGATCAGCTGCGGCACGATCATCATGACAAGCGCATACACCAGCAAAAGCCCGAACAGGATGGTAAGCGCCACGGACAGCGCGTTGATCAGACCGTTCATCTTTTCCGGGATGAACCGGCGCAGAAAGTTTTCGATGCTGTTGCACACCGGCTTGAGCAGATAGGCAATGACGGCACCGTAGATAAAGGGCATCAAGATGCCGGTCAGGGTAGAGATGGCCGAGCCGAAGCCGTCAAAGCGGTAAATGAGGAAAAAGAAGATGATGCTCAGTGCAATGGCACCAAACCCTGCGAGCATCCCATAGAGATACGGTTTGATGTGCGGCTTTTTGTCCATCATGACAAACTCCATTCCTGCTGCGGGCAGCGGGAATACCCACAGCGCTTATTAAATTTTGTTGCTTCTGCGCCAGATGTGCAGTTTTTCAGCCTCGCGGATCAACTCTTCACGGAAGTCCGGGTGTGCCACGCTGATCAGAGCCTCGGCCTTTTCCCAAGAGGTCAGGCCCTTCAGATTCACGCAGCCATACTCGGTGCACAGATAGTGCACGTTGGCGCGGGTGTCGGTAACGATGCTGCCGTTCTCCAGCGTGGGACGGATACGGCTTTCCAGCTGGCCGGTCTTTTTATTAAAGAAGGTGGAGGACAGGCAGATAAAGCTCTTGCCGCCCTTGGAAAGGTATGCGCCCAGCACGAAGTCCAGCTGACCGCCTGCGCCGGAAATGTGCTTCACACCGGCGCTTTCGGCATTCACCTGACCAAACAGGTCGATATCCACGGCATTGTTGATGGAAATAAAGTTGTCCAGTGCGGAAATGCTGCGGATGTCGTTGGTGTAGTCCACCGGGGCAGACATACACTCCGGGTTATCGTTCAGGTAATCGTACATCTTCTGGGTGCCGGCACCAAAGGCGTAGACCTGACGGCCCTTGTCCAGCTGCTTGCGGCTGCCGTTGATCTTGCCGGCCTTGGCAATATCCACAAAGGCATCCACATACATCTCGGTGTGCACGCCCAGATCCTTCAGATCGCTCTGCGCGATCAGCCCGCCGATGGCATTGGGCATACCGCCGATGCCCAGTTGCAGGCAGGCACCGTTAGGAATCTGCGGCACGATGAGGTTGGCTACCTTCAGGTCAACCTCGGTAGCGGCACCGGCAGCTGCCATCTGGCCGATGGGGGGATTTGTGCCCTCCACAATGCCACTTACCTGAGAAACGTGTACGCTGTTCTCCATGCCGCCAAGGCAGCGCGGCATATTGGTGTTGACCTCCACAATGATCTTCTTGGCCTTTTCGCACACAGCACCCAGATGCGAAGCGCTGGGACCGAAGTTGAAGTAGCCATGCTCGTCCATGGGGGTCACCTGAAATACTGCCACATCCACGGGGTCGCTGCTCTCGCGGTAGTAGCGGGGCAGCTCAGAGTAGCGGATGGGGGAGTAGAAGGAGAAACCTTGCGCAATGGCCTTGCGCTCAATGCCGCCCATGTGCCAGCTGTTCCAGGTCATGTGGGCAGCAGGGTCGTCGATCTGGAAGATCTCCGGCACCCACATCAGAATGCCGCCCCGGAAGTTGACTCCTTCCAACTCCGGCAGGCGTTTTGCTAGCTCGGCGTCCACGGCCACAGGGGTGTTCACGGCCCAGCCGTAATCCACCCAGTCGCCGCTTTTGACCAGAGCGGCAGCCTGCGCAGCAGTCATAAGCTTCTGTGCGTACAGTTCCTTGCAATCCATTATAAACCATCCTCTCTTAAAATACATAAAAGAATTGTAAACAATTCTGTGCGGACAAATTATGCGGCTGTTTTACGCCTGTTTTGCGGAATGCACACCGTTTTGCCACATCTGTATGGTAACCTTATAAACAAGGCAGCAGTGTGTGCTCCGCTCTGCGCAGAACAGCTCAACTTAGTTATAACATTAACAAAGTGTAGAATCAATAGTTTTGGCTAAAAAACAACCAGTATAGCATAATAAACAGTTTTCTTGGCTTTATGTGGGGATTGTTTGGTACGCAAAAAACAAAAAAGTTGAGAAAAAGACTTGATAAAATTTTGACGATGTGCTTTACTAATAGCGTGGGAAGCAACTGCGGAGCAGTGCGAGATGATTCGTTTAAAATTTAACGATAAAACGCACCGCAGCAGTTTCAGGTTGCACCCAAGGCTGGAAAGTGCTATCATGGCAGAACCACATCGCGCTTAATAATTGCAGCGCATAAGGAGGACACTGACCGATGGCAACAGCAGTTTATCCCGGGTCGTTCGATCCGGTCACCAAGGGACACCTTGATATCATCAAACGCGCAGCAAAGATCAACGACCACCTCATTGTGGCGGTGCTGATCAACAGCGCCAAGCATCCGCTGTTCACAGTGGAGGAGCGGGTGGCTATGCTGCAGGAATGCTGCAAGAACATCCCCAATGTGACCGTGGAAAGCTTCGACGGCCTGACCGTGGAGTTCGCAAAAAAGCGCCACGCATCCGTAATGGTGCGGGGACTGCGGGCAGTAACGGACTTTGAAAACGAGATCCAGCTTGCGCAAACCAACCACGCACTGATGCCCGGCATCGAGACCATGTTCCTTGCCACCAGCATCAAATGGAGTTATCTTTCCTCCACCATCGTAAAGGAAGCAGCGTACTACGGCAGTGACATCAGCAAGTTCGTCACACCCAATGTGGAAAAGGCCGTCAGCGAAAAATACGCACAGCTCCGGGAGAGGAAAGAGATCTGATACCGCAAAAATGCCGCAGGGCGTTTTGATAAATGGGTAACCGATAAGTAACACACATACACAATTCAGGAGGCTATTCACATGAAAAAGATCGTTATCGCATCTGCATGCCGCACCGCCATCGGCAAGTTCGGTGGCACTCTGGCCAACGTTCCCGCTGCTGAGCTGGGCTCCATCGTCATCAAGGAGGCTCTGAACCGTGCAAACGTCAAGCCCGAGCAGGTCGATCATGTTTACATGGGCTGCGTCATTCAGGCTGGTCTGGGCCAGAACGTCGCTCGTCAGGCTGCCCTGAAGGCTGGTCTGCCCATCGAGACCCCCGCCGTCACCGTCAACGTGGTCTGCGGCTCTGGTCTGAACTGCGTGAACATGGCTGCTCAGATGATCGAGGCAGGCGATGCTGATATCGTTGTTGCAGGCGGCATGGAGAACATGGATATGGCTCCCTTCGCACTGCAGAAGGCTCGCTACGGCTACCGCATGGGCGCTCCCATGGGCAAGAGCGAGATCGTGGATACCATGGTCAACGATGCACTGTGGGATGCCTGCGGCTTCAACAAGCACATGGGCATGACCGCTGAGAACGTCTGCACCAACGAGACCTATCAGAAGAAGTACGGCTACAGCCCCATCACCCGCGAGATGCTGGACGAGTTCTCATACAACAGCCAGCTGAAGGCTGACAAGGCCATCAAGGACGGCGCCTTCAAGGACGAGATCGTTCCTGTTGTCATCAAGGGCAAGAAGGGCGACACCGTGTTCGATACCGATGAGGGCCCCCGTCTGAGCGCTCCCGAGGTTCTGGCAAAGCTGAAGCCCGCCTTCACCAAAGACGGCATCGTCACCGCTGGTAACTCTTCCGCCATCAACGACGGCGCTGCTGCTCTGGTCGTCATGAGCGAGGAGAAGGCTAAGGAGCTGGGCGTGAAGCCTCTGGCAACTTGGGTTGCCGGTGCTCTGGCAGGCGTTGAGCCCGAGGTCATGGGTCTGGGCCCCATCGCTGCTACCAAGAAGGTCATGGCCAAGACCGGCATGACCGTTGCTGATATGGATCTGGTCGAGGCCAACGAGGCATTCGCAGCACAGTCCATCGCTGTCGGCGAGGCTCTGGGCTTCGATAAGGACAAGCTGAACGTCAACGGCGGCGCAATCGCTTTGGGTCACCCGGTCGGCGCTTCCGGCGCTCGTATTCTGGTCACCCTGCTGTACGCTATGAAGCACCGTGGTGCTCACAAGGGTCTGGCTACCCTGTGCATCGGCGGCGGCATGGGCTGCGCTACCATCGTTGAGATGGACTAAGCACTCTTTCTCTGAATCCTGACTGAACCACAGACCCGGAGCGCCGGAGGGAACCGGAGAGCTCTCCTGCGTTCTGGGGGCTGTTTTGAAAAAAACTGAACTGTATGAAATGGAGGTTTTCACAATGGCATTTGTAAAAACCGAGGTGCAGGGCGCTGTTGAGATCATTACCATCGACCGTCCCAAGGCACTGAACGCCCTGAACCCCGAGGTTCTGGCTGACCTGAAGGCTGCTTTTGAGGCAGTCGATCAGGAGACTGTCCGCTGCATCGTTCTGACCGGCGAAGGCGACAAGAGCTTCGTTGCTGGTGCTGATATCGGTTCTATGAGCACCATGACTAAGGCAGAAGGCGAGGCCTTCGGCAAGCTGGGCAATGATGTGTTCCTGATGATCGAGCATTTCCCCATCCCCGTCATCGCAGCCGTCAACGGCTTTGCACTGGGCGGCGGCAACGAGCTGGCTATGAGCTGCGATATCCGCATCTGCTCTGACAACGCTGTGTTCGGTCAGCCGGAAGTCGGTCTGGGCATCACCCCGGGCTTCGGCGGCACCCAGCGTCTGGCTCGTCTGGTCGGCATGGGCATGGCAAAGCAGCTGGTCTACTCTGCGCTGAACATCAAGGCTGACGAGGCTTACCGCATCGGTCTGGTCAACGCCGTGTATCCGCAGGCTGAGCTGATGGAGAATGTCCTGAAGCTGGCCGGCAAGATCGCAAAGAACGCTCCCATTGCTGTGCGTAACTGCAAGAAGGCAATGAACGACGGCATCAGCCTGCCCATCGAGAAGGCTGTTGAGGTCGAGGAGAAGTTGTTCGGCGCTTGCTTCGAGACCCACGATCAGCAAGAGGGCATGGCTTGCTTCCTGTCCCGTGAGAAACCGAAGCCCAAGGCAGTGTTCACCAACAACTAATCCATTACATAATTTTTGATATTAAAGGAGAGATTTCCTATGAAGATCGGTGTTATCGGCGCTGGCACTATGGGTCAGGGCATCGCAAAGGCATTTGCACAGGTTGAGGGCAACACCGTTGCTCTGTGCGACATCAAGCAGGAGTGGGCCGAGAATGGTCTGGCAAAGATCAAGAAGGGCTACGAGAAGCTGGTCGCTAAGGGAAAGATGACTCAGGAGAAGGCTGACGCAATCGTCGCCGCCATCACCCCGGGTCTGAAGGAAGATCTGTGCGCAGACTGCGATCTGGTCGTTGAGGCTGCTTTCGAGGATATGAAGGTCAAGCAGACCACCTTCGGCGAGCTGGATAAGATCTGCAAGCCCGA
Organism: Faecalibacterium prausnitzii; assembly: GCF_003324185.1. GTDB lineage: Bacteria > Bacillota > Clostridia > Oscillospirales > Ruminococcaceae > Faecalibacterium > Faecalibacterium prausnitzii. Next base: position 57,584 of record NZ_PXUP01000002.1, read on the forward strand.
GTGCGTTTTCGCTTCCAACACTTCTTCTCTGTCCATTACCGAGATCGGCAAGGGTCTGTCCCGTCCCCTGATCGGTATGCACTTCTTCAACCCCGCAGACCGTATGAAGCTGATCGAGGTCATCGCCGGCTGCAACACCCCCGCTGAGACCGTTGAGAAGATCAAGGAGATCGCCGTTGCCATCGGCAAGAGCCCCGTTCAGGTCAACGAGGCTGCCGGCTTTGTGGTCAACCGCATCCTGATCCCCATGATCAACGAGGCTGCCTTCATTAAGATGGAGGGCGTTTCCGATATCGCCGGCATCGACACCGCTATGAAGCTGGGTGCTAACCACCCCATGGGACCCCTGGAACTGGGCGACTTCATCGGTCTGGACATCTGCTTGGCCATCATGGACGTGCTGTACAACGAGACCGGCGACAGCAAGTACCGTGCCTGCCCGCTGATCCGCAAGATGGTGCGTGGCGGCAATCTGGGCTGCAAGACCGGTAAGGGCTTCTACGTTTACAACGCAGACCGCACCAAGACCCCTGTTGACCAGCTGTAAATTCTGATAAACATTTCTCCCGGCTGCGGGGAAAGCGGTCGGGAGGAATTTGTTTGCACCGGGCTATTCCGGTAAATGAAAAAAGACCTGTTAGGAGGATATAGCGATGGATTTTACTCTGTCCAAGCAGCAGCAGATGGTGCAGAAAATGTACCGCGAGTTTGCTGAGAACGAAGTCAAGCCTCTGGCAAAGAAGGTTGACGCAGAGGAATACTTCCCCAAGGAGACCGTCGAAAAGATGGGCAAGCTGGGCATGATGGGCATCTATTTCCCGACTGAGGTCGGCGGTGCAGGCGGCGATGTGCTGTCCTACGTCATGGCCGTGGAGGAGCTGAGCAAGGTCTGCGGCACCACCGGTGTCATCGTCTCTGCTCACACCAGCCTGTGCGCTGCCCCCATTTACGAGAACGGCACCCCCGAGCAGAAGGCTAAGTACCTGCCGAAGCTCTGCAGCGGCGAGTGGCTGGGTGCTTTCGGCCTGACCGAGCCGGGCGCTGGTACCGATGCGCAGGGTCAGCAGACCATTGCCAAGGAAGATGGCGATTACTGGGTGCTGAACGGCTCCAAGATCTTCATCACTAACGCAGGCTTTGCTGATGTGTTCATCGTCATCGCCGTTACCGATAACGTGCTGGATAAGCGCGGCCGTCCCACCAAGCTCTGCTCCGCCTTCATCGTGGAGCGCACCGACCCGGGCTTCTCTGTTGGTAAGGCAGAGGACAAGATGGGTATCCGCGGTTCTTCTACCTGCGAGCTGATCTTTGAGGATTGCCGTATCCCGAAGGATCGTATGCTGGGCGTGCGCGGCAAGGGCTTCCAGCTGGCTATGGCTACGCTGGACGGCGGCCGTATCGGCATCGCTTCTCAGGCTCTGGGCATCGCCGAGGGCGCTCTGGAGGAGACCATTGCTTACGTCAAGGAGCGCAAGCAGTTCGGCCGTGCTATTGCTGCTTTCCAGAACACTCAGTTCGAGCTGGCTGAGATGAAGGCTCGTGTTGAGGCTGCTAAGTATCTGGTTTATGCTGCCGCTCTGAAGAAGCAGCAGGCTATGGATGGCGCAAAGGTTCGTTACAGCGTCGAGGCTGCACAGGCTAAGCTGATCGCGGCCCGCACCGCAAGCGATGTGACTCGCCGTTGCCTGCAGCTGTTCGGTGGTTACGGCTACACCCGTGACTACCCCATCGAGCGCATGATGCGTGATGCCAAGATCACCGAGATCTACGAGGGCACCAGCGAAGTGCAGATGATGGTCATTTCCGGCGCGCTGCTGAAGTAAGGGAGGCAAGAGTTACAATGAAAGCAATTGTTTGTGTAAAGCAGGTTCCTGATACCTCCGGCAAGGTGTCCGTCAAGCCCGCCTTCAGCCTGACCGCTGAGGACATCAAGACCGAAGTGCTGAGCGTGGAGAAGGCCGCTGAGAAGCTGGTCGACCTGATCGGCGCAGATGTCATTGTCTCCGTTGGTCGTGGTATCAGCAAGGATGTCAACAAGGGCATCGAGCTGGCCGAGCAGCTGGCAGCCGCTCTGGGCGGCGGTGTCGTGGGCGCTTCCCGTGCCGTCACCGATGCAGGCTGGATGACCGCTGACCATCAGGTCGGTCAGACCGGCAAGACTGTGCACCCCAAGATCTATGTGGCTCTGGGTATCTCTGGTGCTATCCAGCACACCGCCGGTATGCAGGATTCTGAGTGCATCATCGCCGTCAACAAGAACGAGGGTGCTCCCATCTTCGGCGTTGCTGACTACGGCATCGTGGGCGATCTGTTCAAGGTCGTGCCTGAGCTGATCAAGCAGATCGAGGCAGCAAAGGCTGCTCTGTGATCGCCTGTTCCTGAGCATTGTTCAATAGCATAGCCTGAATTGTGAGAGGCCGTTGCACATTTTTGTGCAGCGGCCTCTTTTTTGTGTTTTTTATAAAGGAGCTGTTGTGCCGGCCACTGCACAGCAGCTCCGATTTGCTCCACAGGAAAGGAACGCAGAAGGGAACACAGCGAAGCGCCACAAAAACGTACACAGAAACCACGATATGCAAAGCGGTGCATATAAATACAGTGATATACAAAACGAAACGCACCGAAGCGTCCCAAAAAGTGTGCGGAAACTGTTGCACTTGGCTTGTTTTGGCGAGAATCGCAACACAACTGTAACGTTTTCGGACTCTTTGTTACGCTTGAGTTGCGATAAAAAGGCGAGAATTTTTTAAAAAATCTGTATTTTTTCTGCAAATCAAGCTCTAAACCTCTTGACGTCTGTATGGTTTTGTGATACTCTTGTTACACAAGAGTTGCGGATGTGATACGACAGAGTTGCAAACGAGTTGCAATATCCAAGATCACACTGCATAAGGCAACAGACCAGAGGCAATCTTATGAAGCGTGCAATGAGTACCGTGAAGAATATCGCAGCAGCTGCAATGACGCTGGCTGTGTTTTTTGGCTTTGCAGGCTTCAAGCCCGTCACCGCAAACGCTGCACAGGCTGCCATGCCTGCCACCGCTTCTGTGGAAGAAGAGAACTCCTACTTTGAGGAAGACGCTTACCAGCGCAGCTTCCTGACCCTGATCAATAACGAGCGTGCACAGGCTGGTCTGGCTCCTGTTGCTTTGGGCGACAGCAACCACAACGCCGCTGCAATGGAGCGTGCCGAAGAGCTGGCAGTTTCTTACTCCTACGTTCGTCCCAACGGTCAGCGCGATTTCACCGTTCTGGCAGAGAACGGTATCAGCGATGTCTCCATCGGCGAGAACTACATGGCCGGCTGCTCCACCCCCGATTCCGCAATGGATCAGTGGATGGCTACCGACTTCACCCGCGAGCGTATCCTGAACGCCGATGCTACCACCGTGAGCGTTGGCTACTATGAGGGCGGTGTTTACAATAACTATTGGGTGCTGATCTTCTCTTACCCCGAAAATTCTCACACCGAGGATTACCGTCAGGAAGTTCTGAATCTGGTCAATGCCCAGCGCGCAAAGTATGGTCTGACTGCTCTGAAAATGGGCGATGACGCTTTGACCGCCGCTGCACAGACCCGCGCCGAGGAGATCGCCGTTGTGAACTCCCACGTCCGTCCCGATGGCTCTAAGTGCTTCACCGTCCTGAAGGACTATGGCGTCACCGATACCCCCACCGGCGAGAATGCCGCATGGGGCAGCGTCTCTCCTGAAGAAGTCGTCAATGCATGGATGAACTCCGAAGGCCATCGTGCCAATATCCTGAACCCTGAGGCTCGCAAGATGAGTGTTGGTTACTACTACAACAGCAACAGCACTTGGGGTCATCAGTGGATCCAAATCTTTACCAAGTGATTAACTGCTTTCTTCTTATAAAAAGACTGGCGGGGCCGCAAGGCTTCGTCAGTCTTTTTATTTGCGCCCGTTTGTGTTATACTTATTCTGAGTTATTATCAGGAGGATCTAACGTGGAGGATTACCGCACCGTCCGGGGCACGGCCACCGGCGAATATGAAGAGAAAAAAAGCCGCTTTATCGCACAGCTTTCCTTTGCTGACAGTGAGGAAGCTGCGGTGGCTTTTCTGGAGCAGGTGCGGGCGGCTAACCGCACCGCGCGGCACAACGTTTACGCTTACCGCCTGCGGGCGGGCAACCGCGAGCGCTATTCCGATGACGGCGAGCCGGCCAAGACCGCCGGTACGCCCGCGCTGGAAGTGTTGCAGCACAGCGGCCTGACAGACCTGATCGTGGTGGTCACCCGCTACTTTGGCGGGGTGCTGCTGGGCACCGGCGGCTTGGTGCGCGCTTACACTACCGCCACTGCCCGTGCGCTGGAAAACGCCGAGGTGGTCACTGTGCGCAGCGTGGTGGAATTACAAGTGACAGTGGACTACGCCCTTTACGAGCGTGCATCTCTGCTCATTGACGCCGCCGGGGCAAAGCAGGCACCGCCGGAGTTTACAGACCGGGTCACCCTGCGCTGGCAGATGCCGGAGCATACCGAAGCCCCGCTGCTGGAGCAGCTGCGGGAACTGACCCGGGGCAGCGCTCAGGTAACGGTGTCTGACCCGTTCTACGCACCATTTTAAAAAACAAAGTCTTTTTTGCAAACCGACACGGAACTTCCCCCTTCGACACGGCCGATGTGCTACAATTGCCGTAGCGCAGCAATTGGGATCGGCTGTGCGCAGAGGGGAGGGGAGAAGCCCGAAAAACAAAAGGAGGATCTGTATGGATGTGCGCCGGAGAACCGAGGAGATCGAACACCTCACCTTTGCACCGTGGGCGACCTTCAGCGATGCAAGCCGCGGCAGAGTCGTGCCGGAGCCGCAGGACCCGCTGCGCCCGGTGTTCCAGCGGGATCGCGACCGGGTGCTGCACTGCAAGGCCTTCCGGCGTCTCAAGCAGAAAACGCAGGTGTTCCTCTCGCCGGAAGGTGACCTGTACCGCACCCGGTTGACCCATACGCTGGAAGTTTCGCAGATCGCCCGCACCATTGCCCGGGGTCTGCGCCTGAACGAGGATCTGACCGAGGCCATCAGCCTTGCGCATGATCTGGGGCACACTCCCTTTGGCCACGCAGGCGAAAAGGCACTGAACGACCTTTGCCCGGACGGCTTCCACCACTATATGCAAAGCCTGCGTGTGGTGGATCGGCTGGAAAAGGATGGCGAGGGTCTTAACCTGACATGGGAGGTGCGCAACGGCATCGTTACCCACACCAAGGGCACATGGGCGGCTACCCCGGAAGGGCGCATCGTGCGTCTTGCGGATCAGATCGCCTTTGTCAACCACGATATCGAGGACGCCGTGCGCGCCGGTGTGCTGGACGCTGCCACCCTGCCCAAGGACTGCACGGCAGTGCTGGGGCAGACTAAGTCCGCCCGCATCACCACTATGATCAACAGCATCCTCACCCACAGCGAGGAAGATGTCCGCATGGGCACCGAGGAATACGAGGCTTTTCTCGCTTTGCGGGATTTCATGTACGCCACCGTGTATGTGGACAAAAACGCCAAGCGCGAGGAGCAGAAGGTGGACAAGCTTATCGCGGAACTGTACGAGTACTACCTGACCCATGTGGATCAGATGTCCAACTTTTATGTGCAGCTGGCCTATCAGGAGGGACGGGAACGCGCCGTCACCGACTACATCAGCGGTATGAGCGACGAGTTTGCCATCCGCACCTTTGAAGAACTGTTCGTGCCCCAGAAATGGCACGTCCTTTAAAACTGGAGAGGTCGTTTAAAACAACATGATCCCACACGAATACATCGAGGAGCTCACCCGCCGCACCGACATCGTGGAACTGGTGGGCAGCTATGTGCAGCTCAAGCGCAAGGGACGGCTGTACGGCGGTCTGTGCCCCTTTCACAGCGAAAAAACGCCGTCCTTCTATGTGTACCCTGACACCCAAAGCTTTTACTGCTTCGGCTGTCAGGCAGCCGGAGATGCCATCAGCTTTGTCAAAAAGATCAACAATATCAGCAGCGGCGAAGCTATCAAGATGCTGGCTTCCCGCGCCGGTATGCCGGAGCCGCAGGAGGACGACAAGACCGGACGTCTGCGCAGCCGGGTGCTTTCCATGAATAAGGAGGCCGCCCGCTTCTTCCACGCCTGCCTGAACTCTACCGTGGAGGAGGCACGGCAGGCGCGCGCTTACTGGCGGCGGCGCGGGCTGGACGATAAGACCATCGTCCGGTTCGGGCTGGGCTATGCCCCCAACGATGGGCAGGCACTGTACCAGTACCTGCGGGATAAGGGCTACAACCAGCAGGAACTGGACGCCAGCGGCTTGTTCAAACGCAGCCAGTCCGGGCGCATCTACTGTCTGTTCTGGAAGCGTGTCATGACCCCTATCTTTGATCTGCGCGGCAACATCATTGCCTTTGGCGGGCGCGTGATGGACGACTCCAAGCCCAAATACGTCAACAGCCCGGAAACGCTGGTCTACCACAAATCCGAGACGGTGTTTGCCATGCAGATCGCCAAGCGCAGCGCCTCCCGGCGGTTCGTGCTGTGCGAGGGCTACATGGATGTCATCAGTATGCAGCAGGCGGGCATCGACACCGCCGTCTGCGCCTGCGGCACCGCCCTGACCCCCGGGCAAGTGCGCATCATCAGCGAGTATGCCGATGAGGTCATTCTGAGCTATGACTCGGACGAGGCTGGCCAGAAGGCGACCCTGCGCTCACTGGAACTGTTCCGCAACAGCCCGGTAAAGGTGGGCGTTTTGCAGATTCCCGGCGCAAAGGACCCGGACGAATACATCAAAAAATACGGCCCGGAGCGTTTTCAGGCACTTCTGGACGGGGTGGGCAATGCGTTGGACTTCCGGCTCAAGCGCTTGCGAGACCAGTATGATCTCTCGCAGGATGCGCAGCGGCTGCAATATGTAAAGGAAGCCGTGGAGATGCTGGCCGAGCGCTCTAACCCCACTGAGCAGGAGGTGTACGCCGGGCGGCTGGCAGAGGAGACCAACATCTCCAAAACCGCCATTCTGGCGCAGCTGGGCACCGCAGTAAAGCGGGCGGGCGGCAAGTACCGCCGGGAGAAAAATCGCGAGCTGCTGCGCTCCGGTGAGATGGATCAGATCAAGGTGCCTTACAGCGCAGGCGGCAGTCAGGCGCTGGGCATCGCCAGCGCCCAGCAGCGGCTGCTGGCAGCCATCCTGCGGGAGCCCCGCTATCTGGAATTGGCCAAACAGCAGCTGACGGCGGAGCAATTCATCCAGCCGCAGCAGAAGGAACTATACGAAGCGATGCTCAATTGCAGCCGGGAGGGCGTGGAACTCAGCCTGACTGCACTGCGGGCATTTGTAAGTGAAGAAGCATTGAATGAACTGAGCCGGCTTGCGGCACAATACAGCGATGTGAACTGCACCCCGGACGATATCCGTCTGTATCTGGACAGGATCGCCCGGGGAATGCCGGTTGCTAGCAAAGCTGCTGCAATGTCCGGCGATGAGATCACACAGTATCTTCAGTCGATGCGCGAAAAAAAGCAGGGGACTCTGCCCGAACAAGACTGATCCCTGTTTTCCCTCCGGCTGGAGCTGGAGAGAAAAGGAGCAGGAATCATGCAGAAATTGTCGCAAACGGAAGAACTTGCCCGCAGCCTTGCCGCAAAGGCTCACCGTCACACCCTGACCACAGAGCAGATCAGCCGTGCCATGGAAGAAGCGGATTTTGATATTGCACAGCTGGACGAGCTTTACGCGGCGCTGGAGCAGCGGGGCGTTCATCTGGCAGAGGAGGAGCCTGCCGAGCTGCCTGTGCTGGATGATGCCCAGATCGGCAGGCTGGAGAATGAACTATCCTCGGAGGGTGTGGCACTGGATGATCCGGTCAAGACCTATTTAAAGGAGATCGGCCGGGTGCCGCTGCTGACCGCCGGACAGGAGATGGCGCTGGCAAAGGCTGCCCGGGCCGGGGATGCAGATGCCCGCCGCGCCTTGAGCGAAGCAAACCTGCGGCTGGTGGTATCGGTAGCCAAGCGCTACGCCGGGCGTGGACTGCCTTTTCTGGATCTCATTCAGGAGGGCAACCTCGGCCTGATGAAGGCTGCTGAAAAGTTTGAGCCGGAGCGGGGCTTCAAGTTCTCCACCTACGCAACCTGGTGGATCCGTCAGTCCATCACCCGCGCCATTGCGGATCAGGGACGCACCATCCGTATCCCGGTGCATCTGGTGGAGAGCATCAACCGGGTCAAGAAAACGGCAGGCGATCTGCTGCACAAAAATGGGCGGGAGCCCACCGTGGAGGAGATCGCCGCCGCACTGGATATGGAGCCGGACAAGGTGCGGGAACTGTTGCAACTGTCGCAGGAACCCATCAGTCTGGAAACGCCGGTGGGGGAGGAAGAGGACGCCCATCTGGAGGACTTTATTCAGGACGAGGACGCCGGTGTCCCGGTGGACGAAGCCGGGCGCCAGCTGCTGCGGCGGGAACTGCTGCACGTCCTTAAAAGCCTGACGCCCCGGGAGGAGAGGGTCATCACCCTGCGCTTTGGTCTGGAGGATGGCCGTGCCCGCACCCTGGAAGAACTGGGCAAGGAGTTCAACGTGACCCGGGAGCGGGTGCGTCAGATCGAAGCAAAGGCGCTGCGCAAGCTGCGCCACCCCAGCCGCGCAAAGCTGCTGCGGGATTATCTGGACGAGTGAGCATTCTATATAATAGGACAAGGCCGCTGCACGGCGTTCCGTGCGGCGGCCTCTTCTTTTTGCGGCAGGGAAGCGGAAAAGTAATACCTCCGGGCGCAAGAGCAAAGATAGACAAATTGCACAAGGGTGTTATGAACAGGAACGTGCAAAATAAAAAAATCAAGTACTTGAAAAGTAAACGGCTACACGCTGCCGGGCGTTCGAAAACAAACCGAAAATTAAATTTATTTCGGCAAAAAACTGAAAAATGGCTTGACAACAGGGGTTTTGGGGTGTATACTGCATTAGTATCACATAATGGACTAGTGCGTCAAAAAGGGAGCTGTGATGGCTGCCACTTGAGGGGTCACCCCGAAAAGTTTGTGCAAAATGCCGGAAGGTTCCGCAGGACGCGGGTCGAATTATGTGTGTCTGCTCAAATTTGACCCGCGTATACGACATCCCGTAGAATATAAAAGTAAGGAGTGGTTGATTTTATGATGAAAGTCAAGCCCGTAAAGCTCGGCAAAACCGAGCGCATGAGCTTCTCCCACATCGACGAAGTCATCAGTATGCCGAACCTGATCGAGGTGCAGAAGAACTCGTATCAGTGGTTCCTGGATGAAGGCCTGAAGGAGGTCTTCCACGATATCGGCACCATTGAGGACTACACCGGCAATCTGGCACTGAGCTTTGTGGACTTCCGGCTGGATAAGGAGCCGAAGTACAGCATCAAGGAGTGCAAGGAGCGCGACGTTACCTTTGCAGCCCCCCTGCGCGTCACTGCCCGTCTGCTGAACAAGGAGACCGGCGAGGTGAAGGATCAGGAGATCTTCATGGGTGACTTCCCCCTGATGACCGACGCAGGCACCTTTGTCATCAACGGTGCTGAGCGTGCAATCGTCAGCCAGCTGGTCCGCTCTCCCGGTGTGTTCTACGGCCATGCGAAGGATAAGGTCGGTAACGACCTGTACAGCGCCACCATGAACCCCAACCGCGGTGCATGGCTGGAGTACGAGACCGATGCCGCCAACGTGTTCTATGTCCGTATCGATAAGAACCGTAAGCTGCCCGTCACCGTGCTGTGCCGTGCACTGGGCCTGTCCTCTAACGAGGATATCCTGAACTACTTCGGCGAGGACGAGCGCATTCTGGCCACGCTGGAAAAGGATACCACCAAGAACCGCGAGGAGGGCCTGCTGGAGGTCTACCGCAAGCTGCGCCCCGGCGAGCCCCCCACGGTGGAGTCCGCTACCAGCCAGATCGATATGCTGTTCTTCGATCCGCGCCGGTACGACCTGTCCCGCTTCGGCCGCTATAAGATGAATAAGAAGCTGTCTCTGGCACGCCGCATCATGGACCATGTGGCCGCAGAGAACGTGGTGGATCCCTTCACCGGCGAGATCCTTGTCGAGGCCGACAAGAAGATCGACCGCAAGCTGGCCGAGCGGATCGATGCTGCCGGCGTGAATCTGGTCGTGCTGAAGATCGATGATCCCATGAAGGATCAGCCCCACAAGGTCAAGGTCATCACCAACGGCTGCGTGGATGCACAGGCCATCATCGACAGCTACTACCCCGCATTCAAGGGTGTGGATGTCAAGGAGTGCGGCATCAACGAGCGCTGCTGCCTCAAGGAGCTGCGCAAGATCCTTGATAACGCCTCCAGCGCCGAGGAGGTCATGGAGAGCCTGAAGAAGGATCACGACCTGCTCATCGGCCGTACCGTCACCATCGACGATATCCTGTCCTCCATCAACTACCTGAACGGTCTGGGCTACGGCATCGGCACCACCGATGATATCGACCATCTGGGCAACCGCCGTATCCGCAGCGTGGGCGAGCTGCTGCAGAACCAGTTCCGCATCGGTTTCTCCCGTATGGAGCGCGTCATCCGTGAGCGCATGACCCTGCAGAGCCAGGATCAGAGCGTCATCACTCCGCAGGCACTGATCAACATCCGTCCTGTGGTGGCAGCCATCAAGGAGTTCTTCGGCTCCTCTCCGCTGTCTCAGTTCATGGATCAGAATAACCCTCTGGCTGAGCTGACCCACAAGCGCCGTCTGTCTGCTCTGGGCCCCGGCGGTCTGAGCCGTGACCGCGCAGGCTTCGAAGTCCGCGACGTTCATTACAGCCACTATGGCCGTATGTGCCCCATTGAGACCCCTGAAGGCCCCAACATCGGTCTGATCTCCTATCTGGCATCCTACGCCAAGATCAACGAGTACGGCTTCGTGGAGGCTCCCTACCGCAAGGTCAAGAAGATCTACGACGAGAACAACAATCTCATCGAGCAGGTCGTCACCGACGAGGTGGAGTATATGACCGCCGATGTGGAGGACGAGTACGTTGTGGCACAGGCCAACGAGCCGCTGGATGAAGGCAAGCACTTCATCCGTCCCCGTGTGTCTGCCCGCCGCCGCGACGAGATCTTGGAAATCGACGCAGAGAAGGTCGATTACATGGACGTTTCTCCGCGAATGATGGTCTCTGTTGCTACCGCTTGCATCCCCTTCCTGGAGAACGATGACTGTAACCGTGCACTGATGGGCTCTAACATGCAGCGTCAGGCAGTGCCTCTGATGGTCACCCAGCAGCCCATTGTTGCTACCGGTATGGAGTACAAGGCTGCTACCGACTCCGGCACCGCTGTGCTGGCCAAGAGCAACGGCGTTGTGGAAAAGGTCGACGCCGACCATGTTGTGGTGCGCAACGAGCAGGGCGCTCTGGAGGATTATTCTCTGATCAAGTTTGCCCGCTCCAACGCAGGCACCTGCATCAACCAGCGCCCCATCGTAGAAGTGGGCGAGACCGTCACCGCCGGTCAGGTGCTGGCCGATGGCCCCGCAATGCGCAACGGCGAGATCTCTCTGGGTAAGAACGCCCTGATCGGCTTCATGACCTGGGAGGGCTACAACTACGAGGACGCCGTCCTGCTGAACGAGAAGATCGTGCGTGAGGACGTGTACACCTCCATCCACATCGAGGAGTACGAGACCGAGAGCCGCGATACCAAGCTGGGACCCGAAGAAATCACCCGCGACATCCCCAACGTTTCTGAGGACGCCCTGAAAGATCTGGACGAGCGCGGCATCATCCGCATCGGTGCCGAGGTCAAGAGCGGCGATATTCTGGTCGGTAAGGTCACCCCAAAGGGCGAGACTGAGCTGACCGCTGAGGAGCGCCTGCTGCGCGCCATCTTCGGCGAGAAGGCCCGCGAGGTGCGCGACACCTCTCTGCGTGTGCCTCACGGCGCATACGGCATCATTGTGGATGTCAAGGTCTTTACCCCGGAGAACAGCGACGAGCTGCAGCCCGGTGTGCGCGAGGTCGTCCGTTGCTATATCGCCCAGAAGCGTAAGATCAGCGTCGGCGATAAGATGGCAGGCCGTCACGGTAACAAGGGTGTTGTTTCCCGCATCCTGCCGCAGGAGGATATGCCCTACCTGCCCGACGGCACTCCGCTGGATATCGTGCTGAACCCGCTGGGCGTGCCTTCCCGTATGAATATCGGTCAGGTGCTGGAAGTCAACCTTGGCTACGCTGCCAAGGCCTGCGGCATCAAGGTCATGACCCCTGTCTTTGACTCTGCCCGTGAGAACGACATCGGCGATACCTTTGATACCGCCCGCGAGATGTGGCACGGTGAGAATGCACCTGCATACCCCACCAAGCTCCCCAAGATCATGGGCGAGAAGGGCCACATCATCGACTTCTCCAAGATCGAGCTGGATCGTGACGGCAAGACCACCGTTTACGATGGCCGTACCGGTGAAAAGTTTGATAACCGCGTTACCGTTGGTTATATGTACTACCTCAAGCTGCATCACCTGGTCGACGATAAGATCCACGCCCGTTCCACCGGCCCCTACTCTCTGGTCACTCAGCAGCCTCTGGGCGGCAAGGCTCAGTTCGGCGGTCAGCGCTTCGGCGAGATGGAGGTCTGGGCACTGGAAGCTTACGGCGCCGCTTACACCCTGCAGGAGATCCTGACTGTCAAGTCCGATGATGTGGAGGGTCGCGTCAAGACCTACGAAGCCATCGTCAAGGGCGAGCCCATCCCGCAGCCCGGCATCCCCGAGTCCTTCCGCGTTATGCTGAAGGAACTGCAGTCTCTGGGTATGGACGTGATCGTGCAGGATAAGGACGGCAACGAGATCGATATGCGCCAGAACTTCGATGATGAAGAGACCGGCTTTGATATGCGTGACGTTGCCGGTACCGAGACTGTGGTGCAGGAGAGCGAACTGACTGATTACAACATCAAGGACGCCGATGCAGGTTTCGATGATCCTTCTGTGCTGGAGGACGATAACTCCGGTGCCGAGGCTCCGGCTGCTTCTGACGAAGTAGATTTCTGATCTGGATACACAACACAGCCTTCCCCCTTGGCCGCGTGCTGCGGCAGGGGAGAAGCGCCTGTGATCCTGTAACAGAAAAGCCGCCTGTATCATCGAAACAACTAGAGATTAAGAAAGGGTTCGTTTCATGGAAAACAACGTTTTCGATTCCATTAAAATCGGCCTTGCCTCCCCGGAGCAGATCCGCGCTTGGAGCTACGGCGAGGTCAAAAAGCCCGAAACCATCAACTACCGCACCCTGAAGCCGGAGCGTGACGGCCTGTACTGCGAGCGCATTTTTGGACCTACCAAGGACTGGGAGTGCCACTGCGGTAAGTACAAGCGCATCCGTTACAAGGGCAAGGTGTGTGATCGCTGCGGCGTCGAGGTCACCAAGGCCAAGGTCCGCCGTGAGCGTATGGGTCACATCGAGCTGGCCGCTCCTGTGAGCCACATCTGGTACTTCAAGGGCATCCCCAGCCGCATCGGCCTGATGCTGGACATCAGCCCCCGCCTGCTGGAAAAGGTGCTGTACTTTGCAAGCTATATTGTCACCGATCCCGGTCTGACCCCGCTGGACAAGAAGCAGCTGCTGACCGAGAAGGAATACCGCGAAATGCGCGATCGTTACGGCGACGAGTTCGAGGCTGCCATGGGCGCCGAGGCTGTCCAGACCCTGCTGAAGGAGATCGATCTGGATCAGCTGAGCGCTGAGCTGACCGCCGAGGTGGAAAAGTCCTCCGGCCAGAAGCGCGTGCGCATCCTCAAGCGTCTGGAGGTTGTTGAGGCTTTCCGCATCTCCGGCAACCGTCCCGAGTGGATGATCATGGATGTGCTGCCCGTGCTGCCGCCTGACCTGCGCCCCATGGTTCAGCTGGACGGCGGCCGCTTTGCCACCTCCGACCTGAACGACCTGTACCGCCGCGTCATCAACCGCAACAACCGTCTGCGCCGCCTGCTGGAGCTGGGCGCTCCTGACATCATCGTGCGCAACGAGAAGCGTATGCTGCAGGAGGCTGTGGACAGCCTGATCGACAACGGCCGCCGCGGCCGTCCGGTCACCGGCCCCAACAATCGTGCACTGAAGAGTCTTTCCGATCTGCTGAAGGGCAAGCAGGGCCGCTTCCGTCAGAACCTGCTGGGCAAGCGTGTTGACTACTCCGGCCGTTCCGTTATCGTCGTCGGCCCTGAGCTGAAGATGGATCAGTGCGGTCTGCCCAAGGAGATGGCTCTGGAGCTGTTCAAGCCCTTTGTCATGAAGGATCTAGTGGAGAAGGGCATTGCCAACAACATCAAGTCCGCCCGCAAGATGGTCGAGCGCGCAAAGCCCGAGGTCTGGGACAGCCTCGAGACCGTCATCAAGGGTCACCCCGTGTTGCTGAACCGTGCACCTACCCTGCACCGTCTGGGTATTCAGGCCTTTAACCCCGTGCTGGTGGAAGGCCGTGCAGTCAAACTGCACCCGCTGGCCTGTACCGCATTCAACGCCGACTTTGACGGCGACCAGATGGCAGTCCATCTGCCCTTGAGCGAGGACGCCTGCCGTGAGGCTAAGATGCTGATGCTGGCTTCCGGCAACCTGCTGAAGCCCTCTGACGGCGCACCTGTTACCGTGCCTACGCAGGATATGATCCTGGGCAGCTACTACCTGACCACTGTCCGCGAGAACGACGAGGGCGCAGGCAAGGTGTTCCGTGATGAGAACGAGGCTCTGATGGCTTACGCCGAGCACGTCATCACCCTGCACGCACCCATCAAGGTGCGCCGCACCATGACCATTGACGGCGTGGAGCGCACCGGTCTGGTGGATGCCACCGCCGGCCGCATCATCTTCAACAATCCCATTCCCCAGAACCTGGGCTATGTGGATCGTACCGATCCCGAGCACTGGCTGGAGTACGAGGTCAGCTTCCGCGTGACCAAAAAGACCCTGCCCGAGATCATCTCCCGCTGCATGACCCGCAACGGCACCCGCAAGTGCGCTAAGATGCTGGATGCCATCAAGGCACAGGGCTATAAGTACTCCACCCTGTCTGCTATCTCCGTGGCTGTGTGCGACGCTGTGATCCCGCCCCAGAAGCAGGAGCTGATCGCCGAGGCCGATAAGGAAATCGCCAAGGTCGGCAAGCTGTTCAACCGTGGTCTGATCTCGGATAACGAGCGTTACAACAAGACCATCGATATCTGGCAGAAGACCACCGATAAGGTCTCCAAGGCTCTGGCAGACAACCTGCCCAAGGACAACGAGATCTATATGATGGCAGACTCCGGTGCTCGTGGTTCTATGAACCAGATCAAGCAGCTGGCCGGTATGCGCGGCCTGCTGGCAAACACCGCCGGTCACACCATCGAGATGCCCATTCGTGCAAACTACCGCGAAGGTCTGAACATTCTGGAATATTTCGTTTCTGCCCGTGGTGCTCGTAAGGGTCTGGCTGATACCGCTCTGCGTACTGCCGACTCCGGTTACCTGACCCGCCGCATGGTCGATGTTTCTCAGGACGTCATCGTCCGCGAGATCGACTGCGGCACCACCGATGGCCTGTGGGTCTCTGAGATCCACGAGGGCAAGGAGAAGATCGAGAGCTTCCGCGAGCGTCTGATCGGCCGTTTTGCCGTGGGCGATGTGGTCAATCCCATCACTGGCAAGGTTATCGTGCCCGAGGGCAAGATGATCGACCTGTACGATGCCAACGAGATCGAGGCAGCCGGTATCACCCGTCTGAAAATCCGCAGCCTGCTGACCTGCCGTGCAAAGACCGGCGTCTGCGCACGCTGCTACGGTTCCGATATGGCCAACGGCGAGCCGGTCCGTCTGGGCGAGTCTGTCGGTGTTATCGCCGCAGAGTCCATCGGCGAGCCCGGTACTCAGCTGACCATGCGTACTTTCCATACCGGCGGTATCGCATCTGCCGAGGATATTACACAGGGTCTGCCCCGTGTTGAGGAGCTGTTCGAGAGCCGCCGTCCCAAGAGCATGGCCATCATGAGCGAGATCTCCGGTGTGGTCTCTCAGGACGACACCAAGAAGAACGTGGTCATCAAGGTCACCGGCAAGGACGAGAACGGTGCTGAGGAAGTCAAGAGCTACTCCATCCCGTTCACTCAGCATTCCCGCGTGATGCCCGGCGACCGCGTGGAGAAGGGCGACATCATCACCCGTGAGGGCGTGCTGTACCCGCAGGATATTCTGGCCATCAAGGGTCTGGAGGACGTGCAGAACTACCTGATCAACGAGGTCCAGAAGGTCTACCGTCTGCAGGGCGTTGAGATCAACGATAAGCATATCGAAGTCATCGTCCGTCAGATGTGCCGCAAGGTGCGTGTGACCGACTCCGGCTCCTCCAACCTGATCGGCGGTGCCTTGGCAAGCCGTCTGGAGGTGGAGAACATCAATGCCGATCTGCAGAAGCGCATTGATGCAGGCGAAGAGGGCCTGAAGCTGGTAGAGTATCAGCAGGTGCTGCTGGGCATCACCAAGGCTGCTCTGGCCAACGATTCCTTCCTGTCTGCTGCATCCTTCCAGGAGACCACCCGCGTGCTGACCGAGGCTGCCATCAAGGGCAAGGTCGACCCGCTGTCCGGTCTGAAGGAGAACGTCATCATCGGTAAGCTGATCCCCGCCGGTACCGGTCTGCCGGAGGTGCGTGAGGATCTGAAGAACCGTGAGGCTGAGCGCGATGCCGAGATCGCAGCCGAGCTGGCTGCCTCCGCACAGTAAGCGCGGCATCTGTCAGGATCTGATCCGTTAAACAAAACCGCTCCGTGGGCGAAAGCCTGCGGGGCGGTTTTTGCGTGCCAAAGGCAGCGCAGCAGGGGATGGAAAAGGCACTTTTTCTGCCCAAAACTGTCTGAAAGAAAAAATCTGGAATAAATACAAAAAAATTTGCAAAAACTGTTGACATCCGGCCGCAAAGCGGGTATTATATAACTGTTGCGCGTCCCTCATGGGGATAGTGCGGCAAAAAAGTCGGAAAATCTTCCGATGTTCATCATTAAGAAAGGAGAAACAAAATGCCTACTTTTAACCAGCTTGTACGCAAAGGCCGTGAGGTCCTGACTACCAAGAGCACCGCTCCCGCTCTGCAGAAGACTTATAACTCTCAGAAGAAGCAGTACTCTGATCTGAGCAGCCCCCAGAAGCGTGGTGTCTGCACTGCAGTTCGTACCATGACCCCCAAGAAGCCTAACTCTGCTCTGCGTAAGGTTGCTCGTGTCCGCCTCACGAATGGTATCGAGGTCACCTCTTACATTCCCGGTATCGGCCATAACCTGCAGGAGCACTCCGTCGTGCTGATCCGTGGCGGCCGTGTTAAGGACCTGCCCGGTGTGCGTTACCACATCATCCGTGGTACCCTGGATACTCAGGGTGTGGCAGGCCGTAATCAGGCCCGCTCCAAGTACGGCGCAAAGCGTCCTAAGGCCGGTGCTGCAAAGAAGTAATTGAGGACAACCGCCATAAACGGCTTTCCTTTATATAAATAACAAGTCCGCTTAAAAGCGGAGGGTAACGGTTTATGTAAGGTCAGCTCTTTGTGACACAACGGGAGTTTTATTACTTTCGAGTACCGATGATATCATTCTGTGAAGGAGGGAAGAAAGATGCCTAGAAGAGGTAACATTGCTAAGCGCGATGTCTTAGCTGATCCTATTTACAATTCCAAGATGGTCACCCGTCTGGTCAACAGCGTCATGCTGGATGGCAAGAAGGGCGTCGCTCAGAAGATCGTTTACGAAGCTTTCTCCATGATTCAGGAAAAGACCGGCAACGATCCTCTGGAGACTTTCGAGAAGGCGATGGAGAACATCATGCCCAGCCTCGAGTGCAAGACCCGCCGTGTTGGTGGCGCTAACTACCAGGTTCCCCTGGAGGTCAGCCCCGCTCGCCGCGAGACTCTGGGTCTGCGCTGGCTGACTGCCTACAGCCGCACCCGTGGTGAGAAGACCATGGCACAGCGTCTGGCTGCTGAGATCATGGATGCTGCCAACAACACTGGTAACGCCGTGAAGAAGCGTGAGGACACTCACAAGATGGCAGAAGCTAACAAGGCTTTCGCACATTTCCGTTATTGATCTGTTCTGTAGGAGGTTAATTTCATGGCTACACCCAGAGAAGTTTCTCTTCAGATGACGAGAAATATCGGCATTATGGCTCATATCGATGCCGGCAAGACGACCACTACCGAGCGTATCCTGTACTACACCGGTATCAACCATAAGATCGGTGAGGTCCACGATGGCGGCGCCACGATGGACTGGATGGTTCAGGAGCAGGAGCGTGGTATCACCATCACTTCCGCTGCTACCACCTGCTACTGGTCTCACTCCGAGACCCAGAAGGATCCGGTCGCGTTCAAGAAGAATCGTCACCGCATCAACATTATCGACACTCCGGGCCACGTGGACTTCACTGTTGAGGTCCAGCGCTCTCTGCGCGTTCTGGACGGTTCTGTGACCGTTCTGGCCGCAAAGGGTGGTGTCGAGCCTCAGTCTGAGACTGTTTGGCGTCAGGCTGATGAATACAAAGTCCCCCGTATGGTGTACGTCAACAAGATGGACACCATGGGTGCTGACTTCTTCCGCTGCATCAAGATGCTGCATGATCGTCTGCACGCCAACGGCGTGGCCATCCAGCTGCCTATCGGTCAGGAGGATACCTTCCGCGGTATCGTTGACTTGGTCGATATGAACGCTGAGGTCTACTACGACGACATGGGCAACGATATGCGTACCGAGCCCATCCCCGAGGATATGGTCGAGCAGGCTGAAGAGTACCGTAACATTCTGGTCGAGGCTGTTGCCGAGAACGACGAAGAGTTGATGGAGAAGTACCTTGAGGGCGAGGAAATCACCCGCGAGGAACTGAAGAAGGCTATCCGCAAGGAAACCATTGCAAATACTCTGGTTCCCGTTGTCTGCGGCTCTTCCTACAAGAACCGCGGTGTGCAGAAGCTGCTGGACGCTATCGTTGACTATATGCCCGCTCCTACCGATGTTGAGGACATCAAGGGTGTGAATCCTGAGACCGAAGAGCAGGAGACCCGTCCGTCTTCCGACGACGCTCCCTTCGCAGCTTTGGCTTTCAAGATCGCTACCGACCCGTTCGTTGGTAAGCTGGCATACTTCCGTGTGTACTCCGGTAAGGTTGAGGCAGGTACTACTGTTTACAACTCTGTGAAGGACAGCAAGGAGCGTATGGGTCGCATCCTGCAGATGCACTCCAACCACCGCAAGGATATCGACTGCTGCTATGCAGGTGATATTGCTGCTGTTGTCGGTCTGAAGAACACCACCACTGGTGATACTCTGTGTGATGAGAATCATCCCATCATTCTGGAGTCCATGAAGTTCCCCGAGCCCGTTATCCGCGTTGCTATCGAGCCTAAGACCAAGGCTGGTAACGAGAAGATGGGTATCGCGCTGGCAAAGCTGGCCGAAGAGGATCCGACCTTCAAGACCTACACCGATGAAGAGACCGGCCAGACCATTATTGCTGGTATGGGCGAGCTGCATCTGGAGATCATCGTTGACCGTCTGCTGCGCGAGTTCAAGGTTGAGGCAAACGTGGGTGCACCTCAGGTTGCTTACCGTGAGACCATCCGCAAGGAGGCCAACCAGGAGACCAAGTACGCACGTCAGTCCGGTGGTAAGGGCCAGTACGGTCACGTTAAGATCAAGATCGAGCCCAACGAGCCCGGCAAGGGTTACGAGTTCGTCAACGCTATCGTTGGCGGCGCTATCCCGAAGGAATACATCCCTGCTATCGACAACGGTATTCAGGGTGCTATGAAGGCTGGCGTTCTGGCAGGCTATCCTGTTGTTGATGTTAAGGTCACCCTGTGGGATGGTTCTTATCATGAGGTCGACTCCTCTGAAATGGCCTTCTCCATCGCTGGCTCTATGGCATTCAAGGATGCTATGCGCAAGGCTGATCCTATCATCACCGAGCCCATCATGAAGGTTGCTGTTATCGTTCCTGATGAATATCTGGGCGATGTTATCGGTGACCTGAACGCTCGCCGTGGTCAGATCCAGGGCATGGAGGCTATGGCCGGTACCCAGCGTGTCAACGCATTTGTGCCTCTGGCTCAGATGTTCGGCTACGCTACCGACCTGCGTTCCAAGACTCAGGGTCGTGGCCAGTATGTTATGGAGCCCTCTCACTACGAGCCGGTTCCCAAGAACATTGCTGACCAGATCATTGCTGGCCGTACCAAGGGCTAAGCGCTGAAAAGCATGAGAATTTTGCCGGGGTAGTGTAACTCCGGCAAAATTTCCTGTAAAAGCACTTGATTTTACAGGGCAAATTTAGTAGAATAGCCTTGCAGTGCAATGTCTGCATTTTGCAGGGTTGTTGTAACCAATATCAAAACCTAAATTAAGGGAGGATATTCCAATGGCTGAAAAGGCAAAGTTCGACCGTTCTAAGCCGCATGTTAACATCGGCACCATCGGTCACGTTGACCACGGCAAGACCACTCTGACCGCTGCTATCACCAAGTACCTGGCTCTGAAGGGTGATGCAGAGTTCATGGACTACGCTAACATCGATAAGGCTCCTGAGGAGCGTGCTCGTGGTATCACGATCAACTCCGCTCACGTTGAGTACCAGACCGAGAAGCGTCACTACGCTCACGTTGACTGCCCGGGCCATGCTGACTACGTTAAGAACATGATCACTGGTGCTGCTCAGATGGACGGCGCTATTCTGGTCGTTGCTGCTACCGATGGTCCCATGCCCCAGACCCGTGAGCACATTCTGCTGGCTCGTCAGGTCGGCGTGCCCTATATCGTTGTGTTCATGAACAAGTGCGATATGGTCGATGACGAAGAGCTGCTGGATCTGGTCGAGATGGAGATTCGTGAGCTGCTGAGCGAGTACGACTTCCCGGGCGACGACACCCCGATCATTCGTGGTTCCGCTCTGAAGGCTCTGGAGGCTCCCAACGATCCCGAGGATCCCGCTTACGCTTGCATCAAGGAGCTGATGGATGCTGTTGATTCCTACATCCCCAACCCGGATCGTGAGGAGGACAAGCCCTTCCTGATGCCCATCGAGGATGTCATGACCATTTCTGGCCGTGGTACCGTTGCTACCGGTCGTGTTGAGCGTGGTATGGCCAAGGTTGGCGATGCTATGGAGATCGTCGGCATCAAGCCCGACCGTCTGAACACCACCATCACCGGTCTGGAGATGTTCCGTAAGTCTCTGGACTTCGCTGAGGCTGGCGATAACATCGGCGCTCTGCTGCGTGGTGTTGATCGTTCCCAGATCGAGCGTGGCCAGGTTCTGGCTAAGCCCGGTTCTGTGCACCCCCACAACGTCTTTGAGGCTCAGGTCTACGTCCTGACCAAGGACGAAGGCGGCCGTCACACTCCCTTCTTCTCCAACTATCGTCCTCAGTTCTACTTCCGTACCACTGACGTGACCGGCATCATCACCCTGCCCGAAGGCACCGAGATGTGCATGCCCGGCGATAACGTCATGATGCACGTTGAGCTGCTGACCCCTGTTGCTATGGAAGAGGGCCTGCGTTTCGCTATCCGTGAGGGTGGCCGTACCGTTGGTTCCGGCGTTGTTGGCAAGATCATTGAGTGATTTTGTCCTTGAACGTAAGTTCCAAGGCTAATTAGCAATTTATAAAGACCTTCCCGTTCCGGAGAGCGGGAAGGTCTTTTTGTTTGTTTATGGCAGCTGCAAACGGCTTTGTTTCACAGCTCCTTTACTGGGTCAGGGTGTTATAGCAGTCTGCAAAGGCGTGCAGAAAGGCGGTCGCTTCCTCTTCTGTGGTAAGGTGGCTCAGGCTGATGCGCCAAGAGGAAAGGGCGTTGCGCCGGTCTTGACTGACTGCAAGCACTGCGCGGGAAGGCAACCCATCGGACGAACAGGCGGATTTGACCGAGACGCATACCCCGCGTGTGTCCAACTCCCGCTGGAACACGGTACCCTTTACGCCCTGCACACTCAGGTTCAGGATATGTGGCACAGCGTTTGCCGGGCTGTTGATGCGTACTTTTGGATAGCGGGAAAGCTCTGCACGCAGCCGGTCATTCAGGCTGCGCACAGTTGCGGCGCGGGCTGGCAGCTCCGCAGTAGCCTTTTCCAAAGCCAGCGCCAGCGAGCAGGCAAGGGCTACGGTAGGTGTGCCGCTGCGGTAGGGGGTAGTGCTCTCTCCGCCGTGGATGAGGGGCGGCAGTGCCAGCCCCAGCCGCTTTACCAGCACACCGATGCCGTTGAGCCCGTAAAACTTATGGGCTGTCAGGCTCATGGTGTCCATGCCCTCAAACTGCACAGGAATTTTCCCCACAGCCTGCGTGGCGTCCACATGGAAATGGCAGTTGGGGTATGCCTTTAAAAGCTCTGCAATCTCTGCAATGGGCTGCACTACGCCCAACTCGCTGTCCACGGCAGTCACAGCAACCAGAACGGTGTCCGGGCGCAGCCGTTTTTTCAGGTCTGCAAGGTCTACTGTGCCGTCCGGCAGGATGTCCAGCAGCTCCACCTCGTATCTCTGCTTTTGCAGGGCCTCCAGACTGCCGCTGACGGACGAATGCTCCAGCGGAGTAGAGAGGATGTGCCTGTCCGCTGTACCTCCCAGCGCTGCCAGCCCCTTCACGGCAAGATTGTTGGCCTCACTTGCACCGGAGGTATAGATGATGCCCGCAGGCGGTGCGCCCAGACAGCGGGCAATGCTGCGGGTCGCCTCGTTTATAGCAGCCTTTGCGGCAGCGCCTGCCTGATGGTGGGCATTGGCATTGCCCGGGTAGCGCCGCTCGGCTTCGCAGAAGCATTGCAGCACCGCCTCGTCCACGGGGGTGTTGGCAGAGTAATCCAGATAGAGCATAGAGCCTCCTGTTATATCAACATATTATGATAGTAGGAAATAAGAACAGGCTCTATTATAGGGCATTCCGTCCAAAAGCGCAACCCCCGCAGCCCACGGCGCAGTGTAACAGGCAAGAAAAAGCTGTCAACACCTTGCTGGAAAGCCCAAAATCTGCTATACTTAACAAAAAGGCTGCGGCGTTGCTGCTGCCTTGCCGGAGCGGTTCCGGTTGTTGGAAAGAACACAAAAAGAAGGGGAGGAGCACAATGTTCAAGCGCGAGCGACTGCATAGCTGCTTCTTTCCCATTTTTGTGTGGAGGTCTTGTTCCTGAAATTCAGAGGCACTGCTGTTTCAACGGCAATGCCTCTTTTTTTGGGAATAACAGTATAGGAGGTTTTCTATGAGCGAAAAGATCGATTACTCCAAGGGCGTATACGACGCCAAAAAGCTGGGCACCGGCAGAATGTTTATTCTGGGTGTGCAGCATATGTTTGCTATGTTTGGCGCAACGGTTCTGGTGCCGCTGCTCACCGGCCTGAGCGTTTCCACCACTCTGCTGTGTGCCGGTCTGGGCACGCTGCTGTTCCACCTCATTACCAAAAAGAAGGTCCCGGCATTCCTCGGCTCCTCCTTTGCGTATCTGGGCGGCTTCTCCATCGTGGCTCCCATGCTGGCTGATGCCGATGGCAACCTGACCGTTGCCAACACTAAGATGCTGCCTTATGCCTGCGCTGCCATTGCATTCTCGGGTTTGGTCTATCTGGTGGCCAGCCTGCTGATCTCCACCTTTGGCATCCGCCGCATCATGAAGTTCTTCCCGCCGGTGGTCACCGGCCCCATCATCATCTCCATCGGTCTGATCCTTGCCCCCTCTGCTATCACCAACTGCCAGTCCAACTGGCTGCTGGCCTTTGTGGCACTGGGCACTGTTATCGTGTGCAACATCTGGGGCAAGGGCATGGTCAAGATCCTGCCCATCCTCATCGGCGTGCTGGTCTCCTACGCTGTGGCACTGGTCACCGGCGCAGTGGACTTCCAGAAAATCTCCGAGGCCGCCTGGCTGGGCATCCCCCTGCACAAGGAGGCTATGGGTCTGTTTGCCATTGACGGCAGCCCGGAGTTCATCAGCGCTCTGTTCACCATTATCCCCATCGCACTGGCTACCATGATGGAGCACGTTGGCGATATTGCCGCCATCAGCGCCACCGTTGGCCACAACTATATCAATGACCCCGGCCTGAACCGCACCCTGATGGGCGATGGTCTGGCCACCACCATGGCCGGTCTGCTGGGCGGCCCCGCCAACACCACCTACGGCGAGAACACCGGCGTGCTGGCACTGAGCAAGATCTACGACCCGCTGGTCATCCGCATTGCCGCTGTGCTGGCTATCATCCTGAGCTTCAGCCCCAAGTTTGAGGCCGTCATCAACACCATCCCTACCGGCATCATCGGCGGTATCAGCTTCGTGCTGTATGGCATGATCTCTGCCATCGGTGTGCGCAACGTGGTGGAGAACCGCGTGGACTTCACTAACAGCCGCAACCTGATCGTTGCCGCCGTCATTCTGGTGTGCGCACTGGGCTTCAACTCTGTGGGCGGCGTTGGCTTTACCGTTGGCAGCGTCACCATCAACCTGTCCGGTCTGGCTGTGGCTGCGATTGCAGGCATCCTGCTCAACGCCATCCTGCCCGGCAACGACTACGAGTTTGACGCCACTGCCGGTTCCGATGCTGCTACCAGCGGCAACCTGCAGGTCTGATTCCGGTAATGCGTCCAGTTTTCCATAAGGGAATTTGGGCATCCTGCCAGATTTTGATAAATAGGAATAATTCTTAAAGATACACTTGACTAACTAGGAATTATTCGCTATAATAGAGCCATGGAAAGGGAAGTACACAAAGCCCCCTTCCATGGCTCTTTCTATACCCGGCAGCGCGGCTGCCCAGCATAGAAGCAACAGGCGGGTGGTTTCCGTCCTGTATCATTTTTAACAGATCGAATGGAGGTAAATTCTTATGAAGAAATACGTTTGCACCGTTTGTGGTTATATCGCTGAGGGTGAGATCCCCGCTCAGTGCCCCGTTTGCAAGGCTCCCGCTTCCGCTTTTGTGGAAAAGACCGGCAACACCTACGTCACCGAGCATGTTGTTGGCATCGGCAAGGCAGAGGGCGTGCCGCAGGAGATCGTTGATGGTCTGCGCGCAAACTTCGAGGGTGA
The DNA here is from genome assembly GCF_003324185.1 of Faecalibacterium prausnitzii. GTDB lineage: Bacteria > Bacillota > Clostridia > Oscillospirales > Ruminococcaceae > Faecalibacterium > Faecalibacterium prausnitzii. The sequence continues at coordinate 82,613 of NZ_PXUP01000002.1, forward strand.
GTGCAGCGAGGTCGGTATGTATCTGGCCATGGCTCGCGTGGCAGAGCGTGAGGGCTACCCCGAGATCGCCGAGGCCTACAAGCGCTATGCTTACGAAGAGGCTGACCACGCATCCCGCTTTGCAGAGCTGCTGGGTGAGGTCGTGACCGACAGCACCAAGAAGAACCTGATGATGCGTGCTGAGGCCGAGTGCGGTGCCTGCGCCGGTAAGATGGATCTGGCCAAGAAGGCTAAGGCGCTGAATCTGGACGCCATCCACGACACTGTCCATGAGATGGCAAAGGATGAAGCCCGCCATGGCCGCGGCTTCGAGGGCCTGCTGAAGCGCTACTTCAACACCGAAGTCTGATAAGGGTTCCCCAGTTATCTATGCTGCCCGCTGCAAGGACATTCCGCCTTGCAGCGGGCTTTTTGCGTTTTAATCGTGGTGACGACTTCTTTCGTAAAAGTGGAGTACCGGAGCGTCCGCAGACGCTCCGGTGCTCTAAAACAAAAAAGGATCTTTCCTCTGAAGATGCGCAAAGCGAATGCGGCGCGCATTCAAAATCGTCCCGCGACAAAAAAGGCAGCTGCGCAGATTTTTGCGCAGCTGCCTCTTGCATTTTGTGGTGGCTGATACCCTTTACTGGATACCGGTAACGGGGTAATCCTGTGCCTCCACGGCTTTCTTCAGCACTTCATCATCCACCTCTGCGTTCAGGGTAACGATGGCAGTACCGGCTTCGTGGCTGACAACAGCCTCGTCCACCTGCGGCAGAGCTTCCAGCGCCTTCTTGACGCGGGCTTCACAGTGGGGGCACATCATGCCTTCTACGGTCAGGGTCTTTTTCATAGCGGTCTCCTCCTTTTGAGTTGTATCTTCCTCCGCTGCGGGCTGCACAAGGGCAGCGGGCAGGGCAGGGACGTGTTTGGGCGGGTGGTCACGCTTTGCGCTGTGCAGGTCAAACAGGTTCAGCCGCAAGGCGTTGCTCACCACGCAGAAGCTGGAAAGGCTCATGGCAGCTGCGCCGAACATGGGGTTCAGCGTCAGCCCTAAGGGGATGAACACACCGGCTGCCAGCGGAATGCCGATGATGTTATAGATAAACGCCCAGAACAGGTTTTCGTGGATGTTGCGCAGGGAAGCGCGGCTCAGCCGGATGGCGGCGGGCACGTCCGAGAGCTTGGAGTTCATCAGTACTACGTCCGCGGCGTCAATGGCTACGTCTGTGCCTGCGCCAATGGCAATGCCGGTGTCAGCGCGGGTCAGGGCAGGGGCGTCGTTGATACCGTCACCCACCATAGCTACCTTGCCGTACTTTTGCAGCTGCCGGATGACGGCCTCCTTGCCCTCGGGCAGCACCCCGGCAATCACCTCGTCCACCCCGGCCTGTCGGCCAATGGCCTCGGCGGTGCGCTGGTTGTCGCCGGTCAGCATCACCACGCGGATGCCCATATTCCGCAGCTCCCGGATGGCCTGCGGGCTATCCTCCTTGATGGTATCAGCTACCGCGATAACGCCCAGCAGACGACCTGCGCCGCCAAAGAACAGGGGCGTCTTACCCTGCGCAGCCAGTGCGGCAGACTGCGTTTGCAGCGCAGCAGGGATAACGACCTTTGTGCTAATAAATGCAGCGCTGCCGCCAAAGATCTCTTTGCTCTCCAGCTTGGCGGTAAGGCCGTTGCCCGGCAGGGCAGTAAAATCGGTAACAGAGGGCAGCTCCAGCTGCTTTTCCTCCGCATAGGCCAGCACTGCCCGCGCCAGCGGGTGCTCGCTGCGGCCCTCCAGCGCAGCTGCCAGCGTGAGCAGCTCGGTCTCGGTCACGCCCACAGCGGGCAGAAGGTCGGTGACGGTAGGCTCGCCGCAGGTGATGGTGCCGGTCTTGTCCAGCGCCACGATGCGGGTACGCCCGGCCTCCTCTAGCGCCGCAGCGGTCTTGAACAGGATGCCGTTTTTTGCGCCCAGGCCGTTGCCTACCATAATAGCCACTGGCGTTGCCAGACCCAGCGCACAGGGGCAGCTGATGACCAGCACCGAGATGCCCCGCGCCAGTGCGTAGCCGACGTCCCGCCCCAGCAGCAGCCAAACAAGGGTGGTGACCACTGCAATGCTGATGACCGCAGGCACGAAAAAGCCGGATACGGTATCTGCGATCTTTGCAATGGGTGCCTTGGTAGCAGCGGCATCGCTGACCATGCGGATGATCTGCGCCAGCGTGGTGTCCTCGCCCACGCGGGTAGCACGGCACTGCAGATAGCCGGACTGATTGGTGGTGGCGGCGCTTACCTTATCGCCCACGGCCTTGTCTACCGGGATGCTCTCGCCGGTCAGCGCGCTCTCGTTCACGGCACTGCTGCCCTCCAGCACAATGCCGTCCACCGGGATGTTCTCGCCCGGGCGCACCACAAAGATGTCCTCCTTCTGTACCTGCTCAATGGGTACGGTCACCTCGGTGCCGTCCCGCAGCAGGGCAGCGGTTTTGGGGGCAAGCTTCATCAGGCTTTTGAGCGCATCGGTGGTCTTTCCCTTGGAGCGCGCCTCCAGCATCTTGCCCACCGTGATGAGGGTCAAAATCATGGCGGCAGACTCAAAATAGAACTCCATCATATAGTGCATGACCAGTTCCTCGTTGCCGTGCAGCTGTGCATCGGTCATGGCAAACAGGGTGTAGGTGCTCCACACAAAGCTTGCCATCGAGCCCATAGCCACCAGCGTATCCATGTTGGGGGAGCGGTGCACCAGCCCTTTGAAGCCATTGATGAAAAATTTCTGGTTGATCACCATCACGATGCCTGCCAGCAGCAGCTGTACCAGCCCCATGGCAATGTGGTTGCCATCGAACCAGCGGGGAAGCGGCCAGCCCCACATCATGTGCCCCATGGAAAAGTACATCAGCACCAGCAAAAAGCCCAGCGAGGCGATGAGCCGCCGTTTCAGCTTGGGCGTTTCGTGGTCTGCTAGAGCATCCAGCTCTGCGCTGGTGCTGGCCGCTGCGGCGGCTTTTTTGGGGCTTGCGCCGTAACCGGCCTGCTCTACGGCACGGATAATGGCGGCATCCTCAGCGGTGCCTTCTACGCCCATGGAGTTGGTCAGCAGGCTTACCGAACAGCCGGTGACGCCCGGCACGCTCTTTACGGCCTTTTCTACCCGGGCAGAGCAGGCCGCGCAGCTCATGCCGGTAACGTTGAATTGTTCCATTGTTGTTTCTCCTTGTGGTCAGTCTGCCCGGCGGGCGGTCATTTCATCAGCTTGGGCAGCAGCCGGAGCAGCTCCTCCAGCTTTTCGTCACTGCCGGCACGCAGGTCATCCGCTACGCAGCTGCCGATGTGCTGTGCCAGCAATTCCCGGGAAAAGCTGTTCAGCGCCGCATTGGCTGCGGCTACCTGTACCAGAATGTCCACACAGTAGGCGTCCTTTTCCAACATCCCGCGGATGCCGCGCACCTGCCCTTCAATGCGGTTCAGCCGGTTGAGCAGAGCTTTGTGTTCCTCCGGGCTGCGCACTTTGTGGCGGCAGCAGCAGGGGACAGCGGTATCTGCCGCAGCGTCCGCTTCCGGCGTATCAACGCAGCAGCAACAGTGCTTTTTGGTCTCTTCCATATCGGAATCGCTCCTTTCATAAACCCCCATGGGGTATATTTTCTTACAACAGCAGTATAGCACATAATATCCGACAATTCAAGTAGGAAATGAAATATAAATAGTACAGCTGACAAAAAAATGGTTCGGAAACGCCGCAGGCGTTTCTGAACCATAAATTAAAAGATGAAATTCCGCTGAACATGGCCAGAGCGCACGCGAGGGTCATTCAAAACCGTTGCACATAAGAAAACGAGGGAAGCCCGCAGGCTTTCCCTCGTTGTAAGCTCTTACTTTACTTCCAGAATGCGCGGTGCAAACAGGCTCCACATCTTGCCCCACCAGTACCAGTCGTGGGAGACGTCACCGCCCCAGATCTCCAGATGCGCGGGCATACTCTGATCCTTCAGCAGATCGGCCAATGCCTGCGTGTCGTCCAGTGCATCGCCCTCGTAGGCACCCTGACCGGCGCAGAGGATCAGGCTGTTCTCCTCAGCCTTGGCCAGCGCAGGCTTGTTGGCAATGCCGTTCTCCTGCAAATAGGAAAGGGGAGCGCAGCGCAGCACCATGTCATCGCTGTCGGTGCCCCAGAATCGGGTCAGGTCGTAGATGCCGCCCATGCCCACAGCACCTGCAAACAGGGTGGGACGGCGCAGACGGCAGTGGACGGCGTGGTAAGCGCCCAAGTCTACACCGGCAGTCCAGATCCGGGTGCCCTTTTTGGCGTTGTTCAGGGTCAGAATACGGGGAGCAAGCTCAGCGGTCAGGTAGACGAAATACTTCTCCTGCAGCTCGGCGCGGCGGCGCTGGGGCAGATCACCGTTCAAAAGGCCTTCGCCGTCCATGGCATCTGCGCAGAACAGCTGCACCTTGCCCTCGTTCAGCAGCTGGGCAATGGCATCGGGCATTCCGTTGTTCTCCCAGTCATAAAAACGGCCGCCGCGGGCGGGCAGTGCCAGCACCGGCACACCGGCATGGCCGTACACCTTAAACTCCATCTCACGGCCAAGAACCGTGCTCCACTCTTTGTAATAGGTACCCTGGATCATAAATCAAGCACTCCTTATTTTATCATTCACCGGCCCGGGCACAGTCGCTGCGCACCGGTGCCGGATTTGGAAGCTATAATCAGACAAACTGGTTGCGCTGCGGGTCGTAATCGTAGCCCACAGTGTGCAGTTTTGCGCACAGACCGGCCTTGTCGGCCTCCAGATCTTCGCACAGCGCATCGAGATCCTTATACTGATCCCGCAGTTTCAGGTTCACCACGCTCAGCAGCATGATGGGATCAACAGGCAAAGACATTTTATTTCTCTCCTTGCGGCAAATAAAAAAGCCGGCCACTCGACAAAGTGACCGGCCACATACACCAAATTAGACAGCGCGGGTAACTTTGCCAGCGCGCAGGCAACGGGAGCATGCGTAGACATACTTGGGAGAGCCCTCCACGACCGCCTTGACACGACGGACATTCGGCTTCCAGGTACGGTTGGAACGGCGATGAGAGTGAGAGACCTTGATACCAAAGGTAACACCCTTGCCGCAGCATTCACACTTAGCCATGGTAATTGCACCTCCTACAGTGAAGTATGGAATCAAAATAATCAGCTTGACTATTTTACCAGAGATACAAAGAAAAAGCAAGTCTTTTTTTAAATTTTCTGTAGCTTTTTGCATTCCCGGTGCTGTGGGGCTTGTGCAGGACACAAAAAAATAGTATTATAAAGAAAGAAATTCGTTTTGACAGGAGATTTACATGACCACACAGGCAACCTATTATATCATCCGCGCACTGGTGGCGCTGGTGGCCATCCCGTTCCACGAGGCCGGCCATGCGCTGGCAGCATGGCTGCTGGGCGATGCCACCGCCAAACGCGAGGGGCGTCTTTCACTGAATCCCTTTGCGCACTTTGACCTGCTGGGCACCCTGTGCATGGTGTTTGCAGGCGTGGGCTGGGCAAAGCCTGTATCCACCAACCCCCGCAACTTCAAAAACCCCAAGTGGGGCATGGCGCTTACGGCACTGGCAGGCCCGGTGGCAAACCTTGTGCTAGCTTACCTTGGTATGGTGGCATGGAAGGTAATGTACTATTGGGCACCGGTCAATAACGCCACCATTTACATTGCCATGTTCCTGCGCTATCTGGTGCTGATGAACGTCAGCCTTGCGGTGTTCAACCTGATTCCGGTGCCGCCGCTGGACGGCAGCCGCATTCTGCTGGTGGTACTGCCGCAGCGCATCTACTTTGGTCTGATGCGGTACGAAAAATATATCATGATCGTCATGCTGGCAGCGGTGTGGGGCGGCTTTCTGGATGTGCCGCTCTACTACCTGAACAACGTAGTGTGGTCGCTTTTGGGCGCAGGCACCGGGTATATTGATAAGATCGCCTACACCGTTTATGCCAGCAGCCTTGGGGCGGTGATCTGAGTGGCAGAGGAATTGACCTTCCATCTGGAAGATTTTGACGGCCCGCTGGAATTATTGCTGGCTCTGGTGGCCAAGCATAAGATGGACCTGCACAATATCCCCATCCTGCAGCTGATCGACCAGTACACCCGCACCGTGGAGCAGGCTGACCCTGACCCCGAGACCGCCAGCGCCTTCATTGAGATGGCGGCGCATCTGGTGGAAATGAAAAGCTTTCTGTTGCTGCCCCGCAGCGAAGAGGGCGAGCGCATGAAACAGGAACTTACCGGCCAGCTGATTGAGTACGACCAGTGCCGCCGCATGGCGGCTCTGCTGCGCGCAAAAGGGGAGGCTGCCCCGGTATTCGTGCGCCGCCCCATGGAAGTGGAGTGGGATAACACCTACGCATTGCACCATGCCCCGCAGATCTTGGCGGACTACTGGCAGGCGTTGGCAGGCCGCACCAAGACCCGCCGTGTGCCCACCCAGCAGCAGTTTGAGCCGCTGGTCACCGCGCCCATGGTATCGGTCACCAGCCGGGTGGTGTACATCCTGCGCCGGATGCTGGGCGGCACCGTGGCAAAAATGGAGCAGCTGTTTTCCCGCAGCCAGAGCCGCAGCACCAACGTAGCTACCTTTCTGGCGCTGCTGGAACTGGTGCGCGGCGGACGCATCGCGCTGGACGACCGGGGAGCGTTGACCATGCGCCGCACCCGCCCGGAACGCAATAAGGAGAACCCATGAACCAGAAACAAATCCTTGCCGCCGTGGAGGCCATGCTTTTTGCCTGCGGCGACCCCATAGGTGCCGATAAGCTGGCACAGGCGGTGCAGCTGCCCCAGTCCAGCGTGGATGCCGCACTGGAGACCCTGCACACCCGCTATCAGAGGGAGGACAGCGGCCTGTGTCTGCTGCATCTGAATACCCGGTGGCAGCTGGCTACCAAGTCCCAGTGGGCAGACTGTGTGCGCCGCGTGCTGGACAGCCGCCGCGCCGTACCGCTTGGCCCTGCGGCCATGGAGACCTTGACCGTCATCGCCTATAATCAGCCGGTGTCCCGCGCCTTTATTGAGCAGGTGCGCGGTGTGGATTCCTCCTCCAGCGTGTCCGGTCTGCTGGAAAAGGGGCTCATCGAGGAAGCCGGACGTCTGGATCTGCCGGGTCGCCCGGTCAGCTTCCGCACCACCGATACCTTTTTGCGTGTGTTCGGCCTGTCCAGTCTGGCAGACCTGCCGCCGGTGCACAGCGACGCACCGGCAGATGATCCGACCGAAAGTGAGGGCTGATCCATGGGCATGGTTCTTTCCGCAGTGGGCGCTTGTCTGCTGTTCATCCTCAAGGTGGTGGGCATCCTGCTGCTGATTTTGTTGGTGCTTGCAGCGCTGTTGTTGCTGTGCCCCTTCTGCGCGGATGTCTGCTGGGAAAATGATACCCTTACCGTAAAAGCCGGGGCACTGGGCATCACTTTTCCGGTGTTCCAATACCCAAAGCCGGAACCTCCCGCCCAGCCGGAGGAGCCCAAGGGCTTTACCGGCAGACTGAAAGCAAAATTCCGCGCATGGCGTGCGGAGCGTAAGCGCAAAAAAGCTGAAAAAAAGGCTGCGCAGCCCGCAAAGCCTAAAGCCGAAAAGCCGCCCCGCCAAAAGGCAAAGATCACGCTGGATGTGATCTGCACCATGCTGCGGGGCGTGGGTACGCTGCTGCGGGCAGTGTTTGGTGCCGTCCGCTTTACAAAGATCTCGGTCTGCCTTGGCGTGCGCGGGGACGACCCCGCCGCAGCTGCCCGCAATTACGGCAAGCTGCAGGCGTGGCTGTACCCGACCCTTGGCGTGCTGGACCACTTTTTCTTTCTGGAATTTGACCAGCTGCGCGTTCTGCCGGACTTCGGCAGCGCCCAGCCTACTGTGCAGGACAAGGTGTCCTTCCGGGTCAGCGCACAGGCGCTGTTCATCGTTATCGCCGCCGTGCGGGTGCTGTACGAGTTCTGGCGCAAAAAAGTATTGGACATCTTTATATAAAGTGTGGTACACTAAATCTATATCAGAATGCTTTCCGGCGGCCTGCTGCCTGCACGGATGAATAAAGGAGAGTTGTTTTATGGCAGAGCATCCTATTCAGGGCCTGATGAACGTTACGATGGAGAAAATTCACCAGATGGTGGACTCCAACACCATTATCGGCAAGCCCATCACCACCGAGGATGGCATCACCATCCTGCCGGTGTCCAAGGTGAGCTTCGGCTTCGCTTCCGGCGGTACCGATTTTAACGGCAAGAACGCTGCCAACAAGGATCTGTTCGGCGGCGGCTCCGGTGCCGGTGTCAACATTCAGCCGGTGGCATTTCTGGTCATCAAGGATGGCTGCGTGCGCACCATCCAGCTGTCGGATAGCTCCAACAGCATCGACCGTGCCCTGACTATGCTGCCCGAGCTGGTAGAAAAGCTTACCACTCTGGTCAAAAAGGACGCCAAGGCACCTGCAGAGGAGCCCAAGGCAGAGTAACCTTTTATACAAATCAAGCCGCAGCCGCAGATCTTTTGGTCTGCGGTCTATATAGCCGCGCACCGTGCCCCGCAAAAGCAGGGGAGCGGTGCGCGTTTTGAGCGCCGTGAGGCGCACAAGGAGTAATATTATGGCAGAAGAACGTATTCAAAAGATCATGGCCGAGCAGGGTCTGTGCTCCCGTCGCGCCGCCGAGCAGATCATTGCCGAGGGTCGCGTCAAGGTGAACGGCCACCCGGTTAAGGTGGGCGACAAGATGGACCCCAACCGTGACGTGCTCCATGTGGATGACGAGCGCATCTACATCCAAAAGAACCAGCAGCTGTATTATCTGGCGCTGTACAAGCCCCGTGGCTATGTGACCACCGCCAGCGATGAGCTGGGCCGCAAGACTGTGATGGACTTGGTCAGCGACATCCCCGCCCGCCTGTATCCGGTGGGCCGCTTGGATAAGGACAGCGAGGGTCTGCTGCTGATGACCAACGACGGTGCCTTTGCACAGGCCGTCACTCATCCGTCCGGCGGCATCTCCAAGCTGTACCGCGTTACCGTGCAGCCCCGCGCCGACGAGGCCACCATCCTCAAGCTGAGCAGCGGCGTCGTGCTGGACGATGGCACCAAGACCATGCCCTGTGCCATCAATGTGGTCACTGACGAGCCTGGCCGCACCGTGATGGAAATGACCCTGAAAGAGGGCAAGAACCGCGAGATCCGCCGGATGTGCGAGAGTGTGGGTCTTGAGGTGGTGCGCCTGAAGCGCAACGCCGAGGGTGTGGTCAAGCTGGGAATGCTCAAGCCCGGTACCTACCGCGAGCTGACTAAGGCCGAGGTGAACGGTCTGCGTGCCGCAGCGGTCAAGGGTCGTGCACAGACCCGTTCTGCTGCGCAGCAGTCCAAGGCTGCCGAGCGCCGTCCTCGCGGCCCCGTGGGCAAAAACGCACCCCGGAAGCAGAAGTAAGGAGTTATCGGATCATGGAACGAGAAACTCTGAAATCCCGTCTGGGCTTTATTCTGCTTTCCGCAGGCTGTGCCATCGGCATCGGCAACGTGTGGAAGTTTCCGTATATTGCAGGGCAGGGCGGCGGCGGCGCTTTTGTACTGTTCTACCTGATCTTTCTGGTCATTCTGGGTCTGCCTATCATGACCATGGAATTCGCCGTGGGACGCGCCTCCCGCAAAAGCCCGGTGCGGGCGTATCAGGCACTGGAAAAGCCGGGGCAGAAGTGGCACATCCACGGCTACTTCACCCTCATCGGCTGCTACCTGCTGATGATGTTCTACACCACCGTAGCGGGCTGGATGCTGCACTATTTCTACATGACCGCCGTCGGCAAACTGGCGGGGCTCAACGCCGAGCAGGTGGCCGGTAAGTTTACCGAAATGCTGGCCAGCCCCGCTACTATGACCTTCTGGATGGTATTTGTGGTGGTAGTGAGCATTCTGGTGTGCGCCAAGGGTCTGCAAAGCGGTCTGGAGCGCGTGACTAAGGGCATGATGATCGCCCTGCTCCTCATTATGGTGGTGCTTGCCGTCAACAGCCTGTTCATGCCCGGGGCAAAGGAAGGCCTTTCCTTCTTCCTTGTGCCGGACTTTGCCCGGATGCAGGAGGTGGGCGTGGTCAACACACTGGTCTCCGCTATGAATCAGGCCTTCTTCACCCTGAGCCTTGGCATCGGCGCCATGTCCATCTTCGGCAGCTATATCGGCAAGGAACATTCCCTGCTGGGCGAATCTGTCCGCATTGTGGTGCTGGATACCTTTGTAGCCATTACCGCCGGTCTGATCATCTTCCCGGCCTGCTTTACCTACCATGTGGACCAGACCAGCGGCCCCAGCCTTATCTTTATCACCCTGCCCAACATCTTTGCCAATATGTCCATGGGGCGGCTGTGGGGCAGCCTGTTCTTTTTGTTCATGGCGTTTGCAGCCATGTCCACCGTGCTGGCAGTGTTCGAGAATATCATCTGCTGTGGCATGGAACTGACTGGCTGCAGCCGCAAAAAGTCCAGTCTGGTGAACCTTGTGCTCATCATCCTGCTGTCCATGCCCTGTGTGCTGGGCTATAACCTGTGGGCATGGGATGGCTTTGCAGTGTTCGGCGGTGCTGTGCTGGATGTAGAGGACTTTCTGGTCAGCAACCTCTTCCTGCCGCTGGGCAGCCTGGTATATCTGCTGTTCTGCGTTACCCGCTACGGCTGGGGCTGGCAGAACTACAAAAAAGAGGTCAACACCGGCAAGGGTCTCAAGGTGCAGGACTGGATGCGCGGCTACCTGACTTATGTGCTGCCGCTCATCGTGGTGTTCATCTTTGCATTTGGTCTCTACGACAAATTCCTTGCATAAGTGATCCCAGCGTCTGCTCCGTCTTTGATTGACGAACAGGCGGAACAAGTGTAATATAAAAGCATATAGGGTGCTTCTCCCGGCGGGAAACACTGCTATATGCTTTTTTGTATTCAAAAAGGAGGAAACACACCCATGCACATTCTGGTCTGTGACGATGATGCGGCCTTCGCTGCACAGATGGACGAGTACATCTCGGAATGGTTCCGCGCCCGGGAGATTCAGGTGCAGAGCACCGTCTGCACCAGCGGCGAGCAGCTGCTGGCTACCCCGGAGCTGGAACGCTACCAGCTGGCGTTTCTGGATGTAGACCTGAAAACCACCGACGGCATTGCACTGGGACGCAAGCTGCGGCAGGTCGCCCCGGATATCGTGCTGGTGTACATTTCGGCTTATCTGGAATTTGCCCCGCAGGGCTACACGGTCAACGCTTACCGCTACCTACTCAAGCGGGATATTGCCGCCCAGCTGCCCAGCTGTCTGGAGGATATTTTTTCCGGCATGTCCGACCCCCGAAAAACGCTGGAGGTGCACCATAACCGCACCACCAGTGAGATTCCGCTGGATCAGATCTATTATCTGGAAAGCGATCTGCGGCAGATCAACGTCTACGGCGATATTCCGCACCAGCCCATCTGCACCTTTTACGGCAAGATCGCTGATCTGCCCGCCATGCTGTACGAAAACGGCTTTTTGCAGGTAGGGCGCAGCGATGTGGTCAATCTGCAATATGTGCGCTCCATCCGCAACTATAAGGTGGAGCTGCGCAGCGGGGTAGAACTGAGCGTCAGCCGACAGTACTATACAGCCATCCGCAGCGCATGGCTGGAATGGAAGGGGCAGTTCGGTGATGAATGAAGAATTCTGGCGCTGGTATATGTACGGCCACTGGGTCTGCCTGACCCAATGGCTCGGCTTTATCATGGTGGAATATGCTTACCTTGGCAAGGGCAGGGTAAAGCACCCTCTGGTGTGGTCCGGAGTTATAACCATGCTCACGATGACCCTCTCGGTCGTGTACAACTTTGGCTTTTTTACGCCGAGGGCAGTGGCTCTCACGATCCTTTTTCTGTTCATCACCGTCATGCTGTTTGGCGGCACGCCGGGGCAAAAGTTTACCGCCTGCCTGATCAACGGTACCATGTGCCTGTTGGTCGAAAACAGTATGCGGTATGTCATATCGTGGATACTGAAGTGTGAACTGCAGCAGGTTATCCAACGCGCAGACTGTCTGATCATCATAGCGGTGGCAAATTTGGTGGTGGGCGCAGCTGTGGCCTTTTTGGTAAGCAAGTGGCGCAGGCGCAATGCACTGGAGCCTTTGCAGGCGCTGACCATGAGCTTTTTTCCGGGCGTGGTCGTGGTGCTGAACATCCTGCTTATGCTCACAGATAACAACAAAAGGGCCACCATGGCCACAATGGGGATGACAGTGGGGCTTACGGTGGCCGTCATGGTGCATCTGTGTATCGTGGCTATGTTCAACGATCAGGTCATGCAACGGCGCAGCCTGCATTTTCAGGCCGAACTGGAGCAGCAGCGGGCTTCGGCTCTGCTGGATTCCTACACTGCCCAGCGCCGTCTGACCCATGAGTTCACCAACCACATCAGTGCGTTGCGTGCCTTGCTGGCACAGGGAGATGTGGCCGGTGCGCAGGACTATATTGCCGGTGTGGATAAGGCTGTGGCGGCCAGCACTACCATTATGGACACCCACAACCCGCTGTTGGACTCCATCCTGACCCGCAAATACGAGGAAGCCACCCGGCAGGGCGTAAGCGTGTATTTTGACCTTTGCGACCTGCGGGATTTCCCCTTGAGCGGGGTGGATATGGTCACCGTGCTGGCAAATCTGCTGGATAACGCCATCTGTGCCGCAGCGCAGGCGTACCCGCCGGAGGTCTACGTGCGAGTGCGCAAAACGGAGGAGGAATATCTTCTCTCGGTGCGCAACCGGGTGCAACGGGATGTGGAGCTGCCGCCGGATGGGCAGTTGCCCCGCACCACCCGCAAGGAGCCCGGCCACGGCATGGGGCTTTCCAACGTGCGGGACGTTCTGCTGCGCCACGGCGCGGAGTATACCCTGAGCTGCCGGGACAATTGGTTCCGCTTTACCTGTGCGGTGCCCACCGGCAATTCATGACATCTGCACCGTCAGAATATGACAATTTTTGTGCAACAGAAGCGTAACTCTGCTATACTGTGGTCAGTAAAGGAAGCCTTCCGTGCGGACATGGTCACGTTGCGGTGGGAGGGTTACACCCCTCTTTTTAAGAGCTTTGTTGCTGGATGGAAAAACAGCCTGCGGTGCGTGTAAGCAGGCTGCCTACCTTTGCTTTTTTGGGCTGTGCAGGAATGCACAGTACCTTGCTGACGGGACTTTCTGCGGCGGGCCTTTTGGGGGTTGCAGTCGATAAAGTTTCTCGATGCGTCGCAATTCCGGCGCTGCCTGCTGTACGGGAATGACATAGGCAAGCCGGGGTGTCGTGCGCTGCAAAGAGTCCCGTCAGTTTTCTTTTGCACCAAAAAGGACTGCTGTACATGGGTTTTGCCCAGTATAGCAGTCCTTTTTATCTATTAAATCATCGTATCTGCCAGTCAGCAGAAAGCCGACCCGCCGCGCGACTGTTTCGGTAGAAAACCAGCGCGGCAGCTGCGGTTTCCCTCTGCGTCCCTCCCATGAAAAAGTAAAACAGCCAAGCCCGCAGGCTTGACTGTTCTACAAAACTAAAATGCGATGCCTTTAGCAAAAACGCAGTTATTCCGGTTTTACCTGCAATTCCTGCTCGCAGTAGATGCAGCGGTACTTGCCGTTGGAGCTCAGCTCAAAGATCTGGTCGCATTCTTCTTCAATGCTGGAGATGCAGCGGGGGTTCTTGCAGCGTACAATGTTCACCAGACGCTTGGGGGGCTTGGGCTGCTCCTTGCGGACAGCCTTGCCGTTTTCAATAATGGTCACGCTGATGTTCGGGTCCAGATAAGCCAGCACATCCAGGTTCAGCCAGGAGGCATCGCCCTCTACCTTGATGATGTCCTTGCGGCCGCTGGCCGTCTTTTTGCTGCGGGCGTTCTGGATCAGCGCCACGCTGGCAGTGCGGTTGCCCGCAATGCCCAGCAGATCCATCAGACCAACGGCAGTACCTGCCTTGATGTGGTCGATGACAATACCGTTCTGAATCTCGTCAATATTCAACATATCAGTTCTCCTCCTTCGGTGCTTTGGGGTCTGCAAGCCCCAGCAGGGTCATAATCAGTGCCATGCGGACGTAAACGCCGTTCTGCACCTGTTCAAAATAAGCGGCGCGCGGGTCGTCGTCCACGTCCAGCGCGATCTCGTTCACACGGGGCAGGGGGTGCAACACCGCCATGGTGGGCTTGGCCTGCGCCATCTTTTCGCGGGTCAGCACATAGCTGTTCTTCAGGCGGATATAGTCCTCCTCGTTGAAGAAGCGCTCCTTCTGCACGCGGGTCATATACAGGATATCCAGCTCCGGCATGGATTCCTCCAGACTGCGGGTCTCCTTGTAGGGGATGCCGTTGGCCTCCAGCACGTCGTTGATGATATAATCCGGCACCCGCAGTTCCTCCGGGCTGATCAGCACAAAGCGCACATTCTTGCAGCGCGCCATGGTCTTGAGCAGGGAGTGGACGGTGCGGCCAAACTTCAGATCGCCGCACAGACCAATGGTCAGGTTATCCAGCCTGCCCATGCGGCGGCGGATGGTCATCAGGTCGGTCAGGGTCTGGGTGGGGTGCTGGTGGCCGCCGTCACCGGCGTTGATCACCGGAATGCGGGAGTAGCGGGAGGCACGCAGCGGTGCGCCCTCCTTGGGGTGGCGCATGGCAACGATATCGGCATAGCAGGACACCACCCGGATGGTGTCGGCCACGCTCTCGCCCTTGGTGGCGCTGGACACGTTCTCGCTGGGGAAGCCCAGTACATGGCCGCCCAAGTTCAGCATAGCCGCCTCAAAGGACAGGCGGGTGCGGGTGGAGGGCTCGTAGAACAAGGTGGCCAGCTTTTTATGGTTGGCTACCTCCTGATAGGCAGCAGGGTCGGCGCAGATACGGTCGGCAAGATCAAGCAGCTGTGTGATTTCCTGCTGGGTGAGATCCAAAGGATCGATCAGGTGACGCATAAATAAGATACCTCCGTTTAAAGCAGTTTGCGTAAAATGGAAAAATCAAAAAAGTTTGTGTAGTAGCTCAGCGAGCGCATCACCGGCCTGCACAAACGATTGAAACATACCTCGTCCAGCAGCAGCATGGCCTCGCCCGGGGCAAGACGCATGGCTACACGGATGGCCTCGTCGCCGCAGCTGGCCTTCAGGTGCGCCACGTTGGAAGAGATCTGCTGGTGGCACTCCTGCTCCAAAATTTCAAAGATGTCGCCGGTCAGGTCGATACGGGTGTAGTCCCGGTTGCCGAACAGGCTGCGGGGCAGGTAGTCGATGGAGTAGATCACCGGGGTGGTATCGGCAAGGATACGCTTTTTGATGCAGATCACCTCATCGCCGACTTCCAGCGCCAGCGCGTGGGCCATCTCCTCGCCTGCACGAAGAAGCATCACCTGAATGCCATCTGCATGGGGGTAGCTGCCAAAGCTGCGGATCAGCGGGTAGTACTCCAGCTTCTGGTCCAAACGGCTGCGCAGCCCCAGCACAGCACGGTTCACTACCGTGCCAATGCCGCGCACCCGTTCCACATAACCGGCGCGCTCCATCTCGCTCAGCGCGTCACGGATCACGGTGCGGCTTACCCCCAACTCGGTGGCAAGGTCTACCTCGGCGGGCAGGCGGTCGGCTTGGGCATAGCGCCCGTTGGTCAGCTCCTCCAGCAGGCTTGCAACAACGCGGTCGCTGATCACAGCGCCGCCCAAGCGGCTGGACGATGCCAGTGCGGGATCTTTCATGGATGGTTCCTCCGTTTCCGGGCGGCAATGCCGCCCCGAACTTCATACAAACGGGCCGGGAGGATTCCTCCACAGCCCCTTCTCTCTTATTATAGCATAATTTGACATTTAGAAAAGCGTCATTTATACTGGAATCTGCTGAAAAGTACGATTTTATTTTGGAGGGCATAGTACAGATGGACTATTTTCTGCAAAAAGTAGGCGGCCGGCCCGCCCGGCAGACCGTTACCCTTCGGCGCTGCACCCCTGCCGAGGCACCGGCGGTGTTCGCGCTGCAAAACGAAGTGCGCGCCGCCATGCCGCACCCGGAGCAGTTCGTGCCGGATACGCTGGAAAATATCGCGGATTATCTGCGCACCGGGGTGTGTATCGGTGCGTGGCAGCAGGGGCGGCTGGGGGCCTACCTCATCCTGCGCCTGTGCGGGCAAAGCGATGAAAACTACGCTGCCTTTCTGGGCGTGCCGCAAAGTCAGTGGCAGCACTGGGCCAACGCAGACAGCGCAGTAGTGCACCCGGACTGGCGGGGCAACGGCTTGCAGCGCGCCATGCTGGAAGCGGCTCTGCCGCTGCTGCCGCCACAGATCACTCATCTGGGCGCTACCGTCAGCCCGGATAACAGTTATAGCCTGCACAACGCACAGGCCGGCGGCTTCGTCATCCGCTGCCGTCGGGAGATGTACGGCGGCTACGACCGCTATCTGCTGGAAAAGCAGCTGTAACTCTATGCAGTTTTGGTGTACAACTATTTCGAAATGTGTTATACTATACGGTATGAATAACAGCGAAGGAAACAGGTGAAACCATGGCAGCATCTCTCGGGCAGGAATTCTGCACCCTGCGTGATACTTACATTGAAAAGCAATTCGGCCGCCTGAACGATATGCAGCGGCAGGCTGTGTTTACCACGGATGGCCCGCTGCTCATCCTTGCCGGTGCCGGCAGCGGTAAGACCACCGTGCTGGTCAACCGCATCGCCAACCTTATCCGGTTCGGCTCGGCGCACGGCTCCAAAGAAACGCCCCGCCCGGTGACCGAGGAGGACGTCAAGGCTCTGCGTACCGCCATCATGACCGGCACCGATGCCCCCAGCTGGCTGGACGGGATGCTGCGCCAGAACGCGGTGCGCAGCTGGAACGTGATGGCCATTACCTTTACCAACAAGGCGGCAGGGGAGCTGAAAGAGCGTCTGCGCCGGATGCTGGGCGGCGAGGAAGGGGACGAAGTGTTCGCCTCCACCTTCCACTCGGCCTGTGTGCGCATTCTGCGCCGCTGGGCCGAAGAGATCGGCTACCCCCGCAGCTTTACCATCTATGATACAGACGATGCCCAGCGTGTAATGAAAACCGTATATAAAGAGCTGAGCATCGATGATAAATTCCTGCCCATCAAGGCCGCCATCAACCAGATGAGCCGCTGGAAGGATCAGCTGGTCAGCCCGGAGCAGGCACTTGCAGACCACGCCAGAGACGTGAAGAGCGCCCAGACCGCCCGCATCTACGCAGCTTACGAGAAAAAGCTAAAAGAGGCCGGTGCGTTCGATTTTGACGACCTCATCTACCAGACCGTGCAGCTGTTGGCTGAACACCCGGATGTACGGGAGTTCTACCAGAACAAGTACCGCTACCTGCTGGTGGACGAGTATCAGGATACCAGCGTGGCGCAGTTCCGTCTGGTCAGTCTGCTCACCGGGCCGGAGCGCAACATTTGCGTGGTGGGCGACGACGACCAGAGCATCTACCGCTTCCGCGGCGCTACCATTGAAAATATCCTCAACTTTGAAAAGCTCTATCCCGGCACCAAGACCATCCGTCTGGAGCAGAACTACCGCTCCACCTCCAATATCCTCAACGCAGCCAACTGCGTCATCCAGCATAACACCGAGCGCAAGGGCAAGACCCTGTGGACGGACAACGGCGAGGGTGATAAGGTGCAGGTGTATACCGCCGAGAATGAGCAGGACGAAGCCAGCCATATCGCGGATGTCATCGGTCAGCACCTGAAGGAGGGCGGGCATCTGGCAGACCACGCCATTCTCTACCGTATGAACGCCCAGTCGGCTCCCATCGAAAGCTACTTCACCCGCGCGGGCATCCCGCATAAGATCGTGGGCGGGCAGCGCTTCAACGACCGCAAGGAGGTCAAGGACATTCACTCCTATATGTCCATTGTGGCCAACCCCCGGGACGATGTGCGGCTGCGCCGTATCATCAACGAGCCTGCCCGCAAGATCGGTGCTACCACCGTGGATGTCATTGCAGACCTTGCCGGGCAGCAGGGCGTCAGTATGCTGGATGTCATCAGTCATGCCGACCAGTACGCTAAGCTCTCCCGCGCGGTGATGCCGCTGCTCAAGTTTTGGCAGATCTACCAGCGTTTGCAGGATTCTCTTGCCACCCGCACACTGGACGAGTTTGCCTCCGATGTCATTGAACTGACCGGCTACAAGGCCATGCTGGAAGCAGACGCCGCCAAGGGGCACGAGGATGCCGCCGACCGTCTGCAGAACTTGGGTCAGTTGGTGAACAACGTCAAAAACTACTGTGACCAACACGGCGAGGAAGCCACGCTGGAGGGCTATCTGGAGGATATCGCCCTCATCAGCGATATCGACAGCTACAACGAAAGCAGCGATCAGGTGGTACTGATGACCATCCACTCTGCCAAGGGCTTGGAGTTCCCCTATGTGTTCCTCATCGGCATGGAGGAGGGCGTTTTCCCCAGCGAGATGAGCAAATACTCCGAAGCAGATCTGGAAGAGGAACGCCGTCTGGCTTACGTTGGCATCACCCGCGCCAAAAAGGAACTGTACATCTCCAACAGTGTCACCCGGATGCTGTACGGACGAACCCAACGCAACGAGCCCAGCCGCTTTCTGCGTGAGATCGAGCCGGAGTATATCGAGGAAACTCGCAGCCCGGTGCTGGAACAGCGTTCCCGCATGGGCGGCTGGGGCTCTGGTTACAGCGATACCGTGCCCGGTGGAGCATCCGGTTACTCCGGCCCCTCCGGTTACAGCCGCAGCAGCTACGGCGGCGGTTATGGCTCGGGTTACAGTTCGGGCAACCGCAGCGGCTACCTGAATCGGGAATATAACGCCGGTGAAAGCCGTGGTTTCGGCTCCTCTTACGGCGGAAGAAGCACATCTTCCACCGGCTTTGGCAGCCACTATGGCAACAGCTCCACCCAGCCGACCACAAGAAGCGGCGGATTTGGCTCCGCATATTCCGGCGGAAATGCGACAAAAAATACTGTAAAGCAAACAGCCTTTACGGTAAATTCTGCCGTAAAACCGGCGGCTTCCGGTTCAAAGCACTATGAGCCGGGCGACATCGTGGAGCACAAAGTGTTCGGCCGCGGCACGGTGCTGAAAGTAAAGCCCGCTGCCGGGGATCAGATCGTAGAGATCAACTTTGAAAAAGTTGGCATCAAGAAAACGATGGCCAATTTTGCGCCCCTGACCAAGATTACGGAGGAAGAATGACCCTATGATGACTGTTCGTTTGATCGCCCACACCCCGGAACCGGAAAAGGTGGTGGCGGCTGCCGCAAAGCTCTGCTATTCCGACGCCCACATCACTGACCTTCTGGACGGTCTGGACGAGGAAAAAACTGCAAAATTCCTGACCATGCTCAGCGACCTTGGCCATGCCAGTCCCATCGAGCACGCCAGCTTTACCTTTGGCATCGAGGGGGTCAGCCGCACTCTGCTTGCCCAGATCACCCGGCACCGCATCGCATCCTTCAGCGTGCAGAGCCAGCGCTATGTGCGTCTGGATGATTTTCGCTATGTGACGCCCCCGGAGATCGAGGCTATCCCGGAAGCAAAGGCGGCTTTCCTTGCCAGCATGGAGGAGGACGCCCAGCGTTATCTCGACCTTGCCCACAAGCTGGAGGAGGGGCACACCGCCCGCCTGATGGCTGAGGGAATGCCGGAAAAGCAGGCACGCGCCAAGGCTTCTAAACAGGCCAACGAGGACGCCCGCTTTGTGTTGCCCAACGCCTGCGAGACCAAAATGGTGGTCACCATGAACGCCCGCAGCCTGATGAACTTCTTCCAGCTGCGCTGCTGCAACCGCGCCCAGTGGGAGATCCGGGAACTGGCTGAAAAGATGTTCACGCTGGTGTACCCGGTGGCACCCCATATCTTTGCCAAGGCCGGCCCCGCCTGCCTGTGCGGCCCCTGCCCGGAGGGCAAGATGTGCTGCGGTAAGACCGCTGAGGTGCGCGCAAAATATGCCGCCATTAAAGAAGGTGCCGTCGTATGAGCAAGGGAAAACTGATCGTGCTGGAAGGGCTGGACGGAAGCGGCAAAGCCACACAGGCAAAGCTCTTGTCAGAGCACCTTGCCGCGCAGGGCGTGCCGGTGCAGAAGATCACCTTTCCGGATTATGCCAGCGATTCCAGTGCGCTGGTCAAGATGTATCTGGCAGGGCAGTTCGGCCAGCACCCGGACGATGTAAACGCCTACGCGGCTTCCAGCTTTTACGCGGTGGACCGCTATGCCAGCTATAAAACCAGCTGGGGCAGCTTTTACGAGCAGGGCGGTGTGATCATCGCCGACCGCTACACCACCTCCAACGCGGTGCACCAGTGCTCGAAGCTTCCGCAGGAGCAGTGGGAGGAATATCTGCACTGGCTGTTTGATTACGAGTTCCGTCTGCTGGGACTGCCCGCACCGGACAGGGTCATCTATTTGCAGGTAGACCCGGCGGTCAGCCAGCGGCTGATGACCCAGCGCTACCACGGCGACGAGAGCAAAAAGGACGTGCACGAAAAGGATACGGCTTATCTGGCGCGCAGCCGCGCTGCTGCCGAGTTCTGCGCCCGGCATCTTGGCTGGGATACCGTGCACTGCACCAGCGGGGACGCCATGCGCAGCATTGAAGATATCCAGCAAGAGGTACAGCAGCTTGCTCGGAAAACACTGGGCTGAACGATAAAATATGATAAGAGGGGGCATCCTGAACGATGTATCGTCTGATGCAGCCGTCCGATGAGGCGGCAGTGCTGGCTTTGTGGCAGAGCCAGCATCATGATACCGAAGATTTTGCAAAAATGGTACTGGAACGCTTTGCCGGTATGCAGAACATTTATGTGGCCGATGAAAACGACGCCATCGTGGCGGCTGCGCTGGCTGTGCCGGTCACCCTGCAGGGGCGCACGGGCAATTACCTGTGCCTGTGCGGCGAGGGCAGTCTGCTGCTGGCGGGTCTGCTGGATACCCTGTGCGCCCACCAAAAGCTGCGGGGCGCAGGCTTTACCGTGACAGTCCCGGCAGATGCAGCACAGGCTGCTTTGCTGCAGGATAAAGGCTTTGCAAAGGCTTTTGCCCTGCGTTGTCTGCCCCGCGAGGTGAGCCGCAACCTGTGGAGCCAGGCGGAATTTGACACGGTAACGGCCAAAAAGCTGTGCGAGCTGCGGGAACAGTTCTGGAAGGATACCGTGCAGCTGAGCCCGGAACGCATGGCGGTGGTGTTGCAGGAGCTGTACGCCCGGGGCGCTACCATCGTGTCCAACGAACATGGCTACGGCATCTACTTCCGCAAGGAGGATACCCTGTATTTTGTGGAGATGATGGCCGACAGCGACCGCGCCGCCGAGATCCTGATGGAAGCCGCCCGCGAGAAGGAAGTCATCGTGGAAAAGGCGGTCATCACGGTAGGCGCTGCCCAGCCGCTGTTTCTGGGCGAGGGCACCCGGCAGGAATACGGCATGATCCGCTTTGACGCAGAGCCTTTTGACGTAAGCGAAAGCTATCTGCGTCTGATGCTGGAAAACTGAAAAAAGGAAGGTGCGTATGGCACACAACGATACACACGCAGCCCGCAAAAAGGGCGGCGCAGGCAAAATTCTGCTGGTAGTGCTTCTGCTGCTTCTTCTGGCAGTAGGTGCAGCGGTGCACTTTGCCTACAATGAGATCCACGGCAATGGTGCACCCGGCAGCACAGAGGTGACTGTAAGCATCCCGCAGGGCAGCGGCGTAGCGGCGATCGCCAACAAGCTCAAGGATGCAGGCGTCATCCGCTCTGCCTACCTGTTTCGCTGGTATGTGGGACAAAAGGGCGCTGCCGCAAAGCTGCAGTACGGCGATTTTGTCTTGCAGACCAGTGCGATTTCCTACGACGCGATCATTGCCACCCTTTCCCAGTACGCCAAGGCAGAAACGGTGCGGGTGACCATCCCGGAGGGCACCACGGCCATTGCCATCGCCCAAAAGATGGAATCCGCCGGTCTGTGCACCGCCGAGGAGTTTTTGAAGGAAGCCAACGAGGGCGATTTCAGCGCTTATACCTTCTGGCAGTATGTCCCGGAGGATAAGGATGCCCCGAACCGCTTTATGAAGTGCGAGGGCTATCTTTTCCCGGAGACCTACGAGTTTTTGAAGGACGATACGGTGCACAACTATGTGGCTACCTTCTACGCCCAGTTCGATGCACAATTTACCAAGGAAATGTACGCAGCGCTCAAAAAGCAGGACATGACCCTGCCGGAGCTGGTCACCCTTGCCTCCTTTGTGCAGGAGGAAGCGGGCAACAGTCAGGACTCCAACGTGGCGCAGGTGTTTCGCAACCGTCTGGCGGAGGGCTCGCCCTATCCCCGGCTGCAAAGCAACACCTCCAGCCATATCCAGAGCGACGCCGACAACAACTATCTCTGGAACTGGGTCGCACCCTACTACGGCGGTTGGGACGATATCCCGGAAAATATCCTTGCAGCCTACGACACTTACAGCTGCACCGGTCTGCCCGCTGGCCCCATCTCAAACCCCGGCCTTGCCGCTATCAAGGCGGCATTGGAGCCGCAGTCCGATGAGGAAGCCAAGGACGCTTACTTCTTTGTGACCGACCTCAAGGGCAATTACTACTACGCCCACACGCTGGCAGAGCACAATGCCAACTGCAAAACTGCCGCAGCTGTGAACAAAAGCCTGAAAAACTAAGGAAAGGCCGCTGCACAAAAAACACGGTGCAGCGGCTCATTTCCAGTTAAAAACTGTGATACATAAGAGAGGAACCTACAAATGTTACAGATCCCGGAACTGCTTGCCCCGGCGGGCGATGCGGAACGTCTGCGTTATGCCATCAACTACGGTGCCGATGCTGTTTACTGCGGTCTGCCGGAGTTTGGCATGCGCTCTGCCCCGGCTAATTTCACCCCGGAGCAGCTGGCGGAAAGCGTCATCTACGCCCACGCCCGTGGTCGCAAGGTCTACTTGACCATGAACACCTTGCCCACCAACGAGGAGGCCGACCGCCTGCCGGAGGCCATCAAGGAAGCCGCCAAGGCCGGTGTGGATGCCTTTATCGTGGCAGACCTTGGTGTGCTGGACGCCTGCAAGACCTTTGCCCCGGACATTGACGTGCATCTTTCCACCCAGACCGGCATCACCAACTGGGCAGCCGCCCGCGCCGCCTACAAAATGGGCGCAAAGCGGGTGGTGCTGGCCCGGGAGATGACCTTGCAGGATATTGCCATCCTGCGCGATAAGACCCCGCCGGAGCTGGAGATCGAAGCCTTTGTGCACGGTGCTATGTGCATGAGCGTGTCCGGCCGGTGTCTGCTGTCCAACTATATGGCCGGGCGCGACGCCAACCGCGGCCAGTGCGCCCAGCCCTGCCGCTGGAAGTATTACCTGAGCGAGGAGACCCGCCCCGGCCAGCTGTACGAGATCGGTGAAAACGAGAACGGCAGTTATATCCTTAACGCCAACGATATGTGCACCGCGCCCTTCATCGACTTGATCTGCAAGGCGGGTGTGGACAGCCTGAAGATCGAAGGCCGTGCCAAGACCTTCTACTATGTGGCCAGTGTTACCGCTGCCTACCGCAAGGCACTGGACGCCTATCTGGCCGACCCGACAAACGATAACTTTGAACTGCCGCCGGAGGTGTACGCAGAGCTTACCCGCACCAGCCACCGGCACTACTCTCCTGGCTTCTATTTCGGCCGCGAACAGGCCAAACAGGCCACCGACAGCGCCACCTACATCCGCGAGTGGGAGTTCGTGGGCACGGTGGACAGCTGGGAAAACGGCATCGCCCACTGCCAGCAGCGCGGCAAATGGAGCCTTGGGGATACGCTGGAGGCGCTGTGCCCGGACGGACGCAGCATCCCGCTTACCCCGGAATGGATCGAGAACGAAGCAGGGGAGCGGGTGGAAAGTACGCCTCACGCCATGGAAAAATACACTATGCCCACCCCGGAACTGCCGCCCATGAGCCTGCTGCGCCGGAAAACGGTGTAACAGCGTGACAAAAAGGAAGGAAACCGCCGTGAAGTATAGTAATACTTCTGGCCGCTACGCCCTTCTGGACGAGCTGCGTGGGCTGGATCTGGTCAGTATGATGCTCTATCACGGCTGCTGGGATCTGGTCAATCTCTTCGGCATTCAGGCCGACTGGTATTATGGTCTGCCCGGGCATCTGTGGCAGCAGAGCATCTGTTGGGTGTTTATTCTGTTGTCCGGCTTCTGTGTGCAACTGGGGCATCATACCTTGCGCCGGGGCGCACAGGTGTTCGGGGCAGGGGCGCTGGTCACAGCGGTCACGCTGCTTTTTATGCCGGAGGACAGGGTCGTTTTTGGTGTGCTGACCCTGCTGGGCAGCGCCATGCTGCTGACCGGCCTTTTGGAAAAGCCGCTGCGGCGCATTCCACCCGCAGCAGGGTTTGCTATCTCCGCAGTGCTGTTCGCCCTTACCCGCAATGTTTCGGCAGGCTATCTGGGTTTTGGCAGTCTGCGCCTCTGGCTGCCGCAGACACTATATGTAAATTACGCTACTGCGTACTTTGGCTTTTATCCGTTGTGGTTCTATTCTACGGATTATTTTGCCCTTCTGCCGTGGCTGTTTCTGTTCTGGGCAGGGTACTTTCTCTGCGGCATTGTAGGGCGGCAGCGCATGGAGCCCTTGCGCCGCTCGGTCTGCCCGCCGCTTGGCTGGCTTGGGCGGCACTCGCTGCTGTTGTATCTGCTGCACCAGCCGGTCATCTACGGGGTGCTGTTGGTAGTTTTCCGCGTATTAGGCGGCTGAAATACACGCTTCATGCACTTTTGAGAAAGGCGGGATTGTTGCACCGTGCAAACATTGCACGAACGTCTTGACAAGCAGGGCAGGGCTGTGGTATCCTGTTGACGGTTAGAAAATACTAACCGCAAAATGCGTCATGAAACACGGACGCATTTTTACAGAACATGAAGTTATTCTAAACTAACTACGCAGAGAAAGAGGTAGAGTTTTATGAGCAAAGTAGCAATCGTATTTTGGAGCGCAACCGGCAACACCGAGACCATGGCAAGCTGCATCGCCGAGGGCGCAGGTGCCAACGGCACCATCGTGTCCTGCGCCGAGATGACCCCCGCAAAGCTGGCAGAGTTTGATGTGGTGGCCTTTGGCTGCCCGGCTATGGGTGCAGAGCAGCTGGAGGAGAGCGAGTTCGAGCCTATGTTTGCTGCGCTGGAAGGCTCTCTGAACGGCAAAAAGATCGCACTGTTCGGCTCCTACGGCTGGGGTGACGGTCAGTGGATGCGCGATTGGGCGCAGCGCGCACAGGACGACGGCGCACAGCTGTTCAGCGAGGAAGGCCTCATCTGCAACGAAACGCCCGATGATGATGTGCAGGCTGCCTGCCGTAAGCTGGGCGCAGATCTGGCTGCTTGGTAAAATCCATGTATAAACCCTTGCTCCACAGGGTAACCTATGGACAAAGAGGTGATAAGCATGGAAAACATCGGCGTGACCTGTGATGTCTGCGCGTGCTGCCACAATGTGGACGGCTGCAAATGTGATCTGCCGCAGATCAAGGTGACGGAGCAGTGCAGCTGCACCACCCAGCAGGTGGAGACCCCGCACTACTGCCAGAGCTACGAAGAAAAGTAAGTTCCTACCAACGCAAAGCAGCCCCTGCCGGAACGGCTTTCCGGCAGGGGCTGCTGCGTTTTACAGTATCAATGCTCAGCGCAGCGTCACGTTACAGGTGGCAAGGCTGCGGATCAGCGTGCCTACACTGTCTTTCATCTGGATACCGGCAAAGCCCAGCGCAAAGGCGGCCTGCACGTTTTCCAGTCTGTCGTCGATAAATACGCACTCGCTGGCCTTCAGCTGATACTTCTTCAGCAGAGCTTTGTAGATCTGCGGGTCGGGCTTGTTCACCTGTACCTCACAGGAGGCTACGCCGCCGTCAAACTGAGCCAGCACGCCGCGTTCGATCAGCAATTCCAGCACATCCTGCGGGATGTTGCTCAGGTAATACACGCAATAGCCGTGGCTCTTCAGCCGCCGCACCAGCTCCAGCATCCGCAGACGCGGGCGCAGAATGTGCATCCAGTCGTCCAGAACGCCCTGCACCTCAAAGGCGCAGCCCTCGGCGTGGGCGTGCTCCAGCATACGCTGGTTGCCGTCATAGCGGGAAAGCTTGCCCGCGTCCAGCAGCTGCCACTCCTCGCTGCCAAAGGTCAAATCGTAGACCTTCTCCTCCATCTCGGCGTTGCACAGCCGGTCTACAAGGTACGCCTTGGGGTCAAAATCCACCAGCACACCGCCGATATCAAAAATAATGCTTTTATA
The DNA here is from genome assembly GCF_003324185.1 of Faecalibacterium prausnitzii. GTDB lineage: Bacteria > Bacillota > Clostridia > Oscillospirales > Ruminococcaceae > Faecalibacterium > Faecalibacterium prausnitzii. The sequence continues at coordinate 108,900 of NZ_PXUP01000002.1, forward strand.
CATAACTGCTGCCTCGCTTGTATTGGATGTTTTTCTCAGATGTTTTCCATAGTATACCACAACCGGGCGGGTGCTTTCCACCCCTTTGGCATAGAAAATGCCGCCCCGGCGTATGCTGTGGCAGAAAGGGGAGAGTGCCGTGACGATCCGGGAACTGTGCGAGAAAGAGGTCGTTCAGTTGGAGCAGGGGATGTGCCTTGGCCGCGCGGATGATCTGGAGTTTGACCCCGCAACGGCGCAACTGCAAAGCCTGATCTTGCTGGGCAGGCCGCGTTTTTTTGGTCTGCTGGGTCGGGATGAGAGTCTGACCATCCCTTGGAGGGAGATCGAGACCATCGGCACGGACGCCATTCTGGTGCATACCGCCTTGCCAAAAGCACCGGCAGCACCGCACGGCTTCTGGCAGCAGCTGCGTGCTAAGCTGGGTCTGTGAAAAATAGGGGAATATTTTGAAAAATCAAACACTAATTTTTGTAAAATCATGAATGGACATTTTCGGCAAAGTGACTATAATAGGCACGAAAGGCTTGTGCAAATAGCACAGCCACTTTGAAAATAGGGTTCGGGACGTGGAAAGGGATATCAACTATGAAAACATCCAAACCGCTGTTGACCCTGCGGATGCTCTTCCCGGTGGCAGCTTCCTTTATCGTACTGCTGCTGGGTGAGTGGATCGCGCGCGGGTCGCTGACCGCTGATACCTTTATCAGCTTTATTTTTCCCCATTTCGGGGCATACCTGCTGGCATGGCTGCTGCTGTTTCTGGTGTGGGAACTGCTGGACTGGGTGCTGCGCATCCCGCCGCTTGCCACGCTGGGCATGGCCGTTCTGGGCTGTGCGCCCTGTGCGGTGAACTTTTACACCATGCAGCTGCGGGGCGAGCCCTTTCTGCCGTGGGATCTGATGCAGGTGTCCGAAGCTGCCGGTGTGGCCTCTGCTGCCGGGCTCAAGCTGCAGACCAGCATGGTGGTCTCCATTGTGCTGGTGCTGGCGCTTACGGTGGCAAGCTTCTTTGTTTACCGCGGGCGGCTGCGCCAGCGCTGGCTGCCAAGGCTTGCGGGCACCGGTGCTTCGGCGGCGGCGCTGTGTCTGCTGATCTTCGGCGTTTACTTACAGCCCGCAGTCACGCAGGTTTTGGGCATCACGCCGGATGCATGGATGCAGGACCGCTACTATCGTTACTACGGTGTACTTACCGGTTTTATGACCAACCTCACCAATCTGGAGATCGACAAGCCCGAGGGCTACTCGGAGCAGGCGGTGGACGATATTCTGGATAACGTGGCCGAGAGTGAGAAATTCTCCACCGGCCCCATGTATGCAGGCAGCTATGCCACCACCACCCCCAAGGAGGAGCAGGCAAAGCAGCCTACCATTATTTATGTGATGGACGAGTCCTACTGGGATGTTTCGGAGTTAGAGCAGTACGGCATCACCTTTGATACCGATGTATCGCAGAATCTTCATGCTCTGCAGCAGACCAGTGCCTACGGCAGAGCCTACAGCCCTAGCTTTGGCGGCGGCACCTGTGATGTGGAATTTGAAGCCCTGACCGGCTACTCGGTGTCCTTCCTGCCCAGCGGCAGCAAGCCCTACCAGCAGCACGTCACAAAGCCCATGTTCGCCCTGCCCAATTACCTCAAACTCAAGGGCTATCAGACCGCTGCGGTGCACTGCTTCTGGGCAAAATACTGGAGCCGCGATAAGGCGTATCCCAACCTCGGTTTCAGTGATTTTATCAGTCTGGAAGATATGCACGGCGTTACCAAGGTGCGCAAGCACTACTGGACCAGCGGCCTTGTGACCGATGACTCTATGGCCGACCAGATCATTCAGCAGTACGAAAAGATGAGCACTTCCTCTGATAAGCCCATCTTCCTGCACGCGGTCACCATGCAGAACCATACCAATTATAATAGAGACAACTACCCGGACGACGAGCGGGTGCACGTCGTATCCCATCCGGTGGGGCTCAAGAGCAGCACCGTGGGTGCGCTGGAAGATTTCGCTACCGGCATCCGGGATGCAGACGCGATGCTGGGCAAGCTGACGGCGTATTTTTCTCAGGTGGACGAGCCGGTTATTCTGGTGTTCTGGGGCGACCATTATAACCCCATCGATTCCAACTACGATGTCTACACCACTACCGGTTATGCAAGCGGCTCCAGCACCGACCCCCGTCTGCACCAGACCACGCTGCTGATGTGGTCGAATTACAGCCAGCAGCAGGTGGATCTTGGCACCATTGCCGCTTACGATATCTCTCCGGTGATGATGGAACTGTTCGGGCTGGAGCAGCCGCTGTACTTCCAGTTCCTCAACCGGCAGCTGCGGGTCGCCAGCCGCAGCTGCACCCGCGGCACTACCATGAATCTGGACGGCACCACCACCCAGCAGCCCACGGAGTTCCAGCAGCGCTGGACAAACGAGCACTGGATGCTGCAATACGACCTGATGTTCGGCAAGGGATACGCCCTCAACCGCATGGGTGTTGCAGGCCTGAGCGGGATGAATACGGGCAAATAAGAGAAAAAGTGAGAGTTTCTTTATACAAAACAGAGAAAACTACTTGCAACCGCATTCTTTTTGTGCTATTATAACAAAGCATTACACACGCATCACTATGCTCTTTTGTGCCCTTTTGGGTTGAGGGCAGTCCGCCGGTACCCGATGTACTGTGCAGATCACGGTGTGCGGAGGCAAAACAATATCTGGAGGTATTTTATTATGGCAGTCGTTTCTATGAAGCAGCTTCTCGAGGCAGGTGTGCACTTCGGTCACCAGACCCGCCGCTGGAACCCCAAGATGGCTAAGTACATCTTCACCGAGCGCAATGGTATCTATATCATTGACCTGCAGAAGACCGTGAAGAAGCTGGACGAGGCATACAACTACGTGAAGGAAGTTGCAGCTGAGGGCGGCGACATCCTGTTCGTCGGCACCAAGAAGCAGGCTCAGGAGTCCATCCGTGACGAGGCTCTGCGCTGCGGCATGCACTACGTCAACGCTCGTTGGCTGGGTGGCATGATGACCAACTTCCGCACCATCCGTAAGCGTATCGACCGTATGGATCAGCTGGCTAAGATGAAGGAGAACGGCACCTTCGAGCTGCTGCCCAAGAAGGAAGTGGCTAAGCTGGAGCTGGAGATGGAGAAGCTGGACAAGTACCTGGGCGGCGTCAAGAACATGAAGACCCTGCCGAAGGCTATGTTCATCGTTGATCCTCACAAGGAGCGCATCGCTGTTGCCGAGGCTCGCAAGCTGAACATCCCCATCGTTGCTATTGTCGATACCAACTGCAACCCCGATGAGATCGACTACGTGATCCCCGGCAACGACGACGCTATCCGCGCTGTCAAGCTGATCGCCGGCGCTATGGCTGACGCTGTGCTGGAAGGCAAGCAGGGCAACCAGGAGGCCGCTCCCGCCGAGGACGCAGCAAACGCCTGATTTCCCATTCCGCAACCAATCAAATAACGTGTAAGGGAGAAAACAAAAATGGCTATTTCTGCAAAGGACGTTATGGAACTGCGCAAGCAGACCGACTGCGGCATGATGGAGTGCAAGAAGGCTCTGACCGAGGCTGACGGCAACTTCGAGAAGGCAATCGAGATCCTGCGCGAGCGTGGTCTGGCTACCGCCGCCAAGAAGGCAAGCCGCGTTGCTGCCGAGGGTATGGTCTACGCTGACTACTGCCCCGCTTGCAAGGTCGGTGTTGTCATCGAGGTCAACGCTGAGACCGACTTCGTTGCCAAGAACGACAAGTTCGTTGACTTCGTCAAGGAGGCCACCAAGGTCATCATGAAGCAGAACCCCGCTGATGTCGAGGCTCTGATGGCTTGCAAGACCGAGGCTGGCGAGACTGTTGACGAGGCTCTGAAGAACCTGATCCTGGTCATCAAGGAGAACATCAAGGTTCGCCGCTTCACCCGTTACGAGGGCGTCTGCTCTGCATACGTCCACGGCGGCGGCACCCACGGCATTCTGGTCAACTTCGAGACCACCAACGACATCGATGCAAAGGACGAGTTCGTTGCTTACGGCAAGGACATCGCTATGCAGGTCGCTGCTGCTAACCCCGGCTACGTCGACGAGGCTTCTGTCCCCGCCGAGGTCGTGGCTAAGGAGAAGGAGATCATGCTGGCTCAGATGGCTCAGGATCCCAAGACCGCTAACAAGCCTGAGGCTGTGAAGGAGAAGATGATCCAGGGCAAGATCAAGAAGTTCTTCAAGGAGAACTGCCTGGTCGATCAGGAGTTCGTCAAGGACGGCGACCTGACCGTTGCTCAGTACACCGCTAAGGTCGCTAAGGATCTGGGCGGCGAGATCAAGATTGTCAAGTTCGCCCGCTTTGTCAAGGGCGAGGGTCTGGAGAAGCGTGCTGACGACTTCGCATCTGAAGTTGCAAGCATGGTGAAGTAATTTAAACTTCCAAAGACAAAAGGGGAGCCGTAGTACCTGTAACAGGGGGCTGCGGCTCCTTTTTTATGTTTATGAAAATACAAATATCGGGCAGCCCGCAGCCTGCCCGGTATTACCGTACCCGCAGCCTGCCCGGTATTACCGTATAAATCTTCTTACGCTTCGTCCAAAACCTCTTCGGGATCCTCAATAGCATCCTCGATGGTTTCCTCCACCTCCATCGCTTCTTCAGCGTCCGGGGCGGCAAGCAACTCCTGAATCTGATCCCGCAGCCAGAGCAGACGGTTGTCCAGTGCCTTGTCCCGTGCCAGCAGCGGCGCAATGATCTCGGGCTTGTCAGTGATCAGGTCATCCACACCCAGCTGCAGCAGCTTTTCCGCATCCTGCTGGCGGTTGATGGTCCATGCAGAGATGGTCTTACCCCGCAGATGGATCTGCTGCACCATACCGGCGGTGATAAAGGTGGATTCTACGCTGAAAAAGTCTGCGGCAGGCAGGTCGTAGTAGGTGCCCACGCCCAGCGCCAGAATATACCCTGTGGTAATGTCCGGGTCCAGCTCCTTCACCTTGCACAGGGTCTCGTAGCTTTGAGAGGTGACCACGCAGTCCGCGCCGTAGTCATATGCGTGAATCAGCCGCACCGTTTCTGCCTCCAACGTTGGCGTAAAGGTGCTGGGCTTGATCTCAATGTTCAGCTCAGCCTTGCCCTTGCACAGCGCCAGAACTTCTTCCAGCGTGGGAATATAAGAGCCTGTGAACTGCCGATGGAACCAGCGCCCGGCATCCAGCTGCTGCACCTGCACATAGGGCAGGTCGTAGATGTTGGCGTTGCAGCCGGTGCACCGGCGCAGGCTGGTGTCGTGGGTCACCACGGCTACGCCGTCGGCGGTCATCTGCACATCCAGCTCAATGCGGGGGCAGCCATCTTCCAGCGCGGCCTCGAAGGCGGCCATGGTGTTCTCCGGCGCACGGGAAGAATAGCCCCGGTGGTAGGTGATCACCGGGTCAGAAAGACCCAGCACGCTTTGCAGCGGCTGCGTTTGCGGGAACAGCAGATACACCGCTGCTACGCCGCAGGTGACCAGTGCGGCGCAGGCCATCATCCCGGCCAACACCGTCTGCTCACGGGGCAGGGTGGGGAGCTCTCCGGAAATGGTCGGCTGCGCTGCATCGGACTGTCTGGTCACTTCATACAGTGCCTCTGTAAGGGTGCTTTGCGCCGCCGTCATGGCGCAGTCCATGAGCAGACAAAGGAACGGCAGTTCGATCAGCAGTGCCGCGCGAGAAAGCGCCAGCAGGGCAGCAGTGCTGGCAAAGCCGACACCAAGAATGACACAATAGAACAGCAAAGCCCCGCACAGCAGCATCAGTCCGGTGCGCACGGCAGCGGTCAGCATCCAGCGCAGTGCCAGCGCAAACAGCTGCCCGGCGCGGCTGCACAAAACCCGCAGACTCTCCTCAAATGCACAGCCAAAGCTTTTACGTTCCAGCAGGAATTTTGGCAGCACTACAAGTCCGTCCAGCAGCAGCGCCAGCACACAAAGCACTGCCAGAGCAAATAGAAAACGATTGGCAGCGCGCGCTTTCAGCAGCCCCCAGAGATATTCCGGCACGGCAAACTGGGTCAGATGGTTTGCTGCCAGAAAAAAGTTCGTCAGCGGGATCAGGGCAGCGCCATACAGCAGCAGTGGAAGATTCTGCGGCAGAAACACCCGCACAAGGCTGCAAAAGGCATTCCGGAACACCGCACCCACCCGCAGCGGTTCACCGTGCCGCACCCGCGTCAATAGCTGCAGCATCGCGGCAACCTCGTACAGGCTCCAAAAGGCTGCCAGCACCGCCAGCACGACGATGCACCCGATGATGGCAGGGGAGGCAAAGATGCGGGATGCAGTTTTGTTGTTGAGGTAGCGGATGGGCGCGAACCGCAGCGTCAGCGCCCAGATCAGCTGCAGCGCTGGTACGAACAAGAAGTTTGTCAGCACCTTATAAAACAACAGAAAAAGCAGAAACACCCGCCCCTTTGACGAAAGCAGGGAACGAGCGGCAGCGTGCAGAGAGCGGTAGGTCTGCTCCTGCTGCTGGAACTTTACGGAAATTTGTTTCAAGATAGCTTCAACCTCTTTTGCATATTTGCCGGGCTTTTCGTGTGCGCTATATAGGTACAGTTTGGCAGATTGCCCGGAAATATATGATTTTTAATATAGTGTAACATAAATGCAACGGAAAGAAAACGCAGCAGACGGGTGCAGTTTTGCCAAAAAAACCGGGAAAATTTCTACATCCACAAAATGGTCGTGTGATAGCATTTGTCCAGATAAAACGTGCAAAACGATGAATCGTTAAAAATTTGAGTATCTATAAGTGACGGATGTTGAATCGCATGGAATTTTATAGAATCCCTTGCATTTTTTTGCCAGCTTCTGTATAATGAATATAATTTTGAAAGCTCACACAGACAACCAGGAGGTCTAATTATGGCTTCAAAGATCAATAAGGGAGAAATCCTCGCCAAGTTCTTCGATGACGGGGAGTACACTGCGCTGTTTGCTGATGGTGCAGTGAGCGCTGCCTGCGGCTATGCTGCAGGTCAGCAGGCTTACGCCGTTTATCAGAATGGCGAGGCTGTCACCGTAAAGGATGTTGAAAAGAACATCAAGGTTCTGGAAATGGCTGCACAGACCGGCTGCCCGGTGGTCACCTTCTATAACTCGGTTGGTGCAAAGCTGGCCGAGGGTCTGGACGTGCTGACCGCCAGCGCAAAGCTGAATGCACAGATCGCAAAGGTCTCCGGTGTTGTTCCGCAGGTGGCCGTTGTTCTGGGTGTCTGCGGCGGCACCAGCGCTCTGAGCGCTGCCAACGCAGACGTCTGCATCATGGCCGAGGGCGCAGAGCTGTTCTTCACCGCTCCGTTTACCTCCGCTGCCAAGGGCGATAAGGTCGCCGACGCAGGCAGCGCTGCCGCTGCCGCCAAGGCAGGTGTAGCCTCCATCGTGGCTGCCGATGCTGCAGAGGCTGCTGAAAAGGCCGCTCACATCGTGGGTCTGCTGCCCGCCAACAACCTGACTGGCCCGGCAATTTTCGAGTTCGAGCAGCCCACCGCTGTTCTGGCTGCCGGTGCCGAGCCTGCAAAGGCCGCTGCCGCTGTGATCGATAAGGACAGCGCTGTGGAGCTGTACGCAGGCTTTGGTAAGTCTGTTTACACCGCATTTGCAACCATCGGCGGCAACGCCGTGGGCGTTGTGGCAACCGGCAAGCAGCTGTGCCACAACTGCGTAGCCAAGGCTTCCCGCTTTGTGCGCCTGTGCGATGCCTTCAGCGTGCCTGTGGTCACCATCGTGGATACCGAGGGCTTTGTGCCCAGCGTTACCGATGACGTGGCTGGCGGCATCCGCGAGGCTGCCCGTCTGGCCGCTACCTACGCCGATGCTACCACCGCAAAAGTGGCAGTGCTGGCCGGCAAGGCTGTGGGCCCTGTGTACACCACTCTGGCTGCTGCCGATCTGCGCATCGCTGTGACCGGCTGCACCGTCAGCACACTGGAGCCCAGCGCCGCTGTCAGCGTGCTGTACAAGGATGAGATCGATGCTTCCGACAACATCATTGCCGCCACCAAGGCAAAGGCTGCTGCCTACACCGCTGAGGTGTGCAGCGCTGCCAGCGCAGTGGCCGCCGGTGCTGCCGATATGAGCTGTGATGCCGCTAATGTGCGCGCCAGCGTTGTGGCTGCACTGGAGCTGCTGAGCACCAAGCGCGCTGCCCGCCTGCCCAAGAAGCATGGCAATATGGCCCTGTAAGCGTCCGAATGTAAGTTAATTGAGTTCGATTTTGAATTGGAGGATCCTTCCATGAAGTACTACAATATTACTGTCAATGGTGTTGCTTACAGCGTTTCCGTTGAGGAAACTGCCGCAGGCGCTGCTTCTGTTGCCGCTGCTCCCGCAGCACCCGTCGCACCCAAGGCCGCTCCCGCTCCTGCAGCTGCTCCTAAGGCAGCCGCCGGTGCAGCCGGTGCTGTTGCCGTCAAGGCTCCCATGCCCGGCAACATTCTGGATGTCAAGGTCGCTGCCGGTGCTTCTGTCAAGGCCGGCGACGTGCTGGTCATCCTCGAGGCCATGAAGATGGAGAACGAGATCGTTGCTCCGCAGGATGGCACTGTGGCTTCCATCAACGTGAACAAGGGCGATACCGTCAACTCCGGTGACGTTCTGGTTTCCATGAACTAAGGAAGAGGTGACAACCATGGCAAAAAAGCCGATCAAGGTGACCGAGGTCGTCCTGCGTGATGCGCACCAGTCTTTGCTGGCTACCCGTATGACCATGGACGAGATGCGCCCCATCCTGCCCGAAATGGACAAGATCAACTACTTCTCCGTGGAGTGCTGGGGCGGCGCTACGTTCGACAGCTGCATCCGCTTTCTGGACGAGGATCCTTGGGAGCGTCTGCGCATCCTGCGCAAGGAACTGCCGCACCAGAAGCTGCAGATGCTGTTCCGCGGCCAGAATATGCTGGGCTACCGTCCCTACGCAGATGACGCTGTGGAGTACTTTGTACAGAAGTCTGTTGCCAACGGCATCGACGTCATCCGCATCTTCGACGCTCTGAACGACCCCCGCAACCTGCAGACTGCCATCAAGTCTGCCAACAAAGAGGGCGCTCATGTGCAGGGCTGCATCAGCTACACCCTGAGCCCCGTGCATAACAACGAGTACTTTGCAGCCTACGCCAAGACTTTGGAGGAGATGGGCGCAAACTCCATCTGCATCAAGGATATGGCAGGTCTGCTCACTCCCTATACCTGCTATGATCTGGTCAAGAAGCTGAAGGAGACCGTCAGCATCCCTGTGGATATCCACAGCCACTACACTGCAGGTCTGGCTTCCATGTCCATCCTCAAGGGCATCGAGGCAGGTGCCGATATCATCGATACCGCCATGAGCCCCCTGAGCCTTGGTACCAGCCATATGCCCACCGAGAGCCTGGTGGCTGCCCTGCAGGGCACCGACTACGACACCGGTCTGGATCTGAAGCAGCTGAATGTCGTGCGCGCTTACTTTGCAAAGCTGCGTGAGAAGTACATCGCCAACGGCCAGATCAGCCCCAAGAGCTTGGGTGTGGACGCCAACACCCTGCTGTATCAGGTGCCGGGCGGCATGTTCTCCAACATGCTCAAGCAGCTGAAGGATGCCGGCAAGGAAGACAAGCTGGACGAAGTGCTGGCCGAGATCCCCCGCGTCCGTGAGGATGCAGGTTATCCGCCGCTGGTCACCCCCACCAGCCAGATCGTTGGCACGCAGGCTGTGTTCAACGTCATCATGGGCGAGCGCTACAAGATGGTTACCAAGGAGTTCAAGGGTCTGGTCCACGGCGACTACGGCAAGACTCCCGCTCCCATCAAGCCCGAGTTCACCAAGAAGATCCTTGGCGACGAGCAGCCCATTACCTGCCGCTTTGCCGATACGCTGGCTCCCGAGATGGACAAGCTGAAGGCCGAGGCTGCCAAGTGGGCAACGCAGGAAGAGGACGTGCTGACCTACGCTATGTTCCCGCAGGTCGCTCCCAAGTTCTTCGATAAGCGCAATGCCAAAAAGCAGGGCGTGGACGGCGATCATGTGGACTACACCAACCAGTCTCATCCTGTCTGATAAATAAATCCCTTTCAAGGCTGCTGCACAAAATGCTGTGCAGCAGCCTTTTTTGCGTATCCGGCAAAGGCACAAGACGTACTCTGTCGGGTAATCCCGGAAAAACTTCTGCTTACACATTGACTTGCCGCCCAATACCTTTTATAATGTTTGGTATAGCCGTACAATACAACAAATGATGTGGAGGAAAATGCTATGCGAAGCATCCCGGAGCAGCGCATTGCTGAGTTTCAGGAGCAGGACTATCAACTGTATTTTGGCATTTCAAAGCTGGAATTTGACCGGATGCTCAAGGCTCTGCATGAGGCTTACCGTCAGGAGCACAAGCGCAAGACCCGTTTTACCAAGATCTCTATGATGGACAAGCTCATCCTGACCTTGATCTATCGCTACGAGTACCGCACGATGGAAAGCATTGCCAAGGAATACGAGGTTTCTCTGGATACCATTGCCGACAACATCCATTGGGTGGAGCGCACGCTGCTCAATGCAGATATCCTGCAAACCAGTGTGACCTGCGTTTATAAGACGAACTGATGTTATGACCCTGCGTGAAAACGCGGGGTTATATTTTTTACAAGGGGAAAACTTCTGGAAAAGCGGTAACTGCCGCAGCCATGTTGTTTTGGCTGCGCAGCAGTAAAAATGAAAACTGTGTTTTTTGCACGGATGCAGTCTGCACCTTGAATTTTTCAGAAAAGAATAGTAAAATGATGCTATATGTATCGTAACATGGGCTTGTGTGCCCAAAGCGGATACCTATACAGAAAAACCGAAGTTAAACCGCAAAAGAATAGGAGCTAGTATGATCTTAAGCATGACCGGTTTCGGCAGGGGGACTGCCGTGCTCAATGGCCGCGAGATCACTGTGGAACTGCGCAGCGTGAACTCCCGCTATTTCGAGTATTCCTCCCGCATCCCGCGCACCTGCAGTTCTCTGGACAGCCGCCTGAAAAAGCAGCTCAACCAGCGGATCTCCCGCGGCAAGGTAGAGCTTAGCATGACCGTCCAGAACGTGGACGCAGCGGATACCGTGGTCGCCGTCAACATGGAGCTTGCCCGCAGCTATCAGCAGGCCATGCGGGACCTGTCCGAGCAGCTGGGGGTCAAAAATGATGTGTCCACTGCCGTTCTGACCCGCTTCCCGGATGTGCTGACCACCCGCCACGCCGATGTGGACGAGGAGCAGCTGTGGCAGGATGTGTCTGCCGTTACCGCGCAGGCGCTGGATCGCTTTGTGGAGATGCGTGCCGCCGAGGGCGCCAAGATGAAAGCAGACGTGGAAAGCCGTCTTGTGTTTCTGGAACAGTGCGTCGGCAAAGTGGAGAGCCTGAGTGCAGGCCGGGTGGAAAACTACACCAACCGCCTGTACGAGAAACTCAAGGTCATCCTGCAGGATCGCGACATCGATGACGCCCGTGTGCTGACCGAGGCCGCCATTTTTGGCGATAAGACCGCCGTGGATGAAGAAACTGTCCGTCTGCGCAGCCACATTGCACAGTACCGCGATATCCTGCAGCTGGACGAGCCCGTGGGCCGCAAGCTGGATTTCCTGACGCAGGAGTTGAACCGTGAGACCAATACCATCGGTTCCAAGTGTCAGGATCTGGATATCACCCGTATTGTGGTGGATATGAAGGCGGAGATCGAAAAAATCCGCGAGCAGATTCAGAATCTGGAATAATATGTTGTGGAGGAGCCTATGAAACTCATCAACATCGGCTTTGGCAATATGGTCAGTGCGGGGCGCGTGGTGGCAGTCGTCAGCCCGGACTCCGCACCGGTCAAACGTCTGGTGAAGGAAGCACGCGAGCGCGGGATGCTGATTGATGCCTCTTACGGCCGCAGCACCCGAGCTGTGCTTATCATGGACTCCGATCATGTTGTGCTGTCTGCCCTTCAGCCCGAAACGGTGGCAAGCCGCGCCGCCGGGCAGGAGGGTAGAGCATCAATGGAGGAAGAAACATCTCATGGCGAATGATAAATTTCTGTTTGTAGTTTCCGGCGCAGCCGGCACCGGCAAGGACAGCGTGGTCAGGGCACTGCGCGAGGCACACCCCGAAATCGAAAAGACCGTCTCTGCCACCACACGCGCCCCGCGCCCCGGCGAGCAGGAGGGTGTGGACTACTACTACCGCACCCGCGAGCAGTTCCAGCAGCTGCTGGAAAACGATCAGGTGGTGGAGCACAACTTCTATAACGGCAACTACTACGGCACCCTGAAGTCTGAGGTGGAAAAGCGGCTGGAGGCTGGTAAGGTGGTCGTGCTGGTCATTGACGTGCACGGCGCTGCCAATATCCGCCGGATGTTCCCGGGCGCTACCACCGTGTTCCTGCTGCCGCCCTCTGTGGAGGAGCTGGAGCATCGCCTGCGCGGCCGCGGCACCGAGACTGAGGAAAGCATTCAGGAGCGTCTCGCCACCGCCCGGCAGGAGCTGGACGAGCAGGATAAGTTTACCGTAAAGCTGGTCAACAACCAGATCGAGCCCTGCGCCGCAGAACTGTATCAGGTCATCTGCCAGCGCGCCGGGCTGCAGGGCTGAAAAATCAAGCGTTGAAGGAGTTGGACGAATGCCCAAAACGGTAGGCGTTGCCGTCAGCAATGCGACCTTCCATTTTGATAAGCTGTATACCTACGCTGTTCTGCCGGAGCACCAGAATGCGGTGCGTCTGGGCAGCATGGTGCTGGTGCCCTTTGGCAAGGGCAGCCGCGCCCGCATGGGCGTGGTGCTGGCCTGCGATGCCGAGCCGGAGCACTCCAAGCTGAAATATCTGTTCGATGTAGCCCCGGCCTCGGCCTGCCTGACCCCGGAGCTGCTGCGGCTGGTGCATTTTCTAAAGGAGCGCACCTTCTGCACCTACTACGAGGCCGTCAAGGCGGTCATTCCGTATGGTGCACAGTACAAGCCCTCCGTGGCCGCAGACGGTGTTACCCCGATGCTGCAAAAGCAGCTTACCCGCCACACCGAAAACGCCTATAAGCTGGTGGGCACACTGCCGCAAAAGCCAAAGCCTACGGCAAAGCAGCTGGCGGCGGTGGCGCTGCTGAGCGGCGGCCCCCGTACCCTGAACGAACTGGAGGATAAGGGCATCAGCCGCGCAGTGCTGGATAACCTGTGCACCAAAGGTGTGCTGGAATGTAGCAAGGTGAATAAGTCCATCGACCTCTACGCCTCCATCCCGCTGCGCAACGACCCCATCACCCTCACAGAGCAGCAGCAGGCCGCCTACGACACGCTGCTGCCCAAGCTAGAAGATACCGTACCCCATTCGGCGCTGTTGTACGGCGTTACCGGCAGCGGCAAGACGCTGGTGTTTTTAAAGTTGATTTCCCGCTGTCTGGAACTTGGCCGCAAGGCGCTGGTGCTGGTGCCGGAGATCAGTCTGACCCCGCAGATGATCCTGCGGTTAAAAGGGCAGTTCGGCCGCCGCGTAGCAGTGCAGCACTCTGCACTCAACCACACCGAACGCCTGCTGCAATGGCAGATGATCCAGGATGGCGGCGCAGATATCGTGGTGGGCACCCGCAGCGCAGTGTTTTCGCCGCTGGAAAATATCGGCCTTATCATCATTGACGAGGAGCAGGAGCACACCTACCGGTCGGAATCCGCACCGCGCTACTCTGCCCACGAGGTTGCCCGCCAGCGTGCCGCCGAAAACGGCGCACTGCTGCTTCTGGCCAGCGCCACCCCAAGTACCGAGAGCTTTTACGCTGCGCAGAATGGACGCACCCAGCTGGTGCGCCTGACCAAGCGCTACGGCGGCAACCCGCTGCCCAGTGTGCAGATCGTGGATATGCGGGCAGAGCTGGCAGCGGGCAACCCCCGGGAGATCAGCCTTGCGCTGGAGGATGCCATCCGCCGCAATCTTGAGGCAGAAAAGCAGACCATTCTTCTGCTCAACCGCCGGGGCTACCAGACCATTGCCCAGTGCGAGGACTGCCGCGAGGTGCTCAAGTGCCCCAAGTGCAGCGTGCCCATGGTATACCACAAATCAGCGCATAAGGTGCTGTGCCACTACTGCGGCTCCCAGCAGGAGCCGCCGCCCACCCTTTGCCCGGCCTGCGGCGGTAAATTACAGTACCGGGGCTTTGGCACCCAAAAAGCCGAAGAGGAGCTGGCAAAGCTCTTCCCGGAGGCGCGGGTGCTGCGTATGGATCAAGACTCTACCGCCGCCAAGGACGCCCACGAAAAGCTGCTTGCCAAATTTGCAGCGCATGAATATGACATCATGGTAGGCACCCAGATGGTGGCGAAGGGTCTGGATTTCGAGGATGTGACCCTTGTGGGCGTGCTGGGCATTGATTCGCTGCTGTTCGCGCAGGGCTTCCGGGCATACGAGAACGTGTTCAGCCTGATCACACAAGTGGTGGGACGCAGCGGCCGCGCAAAAGAGCCCGGCTTTGCCATCATCCAGACCACCGACCCGGACAACCCAGTGCTCACCCTTGCTGCTGCACAGGATTATGATGCCTTCTACGAGCAGGAGATCACCTACCGCAAGCTTGGCTTGTACCCGCCCTTCTGTGGGCTGTGCGTCATCGGCTTTGCCGGTGCAAAGGAGAACGAGGTGGCGCGCGCCGCTGCCCGTTTCTCGGCGCTTTTAGGGCAACAGGCGGCCAAGCAGCCGGATCTGCCCCTGCGCATTCTGGGCCCTACGCCCGGCAGTATTGAAAAGATCAACGACACCTACCGCTATAAGCTTACTGTCAAGTGCCGCAACGACCGCCGCTTCCGCGACCTCGTGCGCAGCACGCTGGCATTGTATGAAAAAGAAAAACTGCCGTCTAAGGCATCGGTCGTGGTAGACCTGCACTCGGACGGTGACATCTGATAAAACTGGAGGTACCATTATGGCTATCCGTAATATTGTTAAAGAAGGCGATCCCATCCTGAACAAGGTCTGCCGTCCTGTGACCAATTTTGACGACCGTCTGGCCACCCTGCTGGACGATATGCGCGAGACTATGATCGCCGCCGATGGCGTGGGTCTGGCTGGCCCGCAGGTGGGCATGATGCGCCGCCTGTTCGTGGTGTGGGACACCACCGATGCCCCGGAGGAGATCCCCGAGGATTACGAGTACAAGTTCATTGATTTCGTCAATCCCGAGATCCTTGCTGTTTCTGAGGAGGAAGAGACCGCCTATGAGGGCTGCCTGTCCTTCCCGGGGCACAACGGCGCTGTGACCCGCCCCGTTGCCGTCAAGGTGCGTGCACAGGATCGCAACGGCGAATGGTTCGAGCTGGAAGCCGATGGCCTGCTGGGCCGCTGTATCCAGCACGAGAACGACCATCTGGATGGCATCACCATCATGGAGTCCAGCGAGTACTTCTATGAGGATACCGAGGAAGGCAAAAAGGCTGCCCGCGAAGCGAAAGGAAACAACTGATGCGCATTTTGTTCATGGGCACGCCGGATATTGCTGCCGAGTGCCTGAAAGCCCTGTATGCTGCCGGGCATGATATCTGTGCCGTGTACACCCGGCGGGATAAGCCCGTCGGCCGCAAGCAGGTGCTCACCGCACCGCCGGTCAAGGAGGTTGCGCTGGCGCACGGCACGCCCGTGTTCCAGCCCCGCACCCTGCGGGACGGCAGCGAGGATGAAAACATCCGCGCCCTCGCCCCGGAACTGATCGTGGTGGTGGCTTATGGCTGCATCCTGCCGAAGTCCGTGCTGGAAATGCCCCGCTACGGCTGCATCAATCTGCACGTTTCGCTGCTGCCGAAGTATCGCGGCAGCGCCCCGGTGCAGTGGTCGGTGCTGAACGGTGACGCTGAGACTGGAGTTTCCATCATGCAGATGGACGAAGGGCTGGATACCGGCGATGTTCTGTACTGCAAAAAGATTACCATCGACCCCGAGGAGACCAGCGGTGAACTGTTCGACCGCGTTACCGCTGTGGGTGCCGAAGCTCTGTGTGAAACGATTCCCCAGATCGCAGCAGGCACCCTGACGGCTGTGCCGCAACAGCACGAGAACGCTACCCTTGCCCCCATGCTGAACAAGGAGATGGCAGAGTTCCACCTGACCGACACTGCCGTCCATATCCACAACTGGGTGCGCGGCATGAACCCTTGGCCGGGTGCATGGTTCATCACCTCCGGCGGCAAAAAGCTCAAGGTGATGTCCAGCCGCGTGGCCGCCGCTCATGGCGAAGCCCCCGGCACGGTGCTGGCCACAAAGCCCCTGACCGTAGCCTGCGGCGAGGGTGCTATCCAACTGCTGGTAGTCGTGCCAGAGGGAAAAAAGCCCATGGACGGCACTGCCTTTGCAGCGGGTCTGCGCCTGAAAACGGGGGATAGCCTCTGATGGCCGCAAATCCGCGTGCGGCAGCAGTTGCCGCACTGGTACGGCAGGAGCAGAACGGCTTTTCCAATCTGGTGCTGGACGCAGAGCTCAAGCGCCAGAAGCTGGAAGGCCGGGATAAGGCTTTTGCAAGTGCCATTTTCTACACCGTGCTGGAGCATCGCGGCACGCTGGACTATATTCTGGAGCAGTTTCTGCCCAAGGGTCTGGCAAAGCTGGATGCACCCGTGCGGGAAATTTTACGCGCTGCACTGGCACAGGCACGCTATATGCAGGTGCCTGTCTCTGCTGCGGTGAACGAGGCAGTCAAGCTGACCCGCACCTTTAAAAAATCCAGCGCCTCCGGCCTTGTCAATGCCGTGCTGCGCAAGGCCTGCGGCTATGATCTGGACGCTGCCGTTTTTACGGACGAGATCCAGCGCCTGATGGTGCTTGGCTCTGCCGGGCGGGATGTGGCGGAATTCCTCCACAAAAATTACCCGGATGAAGCACTGGGCATCCTGACCTATCAGGCCGATGGCGGTTTGACCAGTCTGCGTGCAAACCCCCTCAAGGCCAGCGCTGCACAGCTGTGCGCGCTGCTTACAGAGCAGGGCGCAGCAGAGGTGCGGCAGGGTATTGTGCCCGGCAGCGTGCTGGCACGATTTGCCGGCAGTCCGGCAGACAACGAACTGTTCCGACAGGGCTACTACCATGTGGAGGGACAGGCCAGCCAGCTGGCAGCCCTTTGCGTGGGCGCAGCCCCCGGCGAGACGGTGCTGGATCTGTGCGCTGCCCCCGGCGGCAAGACCGTTCTGCTGGCCGAGCAGATGCAGGGCACAGGAATACTGTACAGCTGCGATGCGGCAGAGAACCGTGTGGGGCTGATCCGCACCGCGGTAGACCGCATGGGCTTTACTGGGGTGCATACCCTTTGTAATGATGCCACCAAACCGAACCCTGCACTGCCCATGGCAGACCGCATCCTGACGGATGTGCCTTGCAGCGGCTTGGGCATTCTGGCAAAAAAGCCGGATCTGCGCTATAAAAAGCTGGAAGCTGACCGGCAGGCAGAACTGCTTGCCACACAGGCGGCAATTCTGGATACCGCTGCGGCGCTGCTCAAGGCGGGCGGACGGCTGGTCTACTCCACCTGCACCATCGACCCGGCAGAAAATCAGCAGCAGATCGCAGCCTTTTTGCAGCGCCACCCGGAATTTGCGGTCTGCGCGCCGGAGGTGCCGCTGCCCGCCGGAATGACGGCAGGGGAGCATGGTTGCCTTTCGGTGCCCACCCGCACCGGCATGGACGGCTTTTTCCTGTGCGTGTTGCAAAAAGCCGCCGCAACGCAATAACCACGACCTTTGTGGGTCGTATCCTCTTATAGGAGAACAGAATGGAACAAAAACGCTGTATTTCTTCTCTGACGCTGGCAGAATTGACTGCTGAACTGAAAGCTCTGGGGCAGCCGGGTTTCCGGGCAAAGCAGATCTTCCACTGGGTGCACCAGAAGCTGGTCACCGAGTTTTCTGCCATGACCGACCAGCCCAAGACCCTGCTGGCAAAGCTGGAAGAAACCTTTTATATCGCTGCACCGCAGATCGAGCGCCGTCAGGAGGCCAAGGACGGTACTGTGAAGTATCTGCTGCGCATGGCTGACGGCAACTGCATCGAGACCGTTGTCATGCGTTACCACTACGGCAATACCGTGTGCGTATCCACACAGGTGGGCTGCCGCATGGGCTGCCGGTTCTGCGCCTCCACACAGGCGGGGCGGGTGCGCAACCTTGAAGCAGGCGAGATCTGCTCCGAGATCTACACTGCCCAGAAAGATATCGGCGAGCGCATCTCCCATATCGTGCTCATGGGCATCGGCGAGCCGCTGGACAACTTTGACGAAGTGATGCGCTTTTTGGAGAATATCACCTCGCCCGAGGGCGTCAACATCGGTATGCGCAACATCAGCCTTTCCACCTGCGGCCTTGTGCCCAAGATCGACCAGCTGGCGGAGAAAAAACTGCAGCTCACCCTTTCCATCTCGCTGCACGCACCCACCAACCAGATCCGCAGCAGTATGATGCCGGTCAACGATGCCTACCCGGTGGAGCAGCTGATCCAGACCGTGCGCCGGTATCAGGAGACCACCGGCCGCCGGGTCAGCTTTGAATATTCCATGGTGCGCGGTGTCAATGATTCTGATGTCTGCGCAAAGCAGCTGGCAGACCTGATCCGGGGCATGGGTGCGCATGTAAATCTGATCCCCATCAACCCAGTGGACGGCAGTCCGTACTCCGCTACGGATGCAGCCAATGTGCGCCGGTTCCAGCAAAAGCTTGAAAGTCTTGGCGTAAACGCTACGGTGCGCCGCCGCCTTGGCAGCGAGATCAGCGCCGCCTGCGGCCAGTTGCGCCGCGACGAAATGAACGGCAAGGCATAAATAGAGGGAGAAACCTATGAAACTTGCAGGAAAAACGGACGTGGGGCGCGTCCGGCAGGACAATCAGGATGATTACCGTGCCGGGGAACTGCCCGGCGATGCAGCATGGGCGCTGGTATGCGATGGCATGGGCGGCGCACGCGGCGGGCGGGAAGCCTCGCAGTGTGCGTGCAGCGTCATCGAGCGCTGCTTTCAGGAGCAGTACAACCAGTGCATCCCCGGCGAAGAGGAGACTTTTCTGAAAAAGGCGCTGCTCAGTGCCAACCGCTATGTGTTCCAGAAGGCACTGCGGGAGGAGTCTCTGGCCGGTATGGGCACCACCGCCGTCTGCGCTCTGGTGCGCGGCGGCAAGGCCTATCTGAGCCACGCGGGCGATTCCCGCGCCTACCTATACCGGGACGGTAAGCTGGCGCAGCTAACCCACGACCACTCCTATGTGCAGGAGCTGGTGGACTGCGGCACCATCACGCAGGAGCAGGCAGAGCATCACCCGCAGAAAAACATCATCACCCGGGCGCTGGGCGTGGATTACCGGCTGGAGCCGGAGTTCACCACCGTAGCGCTGCAGGCAGGGGATGTTCTGTTGCTGTGCACGGACGGCCTGACCAATGCCGTACCCACAGAGCAGCTGGAGCAACTGCTGCGCAGCGGGTCTTTTTACGATCTGCCAGACGTTCTGATCCGTACTGCCAACGAAAACGGCGGCCCGGATAACATTACCGCCCTGCTGGTGGGAGTAGAGCCGATGGAGGTGCGCCATGGATAACCTGATCGGTAAAAGACTGGACGGTCTGTACGAGGTGCAGGAGCTGATCGGCTCCGGCGGCATGGCCAACGTGTATAAGGCGGTCATGCGGGGACAGAACGGCCCTGTGCCCGCCGGGACTGTGGTGGCCGTCAAGGTGCTGCGGCGGGAGTATATGCACGACCCGGATCTTGTGCGCCGCTTTAAAAACGAATCCAAGGCCATCTCGCTGCTGAATCACCCCAATATCGTTAAGGTGTACGATGTCTCGGTCAACGACAATCTGCAGTATATCGTTATGGAATATGTGGACGGCATGACCCTGCGGGAGTATCTCAACGAGCGGGGCGGCAAACTTTCCAGCCGGGAGACCGTGCACTTCATCTCCCAGATCCTCAAGGCGCTGGAGCATGCCCACGCCAACGGCGTCGTGCACCGGGATATCAAGCCCCAGAATATTATGCTGCTGGATAACGGCCAGCTGCGCATGATGGACTTCGGTATCGCCCGCATTTCCCGGGCAGATAACCAGATGCTGGCCGGCAAGGCAATGGGCAGCGTGCATTATATCAGCCCGGAGCAGGCCAAGGGAGACGAGACCGACCGCACCAGCGACATCTACTCTGTGGGCGTCATGATGTACGAGATGCTTTCCGGACATCTGCCCTTTGATGCCGATGACGTGGTTGAGGTTGCCATCAAGCAGATCTCGGACGAGCCCCGCTCGCTGCACGAACTGGCACCGGAAGTGCCCTATGCGCTGGTGGAGATCACCGAAAAGGCCATGGCAAAGCTCCCTCAGAACCGCTACCCTTCGGCACGGGCGATGCTGGAAGCACTGGACACCTATGTGCAGAACCCCTCCGTGCTGTTTGAATATCAGTATATTACAGAAGAAGCGCCCGAAAAGGTGGTGAAACGTACCATGAACCAGAACCGCGCGATCCGTCAGAACGAACAGCCCGCACCCCGCAAAAAAGGCAAGGGAAAGCCGGGCAAAAAACGCCGCACTGTCTTTTTGCCGGCCTTGTTCGGCATCACCATTGCCTTTGCACTGGCCTGCATGGCACTGTGCTGGATGATCCTGAACGACTCCTCCAACCTGATGAACAACAAGGCCGATGTCACCCTTGGAGACTATATCGGCATGACCAAGGATCAGGCCATGGCCACGGATCAAATCGCATCCGGCCAGATTTCCCCGGAATGGGAAGAAGAGTACAACAGCAACTACGCCGCCGGTTATATCTATAAGCAGTCGCCGGTATCCGGCCGCACCGTCCGCGAGGGACAAAGCGTGACTTTGACCGTTAGTCTGGGCACCCAGTATGTCACCGTGCCGGACCTGACCAACTATGTGCAGACCGATGCCGAACAGCAGCTCAAGGCACTGGGCGTTTCGGTGCTGGTCACGCAGGCTGTGGATACCTCGGTGGCTTCCGGTGC
The DNA here is from genome assembly GCF_003324185.1 of Faecalibacterium prausnitzii. Taxonomy (GTDB): domain Bacteria; phylum Bacillota; class Clostridia; order Oscillospirales; family Ruminococcaceae; genus Faecalibacterium; species Faecalibacterium prausnitzii. The sequence continues at coordinate 129,881 of NZ_PXUP01000002.1, forward strand.
GGTCATCCGCACCGACCCTGCCGCCGGTACGCAGGTGGCGGCAGGCTCTACGGTCATCCTCTATATCAGTCGTCCGCAGGTGTCCACCACCACCAAGGTGCCCTCGCTTACCGGCATGAGCGTGGATGATGCCCGCACCCTGCTGGTGCAGAACCATCTGGGGCTTGGCAGCCAGAGTGAAGAATACAGCGACCAGCCCGCAGGTACGGTGCTCAGCCAGAACCCTGCGGCAGGTACTACCGCAAAACTGAACAGCCGCGTAAACGTTGTGGTCAGCGCGGGCGCTGCACCGGTACAGGAACCGGAGCAGCCGGGTGGCGATGGCACTACTTCCGGCACCACGGGCGAAGGTTCTACCGGCGGTGAGAGCACCGGCGGCAGCAGCGAGCCGAGCTCCAGCAGCAGCTCCACAGGCGGCGGTATTCTGGACTGGTGGTCCTCGCTGTTGGGCTGACGGAGGATATGCATGAACGGTTATATCGTAAAAGGCATTGGCGGCTTTTACTATGTAAAAACGCCGGATGGCATCGTGGAGTGCAAACCCCGCGGCATCTTCCGCAAGCAGAAGATCACCCCCGTGGCAGGGGATGAGGTGACGCTGGAGACCGAGAATGGCGCAGCGGTCATTGCGCAGATCGCGCCGCGCAAAAACGTTTTTGTGCGCCCGCCGGTGGCAAATCTGGATGTGCTGTTCCTTGTGGCCAGCACCACCCAGCCTACCCCCAGCACGCTGGTTCTGGATAAGCTTTCGGCCATTGCGGTGGATAAGGGCGTGCAGCCGGTGGTGGTGTGTACCAAAAGTGACCTTGCCGAGGCGGATTTTCTGGCAAATGCCTATGCAAAGTCCACCCTGCCGTTTATCCGTATCGACTACGAAAGCGGTGCAGGTCTGGACGAAGTAAAGCAGTGGATCAACAGCAGATTGTGCGCTTTCTGCGGCAACTCCGGTGTGGGTAAATCCACCCTGTTGAACGCATTGCTGCCGGACGCTGCCCGCGAGACCAGCGCCATCAGCCAGAAGTTGGGACGCGGCCGCCACACAACCCGTGAGGTGACCATCTTTGAAGCCTACGGCGGACGCATTGCCGACACGCCGGGCTTTGCCAGCTTGGAGGCGAATCGTGCCGGGTTCATCCCCAAGGAGAATCTGGAGCACGCCTTCCCGGAATTTGGCCCTTATCTGGGACAGTGCCAGTTTACCGGCTGCTCCCACCGCAGCGAAAAAGGCTGTGCTGTGCGGGAAGCGCTGGCAGAGGGCAAGCTTTCCCAGACCCGGTACGACAGCTACTGCGCCATGTACGACGAGGTAAAGGATGTCAAGGACTGGCAGCGCCCGAAAGTGTAATACGGAAGGAAGAATGAGATGTCCCGTTGTGTGATCCTTTCCGCCTGCCCGGTGCAGCCGGAACTCAAACGCCTGTTGCGCAGCGATGATTTTATCATTGCCTGCGATGCGGGCTACCGCAACTGCGAACGGCTGGGCTGCAAGCCGGATATCATTGTAGGCGATTTTGATTCCGCTCCCTGTCCGCAGCAGAATGCGGACGATATCGTCGTTTTACCCCACGTCAAGGACGACACCGATACCGAGTATGCCGCAAAGCTCGCGGCGCAAAAGGGCTTTGACGAGGTGCTTTTGCTGGGCGCACTGGGCGGCAAGCGGGTGGAGCACACCCTTGCAAACCTGTGCACCGGCCTTGGGCTGGAGCAGCACGGCATCCGCGCTGCCTTGCAGGACGAGCGCTCCCGCATCACCTTTGTGCTGCCGGGCGAGAGCCGCCGCTATCCCAAGGAGGAGTTCTTCTACTTCTCCGCCTTCCCCATGGAGGGACGCGCCGAGGGCGTGTATGAAAAAGGCTCCTTCTATGAGTTAGAGGATGCCGTGCTCACAGCAGGCTATCCGCTGGGCGTGAGCAACGAATATGCCGAAGGATCGGACTGCATCACCATCAGCACACGGCAGGGCGCGCTTGTGGTGGTGGAGACCATCGCAGATTAAACCTCTTCCCGGAACATTTTTGCCCGTCAGACGCTATAATGGGGTAAACATGAGCGAAAGGCGGGGTGGAGATGCAGGTAGTGGTCATTCGCAGCCCGAAAGCGCTGTGCGGCATTCTGCGCAAGCTGTTCGGCATCCGCAAAGAGAACTGAATCCATAAAAGGCCGGTGTGTGGCAAAGCTGCTGCACACCGGCCTTTTACTGTCGGCATACCGCCGCCTGCTGCCGCATACACTCTTACGGAAACGGACAGGGAAAGGAGCACACTGCACATGGAACTGAAGATATTCCGGGACACGCTGCCGCAGGGCGGGGCAGGCTGTACCGTAAAAGCAGAACTTCCGCTGGAGACCGAGATCCGCATCTCGGATGACCTGCCGCCGGTGGGTAAGCTGGTCAAGTGCTTTGTCCGCCCGGTTGTTCTGCAGCGGCAGCTGCAGCCGGGCAGACTTACCTTAGAGGGCTATCTGCGCTGCACGGTGTTTTACCAGAGCGAAGCAGAAAAAGGCCTGTGCCAGACCGAGCAAAAGCTGCCCTTCACCCGGCAGCTGGAGCTGCCGGAGCTTACCTTTACGGCATGGACAGCCGTGGTGGAAGGGCAGACAGAGTACCTCAACACCCGCGCGGCAGACCCGCGCCGCATCGAGGTGCGGGGTGCCTATGGGCTGGTGGTCACGGTGCACACCCAGTGCAAGACCGAGGTGATCACCGCACTGGCAGATGGCGGCATCGAGCAGCAGCTGCGCACCCTGCAAGGCGTGCGCAGTGTGGCCGTGTTGGATAAGCTTGTTACCTTAGAGGGAGAGCTTGTCTTTGCAAAGCCCCCCGCGGCTGTACTGGATATTACCGGCAACGCCTGTGTGGCAGAGGTAAAGCTGCTTGCCGGTAAAGCTGTTGTCAAGGGGGAACTGCGGGTGCAGTGTGCATGGCGGGCAGAAGGGGACACTGCCCTGCAAAGTCAGGCGGCGGCACTGCCCTTCCAGCAGGTAATAGATTTAGAGGGCATCACCGAGGACTGCCGCTGCCTGTGTGTGGCAGAGCCGGTGGGGTTTACCCTGTCGCAGGCAGAAAGCGCCGCCGCCCAGCTGACGGCAAATGTCATGCTGCACCTGCGGGCATGGCGCAGCTATCAGCTGCAAGTGGCAGTGGATGCTTTTTCTACCCGGTTTGAAACGGAACTCACACCGCAGCCGCTCGTCACAGAGCAGTTGCTCTGCACCCTGAATGATACCGCCACCGCCACAGGCTCCGGACCTCTTCCGGATGCAGGGGCGCAGCTGCGGGCCTGTTTTGTGCACTATGGCCCTCAGCAGGCCGTCCAAAAAGGGGAGGGCTGGGTGCTTGCCGCCAAAGCAGTGGTAACTGCCCTTGCAGAGAATACCCTCGGCGAGCTGGAAAGCTACGAAAAAACCTTGGAGGTCGCTGTCCCGCTGCCCATTACGCCGCCGGAGGGAACGGTGCTTGTGCCGGAATGTTGGCTGAGCATCGAGAACATGCAGTGCACCTGTGCGGGCGGCACACTGGAAGCTACGATTACAGTCCGGGCAGAGGGCGCGATTTTAGGCTGTACCACCAGCCCGGTCATCGGCAGCATCACCCTTGGCGACCCGCTGCCCGATACCGACCCCGAGATCGCCTTGCGTATCTACTACGCGCAGGCCGGAGAGGAGGTGTTTGCAGTGGCCCGGCGGTTCCATGTAGCCCCGGCGCAGATCCTTGCGGCAAACCAGCTGGAAGAGGAGCTTGCCTGTCTGCCGCAGGCACAGCAGTTGCTGATCCCGGTCACCTGAGCTGCAAACTTAACTGTACCCCTTTCCCGGATGGCACAAGCTGCCGCACCGGGGAGGGGCTTTTTTGTTCGTACTGCGTAGAAAACACAACGCAAAGAATTACTGATTAAGCCAGCAAAGGAAAATGAAAAACAGAACGAATCAACGTTATAAAATATAATGAGTATACGTTTAGTATCTTGCACTAGTGATTAAAAGTCAACATTTGATGTGTGCTGATATCGATTTCAACGTACGAGAGCACTTTAAAAATACGATTTGTATTTAGCGCTTTGCAGACCATCCATGGATGTGGTATACTAAGGAAGATGCAAATGCAAACGACTGCCGCTCGTCTGCTGTGTCCGGTGTACAGCACGGTTTCTGTCGGGCAAGCAGCACGGCGGGCGGTAAAATGATATCGCGGGAGAGTGGAATATTTGGAACTGGAACAGGCAAAAAAGCGTGTGAAAGAACTGCGCGCAATTATTGAGAAAAACAACCGGCTTTACTACGATCAGGATGCGCCGGAGCTGGAGGATTTTGAATACGATGCCCTGACGCGGGAATTGAAGGAACTGGAAGCACAGTTTCCACAGCTGATCACAGCAGCATCGCCCACCCAGAAGGTGGGCGGCACCGCCAGCAGCAAGCTGCCCAAGGTGACCCATGCCGTCAAGATGGAAAGCCTGCTGGATGCGTTTTCCTTTGACGAGCTGCGGGACTTTGACCGCCGCGTCCGCGAGGCCGGAGTAGAACCGGAATATGTTGTGGAGATCAAGATCGATGGTCTTTCCTGCAGCTTGGAGTATGAGAATGGACAGCTTGTCCGCGCCTCCACCCGCGGTGACGGCGTGGTGGGCGAGGATGTTACCGCAAACGTGCGTGCCATCCGCAGCATCCCCAAGACCCTTAAAGACGCACCGGAGTTTTTGGAGGTGCGCGGCGAGGTATATATGCCCCACGAAGCCTTTCAGCACCTGTGCGCCGAGCAGGAACTGCAGGGTGCAGCACCCTTTAAAAATCCCCGCAACGCAGCAGCCGGTTCTTTGCGGCAGAAGGATGCCCGCATCACCGGCAGCCGGGGACTTTCCATCTTTGTGTTTAATGTGCAGCAGATCCGGGGCAAGACTTTAGCGAAGCACTCCGAAAGTCTGGATTACCTCAAGAGCCTTGGCCTGCCGGTATCGCCGCGCTACCATGTGGTGCATGATATCGAGGACGCCATTGCCGAAATCGAGAACATCGGGCAGAACCGCTCCAAGCTTGATTTCGACATGGACGGTGCTGTTATCAAGGTGAACGATTTTGCGCAGCGGGAGCTGATGGGTTCCACCAACAAATTCCCACGCTGGGCCATCGCCTTCAAGTACCCGCCGGAGGTCAAGGAGACCACTCTGCGCAGCATCGAGGTTGCCGTTGGCCGCACCGGTGTGCTTACCCCCACCGCCTGCTTTGACCCGGTGTTTCTGGCAGGCACTACGGTAGCTCGCGCCACTCTCCACAACGAGGACTTCATCCGACAGTTCGGGCTGTGCATCGGGGACACCATTCAAGTGCGCAAGGCGGGCGATATCATCCCGGAGGTCATCGGGGTCACCCATCATGCAGAGGGAGTTGAACCCTACACTATGCCCACGGTCTGCCCCTCCTGCGGTGCGCCGGTGGTGCACTTGGAGGACGAGGCTGCCCTGCGCTGCGTGAACCCGGAGTGTCCGGCACAAGCACTGCGCAATATCATCCATTTTGCCTCCCGGGATGCCATGGATATCGAGGGCTTGGGCGAGGCAGTAGCCACCCAATTGGTGGAAAAGGAACTGGTGCATTCCGCAGCAGATATCTACACGCTGACCCGGGAACAGCTGCTGGAGCTGGACAAATTCAAGGAGAAAAGCGCGGACAATCTGTTACAGGCCATTACCGCCTCCAAGCAGAACAATCTGGATAAACTTTTGTTCGGTTTTGGCATCCGCAACATCGGCGATAAGGCAGCCGCGCTGCTGGCAGAACATTTCGGCACGCTGCAAGCCATCCGGGAAGCCACCACTGAGCAGATCAGCGAGATCGACGGCTTTGGCGGCGTGATGGCGCAGAGTGTGGTGGAGTTCTTTGCCAAGGATGGCACCACCGATCTGGTGCATCGCCTTGCAGATGCCGGGGTCAATATGCAGTGGAAGGGCGAGCCGAAGGGAGATAAACTGGCGGGCAAAACGCTGGTGGTCACCGGTACGCTGGAGACCCTCTCCCGCAACGAAGCCGAGGCGCTGATCGTGAAAAACGGCGGCAAAGCCAGTGGCTCGGTCTCCAAAAAAACGGCCTATGTGGTGGCCGGTGCAGCGGCGGGCTCCAAGCTGACCAAGGCACAGGCGCTGGGCGTGCCGGTGCTGACCGAGCAGGAATTTCTTGCTATGCTGCAGGATGCTCCGGCAGAACAGGAAACGACTTAAAGCGCCCTTTTAAATGCCGAAATACAAGTAATTTCAAAAGCTTCTGCAATGCTGTTGCAGAGGCTTTTTTGTTTGCCCGTTCCCGGTTCCCGGTTCTAATGACGCACAAAGCGCATACAATGCTAGCACAAAGCTTTCGTGGAAGGAGAAACCAAAGTGGACGAGTATTACCGGGCTATCAGAGCCCTTCCCGCTTGGCTTGCATCGCCGCTGGCACAGCTGCCCGTACAAACGGCAGTGCGCATACAGGAGCTGCGGCTGCGCACTGGCTGTGCGGTCACATTTACCGTACAGGGGCGGCAATGCTCTGCTTCGGCACTGCCGGGCTGCCCTCCAAAGCTGGCTGCAATAAGGCTGAATGCGCTGCAAATAGAAGAGATATTTCACACCCTTTGCAATGGCTCGGTGCACACCCACGAAAGGGAGCTTGCTGAGGGCTACCTGACCACTGCTGTCGGCAACCGCGTGGGCGTGGCGGGGCAGTTCGTACAGCGGGAAGGGCAGTGCATCGCTCTGCAAAAGGTCACTTCGCTCAACCTGCGGATCGCACGCAGTTGTGTTATCCCTTTGCCGCCCGCGCTGGACAAGCTGCTGGAACAGCACTTTACCGGGCTGCTGGTGGTGGGAGAGCCCGGCAGCGGCAAGACCACCCTGTTGCGCACTATCGCCCGGACGCTGGCCGAGCGGCAGCGTCTGGTGGCAGTGATAGACGAGCGGGGCGAGCTTTTCCCGCCGGAAGGGCCGCTTCCGCCGCTGGAGCGCATTGGCGGGGTGGATAAAGCCCGCGCCGTCCAGATGGTGCTGCGTACGCTGGCACCACAGGTGATCCTGCTGGACGAGCTGGGCAGTCTGGAGGAAACGATGGCACTGGAGCAGGGCTTTTTCAGCGGGGTGGATTTTATTGCCAGTATCCACGCGCCGGATGCTGCACAGGCACAGTGCCGCCCGCAGGTGCAGGCTTTGTTGCAGCGCGGGATGCTGCGGCAGCTGGTCATCCTTGCCGGGCGGGAGACACCGGGTTGCATCCGGGAAGTGTGCGCCGTATGAGTGGCCTTCTGCACGGGCTTGGCCTGCTTTTGCTCCCACTGTGCGGCTGGCTGGCGGGGGATGCGGTACAGGCTCAGACAAGTCTGCACCTTGCTGCCTTGCAGGGCACCATCGCGTTATTACAGCGCATCCGGCAGGAGATACAGTACCGCCGGGCAGACCTGCAAAGCCTCTGCCGGCAGCTTTGCCGCGAGGGCCTTTTGCCACAAAATCCCGGCGGTACATTGCAGCAGTTGCCTGCACCGTGGCAGCTTTCAGCAGAGGAGCGTGCCTGCTTTGCAGAGTGCTTTAGCGGAATCGGCCGCGCAGAGGCCGCACAGGAATGCGAGCGGCTGGGTTACTATACGGCGCGGTTTGAGGACTATTTACAGCAGGCACGCCGCACAGCACAGCGGCAGGCCGGTTTGCCGCACCGTCTGGGGTTGGCTGGCGGTATGATGCTGGCGCTACTCTTTTGGTAAAAGCTGTACAGAACAAAGGAGAAACGGATGGATATCGAACTTGTGTTCAAAATTGCGGCCATCGGCATCATCGTGGCAGTACTTAATCAGCTGCTCATCCGCTCCGGGCGGGAGGATCAGGCCATGATGACCACATTGGCGGGGCTTGTGGTAGTGCTTTCCATTCTCGTCAAGCAGATCAGCACCCTGTTTGCCACCATCCGGTCTCTGTTCGCGCTATGAGCGCAGCAGTTCCGGTGCTGACTGCGCTGCTGCTGATGGCCTTTGCGGGAGTTCTATTGCAGCGGTATTCCCCGGCATTTGCGTTGCTGCTTTCGCTGGGTGCTGCGGTGTGGCTGCTGCTCCGTCTGGCACAGCCGCTGCGCGGGGTACTGCAAGCAATGGTACAGCTGGGGCAGCGCACCAATGCGCAAGCCTTTTCCTGCCTTTTGCGCAGCGCGGGCATCCTGTTGCTGGCAGATTACGTCCGCACCCTCTGCGAGGAAGCAGGAGCAGATACTCTTGCATGGTGCGCCGGGCTGGCGGGGCGGTGTCTCGTACTGGCAGCAGTATGGCCGCTGCTGGAACAGATATTCCAGACGATCTGGGGGTTGGCAGGATGAAAAAATGCGCCCTTATCATTTGCATGGCAACGCTGGGTTTTCTGTGCAGCAAAACCGCTCTGAAAGCTGCGGCAGCAGAAGCCACACCGTGGCAAACCTATCTCGACAAGGCACCTGTACAGGCCGAGCAGTTTGCGGCAGACCCGCTTGGCACCCTTGTGCGTTTGTTTGCCGCCGAACCGGTGCAATTGCTGCGGGATACGATGCAACAATATGCCGATGTTCTGCTGTTTTTGTCGCTGGCAGCTGGACTTGCATTTCTCTTGCAGGACACTGCCGACAGAGCACTGCTGGAGCTGGCGGCTGCCGGCGGCTGCGGCGTTCTATTGTGGCAGGAGCTGGACAAGCTTGCCGCTGCCCTGTGCACCCGGATGGCCGGGTGGAAAAGTTATCTGCTGGGCTTTTTGCCGGTATACAGCGGCGTGTTGGCAGCTGGCGGTGAATGGAACGCCGGAGCGGCTGCAAACGGCTTTCTGCTCACGGTGCTGTGTTTTATCGCACAGGCGGTCACCCTCTGGCTGCAGCCGCTGCTGCGCAGCTACCTTGCCATCAGCATGGCCTGCGGCATCAGTTCCCGCAAAAGTCTGTTCGAGGGCTGCACTCTGACCGGGCGGCTGCTGCGGCAGGCCATCGGCTGGGCAGGCAAAGCGTTCGCCGCTCTGATGAGCATTCAGCGCGTAGTCACGGTGCAGCTGGATCGTTCAGCCTCCCGTCTGGGACAGCTGCTGACCGGCAGTGTGCCCATTGTAGGGCAGGCGCTGAGCAACGCGGCAGATGCAGTGCTGGCCGGGATGCAGTTGCTCAAAAGCACCCTTGGCATTGCCGCATTGCTCAGCATCGGGGCAGAATTTGCGCCCTTGTATCTCGGGCTGCTGGTGCATCTGCTTTTTCTGTCCTGCTGCGGCTGGCTTGCCGGGATCGGCGGGCTGGAGCATTGCCATAAGCTGCTGCAATGCTTTGCCGAAGCTGTGCGCTGCATGGCGGCTGTTACGGCCTTGTTTTTTATGTTGTTTGTGGTGGGCATCGTGCTGCTGATGCTGACAGGGGGTGGTTAGATGCAGGCATTTCAGCGGGCCGCGGCAGTATTCTGCATAGCGTGCATCGGGGCGGAGCTGGTCAGTTTTTTTGCTGGGCAAAGCTGGGCTGGCCGGTGCATAAAAGCCGCAGCCGGGTTATATATTTTAGCAGTCCTTCTTGCGCAGCTGCCACGGCTGCCAGGCAAGATTATGACCGCTTTTTCAGGGAATACAGCCCCGGCGGCCACGTCCACTGCACAGCCGGATGCACTGGAAACGGAGATCCTGACCGAGACAGAGACCCGGTTGGCGGAGTACTGTACCGCACAGTGCCGCCAGCAGTTCGGGCTTGATGCCAGCGTGACGGTCACGCTGGAAAAAGCCGGGCAGCAGGTCGTGGTAAAAAAGGTTGTTGCTGCCTTCCCGGCGGGCTGTACCGCCGCCCAAAAGCAGGCAGCGCTCAGCTTTTTGCAGCAGACACTGGGCACCGCTCCCACGGCAGCGGAGGAGAGCACACCGTGAAGAAGAATGAATTGCTTTCCGCTTTACGCTCTTTGCAAAGCAACAAAAACCGCACCGCGCTGGCGGTGACGGTCGGCGTGATGGCAATGCTGCTGCTTTTGCTGTCGGAACTTTTACCCAGCGGCAACACGCAGAAAACCGCGGCATCTACTGTCCGGACTGCTGCCGTCAGCCAGTACCAGACCCAACTGGAGCAGCAGCTGGAAGAGCTTATCAGCCAATTGCAGGGAGCAGGGCGCACCACGGTCATGGTCACCCTGACCACCGGAGAGGAGACTATCTATGCAGTAGATACCCAGACCGGAGATCTGCAACAGCAGGAGACGCACGTTCTTTTACAGGATGGGTCTGCGCTGGCCGAGACTACCTATCTGCCGCAGGTCTGCGGGGTCGCCGTGCTGTGTGAGGGCGGGGGAGATGTCCGGGTTGCAGCCCGCATTACTGAGCTGCTGCATTCGCTGTTGGATCTGCCCACGAACCGCATCTGCGTGGAGCAACGCAAGTGCTGAGCTGCTGCTTTGATCGAGTACCAAAACTATTTACCCAAAAACAAAGGAGGAAGCGTTTTATGAGAGCACTTTCCAGAAACACCCGCAGGGTCACCGCCCTGACACTGGCGGCGGCGCTGGTCATTGCCGTCTACTTAAACTGGCAGTATGCCCGGGCAGACATTACTCCGCAGACAGAGGACGACACCCTCATGGTCTCGGCAGAGCCAGTGGAGGCAGAAGCGGAGACTGCCATCACGGATGCGCTGCCCACAGAGGCGGAGGCCGCCTCCGGTGTCAATAAAAATTATGGCGAAGCACAGCTTGTCAGCGTAGCAAACGACAGCGGCACCCGCTTTTTTGAACAGGCTCGGCTCAAGCGGGAAAAGGCACACGACGAAGCAATGGATACCCTGCAAAAGAGCCTGAAGTCCTCCTCCCTGACAGCGGAGGAGAAAAAGGAGTACACCGCACAAATGGCGGCAGGGCTGGAGGATCTGAACGCAGAAAACGAGATCGAAACGCTGGTGCGCGCCAAGGGCTTTGCGGATTGCCTGTGCTTTTTGCAAGCAGGGCGGGCAGACCTGACCGTGATGACAGCGGGTGAGCCGCTCACGGCGGCGCAGGTGGCACAGATCCGGGATGTGGTGATGAACAAAAGCAGCGTGACCGCCCAGAATATTACGGTGGTGGAGGTAAAGTAAGCACTCTTTATCTATGCGGATATCCCGGCGGCGCAGGCGCAGCTTTTCTTGCAGGCAGAAAGCCGTATGCGCTGCCGGGATGCCATTCTATGCTGATTTCCATCTTCTTTTCCAAACAAGTATTGAAATTACCCCCGCATTGATGGTATAATAACTCTATCAAAAATGAATGCTGCGCGCCTTTATGCACTGTACAAGGGCGCGTTTGAACACAAAAGGCAGACACGGCAGACCGGTTTCAGGGTTTTGAAACCGCTGCCGGAGCAGCCTTTGGATGGAGGACAGCACAATGGATTTACAGAACATGGATCTTCAGGGCGGCAGCCTTCAGATTTCGACCGAGGTCGTGGGTAAGATTGCCCGCTGCGCCGCACTGGAAGTGGACGGCGTTGCCGAGGTGTCCTGCGGCGTGCAGAATAAAAAGCTGAAAAGCCTGCTGGAATCTGCCAGTATCCAGCCGCCTGTGGTGGTTGAGATGCGGGACGGCACGGCCAGCATCACTCTGCACCTGATGATGCAGTTCGGCGCACGGATTCCCTCTGTGGCTGAAAAAGTACAGGAGAACGTCAAGTCTGCTGTGCAGAACATGACCAATGTGACGGTTAGCCGCGTGGATCTGGTCATTGCAGGCCTTGCCGAAGCGCAGTAACGAATTCAGCAAAAAATCATATCAGAAACGATCCTCCTCCCGGCAGGCCCGGCGGGGAGGGTTTGTATTGCGAAAGGAACATTATGGAAAACATTCTGCCCCGTAGAGAAGCCCGCGAAAACGCCTTTTTGCTGGCATTTTCGCAGACCTTTGGTGACATTCCTCTGGCCGAGGCATTGTCCAACCACGCTGAGAACGATGAAGAGCATCCCGTGGACGCGTTCAGCCGTCTGTTGCTGAACGCCTACTACGATCATTCCGCAGAGGTGGATGACGAGATCCGCGCTCACCTGCGCAACTGGACCATGGAGCGTCTGCCCCGCGTCAGCCTGACTGTGTTGCGTCTGGCCGTGGCCGAGATGCTGTTCGGCGGCGAGAACAAGCCCGGCGTTGCCATCAATGAGGCTGTGGAACTGACCAAGAAGTACGGCGCGGGCGAGGACTACCAATTTGTGAATGGCCTGCTGGGTGCTGTGGCACGCGACCACGGCCTGAGTGATGAAGCCGTCACGGAGTCGGCTGAACAGTGAGCCGTTATACGCTCGGGGTCGATACAAGCAACTATGCAACCTCTCTGGCAGTTTTTGATACAGCCGGGGAGGTTGTTTGTGCAAAAAAGCGCTTTTTGCCGGTAAAAGCCGGGCAGCTTGGTCTCCGGCAAAGCGATGCACTGTTCCATCACACAGCAGCTCTGCCGGAGATGCTGCAGGAGCTGGCGCAGGAATTCGACCTGACAAAAATAGATGCCGTAGGTGTTTCGCAAAAACCGCGCCCGGTAGAGGGCAGCTATATGCCCTGTTTTCTGGCTGGTGTCAGCGCGGCGACCGCCTTTGCGGCGGCACGGGACATTCCGCTGATCCACACTACCCATCAGCAGGGTCACGCTGCTGCGGCGCTGTATGCCGCAAAGGGTGAGGCACTGTTCTCCCAGAAGGTGCTTTTGTTCCATATCTCCGGCGGCACCACGGATCTTTTGCTGTGCGATCAGGTGCGTGCTATCACCACCCTTGGCACCAGTACCGATCTGTACGCTGGTCAGGCGGTGGACCGCGTGGGCGTGCGGCTGGGCTTTGGCTTCCCCGCAGGGGCAGAGGTCTCCCGCCTTGCTGCGCAGTGCGCCGAGGAGATCCGGCCCAAGTCCAGCGTAAAGGGGCTGCAATGCAGCCTTTCTGGGCTGGAAAACCAGTGTAACGCCCTGCTTGCGGCCGGAAAAGCTCCGGAATACGTTTGCAAGTACTGCCTGCTCTGCGTGGCAGATACCGTTGTCCGCATGACAAAGGCCGCACAGAAGGAATACCCCGGTCTGCCGGTGGTCTGCGCCGGCGGCGTGATGAGCAGCGATATCATCCGCACATGGGTGCAGCAGCGGCTGCCGCAAGTCTATTTTGTGCCGGGGCAGTATTCAAGTGATAACGCCATCGGCGTGTCTATTCTTGCTGCACGGGAGGCCGGTCTATGGCTGATGTGATCTCGGTCTCAGAGCTGAACCATTATGTCAAAACGCTGCTGGATGTCAACGATGGGTTGTTCGATCTGGCCCTGCGGGGTGAGATCGCAAATTTTGTGCAGAACGCCCGCAGCGGGCACTGCTACTTTTCTCTGCGGGACGATGCCTGCAGCGTAAAGGCGGTGATGTTCCGCACCGATGCCCGCCGTCTGGCATTTCGCCCGGAGGAGGGGATGCGGGTCGTGGTACGCTGCCGCGCTACCCTCTACGAGCGGGACGGTGCGTTTCAGGTCTATGTAAACGAGATGTTTCCGGATGGTCTGGGCGCGGCACAGCTTGCGCTGGAGCAGCTGAAGGCCCGGTTGGAAAAGGAAGGTCTGTTTGACTCGGCACACAAAAAGCCGCTGCCTGCATACCCCAAATGTATTGGTGTCGTTACCAGCAAAACCGGGGCGGCGCTGCAGGATATCCGCAACGTGATCAGCCGCCGCTGGCCGTCCGTTCGGCTGCTGCTGTGCCCGGTAACGGTGCAGGGCTTTGAGGCTGCCCGGCAGATTGCCGTAGCCATCCGCACGCTGGATCAGAGCGGGAAGGTGGACGAGATCATCGTAGCCCGGGGCGGCGGCAGCAGGGAAGACCTGTGGGTGTTCAATGCCGAGGAGATCGCCCGGGCGGCATTTCGTTGCAAAACGCCGCTGATCAGTGCCATCGGACACGAGATCGACTACACCATTCTGGACTTTGTAGCCGACCAGCGTGCTCCCACACCGTCCGCTGCCGCAGAGCTTGCGGTGCCGGATCGGGAGGAGCAGCAGCGCATTTTTGAAAATATTGAAGAAAATATTCACAAAAATATACAAAAACGGCTTGCGTTGTGCTATAATGGTCTAGAACAATACAACTTTTTGTTGGAGCAGAGCGCGCCGAGTAAAATCTTACAGCAGTATTCAAACCGCCTGCAACAGATACAGCAGACTGTCCGGACGCAGCAAAAAGCGCGTATGAATGACAAAAGTATGCAGCTTCAACACGCAGCTGCACTGGCTACATCGCTGAATCCATACCGTGTGCTGGCCCGTGGCTATGCCCTTGTGACCGATACAAAAGGGAAGGTCTGCACCGTGGAGCAGCTGCAGCCGGAGCAGCTCATCTGTGTGCGCAGTCGGCAATATCAGGCACGATGCCGTGTGGAAACTGTGGAGGAGATCAATGAGAGCACCCAAAAGCTTTGAAGAAGGAATGGATCGGCTGAACGCGATCCTTGCACAGATGCAGCAGGAAGACACCTCGCTGGCAGATTCCGTCAAGCTGTATGCGGAAGCCGCCTCCCTGATGCAGTACTGCCATGCAACGTTGGAAAAAACCTCGCTGCAGATCGAGGAAATCAGTGCAAAGATCGCCGAGACCGTAGAAGCCCCGCAGGAGCAGGAGGAAGAATAATGGAATACAAGGCGCAATATCAGGAATATCTGCTGCAAGCCACGGCTGCGCTGGATGCTGCCAGCGCCCGTTTTCTGCCTGAGGAATCGGAGGTGTGCAGAGCTGCCCGTTACAGCTTGCTGGGCGGTGGAAAGCGCATCCGCGCGATTCTGACGCTCAGTGTCTGCGATATGCTGGGCGGCGAGATGCAGGTTGCCGCACAGTTCGCGGCAGCTGTGGAGATGCTGCATTGCTACTCGTTGATCCATGATGATCTGCCTTGCATGGACAACGATGATCTGCGCCGGGGACGTCCCTCTTGCCATAAGGCCTTCAGCGAGTCCACGGCAATGCTGGCCGGTGACGTGCTGCTGACCGAGGCTTTTGAGGTGATTGCAAACGCCTCCGCTACGCCGCAGATCTGCGTGGCAGCCGCCCGTGCACTGGGCGCGGGTGCAGGCAGCCGCGGCATGGTCTACGGGCAGGAGCTGGATCTGAAATATGAAGCGCTAGCGGCCACCGAGGAGCAGCTGCGCCTCATTCACCGTAACAAGACTGGTGCACTGATCAATGCCGCCGTCCAGATGGGCGCTGCCGCAGCCGGTGCAACACCGCAGCAGTGCGAGATACTGGCCTCCTACGCATACGGGCTGGGGCTGGTGTTCCAGATCGTGGACGATGTGCTGGACGTTACCAGCACCCCGGAACAGCTGGGCAAACCCATCGGCAGTGACAGCGAAAACGGCAAGACCACTTTTGTTACTCTGTATGGGGTAGACGGCGCAATGGTGCTGGCGCAAAAGCTGAACGAGCAGATCTGCAATGATCTGCAGCAGCATTTTGGTGCAAAGGCAGCTTTTTTGCAACAGCTGGCTCAGCAGCTTCTGGTGCGCAAAAACTAAAGAAAAAGGAATACAGATATGCAGTTTATTCAAAATATCTTATCAGTCAATCAGATCTTGACCGCATCGCTTCTCAGCTGGTTCATTGCACAGGTGCTAAAGACCATCATCAACTTTATTCTGCTGGGTAAGTTCCAGTTAGAGCGGATGTGGGGCGATGGTGGTATGCCCAGCGCACACAGCGCGACCGTCTGCGCCATGGCTATTGTTACCGGACGCAGCGCCGGGGTCGCCTCGCCGATTTTTGCGGTGGCCTGTGTGGTGGCTATCATCACCATGCACGATGCCATGGGCGTCCGGCACGAGACCGGTGAACAGGCAAAGGTGCTGAACCAGATGATTGCCCAGTGGATCGATGTAAGCGAGAAAAACGCTCCCTTTTTGCAGAATATGCACCTGAAAGAAATGGTCGGCCACACGCCGCTGCAAGTCGTGGCGGGCGTACTGCTCGGCTCCCTGGTAGGCTTTCTGTTCCCGGTCGTGTAAAAGACGGCAGAGATGCCCAAAGTACAAACGCATAAAGGACGTGTGAATATGGAATCGTTGTTGCTGGACAAGATCGATCAGCCCAGCGATCTTAAAAAGCTGAATGCGCAGCAGGTGGAAAAACTTTGCGCAGAGATACGGCATTTTTTGCTGGAAAATATCTCCAAGACAGGTGGCCATCTGGCCTCTAATCTTGGCACCGTAGAGCTGACCGTGGCGCTGCACCGTGTGCTGGAAACGCCTAAGGATAAGATCGTTTTTGATGTGGGGCATCAGTGCTACACCCACAAACTGCTTACCGGACGCCGGAAACAGTTTGACCATTTGCGGCAGCTGGATGGCATTTCCGGCTTTCCCAATCCTCACGAAAGTGTGCACGATGCCTTTATTGCCGGACACGGCAATACGGCGCTTTCACTCGCTATTGGTATGGCTTGGGCCAAAAAGATCAAGCATGAGCCCGGGCTTGTGGTGGCGGTGATCGGCGATGGCGCTTTTACCGGCGGCATGGTGTATGAGGGGATGAACAATATCGGCGGGCTGGACAACCTGCTTGTGATCTTGAACGATAACAAGATGTCCATCTCTAAAAATGTCGGTGCACTGGCACGATATCTGACCCATCTGCGCACAACTACGGCGTATTATGATGCCAAGGATAATGTACGCAGTTTTCTGGACGGTGTGCCATTGATTGGTACGCCGATGAAAAAGTCTCTGATCGGCGCAAAAACGCTGGTACGCCGCGCTATGTACCACTCCACCATGTTTGAGGATATGGGCTTTGAATACATCGGCCCGGTGGATGGCCACAACGTGGAGGAGCTGGAACGCACCCTGCGCTCGATCTATCAGCGGCCGGGTCCCCATTTTTTGCATATTGTGACCAAAAAGGGTAAAGGTTATCAGCCGGCAGAGATGAACCCAGGAAACTATCACGGTGTATCTGCTTTTGACCCGGACGGAATGCCGGACCCGGAGGTTGCGCCGAAGGAATCCTTCTCCACTGTTTTCGGCAAACTGCTGGTGCAGGAGGGAACACAAAACCCGAAGCTCTGCGCGATCACCGCTGCCATGAAGTACGGTACCGGACTGCAATTCTTTGCCCATCGTCACCCGCAGCGCTTTTTTGATGTGGGCATGGCGGAGCAGCATGCTGTCACCTTTGCGGCCGGTCTTGCCAGTCAGGGAATGCTGCCGGTGGTGTGCATCTACTCCACCTTCCTGCAGCGCTCCTATGACCAGATCATCCACGATGTCAACCTGTTGAAGGAGAATGTGGTCTTTGCCATCGACCGCGCCGGCTTTGTCCCTGCAGACGGCGAGACCCATCAGGGCATCTATGATGCAGCCTTCCTCAGCCAGATCGGCATCCCGGTCTATGCACCCTCCAATTACGAGGAGCTGCAATACTGGCTGCACTATTTGCTGCAGGACACGGTCTCCGGCCCTCGGGCCATCCGCTACCCCCGCGGCGGCGAGAGTGCAAAGCTGGCGCAGTATCCCTGCACAAAGCGGGAATACGACTTTTTGTATGAAACGCCCGGGGCAGAGGTCCTTCTGGTCAGCTATGCGGACGAACTGGAGGATCTGTTGGAAGCTGCCGTTCAATTGAACGCTGCATCGCAGAATGCAGACGTTCTGAGGCTTGTAAAGCTATACCCCTTTACAGATAAACTTATCGATACTGTGTCGAAATATAAAATCGTACTGTTTGCAGAAGAATGTGTTGCAGCTGGTGGTATTGGTGAACATCTGGCATATGCTTTGCAGCAAAAAGGCTGGAACGGCCGCTTTTTACACTGCGCTGTCCACACGGCCTGCCTGCCGCACGCGACTGTTCCGCAGATCAAGCAGTGCACCGGTCTGGACGCTGCGGATCTTGTGCAGGCAGTCCGGTCTGCCCTCACGAAAGGAGAAAACGAGCTGTGAAAATTCGGTTGGATCAATATCTTGTGCAGAACGGCCTTGTGCAGAGCCGGGAGCGCGCCAAGGCTCTGATCATGGCCGGTGTGGTTTTTGTCAACCAACAAAAGGTGGACAAGGCCGGCGAGATGATCAAGGAGGATGCTGTGGTCGAGGTTCGCGGCCACGACATCGGTTACGTCAGCCGTGGCGGCTTAAAGCTGGAAAAGGCCATGAAGTGCTTCCCGCTTACCCCCAACGGCAAGGTCTGCATGGACATCGGTGCATCTACCGGCGGCTTTACCGACTGTATGCTGCAAAATGGTGCCGTGAAGGTGTATGCCGTAGATGTTGGCTACGGTCAGCTGGCATGGAGCCTGCGGACGGATGCGCGCGTGGTGAATATGGAGCGCACGAACATCCGCTATGTCACGCCGGAGGATCTTGCAGAGCCCATTGAATTTTTCAGTGTGGATGTTTCCTTTATTTCTCTGCATCACATCTTCCCGGTGGCACAGCGCATCACCACCCCGGACGCCATGGGCGTCTGTCTGGTGAAGCCGCAGTTCGAGGCAGGCCGCGAGAAAGTGGGCAAAAACGGCGTGGTGCGTGACCCTGCCGTGCATCGTGAGGTGTTGCACAATGCCATGTCTTATGCTGCGGAAAACGGCTTTGTAGTGCGCGGGTTGGATTACAGCCCGGTCAAAGGGCCGGAAGGCAATATCGAGTACCTGATGTTTGTGCAGAAGAGCGACCAGCCCGCAGTGCTGGACGACGAAGCCGCCGCACAGGTGGTGGCAGCAAGCCACACCACGTTGGATCGCTGAGACTCAACTGTCAGCAAAGGAGAAACCGGTATGACGATCTACATTTCGCCCAATCCGGGCAAGACCTCTGCCAGCGAAATCGCGTTGCGTGCGGCGCAGATCCTGCTGACCCACGGCGCAGCTGTACTGATGAGCGATGCTCTGCGGGAAAGCTGCAACACGGCAGGGGTCATTTACCTGCCGCTGGAGCGGTGTCTGAAGCGTGCTGACGTGATCCTGACCATTGGCGGGGACGGTACCATCTTGCACGAAGCGAATCTTTCGCTCCGGTACGCAAAGCCCATCCTCGGCATCAATCTGGGACGCTGCGGCTTTCTGGCTACCTGCGAGATCGGCGAAATGGAAACAAAGCTGGCCGCTGTGGCGCGGGGCGATTTCCAGCTGGACAACCGGATGCTTTTATACGCCCGGGTGCTTGGTCAGGACGGCTGGGAGGGGCACGCCCTCAATGATGTGGTCGTGACCAAGGGACGCCTGCAACAGGCCATCGACTTCAGCATTTACTGCGATGATATTCTGGTAGAGCACTACCGGGGCGATGGCGTTATCGTGGCGACCCCCACCGGCTCTACGGCCTACTCGCTGGCAGCCGGCGGCCCGATTCTGGATTCTCAGACCAAGGGCGTCGTGGTGACCCCCATCTGTCCCCACAGTCTGGCCAGTCCGGCCATGGTATTTGCGCAGGAGCGCAAGCTGAACGTCTGTGTGGGGCAGGTAGCAGACGATGAAGTATTTATCAGCTGTGACGGCGGTACGGGCTACCCCCTCAAGGCGGGTGCCACCGCAGAGATCCGCCTGTCCGATCAGAACGTCAAGCTTATTACCTTTGGGCGGGCAGACCAGTTTCAGGCCATTGACCAGAAACTGCGCAAAAGACAATAACACGGGAGGCGATTTTTAAGATGGCACGCAGCCGCAAAGAAGATACAAAAACAAAAGCGGAACGTTTGCAGACGATCCTGCGTCTTGTGCAGGAGCATCCCATCAGCCGACAGGAGGTGCTGCTGGAGCACCTGCGGAACGAAGGCTTTGAGGTAACGCAGGCCACCGTTTCCCGCGATATCCGGGAGTTGTGTCTTGTAAAGGCAGCCACTACCGAGGGCTACCGCTACGTTTCCAGCCGGAATGAAAGCTTCAACCCCAAGACGCAAGGACGCTTTGAGACCATCTTCCACGAGTCCGTTCTGGGGGTAGATTACGCCGGGCACGTTGTGCTGGTAAAATGCTATTCCGGCATGGCAAATGCCGCCTGTGAGGTTTTTGACGCATTGCAGTGGAAAAATGTCGTTGGCACCCTTTCCGGTGATGATACCTTTTTAATTGTTGCGCGCTCGGAGCGCGATGCCAAGACCATTTGTTCGGAGCTGACCCGCTATGTGGGGCAGAGATGACGGTAGGAGAACGAAGCCATGCTGAGCAGCCTGCAAATTGAAAATGTTGCCGTGATCCAAAAGGCAGAGGTGCACTTTGAACCGGGGCTGAATGTGCTGACCGGCGAGACCGGTGCGGGCAAATCCATCTTGATCGACTCCATCAATGCGATCCTTGGCAACCGCACCTCTAAGGACTTGGTGCGCACCGGAGCTGCAAAGGCGGTGATTCGCGCCGCCTTTGAGCAGGTGCCGCCTGCTGTGCTGGATAAGCTTGAACAGTCCGGCTACGAGCGCTCCGAAGCACTGCTGCTCAGCCGTGAGATCACCGCCGAGGGCAAGAGCAGCTGCCGCATCAACGGAATGCCGGCTACGGCAGCCGTTCTGCGGGAGCTGTGCGGTGGTCTGATCAACATCAACGGCCAGCACGATTCGGTGGGTCTGCTCAACCCGGCGCATCATCTGGGCATTTTGGACGATTATGCGCAGAACCGCACTGTTTTTCAGGAGTACTATGCCCTGTACCGGGAGCTGGTGCGGGTCAAGCGGGAGCTGGATGCTCTGATCACTGACGAGGCTGAAAAGCAGCGCAAGATCGACCTGTTGCAGTATCAGGTGCAGGAGATTGAGGATGCCGGGCTGACTGCCGGTGAGGAGCAGACGCTGGAAAACCGCCGGAAGGTGCTGTCCAATGCGTCTGCCATCCGGGACCGTCTGGCGCAAAGCTATGCGCTGCTTTCCGGCAGTGATGATGCCGCAGGCGCTGTGGATCTGCTGGGGGAAGCCTCCAACGCAGTAGATGCCGCTGCGCAGTTAGACCCTGCGCTTACAGCCGCCGCCGGGCAGCTGCTGGACTTATACTATAACGCCAAGGATGTGGCCGCAGATCTGATTGGGCGGCTGGACACCTACGACACCAACGATGCAGAACTGGACGAGGTGGAGCAGCGACTGGATCTTTTGTACCGGCTGAAGCGCAAATACGGCAGCACAGTGGAGGATGTGATCGCTTTCGGGCAAAAGGCCCGGGAAGAGCTTGATAACATCCAGCATTCCCAGCAGCGCTATGATGCATTGCAGGCAGAAAAGCTGCGTCTTTACACAAAAGCGCGGGAAAAAGCAGAGGTTCTGACCCAGACCCGACTGAAGGCCTTTGAGGAACTGAACGCCCGCATTTCCGGCACGCTGGACTTTTTGAATATGCCGGGTGTGCGTATGACCTTGCGGCATACCCGCGGTCCGCTGGCCAGCCATGGACAGGACAGCGTTGAATTCTACATCTCAACAAACCCCGGTGAAGCACCCAAGCCGCTGGCTAAGATCGCATCCGGCGGCGAACTGAGTCGCATCACCCTTGCAATCAAGAATGCAATGGCCGATAAGGATGCCGTGCCTACCGTGATCTACGATGAGATCGACAGCGGTGTGTCCGGCAAGGCTGCGGGACGCATCGGCGAGGTGCTGCGTCAGAGTGCGCAAGGGCATCAGATCCTGTGCATTACCCATACGGCGCAGATTGCAGCACTGGCTGATTGTCATCTGCTCATCCAGAAAAATGTGTCCAACGAGCGCACCTACACCGAGATCCATCCGTTGGATGAAAATGGCCGTGTAGAGGCCTTGGCGCGCCTCATCTCCGGCGACCACGTTACCGAGCTTTCCCGCGCCAATGCACGAGAGATGCTGCAGGAGCGCAAGCACGGCGGATGATGCAGCGGAATGCATTTTTGCAGAAAGGACAGCTCTTGACAAGGCGGCGGTCTTGTGATAGAGTAGACAATGTTAATGGCGATGAAGGGAACAAGTACCCTAGAGTGTTCTGTCCAGAGAAGTCCCGGTTGGTGCAAGGGATCACAGAACAGCAGGGGAAATACCTCCCGGAGCTGCAGGCTGAATGCGTAAGGCTAGTAGGCTGTGCCGCGTGCGAGCGTTAAAGACGCAGGAGTGTCACTCTACTCTGGGGTGCGCACTCGTAAGGCCGCTTCCGTGAGGAAACGGCAAACAGAGGTGGTACCGCGAAGTTATCTCGCCCTCTGCCAAATTCATTTTTGGCAGAGGGCGTTTTTGTTTCCTCTGCCCCAAAAACAGGAGGTTTTTCCATGACGCTGTACGAAGAACTGAAAGCCCGTGGTCTGGTAGCCCAGATCACCGATGAGGAGATCATTGACCTGATCAACAACGGCAAGGCTACTTTTTATATCGGCTTTGACTGCACCGCCGACAGCCTGACTGCCGGTCATTTTCTGGCGCTGACCCTGATGAAGCGCCTGCAGCTGGCAGGCAACAAGCCCATCGCCCTGATCGGCGGCGGCACTACTATGATCGGTGACCCCTCCGGCCGCACCGATATGCGCAAGATGCTGACCAAGGACGATATCGCTCACAATGCCGCCTGCTTTAAAAAGCAGATGGAGAAGTTTATCGATTTCTCCGAGGGCAAGGCGCTGATGCTGAACAACGCCGACTGGCTGTTGGACCTGAACTACGTTGAGCTGCTGCGCGAGGTAGGTGCCTGCTTCTCCGTGAACAACATGCTGCGCGCCGAGTGCTACAAGCAGCGCATGGAGAAGGGCCTGTCCTTCCTGGAGTTCAACTACATGATCATGCAGAGCTACGACTTCTACTACATGTTCCAGCACTACGGCTGCAATATGCAGTTCGGCGGCGATGACCAGTGGAGCAATATGCTGGGCGGTACCGAGCTGATCCGCCGCAAGCTGGGCAAGGATGCCTACGCCATGACCGTGACCTTGCTGACCGACTCTCAGGGCAAGAAGATGGGCAAGACCGCCGGCAACGCTGTCTGGCTGGACCCCAACAAGACCAGCCCCTTCGAGTTCTACCAGTACTGGCGCAATGTGGGCGATGCCGATGTGATGAAGTGCATCCGTATGCTCACCTTCCTGCCGCTGGAGCAGATCGATGAGATGAGCACCTGGCAGGATCAGCGCCTGAACGAGGCCAAGGAGATTCTTGCCTACGAGATGACCAGCATGGTGCATGGCAAGGAAGAGGCCGAAAAGGCTCAGAATGCTGCCCGCGCACTGTTCAGTGGCAACGCAATGGATACCGAGCACATGCCCAGCACCCAGCTGACCGAGGCTGATCTGACGGATGGTGCCATCGGCATTCTGACCCTGATGGTCAAGGCCGGTCTGGCTGCTTCCAACGGCGAGGCTCGCCGTCTGGTAGTACAGGGCGGTGTGTTGGCAGACGGTGAAAAGGTCGCTGCTCCCACTGTCAGCTTTACCGCAGAACAGTTGGCCCAGGGTATCGTCATTAAGAAGGGCAAAAAGATCTACCACAAGGTAACGCTGTAAAAAAGCATTATAAAATTTATGGGCCAGAAACGTCCGTAGGCGTTTCTGGCCCATTTTTTACATTTTAGCGCGCAACAGCTGCTGTCCGGCAGTCACCCGGCCGGAGAGCAAAGGCTCTATCCGTGCAAACCGGCTGCTGTTGGTCACGATCACGGGGGTGGTCAGCGTGTAGCCTGCCGCTGCAATGGCCTGCATATCGAACCGGAAGAGCAGCTGGCCCTTCTGCACATGGTCTCCAGTCTGTACAAATAGCTCATAGCCCTTACCCTTCAGCTCCACGGTGTCCATGCCAACATGAATGAGTACCTCCATGCCGTTGTCGCACAGCAAACTGATGGCATGATGGGTCTTGGCGATCTTTTCCACAATGCCGTCTGCGGGTGCTACTACCTCGCCGCAGCTGGGCTCGATGGCACACCCTTTGCCCAGCACCTCGCTGGAGAACACAGGGTCCTTGATCCGGGTCAGTGCGCGGATACGTCCTGAGACCGGTGCATAGAGCAGCTGCCCGCTGTCCGCAGGCGCAGCTTCCGCTGCAGGGTCTTCCGGGGCAAACGGTGTGCTTTTCTCAAAATGTGCCAGCAGCCGCTGCCGGATGCTGTGCATAAGAGTAGCAGGTTCTTTCATTCCGTTTTTCCTTCTTTCGGCAGGGAAACTGCCGTGGCGGTGTTTTTCTTGTCTCTACGCATTCCGCAAAAACAGGGCCGAAAGGGAAGCTGTCCCCTCGGCCCCGGCTGATTACTGTTACAGCTCGTATGCCTTTTTCAGTGCCTCATAAGCGGCGTCCTCGTTTTCCGCGTGGACGAGCAGAGAAATATCCAGATCGCTGGTGGTGATCAGCAGCACCTCAATACCGGCCATAGCCAGTGCATTCAGCGCCCGCGCAGCCACACCACAGCTGGTGACCATATCCTCACCGAACAGATTCAGCTTGGAATAGCCTACGCTGATCAGGGGAGAAGCCTTGGCGTCCTTATCCAGATTTGCTGCCGAGATTGCTTTCATCACCAGCGGCAAATCGCTGCTGGATGCAGTAAAGCTGAAATCAATGGTAGTGCCGTGGGGAGCGCTCTGGCTGATCATATCCACCACTACGCCGGTCTCTGCAAAAATATCCAGATACCGGGACAGACTGTTGCCCCGGAACACTACGTCCTGCACGCTGATCATCATCAGGTCAGTCTCGATATTGATCTTCGATACTCCGTACATAAAAAGTCCTCCGTTCTGCCCGGGTTGCCGGACAACGCTCAATCATTTCACATTTTTATGTAAGTGCTAAAAAGGATGCACTGATATTATTTTGCGCGATTTTTTGTATCCTGTCAAGGCTGAAATCAGAATAATTTGCCCGCACACCATGCGCTGCCGCCAATTTCTGCGTGTAATCGCGCAAAAGGTAGGTGCGCACATTGGTTTTTCCGGTATCATAATGGGTCACGGTGGGGTGCAGCTGCGGCGCAAGCACTTCACACTGCACCGAGCCGTTCGGCTGGGTGGTCTTTTGCAGCTGCAAGGTCAGGATCGCTCCCACCAGCTGATCCGGGTGGCTCTGGGTGCTGAGGAAATTGCCCAGCGAGAAGGCGACAAAACTCCGCCGTCCGTCTGCCGCGGTCAGCCACTGGGCGTCCTGCAGCACATGCGGATGGGTGCCCACGATGACATCTGCGCCCCAGTCTGCCAGATTCTGCGCCAGTGTGCGCTGACTGTCCACGACGGCGTGGCTGTTCTCTACGCCCCAATGCACTCCCACCACCACAAAGTCCGCCTGCTGACGCGCTAAGCGCACCTGATGCTCGATCACATCGGTCTGGCTGGTGTAGATGACATTGGCTGTCATATTCTTATTCTGGCGGATACCGTTGGTGTGTTCAGTATAGGAGAGATAGGCGATGGTCACACCGTTGACGGTTTGCAGCGGGATGCGGTCGTAGTCCTCTTCGCCGCACCACAGACCGGTGGTGACTACATCCTCCGGCATGGACTCCCAGAATTGCAGAGTAGCCGCAATGCCGGACGCGCCCTTATCATAGGTGTGGTTATTGGACAGGCTGAACACCCGCACCCCGGCACGGTACAGCGCCCGCGCACAGTCGCCGGGGGTGGAAAAGCATGGGTAGGTGGAGGGTGCAAGGGTGTCGCTGCAAAGGGTCTCCTGATTGATCCAGTTCACATCCTGTTCCGCATAGAAAGGAGCAATGTGCTCATAGCAGTAATCAAAGCTGTACTTTCCGTCTTCGCCTGCCCGGCGGGCGGCCTGATTATAAATGGGAGAATGGATCAGGTTATCTCCTGTTGCGGAAAAACGGATGGTTTCCACCACAGGCTGCGGTTCGGGCTCCGGCTCCGGGGTCGCAACGGATGAAACAGGGGATAACACCTCCTCCGGCGGCTCGACGCCGCCCACCGGTACATCTTCTCCCGGCAGCCTTGTCCAGATTCCCAGACACAATGCTATCACGCTCACAGCCAGAACCGACAGCACCACCGCCCGGAGCGTTTGTTTTTGGCCGCGCTTACGGGCAGCCGGACGCCGCCGCTTTAAAGGCTCCTGCTTCATCGTTCACCTCTTCTCCCGGCGTATGCCGGGCAGCTCGTTTTTCAAAGTGCAGCGATCAGATCGCCCATATCGTACAGACCCGGCTCTTTTTTTGCCAGATAGACCGCAGCATTTACTGCACCGTTGGCAAAGATGCTGCGGGAATAGGCGGTATGCCGCAGGGTGATCACCTCGTCCGGGCCGCAGAACAGCACCTCGTGGTCGCCCACGATGCTGCCGCCGCGCACAGAGCTGATGCCGATTTCCTTCGGGTCACGCTTCTGGCGCACGGAGGAGCGGTCGTACACATAATGGTACGCGCCGTTATTTCCCTCGTTGATGGCGTCGGCCAGCATCAGTGCCGTTCCGCTGGGGGCATCCAGCTTGTTGTGGTGATGCTGCTCCACGATCTCGATATCATAGTTGATACCCAGCACAGCAGAGGCTCGCTTGCACAGCTCTGCCAGTACATTGATGCCCATGGACATATTGGCGCTCTTGAACACCGGAACGCTGCGGGACAGTTGCACTACCTTCAGCTGCAGCTCCTCCGAAAGGCCGGTGGTGCACACCACGATGGGCAGCTTGTGGGTCTGGCAGTAGGGCAATGCCTTTTCCACTGCGGCAGGGGAACTGAAGTCGATGATCACATCGCCCTTGCCGTTCAGCTTTTCCAGACTGTCGTAGACCGGAATGCCGTTTTGCTCGCCGTCCTTCATATCAATACCGGCCACCACACAGCAGTCCTCCCGCTGTGCGATCATATCGCACAGCACATGGCCCATGCGGCCGCCAATACCCTGAATCACGATCTCTGTCATTGCTGTTTCCTCATTTCTATAATATGGCAGAATGCCCGGAAGCTGAAGATCCCGGGCATTCTGTACGCTGTTGTTATTCCTTGATCAGACCTGCAGCCTGCAGAGCCTGCTCGATCTTTGCCTTGTGGGCATCGCTGGGCTCTACCAGCGGCAGACGGCATTCGCCTGCGTTCCAGCCCAGCACGTTCATGGCATACTTGACCGGAATGGGGTTCACCTCGCAGAACAGAGCCTCCTCCAGCGGCAGCATTTCCAGCTGCAAAGCGCAGGCCTTGGCGGTATCTCTGTCAAAGAAAGCCTGACAGCAGTTATGCACCAGTTCCGGCGCAACATTGGACACCACGCTGATGACACCCTTGCCGCCCAGTGCCAGCAGGGGAACCACCTGATCGTCGTTACCGGAGTAGATGTTCAGCGCATCACCGCACAGTGCAGCAACTCTGGCCACCTGAGAGATGTTGCCGGAGGCCTCCTTGATGCCGTTGATGAGCGGGTGCTTGCTCAGCTCCAGAGCAGTCTCGGGTGCAATGTTCAGACCCGTGCGGGAGGGTACATTGTACAGGATGACCGGGATGCCGCCGGCCTCAGCCATGGCGGTAAAGTGCGCCACCAGACCGGCCTGCGAGGTCTTGTTGTAGTAGGGGGTGACCATCAGCAGGGCATCGGCACCGCAGGCGGCAGACTTTGCTGCCAGTGCGCAGCCGTGGTCGGTATCGTTCGAACCGGCACCGGCAATGACCGGTACGCGGTGATTGACCGTATCCACGGTGAACTTGATGGCGGCCAGCTGCTCCTCATCGGTCATGGTAGAACACTCGCCGGTGGTGCCGCAGATGATGATGGCATCGGTGTGGCGGGCGATCTGATCCTCGATAATGCGGCCCAACTCGTCAAAGTTGATGCTTCCGTCCTCGTACATCGGGGTGATGATGGCAACACCCGCACCGGTAAAGACAGGCTTCTTCATAGTAAAAACTCCTTTGCTGCGTGTATCGCGCAAAAATTCAGGCATTAGTCCATATAGCCCTTTGCTGCCAGCAGCTCGGCCAGCAGCACAGCACCGCCGGCAGCACCGCGCAGGGTGTTGTGGCTCATGCAGGCAAACTTGTAATCAAACAGGGTGTCCTCCCGCAGACGGCCGATGCACACTGCCATACCGTTTTCGGTGTTGCGATCCAGCTTGGGCTGCGGACGATCCGGCTCGGTAAAGTAGTGCAGGAACTGCTTGGGAGCGCTGGGCAGGTTCAGTTCCTGTGCAGGGCCGCGGAAGTTCGCCCAAGCTTCCAACATCTGCTCCTTGGTGGGCTTTTTGTCAAAGCTTACGAACACGGCTGCGGTGTGGCCGTCCGAAACAGGCACACGGAAGCACTGTGCAGTGATGACCGGCTTCTCGGCATTGACGATCCGGTCGCCCTCAATGTGGCCCCACAGCTTCAGCGGCTCGCGCTCGCTCTTTTCCTCCTCGCCGCCGATGTAGGGGATCACGTTGTCCACAATCTCAGGCATCCGGTCAAAGGTCTTACCAGCGCCGGAAATGGCCTGATAGGTGCACACCAGTGCCTTACTCACGCCAAAGTCCTTCATCAGGGGATGCAGGGCGGGCACATAGCTCTGCAGGCTGCAATTGGACTTGACCGCGATGAAGCCGCGCTTGGTGCCCAGACGCTTGCGCTGGGCAGGGATGATCTCGATATGGTCGGCGTTGATCTCGGGAACCACCATGGGAACGTCCGGGGTGAAACGATGGGCACTGTTGTTGGAGACCACCGGGCACTCAGCCTTGGCGTATGCTTCCTCCAGTGCTTTGATCTCGTCCTTGGGCATATTGACAGCGCAGAAAACAAAATCCACCTGCGAAGCAACTTCCTCTACCTTGGAAGCGTCCAAAACGGTCATCTTCTTCACGCTCTCCGGCATGGGAGTAGTCATGGCCCAGCGGGAGCCCACTGCATCCTCATAGCTTTTGCCCGCACTGCGGCCGGATGCAGCCAGCACGGTCAGCTTGAACCAGGGATGATTCTCCAGCAGAGTCACAAAACGCTGACCCACCATACCAGTTG
The DNA here is from genome assembly GCF_003324185.1 of Faecalibacterium prausnitzii. Lineage (GTDB taxonomy): Bacteria > Bacillota > Clostridia > Oscillospirales > Ruminococcaceae > Faecalibacterium > Faecalibacterium prausnitzii. The sequence continues at coordinate 158,681 of NZ_PXUP01000002.1, forward strand.
CGCCTACGATACCCACTTTATACTGTCTATCCATTTCCAGCACCTTTCCTTTCAAAAAACAAACAGCAAATCTTATCATTGTGCACAACACGGCTTGCAAACCGGACAGCAATGCAATATAATAGATACTGTTTATACAGATTCTATAATATCATTGATACGTTGTCCGTGTCAATCATCGGAAAGGCAAATGCACAGTATGTTAAAAAAAGATTTTTGGTATGATTTACCCAAAGAGCTCATTGCACAGGAACCTGCGTCCCCGCGGGATGCGGCACGGCTGATGGTTCTGAGCCAAAAGGACGACAGCATTCAGCACAAGGTATTCCGCGACCTGCCGGAATTTCTGGAGCCGGGAGATCTTTTAGTAGTGAATAATTCCAAGGTGCTGCCCGCCCGCATCGTGGGCGTCAAGCAGCCTACCGGTGCCGTGTGCGAGCTGCTGCTGCTGCGGCAGGTGAAGGGAGACCAGTGGGAGTGCCTGGCAAAGCCCGGCAAGCGGATGCAGCCCGGCACGAAGGTAAGCTTTGGCGACGGCAGTCTGACCGCCGTGGTGGACGAGACCATGGAGGACGGCAACAAGTACGTTACATTCTATTATGATACCGAAACGCTTTATGAAAAGCTGGATGAATTTGGCAAGATGCCTCTGCCGCCCTACATCACAAAGCAGCTGGAGGATCAGAGCCAGTACCAGACCGTCTATGCCAAGGAGCTGGGCAGCGCAGCTGCTCCCACCGCCGGGCTGCACTTTACCCCGGAGCTAATGGACACCATCCGCGCCATGGGGGTCGGCATTGCCGAGGTCACCCTGCACGTTGGTCTGGGCACCTTCCGACCTGTGCAGGAGGACGAGATCGCCGACCATAAGATGCACAGCGAGTGGTACTCCATCAGCGAGGAGACCGCCCGGCGCATCCGCGAGACCAAGGCCGCAGGCCACCGGGTCATCGCTGTGGGCACTACCAGCTGCCGCACACTGGAGGCTGCCGCTGCCAAGTACGGCGAGATCAAGGCTTGCAGCGGCAACACCTCCATCTTCCTGTACCCGGGGGTGAAGTTCAACTGCATCGACGGTTTGATCACCAACTTCCATCTGCCGGAGAGCACCCTGATCATGTTGGTGTCCGCCCTGTACGGCTACGAAAAGACCATGCACGCCTATGAGGTGGCTGTGGCAGAGAAGTACCGTTTCTTCTCCTTTGGCGATGCTATGCTGATAGTTTGATACAAAATTCGCGCTTTTTGCGATATTTGTATGTGAAAGGTAAGGATGCGATCTGCATCCGCCGCTCCCCTTACAATTACGGCAGACCGCTGCTGTGATCATTCTGATAACTTGCAGGCTCGTGGCCTGCATCGAGGCTGCACGGCTGTTTTCCGTGCTCAGAAAGGAACGAATAATCATGCCTTCTTTGACGACCTACACCCTGCTCAAGCAGGAGCACAACGCCCGGCGGGGCGAGTTCAAAACCGTGCACGGCACGGTGCAGACCCCTGCCTTCCAGAACGTTGCTACCGCCGGTGCCATCAAGGGCGGCCTGTCGGCGCAGGATCTGAAGGATATCGGCGCGCAGGTCATGCTGTGCAACACCTACCATCTGCATCTGCGTCCCGGCGACAAGCTGGTAGCGGATATGGGCGGCCTGCACAAGTTTACCCGCTGGAACGGGCCTATCCTGACCGACAGCGGCGGATTTCAGGTGTTCAGTCTGGCAAAGCTGCGCAAGATCACCGAGGAGGGCGTGACCTTCGCCTCCCATCTGGACGGGCACCGCATCTTTATGGGGCCCGAGGAGAGTATGCAGATTCAGGCAAATCTGGGCTCTACCATCGCCATGGCCTTTGATGAGTGCGTAGAGAACCCCGCCCAGCACGATTACTCCAAGGACAGCTGCGAACGCACCACCCGCTGGCTGAAGCGCTGCAAGGCTGAGATGGCACGGCTGAAGCACGAGGGTATCTCGGTCAACCCGGATCAGCTTCTGTTCGGCATCAATCAGGGCTGCACCTATGCAGACCTGCGTGTGGAGCACATGAAGCAGATCGCCGAGTTGGAATTGGACGGCTACGCCATCGGCGGTCTGGCTGTGGGTGAGCCTACCGAGGTGATGTATGAGATGATCAGTCAGGTGGAGCCGCACATGCCCAAGGACAAGATCCGCTATCTGATGGGCGTCGGCACCCCCGGCAACATCATCGAGGCCGTAGCCCGTGGTGTGGATTTGTTTGACTGCGTTATGCCCAGCCGCAATGCCCGCCACGGCCATCTGAATACATGGAGCGGCATCATTAACATTAAAAATGCCAAGTATGAGCGGGACGAGCGTCCCATTGACCCCGCCTGCGGCTGCCCGGTGTGCCGCAACTATTCCCGCGCCTACATCCGGCACCTGCTCAAGGCAGACGAGATGCTGGGTATGCGCCTGACCGTGATGCACAACCTGTGGTTCTACAATCATCTGATGGAACGTATCCGGGACGAACTGGATGCCGGCACCTTTACCGCCTTCCATGACAGATACGTTAAACTTCTGGATACCCGAATTTAAACTTTAGCCTTGCAACAAGACTGATAAGAGGGTATAATAGCATTATCTGAATTTTTGAGAGGAGATTTTGCCCCATGCAATTTCTGACTACCACGTCCGAAGGCTATATCAGCCTGTTCTTCACGCTGGCACTGATGCTGGTCCTGCTGTACTTCATGATCTACCGTCCCCAGAAGAAGCAGGAAAAGAAGGATGCCGCTATGCGCAGCAGTCTGGAGATCGGCGATCAGGTCACCACCATCGGCGGTGTCATTGGCCGCGTTGTCGCCATCAAGGACGACACTTTTGTTCTGGAGACCGGCGCTGACCGCGTGAAGATCCGCTTCACCAAGTCTGCGATCTCTTCGGTCGAAAAGCTGAACATGGACAAGGCTCCTGCCGACAAGAAGTAAGCGTTTACACCGTGCATACATGAACCGCCTCCCTGCATAGACTATGTGCAGGGAGGCGGTTTTGTTATGTCTGAGTCTCGAGGTTTCCCGGCGGAGCTTCTTTCGTTTCTGCTTTTCGGGGTGCTGGGGGTAGCTGTAACGGCGGCAGCTTTGGCATGTTTTGCGCAGCTGATGGCCGGGCAGGGCTGCTCCGGCAGTGTAGTGCCGATACTTGCCACAACAGCCGTGTGCATGGGCAGCCTGCTGTGTGCACTGACGGCAGCGTTTCGTAAAAAGGCGCGCGGTCTGCTGACCGGACTGCTCCAAAGTACATTTCTGGCAGTGCCGCTGGCGCTTTCTGCTATATGGAACGGCACAGCCGCTGAGCCTGCTGTGGTATGCCGCCTTCTGGCGGTGCTACTCTGCGGCTGCATTGGTGGGCTTCTTGGAGTCACCCTGCGCAGCCGCAGGCACACGCTTCGTTGATCGATCCGGCAAATCGAATCCATCAGAGGGAGAAAACAGCGTATGTGGATCTATGAACAGACAAAATCAGAAGAAAACTTTTCTTTGCTGCCGCAGACGGTCGGCCTACCGGTGCAAACACCAGAGTCTGCCCTGTCGCCCGCGCCGGCACAGGCAGCTGAACCGGCAGAACAATTGACGCAAAAAGAGCCCTGCACCCCGGCAAAGCGCCACGCCACCCGAGATTGCTGGCTGCTGGCTGCGGCGTTTCTGCTGGGGTGTACGGCAGCCGGTGTATTGCAGGCCGTATGCGATGCCCGGCAGACAGAACTGCTGCAGTATTATCTGGAAGCGTGGCAAAGGCTGTTTGCGCCGGGCAGTATGCAAGGAGCGGTACAGCTTTTCGGCATGGAATACCTGACACTCGGCCTTGTGGTCAGCCTATTTCTGGTATTGGGGCTTTCTGCCCTTGGCCCAGTAATGATCTTTGGCAATATGATGTTGTACGGCTTGGGCAGCGGGTTGCTTATGGTACAGCTTTGCGCCGCAGGCGGATGGAAAACGGTACTTCTGGCGCTGCTGTGGACAGGCCTGCCGGCGGCAGCAGCAAGCGGCTGTCTGTGCTTTTTCGGGGCTTGTGCTTTGCAGGTCAGCAGCCGGATCCACGCCTACTCCTTCCGCAGGCATCCCGGCGGACAAGCCCGCCCCGGGGTACAGGCACTGTTGGGACAATATCTGCTGACCATGGTGGTGCTGCTGCCGCTGTGCGGTGCAGCAGCAGGGCTTTCGTATCTTGGCAGTCGCCTGTGAACAGCATCCTTTTCTTGCGGGTTTTGGCACAGTGTGTTACAATAACAAAAGACCATAATAAATGAGGGACAGACATGAAATTGAAATCCGTCTATGTATGCTCCAATTGCGGAGAGACAAGCCCCCGCTGGATGGGGCGCTGCCCCAGCTGCGGCAGCTGGAATACCATGAACGAGGATGTTGTTGCTGAAGCGCCAAAGGCGGGGACTCCTGCCGCCCGTCAGGCTGCCGCGGCTCGTCAGGAGGGCGTGACCACCCTGACCGCCCGGCGGCTGTCAGAGATCAGCACCACGGAGGAAAAAAGCCGCATCCTGACCGGTATCTCGGAGCTGGACCGCGTATTGGGCGGCGGCATCGTGCTGGGCGGCGTGGTGCTTTTGAGCGGTGAGCCGGGCGTGGGTAAATCCACTATGCTGTTACAGCTGTGCGGCGCCATCTCCAACCAGCACAGCGTATTGTATATCACCGGCGAGGAGTCTGTCCGGCAGGTCAAGCTGCGTGCAGCGCGGCTGAAGGTACCGCAGGATAACATCTTTCTGGCGGCGGAAAATGACGTGGATGAGATCTGCGGTCTGATCGAAAAAGAAAAGCCGGACCTTGTGGTCATTGACTCCATCCAGACCATGCGCTGCATGGATATCTCGTCCTCGTCCGGCACGGTCAGTCAGGTGAAGGAGAGTGCCGCCCGGCTGCTGGCGGTAGCCAAAAAGCAGGAGATTCCCATGTTTATCGTGGGTCATGTGAACAAGGACGGCGCAATTGCAGGCCCCAAGGTCATGGAACATATCGTGGATACGGTGCTCTACTTTGAGGGCGACAAGATGCTGCCGTACCGCATTCTGCGGGCAGCCAAAAACCGCTATGGCTCCACCAATGAGCTGGGAATGTTCGATATGACCGGCACAGGACTTGCCGAGATTGAAAACCCATCCCAGATGCTGCTGGAAGGACGTCCGCTGGGGGTTTCCGGCAACTGTGTGGCCTGTACCATGGAGGGCAGTCGTCCAATCCTGAGCGAGATACAGGCACTTGCCACCAAGACGAATTTTCCGGCACCCCGTCGCGCCTGCAGCGGATACGACTATAACCGCATGAACCTTTTGATCGCCGTGCTGGAAAAGCGGGCAGGGTACTTCTTTGGCAATCTGGATGTCTATGTCAATATCGTGGGCGGCATTGCACTGCGGGATACCGCCTGCGACCTTGCAGTCTGCCTGAGCATGGTCTCCTCGCTGCTGGACCGCCCGGTCAGCGATAAGCTTATCGCCATTGGTGAGGTAGGTCTGGGCGGGGAAGTGCGCAGTGTGCCCAATCTGGAACAGCGCCTGCACGAGGCTGAGCGTATCGGCTTTGAGCGGGCTGTTATCCCCAAGCACAGCCTTGCACACCTGAATGCCGCAGATTATCCCGGCATGAAGCTGGTCGGTGCAGCGTATATCGCAGATGCCATCAATGCGCTAAAAAATGACCGCCTGTGATGAAACGAGGAACCTATGTCGATTTATCTGGACGAAAGAAACCCCGGCAAGCACGCACCCTTTGAGGATGCTGCGCCGGATATTGTAGAATATGTGCGTTATCTTGAAGTGATCGCCGGCAAAAGTGCCAATACGGCGTTCAGTTATTACTGTGACCTGCGCTCCTTCAGCCGCTTTATGAAGCGCCGCCGCGGGCTTGTGGCCACGGATGCAGAATTCAAAGAGATCGATCCCAAGGGGCTGGATACGGCCTTCTGGGGCAGCATAACAAAAGAGGATATCTACGAATATCTGTATTTTCTGAACCGGGAGTGCGGCAACAAAAAATCCTCTACCGCCCGGCGGCTGGCCAGTCTGCACGGCTTTTATGATTATCTGGTCAATCAGGTCAACCGCTTATCCGAGGACCCTACGGCGGCCATCCGCCCGCCCAAACAGGATAAGGTCTTGCCCAAGTACCTGACGGCAGAGCAATCCATTTCGCTTTTGGAGAGTACCCAGACCCAGAGCGATTTCCCGGAGCGGGATTATTGCATGGTGGTGCTGTTCCTCAACTGCGGTATGCGTCTTGCAGAGCTGGTAGGCATGGACCTTGGAGACATCGATTTAGAGCAGCGTCAGATCCGCCTGTTCGGCAAAGGCCATAAAGAGCGTATGGTCTACCTGAATGATGCCTGCGTGGAGGCACTGCAACTATATCTGCGCAAGCGCAACACCATGGAGGGACTTTCACCCAAGGAAAAAGCGGTGTTTATTACCCGTATGCGCAAGGAACGTATTTCGAACCGCAGAGTAGAACAGCTGATCTCCGGTGCAATGAAGGCTGCGGGGCTGAAGGGCTTTTCCACCCATAAGCTGCGGCACACCGCCGCAACGCTGATGTATCAGACCGGCAATGTGGATATCCTTACCCTCAAGCAGCTTCTGGGGCACAGCAGTGTGGGAACAACACAAATTTATACGCACCTGCAAGAATTTCAGGTGCGCTCTGCCATTGAGGAAAACCCGCTGGGCAAGGTACTGCCCATCAAAGCTGCAAAAGTAAGCTTGGATACAACAGATGCGGCAGGGGAGACATCTGTTGAAAATGACCCGGCGGGAGATGACGCTTCTGAGCCGTCCGGCCCTATGGCGGCCTTTGAGGGCGCTGCACAGGATGGCTTCCGGGCAGATATCTCGGCAATGTCCAACGATGAAATGGACGATTCATCGCGCGATACTTAAACCTGCACAAAACGTCTGAGACGATTCAAAGACCTATGGCGCGATCCGGCTTGACCGGATAACGTCATGGGTCTTTATAATTTACATTATAAGCAGTCAGCAGCAATACATACAGGAGCATCCATAGAAACGCGCAACGTAATGTCTACACAAAAACAAATGTTATAAAGCAAGCACATAGATGCTTACTGGAATAAAATGAATTACAAATGAACTGATGCAGCAGCGCATAACACAGGAAGCATCTGTAAGCATGAGACAAATAAAACCATAAAATATGATAAAATTTGCAGAATGTGCAAAACGGCTGAACTAAGCCCGAAAATGAGCCAGCTGAGGCTGGAACGCCAAAAATCCGGGAAATGGGCATTTTTCGCTTCCCTAAGTTTCGCATAACGTGCATTATACGAAATATCTATAATCAAAAGAGAGAAGCTGCCCTTCTCTCTTTGTCAGATTTCCGGCAGCTTCTGTGGATGCTTTTCAGTTCGCACACGCACGCTTCTACGCCGCTGGACATATTACCAGTACGTTCAGGCGTTCGACTTATGTCTGCGATAGCCGTTCCAGTGCGTTACAGGTCCTGTTATAAAAGCAGTATCGTTTCTTTTCCTTTGGTGATGCGATGCTCATTTCACCGGCAGCGGCTTTGTGCCGAAGTATACACAGATGGCTTCGTAATAAATGCGTGCCACTGTCTTGCAGCCCTGTTCACTGCCAAAATGCTCCACATCCTCATCGTTCGTCACAAAACACTGCTCTGCCAACACTGCCGGACAATCCACATCCTCCAGCAGCGTAAAGCTGCGCTCAGGCCGAACCTGCGTGTAGGTATTCTCCACCAGCTGCTTCTGGTCGTTTTCCAGATAATAAATGTAACGCACTCCCCCACGTCCGCGCAGCTTTGCGCCAATGCTCTGCATTCCACCGGCCAGCAGTTTTGCAAAATAAAAACTTTCCTGATGCCATGTACGCCCGGGCACTGCCGGATAGCATTCAAAACCGGCTGCCGTAGAGCCATTGGCTGCGGAGTTGCCGTGGATGGACAGCAGCAGCTGCGGGCTTTGGGCGTTGGCTGCTGCTGCACGCTGGGCAGGCGTGGCGGTTGCATCAAAGCTTTCCCGGGTTTGCAGCGGGATGTAATTCGAATCCTCTTCTAACCATTGGAGCAGCGCAGCAGCCGTGGCTGCGGTGACCTGTTTTTCTTCGACCACTCCCCTTGCGCCCGGGTCACTGCCGCCATGCCCGGCGTCTATTGCCACCCGGTACGGCGGGTCGCCCACCACAGGACGAAAGTCCTCCGCTGAGACTGAGACTGCGGATTCTGCGGGTGCGTTCAGTTCCAGCGCCGCCCTCCATAAAAACAGGCCGAAACAGAGCATCAATGCCGCAAAAACAAGCAGTAGTCCATGCAAAATCCGACGCTGGGCTTTGCGGCGGTGCGTTTTGCGTTTACTATGCTTATTTGCGGGTCTGCGATGACTGGTTGGCATAAAGTTTTACTTCCTGTTCGTTTTACATTTATAATACGAGTATACTCGCCTTTTCCCTGCACTGCAACAAAAAAAGACTGCCAATTTTTCAAAAGGCAGTCCTTTGGGGTTATTTCAGTTCTACAACCGTCACGCCGCTTTCGCCTTCGCCGTAACGGCCAAGACGGAAGCTTTTTACCATGCGGTTGCCGCGCAGATGCTTATGGATGGCAGTGCGCAGTGCGCCGGTGCCGTTGCCGTGGATCAGATAGACTACTGTCTGTCCGTTCAGGATGGCGCGGTCAATAAAGGAGTCCACCTCCGACAGCGCCTCGTCCACTGTAAGTCCCAGCAGGTTGCACTCCATTTTGGCGGTACGCTGTACGCGCTCTACCCTGCCGTTGGGACGGTTAGTGTCGCCGGTCAGGCGGGAATACCGCTGCTGCGCTTTGGTCTTGGGCACAGTGGGTTCTTTCACCAGCTTTTCCGGCTGCTTCAGGCCCTTGAGGGGTACCTTGGTTTTGATGATACCGGCACGCACCAGCACATCGCCGTTTTTATCAGGCAGCGCCAGAACGGTGGCCAGCTGGTTCAGTTCTGCAATGCAGACCTCCTGTCCCACTTTTACCTCCTTCAGCGGCACAAACTCCTTGACGGGGTTATGCACCACCTCCGTACCGGCAAACAGCTTTTCGGTCTCCTTTTTGGCAATTTCGCGGGCACGCTGCGCCTTCTGCTGGGCGCTCATGCGCTCGTCCTTTTGCAGCTGGCGCAGTTCATCGGTCAGTGCGTAGGCCTGCGTTTCCACCTGCTGTGCCAGCGTGCGCGCCTTGGCACGGGCAGCTTCCAATTCATTTTCGCCCTGCTGGATCAACTCATCCCGTTTTTTGCGGGCTGCTTCCAGCTGATGGGAAGCTTCGTTGCGTAGCTGCTCCACTTCGTTCTGACTTTCCTTCAGCTGCAGCTTCAGGTCGTCCAGCTGACCCAGAACCGCATCCAGACGCTTATCCTCGGCAGACAGATGCTGTTGAGCCGCTTCAATGACGCGGCTGGGGATGCCCAGTTTTTCACTGATCAGGAATGCGTTGGATTTGCCTGGTACGCCCACACTCAGCTTATAGGTGGGACGTAGGGTCTCCAGATCAAACTCGCAACTGGCGTTGACCACGCCCTTAGTCTCCAGTGCAAAAACCTTCAGTTCCGCATAGTGGGTGGTTGCCATCAGCAGCACACCACGGCGGCGCAGCTCCTCAATGATGGCAACTGCCAGCGCGGCACCCTCGGCGGGGTCGGTACCGGCACCCAGCTCGTCCAGCAGCACAAGGGTGTGCGGCATAGCCAGTTCCAGAATACCGGTGATTTTTTTCATGTGGCCGGAGAAGGTGGAAAGGCTCTGTTCAATGCTCTGCTCGTCGCCGATATCCACCAGAAATTCATCAAACACGCAGATCTCGCTGCGCTCGTCAGCAGGAATCAAAAAACCGCACTGTGCCATAGCGCACAGCAGACCGGCGGTTTTCAGAGTAACCGTCTTACCGCCGGTGTTCGGGCCGGTGATGATAAGGGAATCGTATTCCCCGCCCAGTGCAATATCCACAGGAACACACTTTTGCGGGTCGATCAGCGGGTGGCGGGCACGGATCAGATTAAAGGAAGAATCCGTCCGCACAGCGGGCTTGAAGGCCTTCAGCTCCAGTGCAAGCCGCGCCTTTGCCAGCAGGATGTCGATTTCCAGCATGGCCTTGTAGCTGTACTGGAATTGCGGCTCAATGGCGGCCACCTGTGCGGTAAAGGCCACCAAAATGCGCTCGATCTCCTGTGCCTCCTGTGCGCGGTACTGCAGAATGCGGGCGTTTGCCTCCACCACAGCCTGCGGTTCCACGAACACCGTAGCGCCCGTAGAGGATACATCGTGGATGATACCGCTCACCTCGCCGCGGTACTCGCTCTTGACCGGCACAACATACCGGCCGTTGCGCATGGAAACCACACTCTCCTGCAGGTATTTGGAGGTGTCCATATTGCGTACCATGCTTTCCAGCCGGTCGCGGATGCTGTTTTCGGTGGCGCGGATCTTTTTGCGCAGCTCTGCCAGCGTGCGGGAGGCGGTATCCGCCATGGCATCCGGTGCCAGAATGGCGCTGGAGATCTGCTGCTCAAGGCCCGGCTCCGGTGCCAGCGCGTAAAACAGATCATTGGTCGGCAGCGCGTCATGCTCAGAGGAGCCGTACCAGCTGGTCAGGTGCTGAAAATTGCGCAGCGCACCGGCCACCATCAGCAGTTCGCCCATGGAAAGCACGCCGCCCTTTACGGCACGGGCGGCAAGCTGGCTGACCCCCTCTACCCCGCCAAAGCGCGGCGAGCCGTTTTTAATCAGCAGGGTGTTGATGGCGTCCGTCTGCTCTAGTGCGTAGCGCACCTCGTCCGGGTCGCACTGCGGCTCAATGGCCAGCAGCATAGCACGGGCTTCCTTGCATACGCAGCCCTCCGCTGCACGCGCAATGATCTTATCCAGTTCTAATGTTTTTAAGTAGCTTGTTTCCATACTGTTCCTTTTTGGTCAGGGCAGCACGCTTTTCAAAAAGGCATAGCTTTTCAGCGGCTTATCCAGATGCGTCAGGGCATAGTTTTCAGCCACTGCGGAAAGCTTTGCCAGACTGCCCACAGAGATCTTGAATGCAAATATTTTTTTGTCCTCCACCAAGCAGATGTGGCGCAGTGCAAACAGCGCAGCCTTGTCCAGATTGCAGTTCTTGCCTGCCTTTGCCGCACAGGACGCACAGAGCAGGTGCCCTTCCTGTGCGTCCAGATAAAAGGCATCTCCTTCATCGTAGGTGCCACAGTCCCGGCAGCAGACAATCTGCGGCATAAAGCCGCACTCACTCATGGTGCGCAGCTCAAATACTGCCTTGATCACCCGCAGGTCGGTGCGGTGCTCGTTGATCATATACAGACTGTTCAGCACCAGACGCAGCTCCCGGGCTGCTTCCTCTCCGGTAGGCGAAAGCGCAGCGGCCAATTCGGTAAGATACATGGCAAGGCTTACCCCTTCAATGGAGGAGGAAATGCCATGGAAGATGTTCTGCACATCGGCTTCCCGCACGGTATACATATTGCGTCCGGGCACCAGTGTAAACTCCGAATAGCAGAACAGCCCGCAGGCACTGAACAGCTTGCTTTTCAGCCGCAGGCTGTTTGCAGCCATTGCTGTGATCACGCCCAGTTTCGGGGTAAGAATCGTCAAAATGCGATCTGCTTCTCTATAACGGGTCTCCTTCAATACCAGACCCATGGTCACGAATGGTTCCATCGTCCGTTTCTCCTGCCGGATGCTCGGCGGGCAGCTGCACCAGTTGTTTGTAATCGAGATAACGGAGAATGTTCCCCGTGCAGGCAAAGGCCTGCCAGCTTGCAGCAGCATCCATCTTCAGCACTCCTTCCCTTTTCTGTGCACAGGCTGCTTTTGTTATAGTGTCAGCCTGATTCTAGCACAGCATACAAGGGAAAACTGTCCTGCTTTGGCATCACTCAGCGGTTGGAGGAATTCTGCTTAAAGCCGAAGTTGTTCAGCAAAAACTCGTTATCCCGCCAGTCGGATTTCACCTTGACCCAGCACTGCAGATTGACCCGGCAGCCCAGAAACTCCTCGCAGTCGGCACGGGCAGCGCTGGCGATCTTTTTAAGCATGGCACCGCCCTTACCGATGACCATGCCCTTGTGGCTCTCCCGCTCGCAGTAGATGTTCACATCAATGTCGATCAGGTCTGTGCCCGGGCGCTCCTTGAAGCGCTCCACCACCACTGCAATGCCGTGCGGGATTTCATCCCGCATAAAGAGCAGTGCCTTTTCGCGGATGACCTCGGCCACCAGCTCTTTTTCCGGCATATCGGTATAGGCATCATCGTCAAAGTAATGGGGACCTTCCACAGCGTAGCGGCTCAAAGCATCGAACAGTTCCTCGCTGCCTTCCTTGTTGCGCACACTGATGGTATAGATCTCATCGAACACGCCCAGCGCCTTCAGCTCTGCCTTGCGGGTTTCCAAATCGGCAGGTTCTTTAACAAGGTCGGTCTTATTAATGACTGCAATGGCCGGGCCGCTGCGGTGCAGCGCCTCCACAAGTGCCATCTCAGATTCGTTCAGCGCGCCGTAAGGCTCGAACAGCATCATGGAAACATCCACATCCGCAATGGAATCGCTGGCGGTCTTATCCATGCGCTTTCCCAGCTTGTTGTGGGCTTTGTGCACACCGGGGGTGTCCAGCAGCACATATTGCAGCGGCCCCCGGGTGATCACGCCGGTAATGCGGGTGCGGGTAGTCTGGGGCTTAGAGGTGACGATAGCCACTTTCTCGCCGACCAAGAGGTTCGTCAGGCTGGATTTGCCCACGTTCGGCCGTCCGATGACAGCAACGAATACAGAGGAGGTGTCGTAATGCTCCTGAACGGGTGTTGTAGTACTCAAAGCGAACTCCTGTCTTGTTTTTATGTTCTGGGATATCATTCCGTATAGCTGACCGTGCGGGGCAGACCCAGCTGCAGCAGCACAGCCTCTTCTTTTTCGCGCATACGCATGGCTTCCAAACCGCCGTTTTCGTGGTCGTAGCCCAGCAGATGCAGCATGGAGTGAACGGTCAAAAAGGCTACCTCCCGCTGCAGCGGATGCCCATACAGATTGGCCTGCTCCATGGCGCGCTCCATGCTGATGACGATATCGCCCAGCATCATGCAGCCGTTGTTCTCGTCGATATCATACTTGCCGTTCTCACCCAGAGGAAAGCTCAGCACATCAGTAGGCATGGGCTTATTGCGGTACTGGTTGTTCAGCTCGGCAATGGCAGCGTTGTCCACAAAGGTAACGCTGATCTCGGCGGGACGGTCGAAATGCTCATATTCCAGCACGGCATTGCAGGCACGGCGGATCAGAATGCGGAGCCCGGAGGGCACCTTAACAGCTTTCTGGGAGTTGGTGATCAAAACTTTATTGGACATATCGGTCCACTCCTTTCAGGGATTTATTTAAAATTCTTATTGTTTTCTTTATTTTTCGCATCGGCAGCCGGATGGGCGGCACGTTCGTAAGCCTTTACGATCTCCTGCACCAACCGGTGACGCACAACGTCTTTATCGGTAAAGTAGCATTGTGCAATGCCGTTCACATCCTTCAGCACCTTCAGCGCGTCCACCAGACCGCTGCGGGTGCTGCCCGGTAGATCGATCTGGGTCACATCGCCGGTAACGACCACCTTAGAGCCTACGCCCATACGGGTAAGGAACATTTTCATCTGCTCCGGGGTAGTGTTCTGCGCCTCGTCCAGAATGATAAAGGAATCATCCAGTGTGCGCCCGCGCATATAAGCCAGCGGGGCGACCTCAATGATCTGCTTTTCCACCAGACGCTCGTAGGTCTCTGCGCCCAGCATATCAAACAGGCCGTCGTACAGCGGCCGCAGATAGGGGTCTACCTTCTGCTGCAGGTCACCGGGCAGAAAGCCCAGCTTCTCCCCTGCCTCCACCGCCGGGCGGGTCAAGATGATGCGGGATACCTCCTTGGCCTTGAAGGCTTTCACCGCCATGGCAACGGCCAGATAGGTCTTGCCGGTACCCGCCGGGCCGACACCGAAGGTAATGGCATTGGAGCGGATGGCGCTCAGGTATTCCTTCTGTCCCAGCGTTTTGGGGCGGATCGGGCGTCCCTTGACCGTGACGGTAACAAAGTCCTCGGTCAGCTCCTTTACCCGCTTCTCTGCGCCATCATGCGCCAGACTGATGCAGTAGTGCACAGTCTGATCTTCCAGCGGGGTGCGGTTCTCGATCAGAAGAAGCATTCCCTCCACGGCGCGGTTCGCTGCCGCCACATTGGCAGGCTCGCCGGAAATGCGAAGCTGTGTGCCGCGGCAGACAGCGGTAACAGAAAACTCTTTTTCCAACAAGCGAATATTCCGGTCACAGTTGCCAAAAACAGCCGCTGCGATCTCTACACTATCCAGTTCAATACACTTTTCCGCCATGGAGCTCCTCCCGAATTGCAGAATTTGATAACTATATTGTACCACCAAAATCTTCAGAAGAAAACTATGAAAAGTGCACAAAATATTTTCCTGCATTCCATCGGTTTTTCCATACGAACTGCGTTTTAAAGCTTTTTGATGGCCTTTTTCTGAAAACGCTTGACAAAGTATATCGGGAGACGATATACTTTAAACGCAATATATCGGCTGACGATATAAAGACGTCCGATAGAATCCATGGAGTATTTCAGTATGGAAAACCTTGCATTGACCGAATCGACCTATTATATCCTGTTGTCTCTTTACCATCCGCAGCACGGCTATGGCATCATGCAGCAGACGGAGCAGCTTTCCGGTGGCAGAGTCCATCTTGCCGCCGGGACACTGTACGGAGCATTGACCTCCCTGTGTGAAAAAGGCTGGATCCGTCCCCTGCCCGCTGAGAGCGGCAGCCGCAAAAAGGAATATCAGCTTACCGCAGAGGGCGTACAGGTCTTAAAGCACGAGCTTGCCCGTTTGCAGCAGCTTGTGGCAAATGGTGAGAGCATCCTGAAGGAGGAAACCTTATGAGGGAAAAGAAAACCGTTTTCAAGCTTTTCTTTGTGTGGGATTTTGAAAAAGAAGAGCGCTGGCTGAACGAGATGGCGCAGGAGGGCTGGGTACTGGACAATACCGGTTTTTCCTTTTACACCTTTGTGCGCTGCGAACCGGGCGAATATATCATCCGCTTGGAGATGAACCCCAGCAGCGATTACCGCGCCTTTGTAAAGGAACTGGGTGCAGAATATATCGGCGGCTGTGTCAACTGGGTGTACTTCCGTCGGAAAGCGGAGCTTGGCAGCTTTGAGCTGCTCTCGGATATTGACTCCCGTCTGACGCATCTGAGCCGCATCGACCGGATGCTTTCCCTGATCTGTCTGGCAAACCTGATCCTTGGCATAACGAACTCTTTGAATCAGGCTCGCTACGGCTGGCTGAACCTGTTGTGCGCAGCAATGCTCTCCTATGCACTGGGGCGTATCCACGGCATGAAAGCAGCGCTGGAAAAGCAACGCAGTTTGCACGAATGATTTGTCAATCCCTTCTTCGCCACAACTGCAGAGAAAAAAGAGGCGTATCTTTGGATAAAAAGACCATAGCAAACCGTTCTCCATCGTGATACAATAGCAAGCGTTGTGTGCCGCCGCCCGGCGGCCGTTTGGACTGCTTGAACACAAAGGAGAAGGAACCATGGAACAGCTTTTTTTGATGCCCGGTGAAGAACGATACGAGCGCTTCAAGGATGGCAATGGTGTTCCTAAGGTGCACTACTCCTACTGCTCTATGCGCGGTGCCTTCTTTGACTGCGAGAGCCGCAGCTTAGAGGAAGCCCAGCGTCTGTGCGAAAACTGGCTTGTAGGACAGGATCGCTGCTACCGCAACTAACATAGAACCTTAAAACCCCTGCCGTATTTGCAGACCTTTCCGCAAAACGGCAGGGGTTATTTTTATATAGGTTTTACTGCCACACCTGCGCACAGACAAGTTCCAGTACACTGCCGGCAATACAGCGAGATTTATCTGAGATCAGGAAACAGTTGGAAAGCTCCTCCCGCCGGGGGTCGATATCCGCAATCTTAAAGCCCGGCGTAACCGGATAGCCGCTGCGCAGCAATCCGCGCAGAATGCCGGGAATCTGTGCTGTGACCGGGATTTCTGCCCCCTCCGGGGTGCGGATGGTGGCAATAGTCTCACCCTTCTCTACTAAATCGCCGATTTTACGCACATTCATAAAAACACCGGCGGCCTGTGCATGGATCACCCGCTCTGCACCGTACCCGCCAATGACGCCGGGAATGCCGGTATTGGGGATAGCGCTCCCCTCCCGGATGATCCGGCCAAGCCGGTGGCCGCGCTTGGTTTCTACCACGGCATCTACGTCCTGCCCGGCTACAAAGCCGGGGCCAAGGGCAATAGTCAACGGTGCCATATCCCGGCTGGTGCCAAGGTTGCGCTTGGCCAGAATGGCATCCACTACGACCTCCGGCTTTGCCCGGGCAATACAGGCCCCCTCTGGGTCAACGAGCACCGGAACAGCGCCCTGCGCCCAGACGGACTGTGCCTGTTCCAATGCTTCAATGCGGACAGCGCGCAGACCCTCAACAGTGGCTTCGCCTTCATACACTGCTTCACACAGAGCTACCTGACGGCGGATGGCTGCGGGCTGTGTCGTTTCCAATACCAGCACTCGCAGCCCGGCGCTACACAACCGGTGGATGGTACCGGTGGCAAGGTCGCCGCCGCCGCGCACGATAATTAGGGCGTCCTTTTTCATTTTATTTCCTCCCCGGAGAAAAGTGTCTGCAATAGCACCTCCATGGAGCCGCCACAGGCAGCAATGGCTGTGTCCTCGTTTTTGCCGTCAGCCGAAAGCTGTAAGCATTGCAAGGCGGGCACAGCCTGTGCTAACAGCTTCTGAGCCGCCTGTACCGTGTAATGCTCCATAATGCCGCCGCCCACACTGCCCACTATACTGCCATCGGGCAGAACGAGCATTTTTGCGCCCACATCCCGCGGGGTGGAGCCGTGCCGCGCAATAATAGTAGCCAGTACCGCCGGGGTATGGGCTTTTTCTGCCTGCACCATCGCATCCAGCAATGCGACGGGATAGCCCTCGGTCTGGGGGCGGGCATTTTTGACCTGCACGATCTGCGCCAGAATGGAAAGCGCGATCTCCGCAGCCGTCTGTGCGCCAATGGCAAGGCCGATGGGTGCGCAGAGTGCATCGATCCGCTGGCTGTCCAGACCGTTCTCCAACAGCTGACGGCGCACCAATGCGGCACGGCCTCGGCTGCCCATCATGCCCACATAGGCCGCAGGCTTTTGCAGAATCCGGGTAAGGCAGTCCAGATCAAAGACGTGGGAGCGGGTCAGCACCGCAAAATAGGTCTCCGCCCCGCCGGGCACACCCTGAAGCGCCTGCGCAAAGGGAGCGCAGAGCACGGTATCCGCTCCGGCGGCGCGCAGCTGCTGAGCAAATTCCTCCCGATCATCTATGGCAAGCACTGGTATGCCGAGAAGCTTTGCCTGCTTTACAAGGGCAGCAGCAACATGACCGCCGCCGCAGACCACCAGCTGCGGCACCGCACCAAAGCGCTCAGCAAATACCCGCTGACCTTCCAGTGTAAGAAAGCCCGTAGCGGTACAGGCCTGCAGGACGGCAAGCTGACGCTGCAAAAGTTCGGCACTCTGGGTCTGCCACAGGGCGTCTCCGTCCCGCAGCAGCAGCTGACTGCCTGCCTCTGCGCCTTCCAGCACGGTAGCCAGCGTATAGCTGCCGGTCTGGTTTGTACTTTGCAGAACGTCTGCAAGCGTTTGTCTGTTCATTGGTGTTTCTCTCCCTTAATTATTGCTCCACAGGTGTTACCTTATCAAACTGTGTCTGATCCAGTTCTGCCTGCCAGCTTTGCCAGTCCTCCGGCAGCATACGCCATGCAAGCCCGCACCCTGCCGAGATCTCACGCGGCAGCGGGATCAGCCGCCCGGGCACCTGCCGGGCATTGCATTGCTTTTCCCACTCCATAGCCTCTAAGGTGGTGCGGAAGGAAAGCACGATATAGCTTCGTTTTACTCGCATAAAATCTCCCGTGCAAGTGCGCAAACTGCCTGTGCTGCCTGCTGCACCTCCTGTTCGGTATTGAAGTGGGAAAAGCTGAACCGTACTACGCCCTGCTCGGCCGTGCCAAGGGCCTTGTGCATCAGCGGAGCACAATGCGCCCCGGCACGCACGCAGATGCCGTAGTCCTCCCACAAGATATCTGCCACCCGGGCAGAATCCTCCTGTGCGATGTTCAGCGCCACAATGGGCGCACGAGGCTGCATAGCCATATCACCATACACTGTTACGCCCGGCGCAGTACGCACCTGCTCATAAAACAGGCGGGCAAGGGCGTTTTCCCGGGCAGCAAGGTTTTCTACGCCCTGCTCCAACAGCCAGCGCACCCCGGCGCAAAGCCCCGCAAGGCCGTGCACGTTCAGCGTGCCAGCCTCCAGTGCGGCGGGCATCTGCAAGGGGTGCATTTCGTCAAAGCTGTGCACGCCGCTGCCGCCAACAAGGAGCGGCGCAATTTGTAACCCGGGGCGCACATAAGCTCCGCCGGTGCCCTGCGGTCCCAGCAGAGCTTTGTGCCCGGTAAAGCAGAGAGCATCAATGCCCAGCTGCTGTACATCAATGGGCTGCGCACCGGCAGTCTGGGCTGCATCCACGATCAGCAGCAGACCGTGCCGGTGGGCAAAATCCGCTGCGCGGGCAAGGTCGATGCCATTGCCGGTCACGTTGGAAGCCCCTGTCACCACCAGTGCCAGAGTCGTGGGACGCAGCAGCGTTTCCCACTGGTCGTAGCAAAGCCGTGCAGCGTTATCCACCCCGGTAAAGGAAACCCCTACTCCCTGCGCCCGCAACCGGTACAGCGGACGCAGAACAGAATTATGCTCGCATACCGTTGTGATGACATGGTCGCCCGGATGCAGCACGCCGTTCAGTACTGTGTTCAGCGCCATGGTTGCATTGGCGGCAAAAACAATGCAGGAAGGGTCTGGCGCATGGAAAAGTTCTGCCAGCGCCAGACGGGTGTCCAGTACGATCCGTGCGGCGTGAAGAGTAGGCTCATGGGCACCGCGCCCGGGGTTGCCTGCTGTATGCAGCGCCTCCAGAATAGCCTGTTCCACCTGCGGTGGTTTATGCAGAGTGGTGGCCGCGTTATCCAGATAGATCACGGCTTTACCACGTTTCCGGCCTGTGTCAGCTTTTCAGCAATGGTGTACATATTGGTCACGCTGCCCACAGCCAGCTTCTCGGTAAGGCCATAGAAATTCAGGCAGGTGCCGCAGGTCAGGATTTCCACGCCCTGTGCCTCCAGTTCCTTGAGATCCTCCAGCATGGCAGAGCCTTCACAGGTCAGCGCCGCGCCGCCGTTATAGAACAGAATGGTCTTGGGCAGCTTGTCCTGCTGGGTCAGTGCAAATACAAAGGCCTTGAGCAGGGTCTTACCCAACTCCTCGCTGCCTTCGCCCATAACGGCAGCGGAAATAGCCACCACCGTATCGGTGCGGGCATCGGGGGTGCAGACAGGAGCATCTTCTGCTGGGGCGCTTACTGCTTCGCCCAGCGTGAACAGCACACGGTATTTGCGCTCTTCCAGTTTTTCGGCACTGTACTGATAACCCTTTTGCTGTGCCATCTTGGTCAGGTTTTGCACAGCAATCTCGTTGTCCACCAGTACCTCCACCTGTCCCGCGCCCTGCAGCTCGGAAATCGCCTTTTTTGCCTTGACAACAGGCAGCGGGCAGGCATCGCCCAGTGCATCCACTTTGATAAATTCAGCCATGTTGATTACTCCTCTCATTTGTCTGTTACAGTGATCTCAATTTCCTGCTTCGGCAGGATTTCTCCAACGATGCTTGCCGGCAGCCCTGCGGCGCACAACGCCTGTTCCAGTGCCGCGGCATCCGCCGGGTCTACCGCCAGCAGCAGCCCGCCGGAGGTCTGCGGGTCGAACAGAACTTCCTCCATGGCAAAGCTTACGTTCTCGAACCGAACGAACGGCCCGGTATGGTTGCGGTTGCGCTGCCCGGCGGCGGTGTACAAAAACGCATCGGCTGCTTTTTGGGCACCCGGCAGCACTGGCACGGCATTTGCATGGATGACGCAGGAAAGTTTGCCGCCCATCATTTCATGCAGATGGCCGAGAAAGCTGAAGCCGGTCACATCCGTAGCGGCATGGACGCGGTATTTGCGGCTGATCTCTGCCGCCGTTTTGTTCAGAGTGGTCATGGAGCGGATGGCGGCTTCCATCTCCTCCGGGGCGGCTTCGCCCACACGGTTTGCCGTACACAGCAGCCCCACACCCAAAGCCTTGGTCAATACCAGCTTGTCGCCCGGCATACCGGTGTCGTTCGTATACATCCGGTGCGGGTCTACAAGGCCGGTTACAGAAAGACCGTATTTCACCCCGCTATCTGCAATGGAATGCCCGCCTGCAAGGCTGCCGCCGGCTTCTGCCACCTTTTCAGCACCGCCGCGCAAAATCTCGCCCAGCACATTCAAGTCCATATCCTCCGGAAAACAGACCAGATTCAGGGCGGTCTTTACCTCGCCGCCCATGGCGTAGACATCGCTCAGGGCGTTTGTGGCTGCGATCTGCCCAAAGGTATAGGGGTCGTCCACCATCGGCGGAAAAAAGTCCACAGTCTGCACCAGTGCAATGTTGTCCGTAATGCGGTAGACTGCGGCATCATCCCGGCTGTCATAGCCGACCAGAAGATCCGGGTCTTTTTCGCCCCGGGGCAGCTTTTCCAGAATACGGCTCAGCACCCCGGCACCCAGCTTTGCGGTGCAGCCGCCCCCGGTACAGAATACGATCTTATCTTCCTTGCTCATGCGCGTTCTTCCTCTTTAAAATGCGTCAGCACGCACAGTATGCCCTGCTGACGCAAAAGCTGTTGTATTTGTATGCCCTGCTGCTGCAGCTTTGGCGTATCAACCTGATTGAGTACGGCATAAAACTGCCGGTCACCCACCGCCTTGCGGCCACCCTGCGCGCTTGCAAGCAGCTGTGCCAGCACAGACGGTGTAAGAGGCGCATCCGGCGCAGCCGCTAAAAACTGCGGACGGATGGTATCGTAGCGGAAGCAGGCCTCCCGCAAGGGCCTATCCAGCGCCGAAAGCCCTGCCATCGCCAAAACGATATCGCTTTGGGGCAGCAGCACCGGCTCGTGCGCCGCCGGGACTTTGCAGGGGTAGTGCTTTGCCCCGTCTGCTTCTATAAACACCGCATCCGCCTGCGCCATCCGGCGCAAAAGCTGCGGCTGCGGCAAAGTCAGCTTTCCGTTTTCAGCCGGGGTTCCGATCACTGCATAGTGACCCGCTTGCCATAAGGCGGTAAGCGCTGCGTCATCCGGTGCATAGCAGACTGCCGGTTGCCGGATGTGGGTGGTGGTAGTCACAAGCACCCGCCAACCCTTACGGGCACAGTGGTCTGCCATGGCATACAGCAGGGTCGTTTTGCCCCCACCGCCTACCAGAGAAACGATATGCCCTTTCTCTGCTAGAAACGGAAGCTCTTTTTCGTTCAGCATCTGCTATTACTGCTTGGCTGCAACTGCCATGGCGATCTGCTCCGGGGTGATGGGCAGCTCGTAGAAGCGGGTGCCGATGGCGTTGTAGATGGCGTCCGAGATGGCGGGCAGCGGCGTATTGATGACCACCTCACCGATGGACTTTGCGCCAAAGGGGCCGTTGGGCTCATAGCTATTCTCAAACTCCACATGGATATGCCCGATATCGTTGCGGGCAGGGATCTTGTACTGGAACAGAGAGTTCTCCTCCGGGTATCCGTTTCTGTCGTAGGTGATGTTCTCGGTCAGGGTCATACCGATGCCCTGCAAAATACCGCCCTCTGCCTGCACACGGGTCAGGTTGGGGTTGATGGGGGTGCCGCAGTCCACGCAGGCGTCAAATTCCAGCACCTTCACCTCGCCGGTCTCGGTATCCACCTCTACCTCGGCAGCGCCCACCATATACGGCGGCGGCGACAAAGGCGAGGTATGGGTCTCGGTAAATTCCAGCGGGATCTTATGGCCAAACTGAGAAGCAAAGGCGATCTCGGACAGGGTCTTTTGGCGGGTGGGGTCAGCGCTTTCAAACACGACTTTGCCGTCAAACTCCACAGCATCCGCCGGGCATTCCAGCAGCTCTGCGCCCAACTTGCAGATCTGTTCCCGCAGCTTCATGGCGCACTTTTCGGTAGCCTTACCGGTGACATAGGTGGTGCTAGAGGCGTAGGAGCCGGAATCGTAAGGGGAAGAATCCGTATCCGCACCAAAGACGGTAATGTTATCCAGCGGGCAGTCCAGCACCTCGGCGGCGATCTGCGCCAGCGTAGTATCGCAGCCGGTGCCCATATCGGCAGCACCGATCATAAGGGTATAAAAGCCGTCATCGTTCAGTTTGAGGGTAGCACTGCCCACGTCCATGCCGGAAATGCCGGAGCCCTGCATGGCCATACCCATGCCTACGGCACGGATCTTGCCGTTGCCCATATCCCGGGCGGGGTACTTGTGCTCCCAGTCGATCATCTCGCGCACCTTAAGCACACACCGGTCCAGCGCACAGCTGGTATTTACTGCGCCGTAGTAGGCGGGCATCACATCACCCTCCTGCACGGTGTTCTTCAGACGCAGTGCAATGGGGTCCATGTTCAGCTTGTGCGCCAGCTCGTTCACGGCAGACTCCACCGCAAACAGGCCCTGTGTAGCACCATAGCCGCGGTATGCACCGGCAGACATGTGGTTGGTGTACACCACATCGCTGACAAAGCGGAAGGCTTCGGCCTTGCCGTACAGCGGGATGGACTTATGACCGGACAGGCCCACGGTAGTGGGGCCGTGCTCGCCGTAAGCACCGGTGTTGGACAGGGTGTACAGGTCAATGCCCTTCACAATGCCATCCTTGGTAGCGCCCAGACGGACGTGCATCTCCATCTCGTGGCGCGGCGAGGAAGCCGTCTGACTTTCCACACGGCTGAAGATGAGCTTGGAGGGCTTTTTGGTCATCCAAGTCACAAAAGCCGGGTACACCTCGCTGACCGCGGTCTGCTTAGCGCCAAAGCCGCCGCCGATGCGGGGCTTGGAGACACGCACCATGGACTTGGGAATGTGCAGTGCATTGGCAATGTTGCGGCGGGCGTGGAACACGATCTGGGTAGAGCTGAGCACATTCAGCCGCCCATAAGTATCAATGGAACAATAGGTGCGGAAGGTCTCCATCATGGCCTGCTGACAGGCCTTGGTGTGGTACACATGGTCGATGACCACATCGCACCCGGCCAGCACAGCGTCGATATCACCATTGCCGCATTCATCATGAGCGCAGAGGTTGCGCTTGTTGTCGGCGCCCACGGGGGCAAGGCTTTCCCAGTTATCCTCCGGATGCACAAGGATAGGATTATCCTTTGCGGTGTGGAAATCCAGCACGGCTTCCAGCACCTCATAATCCACTTTAATGAGCTTGAGTGCCTTGTCCACGCACTTTTCATCCTTACCGGCTACGATGGCCACCACGTCTCCCACAAAGCGGACGTGGCGATCGATCAGCAGACGGTCGTAGGGGCTGGCCTCCGGGTAAGTCTGGCCGGCCTGCGTGTAGCGGCGGGCATCCTGCGGCACATCCTCCCAAGTGAAGATAGCCTCGATGCCGGGCACTTTTTTGGCAACAGCGGTGTTGATGCTGCGGACGATGGCGTTTGCATGGGGCGAGCGCAGCAGCTTGACGATCAGGCAGTCCTGCGGGATGATGTCATCCATATAGACAGGCTGGCCGGTGACCAGCTGCATCGCATCTTTTTTGCGGAACGGTTTGTTGACGGTTTTCACTGTACGCCCTCCTTCTGCTTTTTCCATGCCAGAAAGCTCATAATGCCGCGCAGCTGGCCTTCGTAGCCGGAGCAGCGGCACAGGTTTCCGGCAAGGTATTCCTTCACCTGCTCTTCGGTGGGGTACGGCTGCTCCCGGAATAAAGCCAGCGCATTCATAATAAAGCCCGGGTTGCAGAAGCCGCACTGCTCTGCACCCTGATCTGCGATAAAGGCACCGAACTCGGCGGCCTCCTCCTGCAGACCCTCCAGCGTGGTGATCTTGTGCCCATCGGCGCGGGCTGCCAGCACGGAGCAGGACAGCACAGGCTTATCGTCCATAAATACGGTGCACAGACCGCAGTTGGAAGTCTCGCAGCCGCGCTTGACGCTCTTGCAGCCGTGTGCACGGACAAAATCGATCAAAAGCATATCCGGGGCGATCTCCTCGGACACCCGGATGCCGTTCAAGGTAAGTGTGATCTGCATTTACTTTTCCTCCTGCATTTTACGCTGTTCCAGCTCCAGCACTGCGCGCTTTGTCAGCACGCCTGCCAGATGTCTGCGGTATTCGGCGCTGCCGCGCATATTGGATCCGGTAACGATCTGCGCCTTTACGCTTTCGGCAAACTGCGCGGCAAGCTGTTCTGCCGCAAGGGCAGGCTCTGCCGGGAGTTCGAACCGCACGGCGCGCAGCGGACGCGCACCAATGACGATGTTGTAATCGCCGTTCTCCATCCGGGCGGCAGCACAGGTCAGCACCGGGATATCGGTCTGGCTGTTGCGCACCGACTGGTAATAAATCTGCATCGGTGTCTTTTTTACAATCAGCCGCACCAGAATGTCCCGGTCGTAGGGGCGCTGTGCATATTCCTGCAGCGGCAGGATGCCGCCCTTGTACAGTTCCACATCACAATCCATGGCAAGGAACATGGTCAGCACATCCGAAAAGCCGAACCGGCTGTAAATGCTGCCACCCACAGTAGCCAGATTGCGCAGCTGCACGCCCACGATATGGCGCACAGCCTCCCGCATAGCGCCGTGGGTGTAGGCGGCAAGCCCCGGGTGCTGTTCCAGCTGACGCAGGGTGACCATAGCGCCGATGGAAAAGCCCTCCTCGTTCTCCTCAATGGTATCCAGTCCCAGACCGGAAAGGTCGATGGCGGTGCCGACATTGATGGTTTCCATCTTCAGCCAGATCATGCCGCCCAAAATGCGGTTTGGTTTTTTCTGGTTCAGCTGCCACGCTTCCTCCAGACTTTCTGCCCGCTTGTATTCTCGGATCGTCATCATGTGCAGTACCTCTCTTTTCTATCGCTGCGATATCTCTGCTTTTATTTTAGCACAGCTTTCGATATAATACTATTATAAAATGCTGCTGAAGGGGTGTTTTTGTATGAAGAAGTCGCTTACGGTCGGCTGTGTGATCATGGCCTCCGGGCTGAGCCGCCGGTTTGGCACAAACAAGCTACTGGCAGATTTTTGCGGGCAACCCATGCTCTGCCGTGCTTTTGACGCTACCGCCACACCCGGTATCGCTGCCCGCATCGTGGTGACCCGCTCGGAGGAGGTGCAGGCACTGTGCAGGGCGCAGGGCGTCCCGGTGCTGCTGCACAGCCTGCCCGGCCGCAACGATACCGTTCGGCTGGGTCTTTCGGCGCTGCTGGAGCAGCTGCCGGAGCTTAGCGGTTGTATGTTTCTGCCCGGGGATCAGCCCCTGCTGCGCCGGGAGACGGTAGAAGCTATGACAGAGCGCTTCTGCCAGGAGCGGTTGTACCCGGCAGAATGGCAAAAAGAAACAGAACGGGAGATCTTCCGTCTGGGAGCCGTGGCCGAAAACGACCCGGCGCCTCTTGTTGGAAGTCCCGTTCTGTTTGGAAGCAGTTTCTTTCCGGAACTGCTCACCCTGCCGGAAAATAAAGGCGGCAACGTGCTGCTTAAAAAGTATCCTGCGCAGGTGCGCACGGTTTACATTGCGGACAGCGCAGAGCTGCTGGATGCAGACACCCCGGAGGTGTTGCAGCAGCTGGAAGCCCTTGCCCGACAAAAAAGTTAAAATTTATTCTGCCATATCGTTCTTGGGCAGCAGCACGTTCAGCAGAATTGCCACAAAGGCGGCCGGAACAATGCCGGACTCGCCGCAGATCAGCTGGAGGGCCTGCGGAGCCTGTGCCAGAATGCCGCTGTTGGCACCCATGCCATAGCCCACGCCCAGTGCCACAGACACGATGGTCAGGTGGCGCGGAGTCATCTTTTCCTTGGTGATCAGCTGGATGCCGCTGACCACGATGGAAGAGAACATCATAACGGCAGCACCGCCCAGAACGGCCTGCGGCATGATGGAAATCAGCGCACCCAGCTTGGGGATCAGGCCGCAGAGGATCAGGAACACGGCACCGGAGGCCAGTGCCATACGGTTAACCACCTTGGTCATGGCCACCAGACCCACGTTCTGGCTGAAGGAGGTATTGGGCAGCACGCCGAACAGTGCGGCAAAGGTAGAGCCGAGGCCATCGCAGATGACGCCGCCGGACAGCTCCTTATCAGAGGGCTCACGGTTCATGCCGCCCTCCATCACGCCGGAGATATCGCCCACAGTCTCCACTGCGGTAACGATGAACATGATCAGCACCGGCAGGATTGCACGGGCATCGAATACCACCTTGACCGGCATCAGCTTGGGTACTGCGAACCAGGAGGCCTGTGCCACCTTGTTCCAGTTGAGCACCCATGCCTTGGTGAACTCTACACCATCAGCAGTCACGCCGGTGGTGGGCAGCACCAGACCCATAATGAAAGCAACCACATAACCGGCCAGAATGCCGATGAGGATGGCAGAGGAGCTAAGGAAGCCGGTGGTCCAGTGTTTGAAGAACAGGATGACCACCAGCACGAACAGTGCCAGAAGCAGGTTCTCCACAGAGCCGAAGTCCTTGGCCTTGTTGCCGCCGCCGAAGGAGTTGATGCCCACCGAGATCAGCGAAAGACCGATGGAAAGCACCACCGTGCCGGTGACCACCGGCGGGAAGAACCTGCGCAGCGGCTTCAGGAAGAAGCCCAGCACGCTTTCAAAAATACCGCCGATGATGGATGCGCCCATGATCGCGCCATAGGCCAGCACACCGCCGCCCATCGTGCCCACAACGCTGTTGAACACGCCGATAAAGCCGGAACTGGTACCCATGATGATAGGCACTGCGCCGCCCACGGGTCCGATGGTGAACAACTGCACCAGCGTAACGATGCCTGCCACGAACATGGCGCTCTGCAGCAGGGTGACCTGCAGGTCTGCAAACTCGCCGCCTGCAATGCCGCAGGCGCTGGTAATGATCAGCAGCGGGGTCAGGTTGCCCACGAACATGGCGCAGACATGCTGCAAGCCCAGCGGGATGGCCTGCCGCAGGGACATTTTGGCTTCAAACTGATAAGCCGCTTCTTCAAGCTTGACTTCCTTCAAAAATTCCACTCTCCTCAAGGTTTTAAAGGTTTATGCGGTTCGGATGCTTTGCAAAAAAGCGAAAATATTATAGCAAAATGCAGATAAGATGTAAAATAAGTATGACTTTTTATATGAAGAAATGCTGCATCCTTTAAGCGAACTTTTCTTCGGCAGACAAGCAAAAAAGCAGGGCTTCCGCATGATTTGTCCAGCCTGATTCGCCTGGCATCATACAGAATCCCCTGCTTTTTTCGTGCTTTTCTCTGTTTTTTGTGCGATACGGAAAAATTTTTGTTTCTGCAGTCAGAGCAGTCCATAATCCCGCAAACAGCGCGTCAGCCCTGCCTGTGTGGTGTCAAATACGATGCCCTGCGCCCGCAGCTTGCTGCAATCCATCGCAAGATTCCGTGCCCAGTCAGCTTCCTGAATATCGACCGTGATCCCCAGTGTCTCAGCAAACTGCCGGGCGGTCAGTACCATGTTTTCAGCGTTTTCACTGCCAAAGTTATAGACCCCGCCGGGCAGGGTCAGGGCAGCTTCCAGCAGTGCTACCGCCTGCCGGACATAGGTGATGCCCCGGAAGTCCCAGACAGAAAAGCGGACAGATTCTCCCCGCTGCGCCGCACGCAGAAGGTTCAGCGGCAGGTTGCCCCGGATGGGCAGCCGGTAGCCCGGCAGGTCGTACATCCATGTGGCGCGCAGCAATACGGCACCCGGGCAGAGCGCCTGCACCCGCTGCTCCATTTCCAGCTTGCCCTGCCCGTACACATTGGCAGGCTTTAACGGAATTGTTTCCGGCAGCGGGCCGGACTGCTCCACACCGGCATAGACCTGATCCGAGCTGAAAGCCACCAGCTTTGCGCCGATCTCAGCTGCCGCCCGGGCAAGCCAGACCGACAGTTCCACATTGGCGCGGTAAGCCTGCTCCGGGTGGCCGGCGCAGTAGCCGGTATCCGAAATGGCTGCAGTGTGCAGAATGACATCCGGGCGCTGCTGCAAAACAGCCTGCCGCACGGCGTCCTCCCCTGCTGTTGCCAGAAAGCCTTTAGGAAAGGTGCACAGTTCGTAATGCCCCGCCCATTGCTGCATCACGCGGGAGCCCACAAAGCCGCCTGCACCGGTTACAAGGATCTTTTTCATTTTGTTCTCCCGCAATAAGGCATCAGATAAAAAATTCCAGCACGAACACCACGGCACAGCAGCCTGCAGCCACCTGAAACAGGCTTGCGCCAAACCATGCGGCAGCAATGCCGACTACCAGTGCAACAGCACCTGCTGCCGGGCTCTGCGTTGCCTGAATGATGGCCGGAAAGGTCATCACAGCCAGCGTTACATAGGGCACATAGTACAAAAACGACTGGATGAAGCGGTTTTTGATCGGTTTGCGGATCAGCGTCAGCGGCAGGATGCGGATGGCATAGGACACCAGCGCCATGACCGCAATATAGATATAATTGTTATGCGTCATCTTCGTTTTCCTCCTGCCTGACCGGGAACAGCACCGCTGCTGCACCGGAGATCGCCACTGTCAAAAGGATGGTGCGGGTGCCTTCGGAGAGTGCCGAGATGCCCGGCAGATAGCTGCACAGAAAACTCAGCGCAAAGCTGATGACGACCAGCACCGCAACGATCCGATCCTTGCGGGCCGGCGGGATGATGATGGCCAGAAACATTCCGTAAAGTGCCACGCTCAGGGCGCTGACTACCCGCAGCGGCAGCAGGTTGCCCGCTATAATGCCCAGCGCCGTACCACAAGCCCAAGCCGGCGCTGCCAGCAGGATAGCGCCATAGGTATAGTACGGGTTCAGGTTGCCCGGGCGGGCGATAGTAATGCCGAACAGTTCGTCCGTGACATCATAGCCGATGAGCAGCCGATGCCAGAAGGGCGTTTCCGGAGCAAAGCGCTGTGCCAGTGCACAGCTCATCAGCAGATACCGCGCATTGGCGATTAAAGTAATGACCGCCACCTCAAAATAGGTGGCGTTTGCCATGATCAACGCAAATGCGGCATATTCTCCTGCGGAGGCATTGTTCAGCAGGCTGACAAGAAACCCCTGAAACGGCGTAAAACCCGCCTTGCGCGCCGCGATGCCCAACGAAAACGATACCGCAAAATAGCCCAGTGCAATGGGCACACCGTCCCGCATTCCGTCACAGAACACCTTGCGGCTGAACTGATCTGCCCTTCCTGTTTGGACGAGCTGCGGCTCCAAAAGCCTCTGCTTCGATTCCATAGTTGATACTTCCCCTTTCCTATTTTGCAAACAACAGAATCTATTATACTCCCCTGCAGGCAGAGAAGAAAGAGGTTTCGGACTTTTTGTGTAAAATACTGCGTTCAAAAGACTTCGGGGGAGCGCTGATATAGGAGACGCTTTGAACGTTATGGCTTGTTTGATCGTGCCAAAAGATAAAAACACCCCGGAGGTTCCGTTTTCACGGACCCCTCCGGGGTGATGGCGCTATTGGGAATTACTCGAGCTCAATGGTTGCAGGCGGCTTACCGGTGCAATCGTAGAACACGCGGTTGACGTGCTTGACTTCGTTGACGATGCGGCTGGTAACAGTGCCCAGAACATCCCACGGCATGTCATAGCTTTCTGCGGTCATGAAGTCGGTGGTGGTCACGGCGCGCAGCGCAACGGCGTAGTCGTAGGTGCGCTCGTCGCCCATAACGCCAACGCTGTGCATATTGGTCAGCGCTGCGTAATACTGGCTGATCTCCTTATCCAGACCGGCCTTGGCGATCTCTTCGCGCCAGATGGCGTCAGCGTCCTGTACGATAGTGACCTTCTCGGGGGTCACCTCGCCGATGATACGGATGCCCAGACCGGGGCCGGGGAACGGCTGACGGCTGACCAGATACTCAGGCAGACCCAGCTCACGGCCGGCCTGACGAACCTCGTCCTTGAACAGGTTACGCAGAGGCTCCACCAGTTCCTTGAAGTCCACGGTATCGGGCAGACCGCCCACGTTATGGTGGCTCTTGATGACGGTGGACTCACCGCCCAGACCGCTTTCCACCACATCGGGGTAGATGGTGCCCTGTGCAAGGAAATCCACCTTGCCGATCTTCTTGGCCTCTTCCTCGAACACGCGGATGAACTCCTCGCCGATGATCTTGCGCTTGCGCTCCGGCTCGGTGATGCCCTTCAGCTTGCTGAAGTAGCGGTCGCGAGCATCTACGCAGATGAAGTTGATGTCGAAGCCGTTGGCATTGCCCGGGCCAAAGACAGAGCAGACCTCTTCCTTTTCATTCTTGCGCAGCAGGCCGTGATCCACGAACACGCAGGTCAGCTGCTTGCCGATGGCCTTAGCCAGCATAGCGGCCAGCACGGAGGAATCCACGCCGCCGGACAGGGCGCACAGCACCTTGCCCTCGCCGATGCGCTCCCGCAGAGCCTTAACGTTGTTCTCTACAAAGGAATCCATCTTCCAGTCGCCGGAGCAGCCGCAGACGTTGTACACAAAGTTGCGCAGCATCTTCTTGCCCTCGGCGGTGTGCAGCACCTCCGGGTGGAACTGTACGGCGTACAGACCCTTTTCGGCATTTTCAACGGCTGCCACAGGGCAGTTTGCAGTGTGGGCAGTGATCTGGAAGCCGGGAGCCGCCTGCTCGATGTAGTCGTTGTGGCTCATCCAGCAGATGGTAGAGGGCTGTACATCGGTGAACAGCTTGCTCTCGGTGTTCACGAACACCTCGGTCTTACCGTACTCACGCTCGGGAGCGCGGCAGACATGACCGCCCAGCAGGTGCATCATCAGCTGGCTGCCGTAGCAGATGCCCAGCACAGGCACGCCCCAGCTGAAGATTTCGGGGTCGATGGTGGGAGAGTCCTCCAGATAAACGCTGTTGGGGCCGCCGGTGAAGATGATGCCCTTGGGATTCTTGGCCTTGATGACCGAAAGATCGGTTTTATAGGAATAGATCTCGCAGTAGACATTATTTTCTCGGACGCGGCGGGCAATCAGCTGATTGTACTGTCCGCCAAAGTCCAGCACGATGACAGTTTCATGCTGCATGATGTTTTCCTCCATTTTTAAGTGTGTTTTACAGATAATTTTAGTATAGCACATCTCACAACAAAAAGCGACAGTTTTTGTGAAGTTTTCTGTTATTTCATTCTGCGGATCGGATGTCGCAGCACGGTCTTCAGCTTCTCCGGTGCGGTGCGGCGCGGGTCTCCCAGATAGATTTCGTGATGGAAGCGTGTGTCTGAAAAATCCGGGCAATATCCCTGCTCCGCTGCAAACGCATCCAGCTGCCGCAGGGTCCCCGGCTCGGTGTCATAGGAGCCGATGTGCATACACTGCACGCACAGGCCTTCATCATAGGTAAAAAATTCCACCTTAGAAAAGTCTTTTTTCTTTTTGGTAGTGGCCTCCTGCACCGCCCAGTCAAATTCGGCACGGGTGACAAATTCCGGGAGACGAATCATGGAGGTCCAGATAAAGGTCTCCTTGTTGGAAAAATCCACACCCTCTGCCCCGGGCTGATGCCACAGTCCCTCCAGTGGTGGAACGACATATTCAAAATAGCCGTCCATCTTATGGCTGCCCTTATAGCTCATTTTAATGGTAAACGCAATGCCGTACAGCAGTTCCAGCGCTGCCTTGTATTCCCCTGCCGGGTCATTGGGGTCGCCCTTGCCCTGCACCGCCACAAAATTCATCGCAGGGACGGTGATGATTTGCGGTTTCTTCGGCGGGAGGTAAAATTCTTTATATTCCTTCTTATAGTCAAATGGCATCCTTCTTTTCTCCTTCCAACAGCTCACGCTGTTTCTTTTTGCTAAAGCCGCCCAGCACAAGCCGATAAGATTTTTCCAGCATCTCCCGCAGCAATGCATCCGGCACATTTCCCTCTGCTTTTACGGAGTTCCAATGCACCTTATTCATATAATAGCCCGGAATGATATCTTCATACTGTCGGCGCAGAAAATCGCCCTCGGCGGGGTCCAGCTTGCAAGTAATATACACCGGCTTTCCCGTGGCATCATCCAGACAGACGGCTGCAAACATTTTGCCGCCGATGTGGTATCTTATCCAGTTCCACTTTGCCTGTAAGTCTTTGGTAACGCCAGGCTTTTGAAGAAGCTCTGTGTCGATCCAGCTGTATTTCATGGCAGCACCTCCGTTTTTCTCAGTATAACTGATTTGGAGGCACTTGTAAACGAAAAGTTGTTGGTTTTTACTTATAATACGTCAATTCTGAAAAATCGGTAGCAAAAAGAGCCATCCGCTCAGAAAACCTGAGAGGATGGCTCTTGCATTAAATGTTATGATCAGATGGAAATGGTGTTGCACACGTCCACCAGCACGGGGTCAAGGCTCTTGGTCATCTCCAAAGCCTCGTCCACGGGGTAGTCCACCAGCTTCTCACCCTTCATGCCGACGATGCGGTTATACTTGCCCTGCTCCAGCAGGCAGACAGCCTGATAACCCATGGCAGAAGCATTCACGCGGTCGCGCAGGGTGGGAGAACCGCCACGCTGCACATGACCCAGAATGGTTGCGCGGGAATCGATACCGGTACGTGCCTGGATCTCGTTGGCGATCTCCTGTGCATGACCCACGCCCTCGGCCACAATGATGATAAAGTGACGCTTGCCGGTCTTCTGGGTCTCGGCGATCTTATCCAGAATGTCGCGCTGCATATCGAATTCCTTCTCGGGCAGCAGCACAGCCATAGCGCCGGAGGCGATGGCCACGTTCAGAGCGATGTAACCGGCGTTGCGGCCCATGACCTCGACCACACTGCAGCGGTCGTGGCTCTGGGTGGTGTCGCGCAGCTTGTCGATCATTTCCAGCGCGGTGTTCATGGCGGTATCGTAGCCGATGGTGTAATCTGTGCAGCCGATATCGTTATCAATGGTACCGGGCAGGCCGATCATGGGAATGCCGCGGTGTGCCAGTGCGCGGGCACCGCGGTAGGAGCCGTCGCCGCCGATAACGACCAGCGCATCAATGCCCAGCTCGCGGCACTTTTCAGCGCCCTTATCCTGACCTTCCTTGGTCTTGAACTCCAAGCAGCGTGCCGTATACAGAATGGTGCCGCCAGCAGAGATGATGTTAGAAACGCTGCGCAGGTTCATTTCAAAGCACTCGCCGTTAAGCAGGCCGTTGTAGCCGCGCTGAATGCCGATCATACGGAAGCCCTTGTGCAGGCCGGTGCGTACCACAGCGCGCACAGCAGCGTTCATGCCGGGAGCATCACCACCGCTTGTAAGCACGCCAATCGTTTTGATTTGCTTTTCCATACGAGAGATTCCCTCCAATTTACAGTTCAGTTCTTCATTTACCCTTTTGCCTGTACCCTCTTCTTCCAGAAACAGGCCAGTTGCTTTGCAACAGCTTTGATTCGCCTTTAATGATTATAGCACACCATCCAGACAAATTTCAATAGGGTTTTGAGACTTTATGCAATTCCATGCGGTACAAAATAATGACGGTACATCGCATTATTTTTGCAATTTGTACCACTTGGAAAAATTGAAATCGTCCCATGCGGTGCCATTCGTGCGCAAATATGTCATTTTGTTGCAACATTTTCTGCGCCCAGCAGCCGCTCCAGCTCTTTGAAGAAGAGCGGATGCCCGGAAGTGTACAGCCGGCGCGGTGCGGCCAGCTTCTGCTTGGTATCTTCCAGATACAGGATCACCGGGATATCGCCATCAAAGATCTCCAGCAGGTTCACCACTTTATCGTACTGGGGGCAGCTGCGGGACGGCAGACGGATGAATACCCGCCGGGCAGCTGTTTTGACAGGGTCCGGGCGGCCTTTATCCAAGCGGGTCGGGTCGTAGCTGTCAATGGGCAGAATGCTGTCTGCCAGCAGCTTGGAGGCTTCATCCTCCCGCACGGAAAGCCGGCCATCGATGACCACAACAGCGTTTTCCTGAATGGCATCCCGGAACCTGTCCAGCACCTTGGGGAACACGATGACCTCCATGGTGCCGGTCAGATCCTCCACACTGGTAAAGGCCATCATGCTGTTGGATTTTGTCGTCATCATGCGGTTTTTGACTACTGCACACACGATACGCACCTTTTCGCCGTCCTGCACATGGGCATCCTCGCCAGTGAGGTCTTTGATGGTGTGGGAGCCGATGCGGGCAGATTTTTCCCGGTAAGCGTCCAGCGGATGGCCGGACAGGTACAGGCCGCTGACCTCTTTTTCCTGTTGCAGCAGCTCGGCAGGGGTGTACTCTGCCAAGGGGCGGATCTCGTAGACATCCTCCTGCGGGCTTTGCTGCACTTCCCCGCTCATCACGGAGAACAGATCCAACTGTCCTTCCAGATTGCGGCGGGAGTCGGTCTCGATGCTCTTGAGGATGCCCTCTACCGCCTCTACCATGCTGTGGCGGTTGGAGCCGAAGCAGTCAAAGGCACCGGCTTTGATCAGGCTTTCCACCGCGCGGCGGTTCAGCTCACTGCCGTGCATCCGCTTGCAGAAATCATAAAGGCTTGTGTAGGGCTTTTCCTTACGCTCGGTGACTGCGTTCTCGATAAGGTTGCGGCCTACGTTTTTCACGGCGTTCAGCCCAAAACGGATCTGACCATTATCATCGGCGGTAAAGCCGCCGTTGGAGATGTTCACATCCGGCGGCAGGACTTTAATGCCCAGACGGGCGCACTCGCCGGAATACTCGATGACCTTATCCGTATTATCCAGCACACTGGTCAGCAATGCTGCCATGAACTGGCTGGGGTAATGGCACTTGAGATAAGCGGTCTGGAAAGCCACATAGGCGTAGCAGGCCGCATGGCTCTTGTTGAAGGCGTAGGACGCAAAGCTGGACATCTCGTCGTAGATCTGGTTTGCCACCTGCTCCGGGATACCGTTGGCAACGCAGCCGGGGCATTCGTGGCCGGGC
This sequence comes from Faecalibacterium prausnitzii, assembly GCF_003324185.1. Classification (GTDB taxonomy): domain Bacteria; phylum Bacillota; class Clostridia; order Oscillospirales; family Ruminococcaceae; genus Faecalibacterium; species Faecalibacterium prausnitzii. Next base: position 193,768 of record NZ_PXUP01000002.1, read on the forward strand.
TCGGTGCAGCCATGCACAAAATGCTCCCGCTCTGCCTCCATGACGGCATGCTTCTTTTTGCTCATGGCGCGGCGGACGTTATCTGCCTGCCCGAAGGAGAAGCCCGCCAGTTCCCGGAAGATCTGCATGACCTGCTCCTGATAGACGATGCAGCCGTTGGTCACATCCAGAATGTGCGCCAGCTGCGGGGTCTTGTAGCTGATCTTGTCCGGTTCGTGCCGGTTGCGCAGATAGGTGGGAATGGAGTCCATGGGGCCCGGACGGTACAGGCTGATCAGAGCGATGACGTCTTCAAGGTTCTGGGGCTGCAAGCCCACAAGCACCTGTTTCATGCCGGAGGATTCCAGCTGGAACACACCCTCGGTATCGCCCTGTCCCAGCATTTTATAGGTATCCGGGTCGTCATAGTTCAGATCACGGATGGAGAACTCCGGGTGCTGCTTTTGCACCGCAACCTCCGCATCTCGGATGACAGTCAGGGTGCGCAGCCCCAGAAAGTCCATCTTCAAAAGACCCAGCTCTTCGATCTCGGTCATATTGAACTGGGTCACCGGCAGGCCGTCGTTGGTGGCAAGCGGCAGATAATAATCCGTCGGCTCCGGCGTAATGACCACGCCTGCCGCGTGGGTGGAGGCGTGCCGGGGCATACCCTCCACCTTCAGTGCGGTGTCGATGAGCTCGGTCACCTGCGGATCGGTATCGTAGAGCTTTTTCAGCTCGCTGGAAACCTCCAACGCCCGCTTGAGGGTCATTTTCAGCTCCATGGGCACAAGCTTTGCCACTACATCTACCTGCTGGTACGGGAGTCCCATCACACGGCCCACGTCCCGGATGGCGTTGCGGGCTGCCATCGTACCAAAGGTAACGATCTGCGCCACATGGTCCGCACCGTATTTGCGGTTGACGTAGTCGATGACCTCCTGTCGGCGCTCGTAGCAGAAGTCCACATCGAAATCCGGCATACTGACGCGTTCGGGGTTCAAAAAGCGCTCGAAGATCAGGTTATAGCGGATGGGGTCGATATCCGTGATGCCCACGCAGTAGGCAGCAATACTGCCCGCGCCGGAGCCGCGTCCCGGCCCCACCGGGATGCCCTGACTTTTTGCAAAATTGATGTAGTCCCATACGATGAGGTAATAGTTGGTGTACCCCATGGTCTTGACCACGCCGATCTCGTATTTCAGGCGGTCGATGTTGGCCTGCGGCACGTCCGGGCCGTAGCGGCGTTCCAAGCCGTCCCAGCAGAGCTTTTCAAAGTAGGCCTGATTGTCCATGCCGTCCGGGGCTTTGTAGTATGGAATCTTTGTGTGACCGAATTCAAAGTCAAAATTGCACTGCTCGGCAATCTTTGCCGTATTGGCGCAGGCTTCCGGCACCATGGAGAACAGCTCGTACATCTCGTCTGTGGTCTTGACGTAGAATTCATCGGTCTGGAACTCCATACGGTCGGCGTCCTGAATGGTCTTGCCGGTCTGGATGCACAGCAGGATGCTCTGCATCTTGGCGTCCTCTTTGCGCAGATAATGGGCGTCGTTGGTGGCTGCCATGGGGATGCCCGTCTCCCGTGAAAGCTTGATGAGCTGCGGCAGAACAGCGGTATCCTCCTTCAGGCCGTGATCCTGCAATTCGATGTAGTAATTCTCTGCACCGAACAGCTCCCGGTACCACAGCGCAGTCGCCTTTGCGCGCTCGTAGTCCCCTGCCAGAATGGCTTGCGGGATCTCGCCCGCCAGACAGGCCGAAAGGCAGATCAGTCCCTCGTGGTATTGCTCCAAAAGCTGCTTATCCACGCGGGGTTTGGAGTAAAAGCCCTCCACGAAACCGGCAGAGACCATTTTGATCAGGTTCTTATAGCCGGTCTCGTTTTTGCACAGTAAAATCAGGTGGTTATTGCCGTCTATTTTATTTACCTTATCAAAGCGGGTGCGAGTGGCAACATACACTTCGCACCCGATGATGGGCTTGATACCCGCCTTTTTGGCGGCCTTATAAAACTGCACACAGCCGTACATTACGCCGTGGTCGGTGCAGGCAATGGCGGTCTGTCCGCACTCCTTCACCCGCTCCATCAGCTGGTCGATGCGGCAGGCACCGTCCAGAAGGCTGTATTCCGTATGGATATGCAAATGGGCAAAGGGACGGGTATTTGCGGTAGGTTCACTCATTGTACTGCCTCCTGTCCCTCCTGCTGGCGCTGGCGCAGATTTTCCGCCAGCGCCTCCAGCTTTTTCATCCGGTGTGATAAGCCGGATTTGCTCACAGCCGGATCAAAGCAGCCGCACAGCGCGGTAAGCGAAAGATCCGGGTATTGCAGCCGCTTGGCTGCTGCCTGCTGCAGCACCTCCGGCAAGGTCTCCAGTGCGTGCTGTTCCTGCAAATAGCGGATGGCTTTCAGGGTCTGGGCATTCGCCCGCGCCGTTTTGCCAAGGTTTGCGGTATCGCAGTTGGTCTGCCGGTTGGTCTGATTGCGTACCTGCTTGAACGCCTTGAGCACACTGATCTGGGTCGCGGCATCCGCAGCACCCATAAAGCGGAGTAAGCGCTCCACATTGGCACCGGTCTTGACGTAGATCAGGTTCACGCCGTTGCGGCGGGTGCGGTGGGGCGCAAACTCGTGCTCGGCCAGCAGCGCTTCAAAATCCCGGGCGAGGTTCGTCCGGGAGGTGAGAAATTCCAGGTTATATTCCTTTTGCGGGTCGGTGACCGTGCCACTGCACAAAAAGGCCATGGCGATATAGGCGCTGACGCAGGTCTGACAACGGATGAGCCCGGGGTCGATCTGCAAGCTGGTCTCCCTGCCGGTGGTGCCGAACAGTTCATGCAGGCGGGTGACCTGCTCCGCATCGCGGATGTTGAACTCGTACAGCACACCGCTGACGCGGGGCTTTTCCGTGATCTCGCCCCGGATGCCGCAGCGGGCAAACAGCTGCTGCGCCAGCTGCACCGTATGGGGTTGCTCGGTTTGCAGCACAAGACCGCGGGCATCAAAGTATTTGGCAAAGCAGGCAATGCCATAGGCGGCTGCACGCACACAGCATTCCTTGGTGGGGCTGCGCTGCGCGATCTCCTCCCGCGCACTGGATGCAAAACTCATAGTATTTCCTCTGTTTTCAGCGCACGGCATCCCGGTGCTGCACCCCGGGCTCGTAGCCCAGAGAGGTGCAGTATTCCGCAAGCTTGCGTGCGAATGTGATGGAGCGGTGCTTGCCGCCTGTGCAGCCCACCGCAATGGTCAGCTGGCTTTTGCCTTCCTTGACATAGAGCGGCAGGGCGTACTGCAAAAAGTTCTCGTACCGGCGCAGCAGCTCCTGTGCTTCGGGGTAGCCCATGACAAAATCTACCACTTCCTGATCCAGTCCGGTCTTGTGCTTCAGTTCCGGCACATAGAAGGGGTTTGGCAGGCAGCGCACATCCAGCACAAGGTCGGCCTCCGGCGGCAAACCAAACTTGAACCCGAAGGACATAATGGTGAGACGCATGGCATTTTTTGCCCCGCCGTTTTTCATGAACAAATCGCAGATACGCTCTTTATTCTGGGAGGTGGAGAGCAGACCGGTATTGATGGTATAGTTTGCACGTTCCTTCAAGGGCTGTAAGATCTGCCGCTCCTTCAAAAAGGCATCCCGGGTAGAGATGCCCTCTGCAATGCTGATGGGGTGGCGGCGGCGGGTCTCGCTGTAACGGCGCATCAGCACATCGTCCGGCGCATCCAGAAACAGAATCTTATAGGGTGTTTTCTGCTCGTCCAGCTGCTGCAGGGCAGTCTCGATCTGTTCCCTGCTGCGGCAGCCGCGCACGTCCATGGAAAGCGCCACCCGCTCCAGCTGGTTGTCGCCCGCCTTGGAAAACGCCGTAATGCTGGGCAGCAGCCCCGCCGGGACGTTATCAATGCAGAAAAAACCGATATCTTCCAGCGCATTCATAGCCACAGACTTTCCCGCGCCGGAAAGTCCGCTGACGATCAACAGCTCCATCTGTGTTCCACACTCCCTCTATTTGCGCAGTTCAGCGGACTACGCGGATCTCTTTTTCCAGATCGTAACCGGTCTTTTCCTTTACGATAGTGCGTACTTCTTCGCACAGTGCCAGCACGTCTGCGCAGGTGGCGCCGCCAAGGTTCACCACAAAGCCGCAGTGCTTCTCGCTGACGGCGGCACCGCCGTGTCGGTAGCCCCGCAGACCGCACTGGTCAATGAGGGCTGCGGCAAAAGCGCCCACCGGGCGCTTGAAGGTACTGCCTGCGCTGGGCTTATCCAGCGGCTGCTTATCCAGCCGTTTTGCCATCAGTTCGTCCATCTTTGCGCGGATAACCTCCGGTTTGCCCGGAGTCAGGGCAAACTGCGCCGAGAGGATACAGCCGCCGTTTTCTTCAAAAATGCTGTGGCGGTAGCGCAGGTCAAGCTCCGCGGCCGTTGCCTCCTTCGCCTCGCCCTCGGCGGTGAGGTACTGCACCGTGGTCAGCACATCCTTTATCTCGCCGCCGTAGGCTCCGGCGTTCATGTAGACTGCGCCGCCCACCGTACCGGGGATGCCGTAGGCAAATTCCAGCCCGGTCAGGCTATGTTCCAGCGCCGTTTTGCACAGCGCCGAGAGCCGCACGCCCGCCCCGGCGGTGAGTTGTGTTCCGTGCACCTCCACAGTGTCCTGCATGGAGGAAATATCCAGCACCACGCCGTTGTAGCCCTCGTCGGCAAACAGGATATTGCTGCCGTTGCCCAGCAAATAGTACCGGACGCCCTGCGCTTTGCATAGTGCAACAGCACGGCAAAGCTGTGCCCGATCTGCCGGCTGCACGAACAGCCGCGCCGGGCCGCCGATCTTAAAAGTACAGTGCGCTGCCAGCGGCTCGTTTTCTTTATAAGCAATACCTGCTGCGGTGAGCAGCTGCTTGAGTTGTTCCATAGGGTCAGGCTCCTTTTTATAGAGAGGTTCAGTCCATTTTGTCATCCAGTCCCAGCCGGATCAGCAGCTCCTTGGCTGCGTTATAGCCCATCTTCTTCTGGCGGTTATTGATGGCTGCAGTCTCCAGCACCACAGCCAGATTGCGGCCGGGAGAGACCGGGATGCTGGTGCTGGGAATGCTCACGCCCAGAATGTCGTAGTATTCGCTTTCCAGACCGGTGCGCTGGTAGTTCTTGGTGGGGTCCCACGCCTCCAGCTGCACCACCAGATCCAGACTTTCGCTCAGCTTGACAGCGCCTACGCCGTACACGCGGGCCACATTGACGATGCCGATGCCGCGCAGCTCGATGAAGTGGCGGATATTTTCCGGGGCAGTGCCCATGATCTGACGGTTGGACACCTTGCGCAGTTCCACGGCATCATCTGCCACCAGACGGTGGCCGCGCTTGACCAGCTCAATGGCCAGTTCGCTTTTACCGATGCCGCTGTCACCAAGGATCAGGATGCCCTCGCCGTACACCTCCACCAGCACGCCGTGCCGGGTGATGCGGGGCGCAAGTTCCAGGTTCAGCACGCTGATCAGACTGCCCATCAAAGTGCAGGTGGTCTCGTTGGAGCGCAGCAGGGCAACCGCGTGCTTCTGCGCCAGCTCCTGCATCTCCGGGAAGGGTTTCAGTTCCTCGCTGCGGCAGACGATGACCGCCGGGGGCTGCTGCCGGAACAGCTGTTCCAGCGCCTCGTAGCGCTTTTCTGCCGTCAGACCGGACAGAAAGTTCATCTCTGCCAGACCCATGATCTGCAGGCGAAGCTTATCGAAATAATCATAATAGCCCGCCAGAAACAGACCCGGGCGGTTGACCTCGGCGATCTCCACGCTGATTTCATCCAGCGCCCGGGGGGTGTATACCACTTCCATGCTGACGCGGTCGGTCAGCGTTTTAAGCGAAACATTGAACGTACCCATCCTGGTTCCTCCTGTATCCTTTTGCCGCGCTGTGCTGCGGGCACTCTTATTCATATTATAATAAAATTCGGCGGCAAATACAACGCCCGGGGCGCTGTTTTTGTACCCACGGCGGGAAACCGACGCTGCATCGCAGCGTGTGCACAGGATTTTTACATTTTTCTTACTTTACATGGGTTTTACATTTCGGCGATTTCAGATTTTACATTGTTTTTCTATACTTAAAGCACAGGAAAAACACGTCAAGAAAAGTGAGGGAAACACTTATGACCATTTTTAATGTCTTTTCGCTGCTGGGAGGTCTGGCCCTGTTTTTGTTCGGTATGGACATCATGGGCAAGGCACTGGAAAAGCAGGCCGGCGGCCAGCTGCAGAAAATTCTCAGCAAACTGACCGATAACCCCCTCAAGGGCTTTTTTCTGGGTCTGTGTGTGACTGCCGTCATCCAGAGTTCCAGCGCTACCACCGTTATGGTGGTGGGCTTTGTCAACAGCGGCATCATGGAGCTGCATCAGGCCATTGGCGTGATCATGGGCAGCAACGTGGGCACTACCGTGACCAGCTGGATCTTGAGTCTTTCCGGCTTGCAGGGCGACAGCCTGTTCATCCAGCTGCTCAAGCCCACTTCTTTTAGCCCTGTGCTTGCATTTATTGGCATTTTGCTGTATATGTGTAAGAGTGAGAAGAAAAAGGGCGTGGGCACCATCCTCATCGGCTTTGCTGTGCTGATGACCGGCATGACCACCATGTCCAACGCGGTGCTGCCGCTGCAGAATGAGACATGGTTCACCAGCCTGTTCACCCGCTTCTCCAACCCCCTGCTGGGCGTTCTGGTGGGCGCACTGGTCACCGGCATCATCCAGAGCTCCAGCGCCAGCGTGGGCATCCTGCAGGCGCTGAGCGCCACCGGCGTCATCACCTACGGCAGTGCCATCCCCATCATCATGGGTCAGAACATCGGTACCTGTGTGACCGCACTGCTGTCCTCTGTGGGTGCGAATAAGAACGCCCGCCGGGCTGCCATGGTGCACCTGTACTTCAACATTATCGGTGTGACCATCTTTCTGTTCGGGTTCTACGGACTCAACGCCGTCTGCCACTTTGCCTTTGTGAATACCACCATCGAGGCTTGGGGCATTGCAATCGTGCACTCGGTGTTCAACATTCTGGCCACCGTCATTCTGCTGCCCTTTGCCACCGGGCTGGAAAAGCTGGCCATCCTGACCATTCCCGATTCCCCGGAAAAAGAGGAGTTTGCGCTGCTGGATGACCGTCTGCTGAACACCCCCGCTGTGGCTGTGGAGCGCGCCCGCGCCGCTACCGCCGAAATGGCAGAGCTTGCCCGGGTGGGTGTGGTGCAGGCCATGAGCCTGACCCACGAATGGAACGATGAACTTGCCCAAAAGGTGCGGGATGAGGAGTGCCGGGTGGACCGGTACGAGGACGCACTGGGCACTTATCTGGTCAAGCTGTCCGGCCGGGAACTGAACCACACCGACAGCCAGAGCGTGAACACCCTGCTGCACACCATCAGTGATTTTGAGCGCATCAGCGACCATTCCGTCAACCTTCTGGAATCCGCCGAGGAGATGCACCAGAAGGAGATTCACTTCTCCAAGGATGCACAGGAGGAGCTGCAGGTGCTGGAGGATGCGGTGCAGGACACCCTGAGCCGCACCACCGATGCCTTCCGCAAGGGGGATCTGCACCTTGCTTCCAAGGTTGAGCCGCTGGAGGCCGTGGTCAACGAGCTGGTGCGCGCCATCAAGGCGCGGCACGTTGCCCGCCTGCAGGCCGGCAGCTGCTCTATTGAGTACGGTTTTGTGCTGGACGATCTGCTGACCAACTACGAGCGTGTATGCGACCATTGCAGCAACGTGGCAGTTGCGCAGATCGAGGTGGCACAGGACAGCTTTGACACCCACGCCTACCTGAACGATCTGCGCCACGGCAACGACACCAAGGAAAGTGAAGAATTCCACCGCCGTCTGGGCCGCTACCGTGAGCGGTATCTGTTCCCGGACGGACAGACTGCTGAGGAGAACTGAGTTATGATTTATATTGTAGAGGACGACGCTTCCATCCGCGAACTGGAGCAGTACGCCCTGCAATCCAACGGCTACGAGGTGCAGGGCTTTGAGAGCGCCGAGCCCTTCTGGCAGGCCATGCGTGCCGCTGAGCCGGAGCTGGTGATCTTAGACGTGATGCTGCCCGGCGAGGATGGCTTTTCCATCCTGAAAAAGCTGCGCAACACCCCTTCCCTGCGTAAGCTGCCCATCATTATGGTCACCGCAAAATCCAGCGAACTGGACACCGTGCGCGGGCTGGACTGCGGCGCAGATGATTACATTGCTAAGCCCTTCGGGATTATGGAATTTCTCAGCCGGGTGCGTGTGGCGCTGCGGCGCTCTGCCCCGGAGGTAAGGCCGGACGTGCTGATTTTCCATGAAATTCAGCTGGACAATGCCCGCCACAGCGTTACGGTAAACAGTACCCCCGTGGAGCTGACCTACAAGGAATACTGCCTGCTGCGGCTGCTGCTGGAAAACACCAGTCTGGTGGTGACCCGCGAGACCATTTTGCAGGTGGTGTGGGGTACCGACATCTCGGTGGAAAGCCGTACCGTGGATATGCACATCCGCACCCTGCGCAAAAAGCTGGGCGATGCGGGGCGTTACATCTGCACTGTGCGCAAGGTGGGCTACAAGCTGACCGATGAGGAGGCCGAAGAAGAATGAAGCTGCGCAGCATGGAAGAAAAGATCAGCTACCGGTTGTTCCTGATGGGCTTTCTGGGGCTTATATTCACCGCAGTGCTGTGCATTTTTGTGTTCCATAAGGCCTTTACGGCGCAGGCATGGTCGGCTTTGGAGCGCGAGACCGACCTTGTGCGCGCTGGGTACGAACAGGCCGGAGACCCCACACAGCTGAGTGCCTTTGTGACCGATGATCTGCGCGTGACGCTGATCAGTCAGGACGGCAGCGTGCTGTTTGAATCTGCCACCGACCAGCCCATGGAAAACCACCTGACCCGCCCGGAGATCCGCGATGCCATTGCAAACGGCGAGGGCCGGGACATCCGCGATTCCCAGACTATGGGCTATGAGACCTATTACTATGCGCTCCGGCTTTCCGGCGGGGATGTGCTGCGCGTGGCACAGGACGCCGAGACCGTGTGGTCCATCTATGATGCCACCATTCCGGCCATCGTGCTGAGCTGCGTGGCGCTGATGCTGGCTGCTGCGGTGCTGGCCGCCCTGCTGACCAAAGCACTGGTACAGCCGGTGCTGAACATGACTGAGGATCTGGATCACATTCAGGAAAATGTGCCCTACCGGGAACTGATCCCCTTTGCAGAGAGCATCCACTCCGACCGCATTCTGCGAGAAAACAACGAGAAAATGCGGCAGGAGTTTACTGCCAATGTCAGCCATGAGCTCAAGACCCCGCTGACCAGCATTTCCGGCTATGCAGAGTTGATTGAGACCGGCATTGCAAAGCCGGAGGATGTGCCGGATTTCGGCCGCAAGATCCACAGCGAGGCCACCCGCATGATCCAGCTGGTCAACGATATTTTGCAGCTTTCCAAGTTGGACACTGTAAGCGAGACCGGGGACACCCCCGTAATGGAAACGGTAGACCTTTTGGAGGTTGCCAAGGAGTGTGTGGAGCGCCAGAAACTGAACGCCCGCCGCGCCTATATCTCCCTGACTTATCTGGGCGAGAGCGCCCCGGTGCTTGGCAGCCGCGCGCTGCTGGATGAACTGTGCCAGAATCTGTGCGACAACGCCATCCGCTACAACCGCCCGGGCGGTAAGGTACAAATCATCACCAGCTGCAACCGGGACGGACACTGCTCCCTGACCGTGGCCGACAACGGCATCGGTATCCCGCGGGAAGCGCAGGCCAGCGTGTTCGAGCGCTTCTACCGGGTGGACAAGAGCCGTAGCAAGGCCACCGGCGGCACCGGGCTTGGGCTTGCCATCGTCAAGCATATTGCCCGTATCCACAATGCCCGCATCAAGCTGGAAAGTCAGGTAGACGTTGGCACCACCATCACTGTCACCTTTCCTACCGCCTCTTAATACAGCATGAAATGCACGTCTGTCCGCCATTGCGGGCAGGCGTTTTTTGTTGGGTCAAAGATTGCGCCGCTGCCGCTCCGCAGCGCTTCCCGGGCTTGCAGGTGCAGCACATCCACGCCCTGCTGCCAGCAGCTTTGCAAAAGTGTGGTGCACTGCGCCGCAAGCTGTTGCCGCTGCGCCTGCGTGGGCAATGGGCTATGGGCGGCACGTTGGCAGTCCAGCCGCACAAGCACCTGCGCCTTTTGCAGGGTGACCGAAACGGTGCAGCGCCGGATGCCGATGCGCTCCCCTTCCAGCCAGAGCTGCCGGATACCGCCCTGCCCGGCAAGCATCCGGAAAACCTCAGTCTGTTCCGGGGATAGGGGCGTATTAGCTGCCACGGTATGCAGAACGCCGCCTTCCTGTATCGTTACCTCTTCCGCGTTCCACCCGAGAACAGGCAGAAGTCCCGGCTCTGTGTGCTCATACAGCCGGGGTGCGGTGGGTGCTGCGGCTTTTATTTGTGCCATTAGGGCATCCGGCAGGGCGACCCGTGTGGCAAGGTGGTCTGTTTCTCCTTCTGCGCAAAGCAGCCTTGCCGCCGTGCGTCCGCAGCCGTGCCGCAGCACCAGCTGCTCGTACTCTGTTAGTAATGGCTCTTCCGCTTTTGACAGCAACAGGTAGTCACACAGGCGGTAGCTTGCGGTTTGGGGCAGTGCCTGCTCTGCCCCAGCCAACGCCTGTTCCATCGTTTGCCCCTCTGCCTGCACAAACTGTAATGCGGCAGAGGCTTCGGCGGCATCGGCGGCGGCCTGCGGTGCCTGATAGAGCAGCCCTGCCTGATACCCCTGCCCTGTCTGTGAAAGATACACCGCCCGCACCATGCTTTTCTCGGTGCTTTCGCAGCGCAGGAATAAAAGGCACCATCCTGTTAGAAGCAAATACAGCATCGGTTTGCAAGATTTCTGTTTTCTCATGGTTGCACCTCCGCTTCCGGCTGCTGCCAGAGCAAGCGGATAGCGGCACACAGCATGGCTACCCGGTAGACAGCGCACAGCAGCCACAGCAGCAAAAGCAGCGCATCCATGCGGGAAAAGCTGCCGCTACTCCACGCCCGCAGCAACTCCAGCCGGGGGTAGGTTCCGCTGCCAAACAGCAAAGCGCCGCCCAGCAAAGCCGCAGCCTGCACCGCAAAGCCCCATACCGGCAGCCAGACCGTGCGGCGAGCAGACCGCGCACTGCACAGAAGGGCTCCTGCAAAATATTCAGCGTAGACCGGTACGTCCCAGTTTGCTGCGGCCGGCTGTGCCGAAGGGAACAGGCGGTACCAGTGCAGTTGACCGGCGAGCCCCAGCAGGCAGACCACGCCGCCCACGGCTACAAACCACCACAGCACCCGCGCCGAGGCGTTCCAGCTTGCGGGACGGATGCACCACCCCGCCCAGAGCAGCAGCGGCAGAAAGCCCAGCAGCGCCATGGAGGAAAACTCTGCCGTGCACAGCCCTTGTGCCTGCACGAGGGTGTGCATCAGTTCCATAAAAAGCCCAGCTGTCAGTGCCAGCCGCACCGCAAGGGAGGGCGTTTTGCCCTGCAAAGCCGCTGCTGTCAGTGCCGAAAGGATGCACAGGCACACCGCGCTGACTGCGCCCAGCCACAGCGCCCGGCGCACCGGAACGCTTTGCGGGATGCCGTCTGCCAGCGCTGCAGTTACCAAACTGAGGGTCAACGCCGCCGGGGTGAAACGTTCTGTCTGCTGCTTCATGACCGCCGTTTCCCCCTCTCCCGCTTTTGCCAGATATTGAACCCCTGCCGGGACAGCTGCCGGTAGTTGCGGCGCAGAACGCCGTCCTCGGAAAGCGGCTGCTGCGGGAAGGGGTGCGGCGCAAGATACGGCACACCCAATGCTTCGGTGCTGACGAGGCTGAGCAAAAAGCCGAAAAACGCTGCTGCCAGTCCCACTGGTCCGGCAAGCCCTGCCAACAGCACCGTGCCGATGCGCAGCAGGGTGGCAGGCTCGTACAGACCCGGGGTGACAAAGACTGCAATGGCCGTGATGCTGGCCACAAAGATGACCGGGGTGCTCATAAGCCCGGTGGCAATGGCGGCATCACCAATGATGAGCGCCGACACCAGACTGACCGAGTGCCCCAGCGACTGCGGCATCCGCAGCCCGGCCTCCCGGATAATCTCTAAGAGTAGGATCACCAGCAGCATCTCGGCAAACAGGGGCAGCGGGGTGGCCTTTTCGGCTGCTTCGATCTTATACAGCAGCTGCGGGGGCAGCAGCTCCGGCAGATACACCGCCACGCACACAAAGACCCCCGGCAAAAACACCGTAAGGTAGAAAGAAAAATATTTCAGCACCCGCAAAAAAGAGGAGAACGCCGCCGTAGAGGCGTAATCGTCCAGACACTCGAACTGCTCGCTGAAGAGCGCGGGCAGCACCAATGCCGAGGGGCTGCCGTTGACCAAAATTACCAGCTTTCCCTCGCAAAGCTTCGCGGCAGCGACCGCCGGGCGCTCGGTGTAGTGTACCGGGGTGAACAGCCGCGCCTTGCCGGGCAGCAGCCACGGCACGAAATAACTGGAATCCAGCAGCAGTTCCGGCCTTGCACTTTGCAAAATGGCGCGCACCCGTTGTACCATAGCGGGGTCGGCACGGTCCTTGCAGTAGCAAAGAGCGTACTCGGTATTGCAGCAAGTGTGCGCCTGTGCGGCCTCCTGCATAAGGGTATCGGTGCGGACAAGACGGCGCAAAAGGCTCAGATTCACCCGCAGCAGGTCGGTAAAGCCTTCCCTGCTGCCGCGCAGATTGCCCTCGGCGGATGGCTCTTCCACGGAGCGGAATTTGAGCCCCTGCACTGAAAAAACAATACCACTGCTGCAGCCCTCTAAAAGCAGCACCGCCATGCCCGCCGTCAGCCGCGCTACGAGCTGCGACATATCCTGCACCGGAGTGCTCTCGGCCGGAAACGCCGAGCCGTGCAGGATATGCGCATAGGCTTGCGTACCAGTAAGCCGGACAGAAGCAGACTGCCGCCCGGCGGCGTCCAGCAAGAGTTCCCAGAGTGAATCGAGACTTGCCATGCCGTCAAACATTACGATGCACCCTGGGCAGCCATACAAAACGATCTTCTTCGCATAATAGTCCGCCGACTGACCAAACCTAGCATCAAGCGCGGACAGGTTTTCCGTAAGGCTTTGCGAAAGCTGCTGCACATCCATCACTCCTTTGTGTGTGCAGTATGCCCGCTTTGCCGCAGCGGAATACGCCGCGCACACCACCATGGAGGGTTTGTGCATGAAACTGCTGCTTTGCCGCACTATTATTTTGTATCTCTGCGTTTTGTTTGCCATGCGGCTGATGGGCAAGCGTCAGCTGGGAGAGTTGCAGCCGGAAGAGCTGGTATCCACCATCCTGATCTCCAATCTGGCGTCCATCTCCATTGAATCGGAGGATGTGCCCATCACCGCCAGCCTCATCCCGCTGTTCCTCATTGCGGCACTGGAGCTGCTGGGGTCGGTGGTGAGTTTCCGCAGCCAGAAGTTCTTCAATTTTCTCTCCGGGCGTCCCAAAACGGTCATTCTGGACGGAAAGATCGACCAGAACGCTTTGCGGATGCTGCGGCTGACCACCGCCGACCTGATGGAGGCGCTGCGCGGCAAGGATATCTTCGACCCGCGCAGGGTGTCCTACGCCGTAATCGAAACAAACGGCACACTGTCGGCGGCGCTGCGCCCGGAGCAGGAAGCAGCCACCCTCTCCGATTTACAGTTGAAAGTACAGCAGACACAGGCCACCATCCCCTTTGTGCTGGACGGGCAGGTACTGGAGGATAATCTGCGCTGGTGCGGCAAGGACCGTGCGTGGCTGGAACGCACCGCCACGGCAAACACGGTGCTGCCACAGGAGATCTTACTGCTTATCGGCAACGAGACCGAGGACTATTTTCTGCTGAAGAAGGAAGGCCGTCAGCCGGGAGGAAAAGGATGAAGCGGATCTATGCGTGTATCCTGATTGTGGCGGCGCTGCTGGCAGTATCCCTTTACAGCAGCGGACGGGTGCAGAGCTTTGCACAGGATATCTCGGCCGACTTGGACTGCGCCCTTGAGGCAGTACGGCAGAAAGATTTTTCCACTGCACGGCAGGCACTTGCCGAGGGTGCAGAACTGTGCGATACCATGCGGGAAACTATGAGCCATCTGCTGCGCACGGCCGACTACACGGAACTGGAAGCCGCGCTGCGGGCGGCAGACGGATACCTTGAGCAGCAGGCCGCAGAGGAGGCACTGGGCGAACTGCGCCGCGCACAGGTAGAGGTGGAGCGGCTGGAGTGGCTTGCCCGGCGGCTGGTTTAAGATGAGCAAAAAAGGACACTGCACAGTGTTTCGTGCAGTGTCCTTTTTAAGTTATAGTTTACTGATTTTCCTTGCGGTCGCCCACAAGCTTTTTCAGTTCATCAAGGAAACTTTCCACGTCCGCAAACTGGCGGTAGACCGAGGCAAAGCGGATATAGGCCACCTCGTCGATCTTTTTCAGTTCCTCCATGGTCAGCTCGCCGATGCGCACACTGGGGATCTCGCGGTCGTAGGAGCTGAACAGGGACTGCTCGATGCTGCTGACGGCACGTTCCAGCGTTTCGTAGCTGACAGGACGCTTGGCACAGGCGCGCAACATGGCGTTGAACAGCTTCTGCCGGTCAAAGGGTTCGCGGGAGTTATCCTTTTTGATGACCACCAGCGGCACTGTTTCCACCACCTCGTAGGTGGTAAAGCGCATGTGGCAGTTCAGGCACTCGCGGCGGCGGCGGATGCGCTCGTTATCTTCCGTGGGGCGGGAGTCGATCACCTTGGATTCCTCCGCACCGCAATAAGGGCACTTCATCTTTTGTTCCTCCGCCTCAGTTCTTCTTTTTGCTGCGCTCGCTCCACAGCACCCATGCCGAGGTGGAAACGCACAGAGAGGTGTACACACCGCTGATCATACCCATCATCAGCGGGAATGCAAAGGTAAAGATGCTGTCCAGACCGTAGAGCTTTGCCACGATGCACATCACACCCAGTGCCATCACGGTGGTGATGGTGGTGATCAGGGTACGGCGGGCAGACTGATTGACCGACTGGTTGACCAGCTCCTCAAAGCTGCCCTTTTTGCCCATGAGAGCGCGGTTCTCACGGATACGGTCGTACACCACAACGGTATCGTTGATGGAGTAGCCGAGGATGGTGAGCATGGCGGCGATAAAGTTGCCGTCCAGTGCGGTGCGCAGCAGCACAAAGGTGCCAAACACCACCATCAGGTCGTTGACCAGCGCCAGCACTGCCATCATACCGCCGGTCAGACCGCCGATGTTCTTGAAACGCAGGGCGATATACAGCAGAATGAGCACCAGTGCAAACACCACAGCTACCAGACTCTTCTGCAGGAACTTGGTGCCCATGGCTGCGCTGACGTTGCTCAGAGACAGCTGGGCAAACTGGTTGTCCGGGTAGTTCTCATTCAAGGAATCCAGCAGGTTCTCCACCTGCTCGGTGGTCACGGTCTCGGTGCCGGGCATGGAGATCTTCAGGGTCTGGTCGCCGGTGGCCACATTCTCGCCGGTCTGCAGGGTCAGGCCGGTGTTTTCCAGCGCCGCAGCAGCGGTCTTTTGCACAGCGGCTTGGTCAAAGCTGCCCTCATAGGACAGGGTGACCATAGCACCGCCGGTGAACTCAGTATCCAAATGCACACCGAACACTGCGGCGCACAGCAGGATAACTGCCATCAAGCAGGCAGAGAAGGTCAGGAACTTTTTGCGCAGGGCAACAAAGTTTACCGGCTTCTTTTCGGCCTTTTCCTGCCCGGGCTTTGCAGCGCCATACAGCCACGGATTGCGCAGTGCCTTGATGGCAGCTGCGCCGCGGATCATAACACGGGTAGCGAACACGCCGAACACAAAGTTCAGCAACACGCCGGTGAGCAGCGTATAACCGAAGGCGTAGATGGTGCCTGCGGTAGAGGGGCCGAAGGCAAAGAACACAAAATGCAGTGCCTTAGCAAACAGGCCATCCGAGGGGCCGAAGGCACCCATGAGCACGATGGCCACGATGACGATGGTCACGTTGCCATCAATGATGGGGGTCAGGCCGCGGGCAAAGCCGCTCTTCAGTGCGCCGTCCAGAGATTTGCCGTTTTTCAGCTCCTCCTTGATGCGCTCGGCGGTGATGACGTTGGCATCTACGCCCATGCCGATGGCCAGAATGATACCTGCGATACCGGGCAGGGTCAGGGTAAAGCTTTCAAACACCGGGAAGTAGCCGGACACAAAGGCCAGCGTAGCAGCCACCTGACCGGCCAGCGCGATGCAGGCCAGAAAGCCCGGCAGACGGTACAGCACCGTCATGAACACCACGATGAGGGCAAAGGCAATCAGGCCGGCCAGCACCATGGCACCAAGGCTGTTTTCGCCCAGACTGGGGCTCACGGTGGAGTAGCTGTCCACGCTCAGCGCAAAGGGCAGCGCACCGGAGTTGATCTGGCGTGCCATCTTGACCACGGCATCCTGCGTAAAGGGATTGGACGCCGAGCTGGTGATGATAGCCTGTCCGTCGGTAATGGCGGTGTTGACGGTGGCGGTGCTCACGTTCTCGTCGTCCAGCCAGATGCTGATGCTGCCCTTATCGGCGGCCAGCTTAGTGGTGGCATCGCCAAAAGCCTTGGCACCCTCGGTGGTGAACTTGAGGGCAACGTAATACTCAGAGCTGCCGCCGTTGCTCACAGCGCCGTACTGCGCCGAAGCGCTTTCGACCATGGAGCCGTCCAAAATCAGCTCGCCGTCCTTGCTGGCTCCCTCGCGGAAGGTCAGGTAGGCGGTGGTGCCGATCTCCTGAATAGCAGACTCGGGGTCAAAATCTGTCTCGCCGGACTGCCACGGAAACTCCAGAATCAGACTGTCGGAGTTGTTGTCCACATACAGCTCGTAGTCGGTCACGTTCAACGCGACCAGACGGTTCTCGATGACCAGACGGGCGGCATCCAGCTGCTCGTCCGTGGCATCGTAGCTATCCGAGGGCACAAAGGTGACGTTGACGCCGCCCTTGATATCCACACCAAAGCGGATATCCTTTGCACCCTTGATGTAGGTGGTGGTCACATCGCCGTATTTTGCCGCCACGCCAAAAAAGGCGGTGTAAACAAACACAACGATCAGCAGCGCGGTAACGACCAGCTGCCATGCTTTGCCTTTTGTTTTCATAAGTCGGGAACCTCCAAAAGCGGCGGCTGTGCAGCCGCAGCCGTTTTTGTTGTGAACCGCAAGTTTTGCCGACGGTTCCTCTCCTCACAGAGCAGCCGTCGTGCCGACCTTTCTGTGATAAAACTCCCCTGCCAGCCCTGCAAAGAGCCCCGCAGAGGAGAATATACAAATTATTTTAAGCCTTAGGCCATATCAGCCAGCAGCTTTTCCACAACAGCCAGACGCACGCAGACGCACAGCAGTTCGGAAGCGGTCTCCACCTCGTCCAGACTGGGGTAAGTGGGGGCGATGCGCAGATGAGAATCCTGCGGATCCTTGTGGTACGGATAGGCAGAGCCTGCACCGGTCAGCACCAGACCTGCGTTCTTGCACAGTTCCGCCACGCGCTTAGCGCAGCCGGGCATGACATACAAGCTGATGAAGTAGCCGCCCTTGGGGTTGGTCCAGTGGGCAATATCGCCGCAGGGGGTGAGGTTGGCGGCAAAAGCGGTCTTGACGGCATCGAAGCAGGGCACCAGACGGCGGCGGTGCTTTGCCATGTGTGCCAGAACGCCCTCCTTGTTCTTCAGGAAGCGGACATGACGCAGCTGGTTCATCTTATCGTAGCTGATGATCATCACTGAAAAGCGCTTGCACATATACTTCATGCTGTTGTCGCTGCATGCAATGGCAGAAACACCGGCGCCCGGGAAGGTGATCTTGCTGGTGGAAGTGAACATAAACACGCGATCCTGCGTGCCATACTTCTTGCTCACGTTCAGCAGAACGGGGGTCTCGATGATCTCCTCGGTCAGGTGATGGACGATGTAGGCCTCATCCCAGAAGATCTTGAAATCCGGGGCGGCGGTCTTCATCTTGGCAAAGCGCTCGATGGTCTCATCACTGTAAGTGTAGCCATCGGGGTTGGAGTACTGCGGCACGCACCAGATACCCTTGATGGTATCGTCCTCAGCCACCAGCTTTTCCACAACGTCCATATCGGGGCCGTTGGGGGTCATGGGCACGCTGATCAGCTCAAAGCCGAACTCCTCGGTGATAGCAAAGTGACGGTCATAGCCGGGCACCGGGCAGAGGAACTTGCGCTTCTCTACCTGAGACCAAGGGCAGGGAGACTCCGGGAAGCCGAACACATAACCGATGTTGATGAGGTTGTACATCAGCTGCAGGCTGGAGTTGCCGCCCACGAACACCTCGTTGGGCTTTACGCCGAACACATCTGCAAACAGGGCGCGAGCCTCGCTCAGACCCTCCAGCTCGCCGTAGTTGCGGGCGTCGGTGCCTGCATCCGTGGTGTAGTCGGTCATCTTCAGCAGGTCCATTGCCAGATCCATCTGGTGGGGGCCGGGCTTGCCGCGTGCCATGTTCAGCTTCAGACCCTTTGCCTGAAACTCTTTATAAGCCTGTTCCAGCGCTGCCTTTTCAGCGGTCAGCGCATCGCGATCCATCTCGTGATAATTTGCCATTAAAAACACACTCCTTTATAGTACTCTTCCTGTTACCCAATACTATGGCTCGTCTTTTGCGGTATGCCCCTGCCAGAGAACACACGCCGCACGATCCATACTTTACTATTATAGTACATTTTCCTGTCAGAAACAAGAATTTGAAAGCAAAAAGCCCTGCCAAAAGCAAAAAGCTTTCGAAACAGGGCTTTTAGGCAGGTACACTCCCCTGCTGTGCGGCGATGCCGTCAGCTGAGAGCGGCCTGATTTTTATAGCGTTTGCGCACGGCACCGTATTCCAGATGTGCCTCGCCGCCCTCCACGGTGTCCTCATCCACGGTCACGCGGATGATGGTGGCATCGCTGGGCACCTCGTACATGATGGGCAGCAGAATGCTTTCCATCACGCTGCGCAGACCACGGGCACCGGTCTTGCGCTCGATGGTCTTGCGGGCAATGGCGTGCAAAGCTTCGTCCGTGAAGGTAAGCTCCACGTTATCCATGCCCAGCAGCTCTTTATACTGCTTGACCAGACTGTTGCGGGGCTCCTTGAGCACGCGCACCAGCGCATCCTCGTCCAGATCATCCAGCACGGTGATGACCGGCAGACGGCCGATCAGCTCCGGGATCAGGCCGAACTTGACCAGATCGTGGGGCTCTACCTTGCGCAGCAATGCGCGCTCAGCCTCGGTGGAGTTATCCTTCAGCGCACTGCCGAAGCCCAGCGCGGACTTATCGGTGCGGCGCAGGATATACTTGTCCAGACCGTCAAAGGCACCGCCGCAGATGAACAGGATGTTGGTGGTGTCGATCTGGATGAACTCCTGCTGCGGGTGCTTGCGGCCGCCCTGCGGCGGCACGTTGCTGACAGTGCCCTCCAAGATCTTCAGCAGTGCCTGCTGTACGCCCTCGCCGCCCACATCGCGGGTGATGGAGGGGTTTTCGCTCTTGCGGGTGATCTTGTCGATCTCATCAATGTAGATGATGCCGATCTGTGCCTTCTGCACATCAAAATCCGCCGCCTGGATCAGCTTGAGCAGAATGTTTTCCACGTCCTCGCCCACATAACCGGCCTCGGTAAGGGTGGTAGCGTCCGCAATGGCGAAGGGCACGCCCAGCATCTTAGCCAGTGTCTGCGCCAGCAGGGTCTTGCCCACGCCGGAGGGACCCAGCAGCAGCACGTTGGACTTTTGCAGTTCCACGTCGCCGCCCTTGCCGCTGAGGATACGCTTATAGTGGTTGTAGACCGAAACGGACAGCACACGCTTTGCCTCGTCCTGACCGATGACATACTGATCCAGACCTTCCTTGATCTCGGCCGGGGTCATGATGTTGATATCCAGATCTGCAGCAGCGGGCTGGATATGGGCGCGGCTTGCGCTGCCGCGAGCCGGACGGGCGCTTTTGGGCTGATCCGGCTTGTCAGAGAGCAGATCGTGGCACAGGCCGATGCACTCGCTGCAGATATTGACCCCGGGGCCAATGATCATGCGCTCCACTTCGTCCTGATGCTTGCCGCAAAAGCTGCAAACCAGATCCTTTTCGTTTTTGCCGGAATTGTTATTTGCCATAGCTGTTTTTCCTTATCCTGGATAGATTATAGCGGTTTACCGGTGGGCAATGACCTCATCGATCAGGCCGTATTCCTTTGCCTGCTGCGCGGTAAGGTAGTTGTCGCGCTCGGTGTCCTGCTGGATCTTTTCCAGCGGCTGGCCGGTGTACTCGCTGAGCATCCGGTTCATCTTATCGCGGATATAGACCATGTGCTCGGCATGGATCTTGATATCCGTGGTCTGACCGGAAAGGCCACCGCCCTGACCGCCGATCAGCGGCTGGTGGATCATGATCTCGGCGTTGGGCAGCGCAAAGCGCTTGCCCTTGGTGCCGCTTGCCAGCAGGAATGCACCCATAGAGGCCGCCATGCCCATGCAGATGGTGGAAACATCGCACTTGATATACTGCATGGTGTCATGAATGGCCATACCGGCGCTGATGGAACCGCCGGGGCTGTTGATATACAGGCTGATGTCCTTATCCGGGTCCTGCCCTTCCAGATACAGCAGCTGCGCCACCACAAGGCTTGCGGTGGTATCGTTGACATCCTCGCTCAGCACGATGATGCGATCGTTCAGCAGACGAGAGAAAATATCGTAAGAACGCTCTCCGTGCGCCGACTGCTCGACAACGTAAGGAACAAAACTCATAAAGTTCGCCTCCTGAAAATGGTTTAAGTTTATTGGCAAAATTGACCGATACGGGTCCCCTGTAAAGTTCAGCCGTACCGGTCAATTTTAACAACCTTTGATAAAACGCCTGCGGCGCTTTACAGGGCCCGGCACTGATTACTCAGCGTCAGCAGCCTTCTCAGCCTCTGCGGGCTTCTCCACGATATTGGCGTGGCTCTTGATGAAGTCGATGGCCTTGGTGCGAGCCAGATCCTGCTTCAGATCCTCGAGGTTGATCAGCTCACGCACCTTGTCCTCTTCCATCTTGTACTGGTCAGCAATGCGCTTGATCTCGGCATTGATCTCGTCCTCAGAAGCCTCGATGTGCTCAGCAGCAGCAACAGCCTCCAGAGCCAGACCGATCTTGACCTGCTTCTCAGCCTGCGGCATGAAAGCGGCGCGGAACTGCTCCATGGACTGACCCATATACTTCAGGTAGTCCTCCAGACGCAGACCCTGCTGCTCCACACGGAAAGCAAAGTCGTTGACCATCTCGTCCATGCGGACATCGTACATAGCCTGAGGGATCTCGCCTTCCATGCTTTCGATGACCTGATCGACCAGAGCATTCTCGACAGCCAGATCATCCTGCTTGTCCAGCTGCTCCTGGTTGTTCTTGCGGATGGAAGCCTTGAACTCGTCCAGAGTGTCGTACTCGGAGCAGTCCTTTGCCAGCTCGTCATCCAGAGCGGGCAGCTCCTTGTACTTGACCTCATGCAGCTTGATCTTGAAGACAGCAGCCTTGCCAGCCAGCTCAGCAGCCTGATACTCGGTGGGGAAGGTGACGTTCACGTCGAACTCCTCGCCGGCAGAGTGACCAACGACCTGCTCCTCGAAGCCGGGGATGAAGCTGCCGCTGCCCAGAGTCAGGTTGTAGTGCTCAGCCTTGCCGCCCTCGAATGCAACACCGTCCACAAAGCCCTCGAAGTCGATATCAGCGATATCGCCATTCTGAGCAGCGCCCTCACGGGTCAGCTCACGGGCGTTGCGCTCCTGCACACGCTTCAGCTCAGCGTCCACAGCCTCGTCGGTAACAGTATGGACAGTCTTTTCCACGGTCAGACCGTTGTAGCTGCCAACCTTGACCTCGGGCTTCACGGCGACCTTCACGGTCAGGGTAGCGCCCTCTGCCTCGCTGGCAGAATCCACGCTGACCTCAGGACGGCCCACGGGCTCCACACCGGCTTCCTTAGCGGCAGCCTCAAAAGCCTCCGGGAACAGCTCGTTGATGGCGTCGTAGGTAAAGACGTCTGCGCCGTACATCTTCTCGATCAGAGCCTTGGGAGCCTTGCCCTTGCGGAAGCCCTGCACAGGGTACTTCTTGCCCTCTTTTTTGAAAACATCGGCAACAGCCTTCTTGAAGGCCTCTGCGTCGATGGAGAACTGCAGTTCTGCCATGCTCTTCTCGAGCTTTTCACACTTGATGAGATTCATTTGTTTATCCTCCACTCAAATATTCTATTGCTCAGGGCAGGAAGTTTTTGCCCGGGGCAACCGCGCACCACGTCCTTGCTGTATGCACACGGAATGCGGGGACGCGCGCGCTCAATTGGGTGCAACAATCGCGTCAAAACTTATTATAGCACGCTCTGGACACAATTGCCATACCAAATTTTTAAATTTTGTCGTTTTTGCCCTTTTATACCGCCGTTAATTGATGCGGTAGGGGCAGAAACGCAGGCCGTCGGCACTTACCAGCTTGTACCGGATGCCGTCCACCTCGCCCTGTACGGCAAACCGGATGGCGTTGCCGTGCAGATGCCCGTAGAAGCAGGTCTTGATGCCGAACTCCTTCAGGGTGGCCACGATCTCTGGGGCGCTGGTGCCGGTGTAGACCGGCGGATAGTGCAGGAACACCAGCTTTTCCAGCCCGGGCTCCGCAGCCTGCAAGCTCATGCGCAGACGGCCGATCTCCCGGTTCATCACCTTTTCATCGTGGGGCTCGCCCACATCGAACAGCCAGCCGCGGGTGCCGCAGATGGCGTACCCTTCCACGCTGTAAGAATTGTTATGCAGGATATGCAGGGTATCGAAGCCCTCGGCCTTGAGGTAGGCGTTCATCTTGTTGGCGGTGGACCACCAGTAATCGTGGTTGCCCTTCATGATGATCTTCTGTCCGGGCAGCTGCTGCAAAAAGGCGAAATCCTTGCGGGTATCAGTCAGGCGCATGGCCCAGCTGATATCCCCTGCCAGCACGATGGTATCCTGCGGGGTGATGAGCTTGCGCCAGTTTTTCTCCAGCCGGTCCACATAATCGTTCCAGCCGGGGAAGATATCCATCGGCTTGGATGCGCCCAGAGAAAGATGGGGGTCGCCAAGCACAAAAAGTGCCATAGTCTGTTTACTCCTGTTCTGTCTGTCCGCAGAAGCTTATGCCTGATAGCCCAGCGCCACCTCAGCGATCTGTGCCGGGGCAATGACGGTATCAAAGCGCTCCGGCTTGCTGCGCAGAGCGGCAAGGCTTGCCGGTGCAGCGTGACCGGTAGCAGCTTCCAGCTGCTGCATGGCTTCAAAATCGTTTTCCGGGGCAGCTTTGCCCAGTGCGCTCAGCACGCTGCGGGGGAACTTGAAGGGCGATGCGGTGGAAAGCACCACCATGGGCACGCCCTGCCGCTTTTTCTGTGCAGCCACATGGAAGGCCACGGCGGTGTGGGTATCGCACAGGTAGCCGTCCTTTTCGTAGCGGGAGCGGATCTCCCCTGCCACCTCGTCCTCGCTGCTCCAGCCGCAGGAAAAGATTTCCTGAATGGCGACCAGCGTCTCAGGGCGGACGGTGTAGCTGCCGGTAGCAGCCAGCTGCTGCATAAAGCCCGCCACCTCGGCATCGCTGCCGGTCACATGGTACAGCAGACGCTCCAGATTGGAGGACACCAGAATGTCCATGCTGGGCGAGGTGGTCTTGAAGAACTCCCGCTTTGCGGTGTAAGTACCGGTGGTGAGGAAATCGGTCAGCACGTTGTTCTCATTGGAGGCGCAGACCAGCTTGCCCACAGGCAGACCCATCTGCTTTGCGTAATAACCGGCGAGGATATCGCCAAAGTTGCCGGTGGGCACACAGAAGTCCACCTCGTCACCGAAGGTGATTTTGCCGGCTTTGAGCAGCTGGGCGTAGGCGGCAAAATAGTAGACGATTTGCGGCACAAGACGGCCCCAGTTGATGGAGTTGGCGCTGGAAAGACGGATGTTGCGCTTTTCCAGTTCGGCAGCGATGGCCTTATCGCCGAACACCTTCTTTACGCCGGTCTGGGCATCGTCGAAGTTGCCGCGCACAGCGTATACCGCCACATTAGCACCCTCCTGCGTTGCCATCTGCAAACGCTGGATCTCGCTGGTGCCGCCGGTGGGGTAGAACACGGCGATCTCCACACCGGGGATATCATGGTAGCCGTCCAGCGCAGCCTTACCGGTGTCGCCGCTGGTGGCCACAAGGATCAGAGTTTTTTCAGTGCGACCCAGATTCTTTTTGGCCTCCACCAGCAGCTTGGGCATCAGCTGCAGGGCGTAATCCTTAAAGGCGCAGGTAGGGCCGTGCCACAGCTCCAGAGCATAGGTGTCCCCTTCCACCGGGGCAAGATAGCCTGCCTTGCCGCCGAAAGCAGCGCCGTAGGTGCTGCGGGTGGCCTCGGTCAGGAAGGTGGGTTCGTAATCGGTCAGGTACTCCCGCACAACGGCTGCTGCCAGCGCGGGGTAGTCCAGCCCGCACAGGGCTTTTACATCCACCTGCGGAAAACTTTCCGGCACAAACAGACCGCCCTCATCGGACAGTCCCTGTGCAATTGCCTGAGAAGAAGTTACTTTGCGGTTCTGATCTCTGGTACTGAAAAACTGCATGGTCATCGCTCCTTTTCGCCACGGAACGTGCCGGGCACGTTCCCGGTTGTACGGCAAAATCCTCGTTTTGCCGCATACTTCCCACCGGTGCCACGGTTCCTGCCTTAGGTCTCGCAGAGAAAGGCACCCTTTATAATATGTACCATCCAGCGCCCGCTGTCAAGAGGAACTACCTCTGCAACGTCAAAACGCACCGGTTCTTCGCTTTGGCCGGTCTGCTGCAAATACCTTTGTGCAGCGCAGATCAGCCGGTGCTGCTTGGCCGGGTCTACGGCGGCAGCGGGGCGCTGCAGCATCCCTTGGCTGCGGGTCTTTACCTCGCAGATGACGATGGTGCCGTCCGGCTCCCGCAGCACAAGATCCAGCTCTCCCATGCGGGTATGATAGTTATGCGCCAGCAGCTGCGCGCCCTGTTTCTGATACCAGCGGGCAGCGGCAGCTTCTCCCCTGCGGCCGGTCTCGGCGCGGTTCATTTGCCGCTCTCCGGCCAGTAGCCCTGCTTTTTAAGGAAGCTGCGTCGGTAGAACGGCTGGATGCCGTACTGCGCGATCAGCTCGTAATGCAGCTTTGTGGGGTAGCCCTTGTGCTTTGCCAGCTGATACTGCGGATACTGCTTGTCCAGCTCCAGCATATAGCGGTCACGACTGACCTTGGCCAGCACCGAGGCCGCGCCGATGCTGGCGCTGGTGGCATCGCCCTTGACCACCGGCTGTGCCGGGATCTGCAAGCCTGCGGGGGTACGGTTGCCATCCACCAGCACCAGATTGGGCACGATGTCCAGCTCTTCCACCGCCTGCTGCATCCCGCCCATGGTGGCGTTCAGGATGTTTTCCCGGTCGATGACCTCCGGCCCCACAAAGATGATGCGGTAGGCCAGCGCTTTTTCGCAGATCTCGTCAAACAGCGCCTCGCGCTTTTTTTCGGTCAGCTTTTTGGAATCGTTGATGCCGTACACCGGGTTTTCCGGGTCCAGAATACAGGCCGCTACGCACACAGGGCCGCACAGCGGGCCGCGCCCGGCCTCATCTACACCGGCAAAGCAGCCGTACTGGCTGCGCACCTCGGCATCAAAGGCATACAGCGGAGCGGAGATCTCCTCATCCGAGCGGCGCTTCATTCCTCGTCCTCCTCGGCAAAGTCGGCCAAATCATCCCGCTGCGGCGGGCGTTCCAAAGAGATGCGACCCCACTTGCAGGCGCGGAACTCGTCCACCAGCATGATGGCGCAGCGCTCGGTATTCACCTCGCCGCCGCGCACCAGCAGCCCGCGCTTGCGGCCGATGGCCTCCAGCAGCTCATAGGGCGGCAGTGCCAGCGTTTCGGCATCCAGCTTGTAGCGCTGTGCCACAAGGTCGGGATAGTTGCGGCGCACCTCGTCCAGCAGGTTCATGGCCAGCTCTTCTACGTCCAGAATATCGTCCTTGATGGAGCCGATGAAGGCCAGATTGGAGGCAATGGTCTTGGAATCGAACTTTTTCCACAGCACGCCGGGCATATCCAGCAGGTCAAACTTTTCGGTGCTGACCCACTGCTTGCCCTTGGTCACACCGGGGCGGTCTGCCGCCTTGGCGCGGGCAGAGCCCGCGAAGGTGTTGATAAAGGTAGATTTGCCCACGTTGGGGATGCCGCACAGCATCACCTGCGTTTTGGCACCGCCCATGCCGCGGTTCTGGCGGCGCTCCAGCAGACCGGAAAGCTCCTTTTCAATGGCCACCTTCACGGCGTTTGCGCCGCCCTTCTGCTTGGCGCTGATGGCCACGCAGCCGGCATCTGCGGCGTGGAAGTAGCGGATCCACGCCTCGGTCACAGCCGGGTCGGCAAGGTCGGCTTTGTTCAGCGCATAGAGCTTGGGCTTGCGGTCGGTGATGCGCTCAATCTCCGGGTTCAGGCTGGAAAGCGGGATGCGCGCGTCCAGCAGCACAAGGCTGGCATCAACGTGCTGGATCTCCTGCTCCATCATGCGCAGAGTCTTGGTCATGTGGCCCGGGAACCACTGAATATTGTACTGGTTTGCAAACCGGGTATCCATTTCGTTCATTTTACCACCCCAAATTCTGTAAAGGGCATAAAGCACAGCAGTACCTTGCCCAGAATATCACGCTCGTCAATGCAGCCGACATAGGAGGAGCGGCTGTCCAGCGATTCATTGCGGTTATCCCCCATCACAAACAGGGTGCCCTCCGGCACCGTGAACGGGAACTGCACATCGTAGCCCAGATAGGTAGGGGCTGCAACGTAGTCCTCCTGCAAAAGCTCGCCGTTCACCGTGACCGTACCGGCGTCATAGTCGATGCTGATGGTGTCGCCGCCCTTTGCGATGATCCGCTTGACCAGCGGCTTACCGTAGACGGTGTAGCTGTCCACGATGACCACATCGCCCCGCTGTGGGGTGTAGCCTGCCGCCCAGACGATAAGCTTATCGCCGTGGGTCAGGGTGGGCACCATAGAGCGTCCATCCACCTGAATGATGCGGAAGAAAAACGAAAAGATCAGTACCAGCACCAGCGCTGCGGAGATGAGCGCTTCGTACCATTCCAGCATGCCCTGCCCACGTACGGCGGAGGGAGACTGCTGCTGTTTTTCCATAGCTTTGCCACCAGCCTTTCTTGATTTTATGATACACCCGGGCTTTGAAAAAGAAAAAAGGGACAACAAGTTGTCCCTTTTCTCCCGGTTTCAAATCGGGGATGATCAAATATCGCTCTTGACCTTGGCAGCCTTGCCCGTACGGCCACGCAGATAGAACAGCTTTGCGCGGCGAACCTTGCCCTTGCGGACAACAGTGACCTTCTCAACGAAGGGGCTGTTGACGGGGAAGACACGCTCGATGCCGACACCGTAAGCCACGCGGCGAACGGTGAAGGTCTCTGCAACGCCGCCGTGCTTCTTGGCGATGACAGTGCCCTCAAAGGCCTGAATGCGCTCACGGTCGCCGTCCTTGATACGAACATCAACGCGGACGGTATCGCCAACGTTGAACTGAGGCTTTTCAGCCTTGATGCTGCCTTCAGAAATAATCTTCAGTGCGTCCATTTTTGAATCCTCCATTTGTTTTTAGACGTTCATGCACGGCATAGCCGTCAGAGGACCGCCCGTTTAATGATAAATACTTGTCATTAACCCCGCTGTGGTCTCAGCGGACACTAACGCCCTAATAGGATAGCACAAAACCGGCTTGAATGCAAGCAATTTAGCGAAAAATCTTGCAAAAATTTTCTGTTTTGCCTGATAGACGGACTTTTGCGCAGCTTTAGACAAACAGCTGCCGGTCTGCCGTCAAAAACTTGGTGCGCAGAATGTTGGCACTTGCGGCGGGCAGGCCGAACTTTTCTTCCAGAAAACCGGTGAGCAGCGAGGGGTTCAGGTTCAGCTCCTGCGCAGCGGGCAGGCACAGCTCCAGCTGCACGGTGTCCCCCAGTACAGTATAACTAAGCTGCGGGATATGCTCTTTAAGGTTCACGATCTTTTTGCCGCGCTTGCTGTGCTTTTCCACGGGGGCTGTCTCCAGCGCATTATACTGCTCCAGCACCGTAGCGGCAGCCGCCAGGTAGCTGATGCGGTAGCAGGCAAAGGCGATGCTGTCCGCCTTCATTTCCACCGGAGCCACCCGGGTAACATGGATACCGGCGGGCATAATGGCGTTGAGGGCGGTCCGCCACTGGGCAAAATCCGGGGCTTCCGCCTCGGTCTTAACGTCCACGCACTCGCACTCGCTCTCCTGTCCCAACGAGAGCGGGCAGGCAAAGGTCATGTAGATATGGGGGTTGAAACCCAGCGTATGCCACACCGGCAGACCGCTGCGCTTGAGCACCCGCTGCATCACCCGCTGCAGGTCCAGCAGGGAGATATAGGAGGCTTCATTTTTCTTTTCAAACGAGATTCTGACTGTAATCAAAGCAGGGACCTCCTAACAGATGGTTGGCACCGCATGCGTTGCAGGCACGGTTGCAGGGCGGGGTGGTCTGGGCGGCCAGAGCCTTGTTGTACTCCCGCACCAGATACTCGTGGGTGATGCCGTAGTCCATGTGGGACCACGGGGTCACCTCGTCCAGCGCGATGGGGCGCTGGCAGTAGAAGGCGGGGTCGATGCCCATGTCTGCAAAGGTCTGCATCCAGGTATCGTACTTGAAGCACTCCTCCCAGCCGTCGAAGTAGCAGCCGCGCTTATAAGCCTCCACGATGACCGGGGCAAGGCGGCGGTCACCCTTGGCGAACACACCCTCTAAGAAGCTGGTGGTGCTGTCGTGATAGTTCACCTTGATCTTGCGGCTGTGCACGCTTTCCAGCAGGTGCTTCTGCTTGGCCTGCAGGGTCTCGGCGGTATCCATGGGCACGAACTGGAAGGGGGTGTGGGGCTTGGGCACAAAGCAGGCGCAGCTAATGGTCACCTGCACGCCGCGTCCCTTGGCGTGGTTCGTATTCTTGTAGTAGAGGTCTACCACCTTCTGAGCAGTCTCGGCAATACCCTCGATATCCTCCATGGTCTCGGTGGGCAGGCCCATCATGAAGTAAAGCTTGACCGAGGTGTAGCCTGCATTGAAAGCGATGGTGCAGGTCTTTTCGATCTCGTCCCAGGTGACGTTTTTGTTGATGACATTGCGCAGGCGCTGGGTACCGGCCTCGGCAGCAAAGGTCAGGCCGCTCTTGCGCACCTTGGTGGTCTTTTCAATGAGGCTCTGGGAGAAGTTGTCCACGCGCAGGGAAGGCAGCGACAGGCTGACGTGCTCCTTGGGTGCCCACTCGTTCAGATCGTCCAGCAGTTCTTCCAGCTGACCGTGGTCAGAGGTGGAAAGGCTGGAAAGGCTCAGTTCTTCGTAGCCGGTGTTTGCACACAGATCCTGTGCTGCCTTGTTCAGCAAACTGGCATCGCGCTGGCGCATGGGGCGGTACAAGAAGCCTGCCTGACAAAACCGGCAGCCGCGCACACAACCGCGCAGCACCTCGATGCTGGCGCGATCCTGAATAGCACCTACCATGGGCACCACAAAGTTTGTGGGCGGGGCAAACTGGTTCAGATCCTTGATGATGGCTTTGGTGATGCGTGCGGGGATGCCCGGCTCGTTGGGGGTGATGGCCTTCACTCTGCCATCCTCGTGGTAGGTGACATCGTAGAAAGCCGGGATGTACACGCCCGGGATCTTTGCAATGTTGAGCAGCAGCTGTTTTTTGGAGATGCCCTCTTTTTTAGCCTTTTCGATCTCGGCGCAGATGGCGGGCAGCTGGTTCTCGCCCTCGCCCAGTTGGATGACATCAAAGAAATCCGCAATGGGCTCAGCGTTGCAGGCGCAGGGGCCGCCCGCTACGATCAGCGGCCAGCGGTCATCACGGTCTTTGGAGTAGAACGGGATGCCCGCCAAGTCCAGCATGGCAAGGATATTGGTATAGGAAAGCTCGTACTGCAAAGTAAAGCCCACAGCATCAAAGGCCGTGAGAGGGTCCTTGCTCTCCATGGTGTACAGCGGCAGCTGCAGGCGCTCCATCTCTGCCTTCATATCCAGCCAGGGCATAAAGGCGCGCTCGCACCACCAGTTTTCGTGGCTGTTGAGCAGCTCGTACAGGATCTTTTCGCCCAGAAAGGACATTCCCACCTCGTAGGTATCCGGGAAGCAGAAGGCAAAGCGCACATCCACCTTGTCCTTTTCTTTATAGATACTGCCGGGCTCGCCGCCGGTGTAGCGGCCGGGCTTCTGCACCCGTCCCAGCGCTTCTTTCAGTTTGGGATCAAACATCGGGTCCTCCATAAACAATCCGTTTTTTGCGTTCTTTTTATTTTACCCCAAATGTGCCGGTTTTGCAATCGTTTCCGGCGGGTTGTGTGCACTTTCCGTATTTTTGCCGCCAGAGCGCCGCCGCGCACGCCGCTATCTGTGCACCATCCAGCGGCGGGATTGGCAAAAGGTTGAACAGCCCCGTCAGCAGATTTGCCGCCCAGAACGCGCTGCCGCGGATGGTGGCAGCTTGCGCAAGGCGCAGCGCCCACGCCCCGGCAAGTAAAAAATTGACCGCAGGCCCGGCGGCGGCCAGCACGAGCCGCTGGCGCGGGGAGAGCCTTTCCCCTACTGTGCGCATACAAAAGCCGGTCATGGTCGCCTCAATGACCGGCAGATGCCTTTGCTGGATGCAGTAGACAAAAATGTGCCCCAGCTCGTGCAGAATAGCCGCCAGTAGCCCCAGACGCAGAAAACCGCTGGCATCAAAGTAGAGCAGCAGGTACACCACACCGCACAGCAGCACCGGGTCCCGGAATACAAGCTTCCCCACCCGCAGCCGGTTCACGGGGCATTCTCCAACAGGGCGGCGGGGTCGCAGGCAGCGCCCTGCTGCCACAGTTCCAGATGCAGGTGCGCACCGGTGGCGCGGCCTGTCTGCCCTACTGTGCCCAGCGCCTGCCCGGCCTGCACCACCTCTCCCGGGCGGACATAGAGGTATTGCAGGTGCGCGTAGCGGGTCTCGCAGCCATCCGGGTGCAGGATGCGCAGATGGTTGCCGTAGCTTGGGCTGTATGCCGCTGCGGTCACTACCCCGCCCTGTACTGCCCGCACTGCCGTGCCCGCTATGCAGGCAAGGTCAAGCCCCTGATGGAACGCAGGCTTGCCGGTAAAGGGGTCTGTCCGCGCGCCGTAGGCGTCCGAGATGCGCCACGCCGCAGTATCCAGCGGAAAGCAATACTTTTTGGTATTCCGCGCAGCCTGCACCGGCAAAGCCGCCAGCAGGCAGAGTGCCAGCCCCGCCAGCACAAGTGCCATGATGCCCCACCGCCATCTGCGCAGCTTTGCTGCCTGTCCGCTCCGTTTTGCCCGCATACACCGCCCTCCTATCCCGAATAGTGTATGCACAAGCAACGGGCGGGAGAACATAAACAAAAAAACAGAGCCGTCGCACAAATTTCTGCGCAGTAGCTCTGGCTTTGATTTACATGATTTTACAGATCAGCGCCGAAAAAAGCTTCCTATGCGTTCCAGCAGGCTCTTTTTCTTGGGTGCGGTGACAACAGGCTTTACAGCCGGGCGGGGTGCAGCCGGAGCTTTGGGGGTGGGCTGCGCAGCGCGGGGCTTATTGTTCAGCATCTGCTCCAGCGCCTCGTAGTGGTCGGGCTGCTGTGCCGCCGGGGCGGCCTTCTCGGCCTTTTCCGGTGCAGGCTGGAACACATGGGGCAGCTCCTGCTTCAGCTGCTCCACGGTAACTTCCTGACAGACTGCCGCCGGTTTTTCTGCTTCCGGGGCAGGGGTGGTGCACTTCCACGGCTCGGGGCGCTGCCAGTCGTTGCGCAGCAGCTCGTACATGCCCATCTGACTGTTGACCAACGGCTCGCCCTCGGCGGGCTTTACCTTCTGGTAGTTGCCGCTGGCATCCATGACCCTAGCGTTGACATTATCCCGCAGCTGCAGCTGAAGGATATCCGTGAGTTTTTGCACCAGAGCGGGATCCTCCACCCGCACGCCCACCTCTACGCGGCACTCGGTATTGCGGGTGAGGAAGTCGCCGGAGGCAATATAAATGCGAGTGTGGGTGCCATCGAAGAAGCTATAAATGCGACCATGCTCAAGATACCGTCCCACCAGACTGCGGATGTGCAGGTTCTCGGTCTTGCCGGGCACCTCTGCGCGCACACAGCAAATGCCGCGCACGATCATATCAATGCGCACCCCGGCGCAGCTGGCTTCCTGCAATTTGAGGATGATGTCCCGGTCGCTGATAGAATTGTTTTTCAGGATCATGGAAGCCGGACGTCCCATGCGGGCGGCAGCGATAACGTGATCCATCTCGTCCAGCAGCACGCTCTTGAAGCGCAGCGGAGCCACCAACATCTTGTCGCTTTCCTCGGTGAGCTGCTGCACGGCCAGATTGCGGAACACCTTGGAGGCTTCCTCGCCGATGCGCTCGTCTGCGGTGATGAAGGAATAATCGGTATACAGCTCGCTGGTTTTTTCGTTGTAGTTGCCGGTACCGATCTGGGTGATGTAGGAGTAGCCCTCTGCTCCCTTGCGGGTGATGAGGGTCAGTTTGGAGTGCACCTTGTAGTCCTCGAAGCCGTAGATGACAGTACAGCCGGCGCTTTCCAGCTGCTTGGACCAGTCGATGTTATTCTGCTCGTCAAAGCGGGCGCGCAGCTCCACCAGCGCTACCACTTCCTTGCCGTTTTCGGCAGCTTCCATCAGCGCCTGCACGATCTGGGACTCCCGCGCCATGCGGTAGAGGGTCATCTTGATAGAGATGACGTCCGGGTCCTGTGCGGCCTTTTTGAGCATGGCGATAAAGGGGCGGATGGACTGGTACGGGTAGCTGAGCAGCACGTCATGCTTCTGTACCTCGGCAGCCAGATCATAATCCGGCGGCGGCAGCATGGGGCGTGCGGGGGCGTAGAACAGCGCCGGGTGACCCTCGGCCTCCATGCGGCCGGAAAGCTTGAAGAAGAAGCTCAGATCCAGCGGGCTCTTTTGCAAGAACACCCGCTTGCGGGTCAGTTCCAGACGGCTGCACAGCAGCCGCTCCACCTCCGGTGCGGGGGCGGGAGTGATCTGCAAACGGACAGCGGCCAGCTTGCGGCGGCGCCGGAGCAGCTCGGTCATGATCTCACGGTAATCGATATCGTGATCCATCATGCCCTCTTTTACGTCGATATCTGCGTTGCGGGTGACCCGGAACAGGCATTTTTCCTGAATAGAATCCTTGCCGAAGATGCTGGACGCATAGTGCAGCACCAGCTCCTCGGTGAGGGCAAACTGCACAGCGCCGTCCTTTTTGATGAAGTGCAGCCGTTCCATCTGGCTGGAGATAGGCACGATGCCAAGGCTCTGCTCCTGCGTGTGCTTTTCCTTGAGCAGCACGCCAAGATAGATCTCCTTGTTGCGCAAAAACGGGAACGGATGGCGGTTATCCACGATCTGCGGGCTGAGGATGGGGAACAGCTCGGACTGGAAGTATTTTTTCCAGAGATGCTCCTCTTCCTTGGTCAGGTGATCGAAATCCACCTTATGATAGCCGTTCTCTGCCAAATTTTCCAGCGCTTTTGCGTAGAATTTATCACATTCTTCCTGCAGCTGCGCCGTTTTGGGCATAATGGCGGCAAGCTGCTCGGCGGCGGTCATGTTGGTCTTGTTTTCCCGCTTTTCCTTTTTGGTCTTGCTCTGCTCAAGGTTTGCGCGCTCCTGCAAGGAGCCCACGCGCACCATGAAAAACTCGTCCAGATTGGAGCCGTAAATTGCCAGAAATTTGATCCGCTCGCCCAGCGGGACGTTCTTGTCCTTGCCCAGCGCCAGAACGCGGCGGTTGAAATCCAGCCAGCTCAGTTCGCGGTTGATAAAGATCGATTCGTCACTCATAACAATATATCTCCATATTTCCTCTTTGACCAAGGCAGCAAGCGGGGTGCGCTCTAGCGGACATACGCCTGCCCTGCCCATGAATCCACCATTGCTTGGGTAATGCCCGGCACCTGTGCCGCATCCTCCACCTGTGCAAACGGGCCGTGCCGCGCCCGGTAGTCCAGAATGGCCTGTGCATTGTGGGGGCCGACACCGGGCAGGGTGCACAAAGCGTCTGCATCGGCTGTGTTCAGTTCCACCTGCGTATACGCTGCCAGCTCCTTTGTGTCCGGCAGTGTCTGCGGCGTTTGCGCTTGCAGCGGCACTGCAAACCGGAACGCCAGCACAGCACAGACCCCTGCGGCGGCAAGACACAGCAGCAGGAACAGCTCCTCGCGGCGTTTTTTGTTTTGCATAGGCTTCTTCTCCCATTCTACCTGATTTTTTGCTAAAAAGAAAGCCCTCTGCAGAAAAATTGCAGAGGACCTTGCATAAGTTTTACACAGATTTTTCAGCAGCACGCACCATGCGGTACAAAACCTCCACGGCAGCGCCACCGGCGGCATCCGTCAGGGTGACCTGCCCGGCGGCAAGGCGCAACTCTGCCGGGGCATCGGCGGCCACTGCGCTGTGCTCCACGGTCTGCACCAGCTCCAGCATGGGCTGACCGCCCGCCAGCACCAGAACCTGCTCCGCACCCACCTGCGCCATGGTGCAGACGGTGTCCAGCATTTCCCGTCCGGAGATCCGCTTGGGGGTGAGGACAAGGGTGTCCGGGGCAATGCGCTCACCCAGCAGGGCAACATGATCCCCGATGGCCTTTTCTGCCAGCGAGATCAGGGGCACAGACTTGCTGTCCTGATACAGCAACACCCGCAGTACCTGCTCGGGGTGGATATCGGCGGCGTTTGCCAGCAGATACGGGGTCCACTCCTGCCGCAGGTGGCGCTCCAGCGCAGTGCTCATGCGCAGCACACGGGTGGTGCCGTCCTGCATCTGCACGGCAACGCCCACGCCGGGGGTATCCGGCAGGCAGGCAAAAAGCTCCTGCTGCTGGGCAAAGCTGCACAGGGGCACCCGGTTGCCGTCGGCATAGTGGTAGGCCATGGTGCCGCCGCACACCAGCGCAGGCGCAGCCAGACGCACGCTGCCCAGAATGGAGCGCACGGCACGCGGGGAGCGCTGCGAAAAAACGGTCAGTCTGCCGCCGCGGCTGCTGAACAGCTGCAAAACATCCCGCACCACCTGGGTCAGATTGCCATCCTCGCCCAGCAGCAGGTTATCCAGATCACAGAGCACCAAAGTGGATGCCAGAGAATCGTTCATGTGTTTTTCCTCCTGAGAGTTGCGAGAAAATGGGTAAAGTAGTCCGGCAGCTCGGAATCGAACCGCAGCTGCTCCCCGGTGATGGGGTGGACAAAGCCCAGCGTTTTGGCGTGCAGACACTGGCCGTGCAGGCTGGTGATGCAGTTGTGGGGGCCGTACACCGGGTCCCCTGCCACCGGGTGGTGGATGGAGGCCATGTGTACACGGATCTGATGGGTGCGGCCGGTCTTTAGGCGACATTCCAGCAGGGTGAACTCCCCCAGCCGCTCCAGCACCTTATAGCCGGTGTAGGCATACTTGGTGTGGGGCTCATTTGCCGGGTAGACCGCCATTTTTTTGCGGTCGATCTTGCTGCGGCCGAGGTTTGCTTCCACAAAGCCCTCGTCCTGCGCAAAGCCGCCGTAAACTACCGTCTGGTAGGCGCGCTCCACGCTGTGCACTGCCATCTGCTGGGAAAGGCCGATGTGGGTAGCGTCGTCCTTTGCCACCACCAGCAGGCCGCTGGTGTCCTTATCGATGCGGTGGACGATGCCAGGGCGGATCTCACCGCCAATGCCGGAAAGGCTGCCCTTGCAGTGCCACAGCAGGGCGTTGACCAGCGTGCCGTCCGGGTTGCCGGGTGCGGGGTGCACCACCATGCCCTTGGGCTTGTTGACCACCAGCAGATGGGCGTCCTCGTAGACGATCTCCAGCGGAATATCCTGCGGCACGGCCTCGATGGGCTTTGCGTCTGGGATCTCCAGCAGCACGGTGTCCCCTGCCTTGAGTTTCAGGCTTTTGGCCACGGCCTTGCCGTTACACTGCACATGCCCCTCGGCCACCAGCGCCTGCAACGCCGAGCGGGACAGGCCGGTGTCCTCGCCGCTGAGAAAGCGGTCGATACGCTGACCGGCAGTCTCCTGCTCTACGATAAATTCACGCTGTTCCATAATTTACTGCTCCTTGGAAGCGGCATCATCGGCGTGCACTTCGTCCAGAAAGATCACCAGCACCCACAGTGCCACGCCCACGCAAACGCAGATATCTGCAAAATTGAACACAGCAAAGCGCATGAACAGCAGGTTGATGTAGTCCACCACCTCGCCGTTGAGCACACGGTCGATCAGGTTGCCGATGCCGCCGCCCAGCACCAGCACCAGCGCTGCCTGCTGCAGGCGCTTGCCGCGGCTGCGGAAAAACAGGCCATAGGCGACCGCCAGCAGCGCCGCGCTTGTGGCGATGATCAGGAACAGCTGCTTGCCGCTGAGCAGGCTGAAAGCCATGCCCGGATTGAGCACGAACCGCAGCTCCACCACATGGGGGATGAACGGCATAGCGCCTACCGGCTGCAAAACCTGCACCGCCCACAGTTTGATCAGCTGGTCAATGCCGATCAGCGCAGCCACAGCTGCCAGATTGAAGAGTACAAATGCCATTAGCTACCTCGTTTCTGTTATAAAAAACGGCGCTCCCCGTTCAAGGGAGCGCCGCCCTTTTTACAAAACAGATTTGTATTGATG
This sequence comes from Faecalibacterium prausnitzii, assembly GCF_003324185.1. Lineage (GTDB taxonomy): Bacteria > Bacillota > Clostridia > Oscillospirales > Ruminococcaceae > Faecalibacterium > Faecalibacterium prausnitzii. The sequence continues at coordinate 230,559 of NZ_PXUP01000002.1, forward strand.
CGGGACGCTTATGCTTCCACAACGCTGGCGCAGCGTGCGCACAGGGTGGGGTGTGCGGGGTGGCTGCCGATGGAAGCAGAGTACTTCCAGCAGCGCTCACACTTGTCGCCGGTGGCGTGTGCAGCTGCAACGCCCAAGCCCTCGACAGCGCTGGCAGCGCCGCCCTCGCCCTTGACCAGTTCCACATGGGAGACGATCATCAGGTCGGCCAGCTCGTCCATGGGGATGCTGTTCAGCAGGTCATAGACGGCATCGCTGCAGTACAGGGTGACGGAGGCCTCCAGAGATGCACCGATGAGCTTTTCGGCACGGGCCTGCTCCAGCACCTTCTTGACCTCGTCGCGCACGGCGATGAGCTGTGCCCACTTTGCCTTGAAGGCATCGTCGGCGGCGTACTGGCCAGCCTTGGGCATCTGCTCGAACACCACATACTTGTTCATGCCCTCGGTCTTGGGCATGAAGTCCCAGATCTCCTGACTGGTGAAGCACAGGATGGGGGCAATGATCTTGTCCAGAGCAACAAGGATCTTGTACATGGTAGTCTGGGCGGCCTTGCGGGCGGTGCCGTTGGTGCAGTACAGACGATCCTTGGTGACGTCCAGATAGAAGTTGGACATGGCCACCACGCAGAAGTTGTACACAGCGTGGTAGACCTTGTTGAAGTCGTACACAGCGTAGCCAGCGTTGGTGTTGACGATCAGGTCATCCAGCGCAGCCAGTGCCCAGCGGTCGATATCCTGCAGCTGATCGTCTGCAACACAATCGGTGTTGGGGTCAAAGCCGTCCAGATTGCCCAGAATGAAGCGGGCAGTGTTGCGGATCTTGCGGTAAGCCTCGCTGAGCTGCTTGAAGATGTTCTTACCGGCGCGCACATCCACGGTGTAGTCGGAAGAAGCCACCCACAGACGGATGATGTCTGCGCCGTAGTCCTTGATGATCTCGCTGGGCTCCACGCCGTTGCCGGCGCTCTTGTGCATCTGCTTGCCCTGCTCGTCCACAACCCAGCCGTGGCACAGCACGGACTTATAGGGTGCGCAGCCCTTGCTTGCAACGCTGGTCAGCAGGCTGGACTGGAACCAGCCGCGGAACTGGTCGCCGCCTTCCATATACATATCGGCGGGGAAACGCAGCTCGGGGCGCTCGTCCAGCACGGCAGCATGGGTGGAGCCGGAGTCGAACCAGACGTCCATGATGTCGGAATCCTTCTCCCACTCGGAAGCGCCGCACTTCTCGCACACTTCGCCTGCGGGGATGATCTGCTCGGCATCGTACTTATACCATGCGTCAGAGCCTTCCTTGCGGAACAGGGCGCTGACAGCCTTGATGGTAGCATCGGTGATGTGGTAGGTGCCGCACTTCTTGCAGTAGAAGGCGGGGATAGGCACGCCCCAAGTGCGCTGGCGGCTGATGCACCAGTCGTTGCGGTCGCGCACCATGCCGGTCATGCGGTCATGGCCCCAATCCGGCATCCAAGTGACGGTATCAATGGCCTTGTACACATCCTCGCGGAACTTGGCAATGGAGCAGAACCACTGCTCGGTAGCGCGGAAGATGATGGGATGATGGCAGCGCCAGCAGTGGGGGTACTGGTGCTTGATGTGCACCTGACCCATCACAGCGCCGGAAGCAGTCAGGTCGGCCAGAATGGTCTTGTTGGCTGCCCACACGCGCTGCCCAGCGTACTTGCCGGCCAACTCGGTCAGATAGCCGCCGTCATCCACGGGCACCGTGATGGGCACCTGCGGATACTTCTGGCAGACGTTGAAGTCGTCCACGCCGTGACCGCCTGCGGTATGAACGCAGCCGGAACCGCTTTCCAGCGTGACGTGGTCGCCCAGAATGACCCAGCCCTCCTTGGGCAGGTAGACGTGGTTATAGCGCATCAGCTCGAACTCAGCGCCGGAAACGGGCTCGCCCACGATCTCGTAGTTCTCGATGTGGCAGGCGTCCATGACGCTCTTGACCAGATCGGTCGCCATGATGTGGTACTCCTCGCCGATCTTGACGAAAGAATACTCGAACTGACCGTTCAGGCAGATAGCCTCGTTGGCGGGCAGGGTCCAAGTGGTGGTGGTCCAGATGACGAAGTAGGTCTTATCCATGGGGATGCCGTACTTTGCCAGCACACCGTTGGGGTCCTGCGAGACGTGGAAGCGCACAAAGATGGAATCGCAGTCGTCCTCGCCGTACTCGATCTCGGCCTCAGCCAGTGCGGTGCGGCAGTCCGGGCACCAGTACACAGGCTTCAGACCCTTGTAGATGTAGCCCTTCTTGGCCATCTCGCCGAAGATTTCGATCTGACGTGCCTCAAACTCCGGCTTCAGGGTCAGGTAGGGGTGCTCGAAGTCACCGATAACGCCCAGACGCTTGAACTGGTCGCTCATGATGTCGATGTGCTCGGTGGCAAACTTTTCACAAATCTGGCGCAGCTCCAGCTTGGAGATGTCCTTCTTCTTGTCACCCACCGAGGACAGGGCCTTCAGCTCAATGGGCAGGCCGTGGGTATCAAAACCGGGCACATAGGGAGCCTGATAGCCCTCCATGTTCTTTTCGCGGATGATGATATCCTTGATGATCTTGTTCAGGGCGGTGCCCATGTGGATGTTGCCGTTTGCATACGGAGGGCCGTCGTGCAGAATGAACAGGGGCTTGCCCTCGTTGTGCTTCATGAGCTGGTTGTACAGGTCGTTGTCGTCCCAGTCCTTGAGCATGACCGGTTCCTTTTTGGGCAGACCGGCGCGCATCTCAAACAGGGTCTTGGGCAGGTTCAACGTACTGTCGTACTGCGATTTGTTCTTAGCCAATGGTTTACACTCTCCTCTATTTTTGCGTTGGGTGCCTTACTCGCTGAACTTTACGCCCTGAAAAGCGTCGTAGTCCGGCTCGTCCGGCTTCATATCAGCAGGAGGCGGGTCCAGCTTGAGCTGGCTTTCGTCCTTTGCCCAGAAATCCTCGCTGCTGTCAGCCGCCTTGTCGTCATCGGCAGGGGCGGCAGGTTCGGTGGTTTCGGTCATTTCGGCAGGTTGCTCGGCCGGGGCTGCTGCGGCATCGGCTGCGGGGGCAGTCTCGGGCTGTGCGGCGGGCTGCTCTGCGGCAGCTTCCTGCACAGGCTCGGCATCCTGTACGGGGGCGTCCTTTTCGGCTTCCTTAGCGTCCTTCTGGAACTCCGGCAGACGGCTCAAAGACTCCACATGGCTGCGGTACAAATTGAGCACATCCGCCTTGAAGCGGGTGACCTCCAGACGGACGCGGTCGTACTCCCGCTCTTCAGCCAGACGCTTCTCGTTGGCTTCGTTCTCGATCTCGTCTGCGCGGTCGCTTGCCTTTTGCAGCAGCTCGTTGGCGTCGCGGATGATATCATCGCCCCGCAGATTTGCGCGGTGAATGATCTCCTCAGCCTTCTGGTTTGCTTCACGGATCACGTTTTCGCCCATGCGCTGGGCGTTGATCAGCGCGCTCTTGAGCATATCGCCGTCGGCCTCAAAGCTTTGCAGCTCATCCTTGAGCTTCTGGTTCTCTGCGGTCAGATCAGCGATCTGCTTGCGCAGCTGCTCTGCCTGCGCATCGTTCTGCTGCAGCTGCTCCTCGACCTTGTCCAGAAAACGATCCACGTCCTCTGTACGGTAGCCGCGGAGGTTTTTTTCAAATTGTACAGAGCGGACATCCTGCGGGGTCAGCATAGTCATTTCCTCCCATAGCTTTTAATATTGAAAGAACTCAATGATCGAACGATCTTTTTTACTTTTCCCGGGCAATGCAGTCAGCCGGAAGCGGCCCTTGCCGCGCACGGTGAACACATCCTGCTCGTATACGGGGGCATGGGGTTTTTCCACCGGCAGATGGTTGATCTCTACCCTGCCCGCCTCGATCAGCTCCGCAGCGGTGCCGCGGCTGACGTGCAGCATGGCAGAGAGTACCGCGTCCAGCCGCAGGGAGGACACAGTGGCGGTGAGCAGCTGCCGCTCCGGTGCCGGGAAAGCCGGGATCTCTTCCGACTCCAGCAGATGGGTGGACACCTCTGTGCGTCCCGCCTGACACAGCTCCCGGCAGATAAGCTTTGCCGCCGGTTCCAGTGCGAACACATAGGCTGTGCCCGGCGCATCGGCAGGCAGCAGGATATCGCCCAGCGCCTCGCGCTTGAGGGCAAGCCCCATCAGGCTGCCCAGATAATCCTTGTGCGCGGGGAGCGCCGCACCGGGCAGTGCCCGGCATTGCAGCTGTACGCAGCGCACCGGACACTCGCCGTAGCTGTACTCCGGCTCCAGACAGAGCACCCTGCGCTCGGCCTCGGGCCAGCCGCCGTCAAGACGCCAGCCGTCCCGCACACCGGCACGCCCCAGTGCCGCCCGGGCAAGATCCTGTTCCCGGTCGCTGAGGAATGCAGAGTACCGGGCTATGCCGCGGGAAAAAGCCGCATCGGCAAGATCCTCGATATGCCGCATAAGGTAGCGTTCCTCATCGTTGCGGGCGGGCACAAAGCCCCGTACCGCACCGGCTGCTGGATCAATAGAATGCGCCATTGTTCTCCAGCTCGTCCAGCAGATCGCCCATAATATCTACGTTGTACGGGGTAATGATAAAGGTGCTGTTGGCTACGCGCTTGATCTGGCCGTTGTTGGCGTAGGCCACGCCGGACAAAAAGTCTACCAGACGGCGGGAAACCTCCTTGTTGGTGGACTCCAGGTTCAGCACCACGGTACGCTTGTTGTTCAGATGATCGGCAATGGTGCTGGCATCCTCGAACCGCTCGGGCTTGACCAGAACCACCTTGAGCTGGGTGGTGGCATGGATGTTGACCACCTTGTTCTTCTTGCTGGTGCCCTCGGCAGGCTCTTCGGTCTCTTCGTCCATCCCGATGCCAACGCCGCTGTTGTTGTTCACCATCTGGGGGCCGTCATCGATGTACTGGTCCTCGTACTCGTCCCCTTCGCCCATCAGGCCCTTCTTAATGCTATCCAGCAAAGACATAATTATCTGCTCCTTTCATTCGGGCAGCGCCCGGCTGCCTGGCGTTCTTTGCAAAAAGAATGCAAATAGCTTTTACTATTATCTGATTTTTTGCAGCAGATGTCAATAACTACAAAAGTTTTCCGTCATATAAATTTTGTCCGGAGACGATTATTTCGTCATAAAGCCTTACCTGACTGACAGAACCGTCCGTTCCCTTGGGCAAAACAAGGATGTAATCGTCTTCCGAGATCAGCGGATGGTCGGCATCCACCGGGTCGATCTTACAGAAACGGGCGATGTTGCCGTACTTGACGTACACGCCGGGAATATAGTTTTCGCCCTGCGTCTCGGCCTCGGTGCCGTCCTCCTTGAGGTAGTGCACCGCTGCGGCGGGAACCCGCAGGCCGGTGCTCTCGCCGGTGCTGATGCGTGCGCGGGCGTGGTTGAGGCACAGCACATCGCCGTTGATGGAGTTGCATTGCAGCACAAAGCGGGCAACATCCTTTTCTGCATCAATGGTCACCTCGGAAACGGTGGCGCGCAAGGCGGCATCGCTCTGGCCGGGGAAGCTGATCTCCACCGCCGTGCGCAGGGGCTTACCGTCCGAGCCCAGCAGCTTTTCGGCCTGCTTTGCGGAGCACACCCCGGCGTACTGCCAGCTGAACCCGGCTACCAGCTTGCCTACACAGCCATCCAGCGGCATCTCGGGGTCAGAGTCCAGATAGGCCTTGAGCTGCTCCGGACTCTGCGCCAGAATGTCCGCAGCACCGGCGTTCAGCCGTCCGCTGCTGGCAGCCCGGACAAAGTAGCCGGTGGTAGGGGCGGTGATCTGGGTGGGGTTGCCCAGCTGTGCCTGCACGGTCTGTGCCTGCTGGGCAAGCAGCGCGATCTGATCCGCAAAGCCGGCGGTATCGCCGGTGGTGATCCACAGCTTGTTCTGCGCCAGCAAATAGGCATCGGTGCTTTCGTCCACATCGCTGTATTGGGCGGTGTCCAGTGCGTCCAGCAGGTCATACAGCGCACCGGAGCGCTCCTTGAGCAGGCCGTCCAGCTGGGTGGCTGCGGTGTTCTGGGAGCGCTGCAACAGGTCGATCTGGCTGGTAAGCTGGGTCAGCTGCTGGCGCAGCACCGCCTGATTGGCGTCGGTATACAGCTCTGCAACGGCAGTGCCTGCCGACACCCGCTCGCCGTCCGAGACAAGGTAACCCAGATTGCCGCTGCCGGAAATGCAGGTCTCGTCAAACAGCAGCACGCCGTCCGCTTCAATGGTATCGGAGATGGTGATGGGCAGCGCCGTTTCGTAGACGTTCTGGGGGAAAAGGATGTGCGCCGCCTGCCAGCAGACATACGCTGCCGCCGCCAGCAAAAAGGCGGCCAGCACAGCCGCCAGCGTGGTAAGCGCAGAAAACTTGTGGCGCGGTTCCTGAGGGGTTTCCGGCATAAGGATCATCCTTTCAATAAAAAGTCTTGGGTCAGGCGCAAAGCGGTCTGCCGCACGTCCGCCGCCCCGGCGTCCAGCCATGTAACCCCGTCCATGTGGCGGAACCATGTCAGCTGGCGCTTGGCGTAGTTGCGGGAGGCCTGTTTGAGCTTTTCAGTGCAGACCTCAAGCGTGGCGGTCTGCTGGAAATACGGAAAAAATTCTTTATAGCCGATGGCCTGTGCGGCGGTGCGGAAGGCTTCGCGGTTATGCCAGACGTATTCTGCCTCGGCCAAAAGCCCGGCCTCCAGCATTTTGTCCACCCGCAGGTCGATGCGGCGGTACAGCGCTGCGCGGTCCGGGAAATCCAGCCCCAGCACAAGGCTGCGGTAGGGGCGCTCCGGCGGCAGCGAATCGGCCTTTTGTTCGCTGAGACGCTTGCCAGTGGCGCGGTAGTGTTCCAGCGCCCGCAGCACCCGTACCTTATTATTGGGGTGGATGGCAGCGGCGGCTTCCGGGTCCACGGCTTGCAGTTTTGCGTACATGGCTTCCGGGCCGTTGGCTTCCAGTTCAGCGGTCAGCTGCTCGCGCAGACCATCCGGGGCTTTTTCGGCGGTGAAGCGCACCCCATACAAAAGGCTCTGCACATACAGTCCGGTGCCGCCTACCAGCAGCGGCAGATGCCCCCGGGCAGTGATATCCTGGATATACTCCCCTGCCAGCGCGGTGAAATCCGCCACGCTGAAGGTCTTTTCCGGAGTGAGGATGTCCACGCCGTGGTGCGGGATGCCGCAGGTCTCCTGCGGGGTGACCTTAGCGGTGCCCACATCCAGACCTTTGTAGATCTGCATAGAGTCGGCGCTGATGACCTCGCCGGAAAACTGCTGCGCCAGCGCAACGCCCAGCGCGGTCTTGCCGGTGGCGGTGGGGCCTACCACAGCCACCACGGCGGGTTTTGCATTACACGATGCGTCCAAACTGCTTTTCCAACTCCTTTCGGGTAAGCTTGAGCACGCAGGGACGGCCATGGGGGCAGAAGGGCGGCACCTCGCCGGAGAGAATCTTCTCGGCCAGTGCCATAAGCTCCTGCGGGGAGGACTTGTCCCCCGCCTTGATGGCGGCGCGGCAGGAGATGGAGTGCAATACCCACTCGGTGTGCTCGTTCAGCGCGTCCCGGCTGCCCTTGAGCAGGCGGTCGGCGATCTCTACCAATAGATCCTCGGCATTCTGCGGCTCTACGTCCGCAGGCACAGCGCGCAATAGCACCGTACTGCCGCCAAAGTCCGCCACATCCAGCCCGGCGTTTTCCAGCAGGGGGAGGTTTTCCAGCAGCGCCTGCTTTTCCTCTGCAGAGAGGTCGATGGCGGCGGGCTGCAACAACAGCTGGCTGGGCACGTTGCCGTAGTTCGCAGCCAGCTTTTCGTACAGCTGACGCTCGTGGGCAGCGTGCTTATCGATCAGACACAGCTCGTCTCCCCGCTCTGCCAGAATATAGGTGCGGAATACTTCGCCCACATACCGCAGCGGCTCTTCCCCCTGCGGCACATCAAAACCCAGCTGTTCCGGCTGCTCGGACTGCACCGGTTCCTCCGGCTGATAGGGCACCGTTGCAACTTCAATCTCCGGGGCAGCGGGCATGGTGTTCCATGCCGCCATGTGATCCAACAGCGGATCGGCTGCGGCGTCCGTCTCCGGGTGCACATCCAGCTGTGCCTCAGCAGCGGCTGCCCGGAAGGGCTGCGGTGCGGGCTGGACTTCGGTTGCATCTGGTTTTTCCGGGCTGTGGAGGGTGACCACCGGGTCCAGGATATCCTCTGCGGGGCCAGACTGCCGCCACGGGGGCACGGCAGCAGCCGCGCGGGCAGGCTGTGCGGGCTGTACCGGCGGGGTGTTCGCGGTAAAAGCGGTGATTTTCACCGCAGCAGCAGCGGGGCGCTGTGGCTGCGGAGCTTCCCAACGCTGCGCGGGCAGCGTGCCGGGGTCTGCCTGACCCGGAATGACGGCAGAAAGTCCTGTAAAGTGATTATTCTTTACAGTATTTTCGCTCTGAGTATCGTTTTCTTTTTCAGTTTTCTCTTTTTCGTCTGCTTCAAAGGTGAAGCGGCGCTCCCCGGTGCCGGGCTGTGCCAGCGCCAGCTTGACCGCATGGTAAACGACATCGAACACGTCATTTTCCCGGGCAAAGCGGGCTTCAATCTTTGCAGGGTGGACATTGACGTCCACAAGGTCGGTGGGCATTTCCAGCAGCAGGATGCCGCCCGGGAACTTGCCCTGCATGGTCGTACCCTTAAAGGCCATTTCCATGCCCGCCATGATGGTGCGGTTGCGCACATAGCGGCCATTGATGTAGAAATGCTGCATACTGCGGCTAGCGCGGCAGCTCTTGGGCGGGGTGATCAGACCGGTGACCCGGTACAGCCCTTCCTCGGAGTGCACCTCGATAAGGTCGCGGCTGAACTCCCGCCCCAGCACCGCGTAGGCAGCGCTGCGCAGCTGTCCATCGCCGGGGGTGACGTATTGCAGCTTGCCTTCCCGGATGAACTTGACACTGACCTCCGGGTGGCTGAGCGCCACATGACCCACGTTATCTGCCACAAAGGTGCCCTCGCTGGAGTCCTTTTTGAGGAACTTCATGCGGGCGGGGGTGTTGTAGAACAGGTCCTGCACCCGGATGGTGGTGCCCACAGCACGGGCGGCAGGCTCCCTGCCCTGCTCCTCACCGCCGGAGATGCGGTAGCAGGTGGCAAACTCGTCCACCTCGGTGCGGGTGAGCAACTCTACCCGCGCCACGCTGGCAATGGAAGCCAGTGCTTCACCCCTGAAGCCCAGTGTGTGGATGCTGTTCAGGTCATCCGGCTTTTCAATTTTGCTGGTGGCGTGGCGGATGAAAGCCGTTGGGATATACTCAGCATCAATACCGGTGCCGTTATCGCTGATCTCGATCAGCTTTACGCCGCCGGACTCGATGCTTACGGTGACCTGCGTTGCACCGGCGTCGATGGAGTTTTCCAAAAGCTCCTTGACCACCGATGCGGGGCGCTCCACCACCTCACCGGCGGCAATCAGCTCCGCAGTATGTTTATCCAGAACATGGATGACTGCCATGGTCTTTTCCCTCCCCTGTGGTTGATTTTTACGGTCAGCCGTTCAGGCTGCCCTTGAGGGTCTTTTTCAGCTCGTACAAAAAGTTCAGCGCTTCAATGGGAGTAAGCGTTTCCACATCCACAGCCTCCAGTTTTTCCATCATTTCGCTGGGCACTGCCGGGGAATTGTACTCCTGCAAGGCGTCAAAATCCATCTGCTCTACCTTGTTTTTGGGCGCAGAGGCCTCCAGCGTACGCAGCACTTCGTGGGCGCGGCGGGTCACGCTGCCGGGCAGACCGGCCAGCTTTGCCACCTCGATGCCGTAGCTGTCGTCGGCGGGGCCGCGCACGATGCGCCGCAGGAAGGTGATGTCCTCGCCGCGCTTTTTGACCGCAATATTGTAGTTTTTTACGCCCTCTACGGTGCCTTCCAGCTCGGTCAGCTCGTGGTAATGGGTGGCGAACAGGGTCTTGCAGCCCAGCCCCTTGGCGGGGTCTGCGATATGCTCCACCACGGCGCGGGCGATGCTCATGCCGTCAAAGGTGGAGGTGCCGCGGCCGATCTCATCCAGCACCACAAGACTTTTGGCAGTGGCATTTTTCAGGATCTCCGCTACCTCGGTCATCTCCACCATAAAGGTAGACTGACCTGCGGCAAGGTCGTCCGAGGCACCGATGCGGGTGAAGATGGCGTCCACCACGCCCACATGACAGCTGGCTGCCGGCACAAAGGAGCCGATCTGCGCCATCAGCGCAATGAGGGCATTCTGACGCATATAAGTGGATTTACCCGCCATATTGGGGCCGGTGATGATGAGGCAGCGGTCGGTGGTGCAGTTGAGGGTGGTATCATTGGGCACAAACATACTGCCCTTGAGCACCTGCTCCACCACCGGGTGACGCCCCTCGGTGATGGTCAGCACATCGCTGTCGTCCACCACGGGGCGGCAGTAGTTGTTTTCCGCAGCGACCTGCGCCAGCGCAGCCAGCACATCCAGCTGAGCAATGGCGTTAGCGGTGCGCTGGATGCGATCCAGCTGGGCACCAATGCTCTCCAGCAGTTCGTCAAACAGGCGGCGTTCCAGCGAGATGAGCCGCTCGTGCGCGCCAAGAATTTTGCTTTCCAGCTCCTTCAGTTCCTGCGTGATGTAACGCTCGCCGGAGGTGAGGGTCTGCTTGCGGATATAAGTCTCCGGCACAAGGTTTTTGTAGGAGTTGCTCACCTCGATGAAGTAGCCGAACACATGGTTATAGCCAATTTTCAGCTTGGGGATGCCAGTCTCCTGCCGCAGGCGGGCTTCCAGCTGTGCCAGCACGCCCTTGGTGTTATCGCGGATGGAGCGCAGCTCGTCCACCTCGGCATGGTAGCCCTTGGCGATGACACCGCCATCCTTGAGGGTGGAGGGGGCGTCCGGGTCTACTGCGGCATAAATGCGCGCCTTGATATCCTCCAGCGGGTCGATACTTGCGGCCAGCTCGGCAAGCTCCGGGCAGTTGCAGCCCTCTGCCTGCTTGCGCAGACCGGGCAGACGGTCACAGGTCTGGGCAAGGGTGTAGATCTCCTTGGGGGTTGCAGAGCCGTACACCGTGCGGGTCATCAGGCGCTCCAGATCCGCAATGTAGTGCAGTTCTTCGGTCAGGTCGCCGCGCACCATGGTCTGGCGCACCAGCGCCTCCACAGCGTTCAGGCGGTGGTTGATGAGCTGGCTGGAAATAAGCGGCTGCTCGATCCAGCTGCGCAGCATCCGCTTGCCCATGGCAGTGCTGGTCTTATCCAGCACCCACAGCAGGGTACCGCGCTTTTCGCGTCCGCGCAGGGTCTCGGTCAGCTCAAGGTTTGCCCGGGTAACCGGCGAAAGCCGCATGAACTGGGCTTCGTTGTAAGTAATGACCGTCTTTAACCGCTCCACACCCTTGATCTGGGTATCGTGCAGGTATTCCAGCAGGGCGGCCATAGCAAAGCGCACAAGGCCCTCGGCAGCTATGCCGGTGGTCTGCGGCCAGTCGCGGCCAAACTGTTCTTCCAGCGCAGAGGCCACCAGCCCCGGCGCATAGCGCTCGTCCTCGACCAGTTCCACCGAGCAGTTCATGTTCTTTTTGATGTAGGCGGTCACCTCGCGGCAGTCCAGCAGGCCGGGATTCAGCAGCACCTCGCTGGGGTGGTAGCGGCACAGCTCGGTAATGACCGCCGGGGCGATCTTATCCGCCGTCAGTTCGGTGATATGCGCCGTACCGGTGGAAACGTCCGCAAAGCACAGGCCCGCCTTTTTGCCCTTGAGGTACAGGCTGGCAATGTAGTTGTTGCGGTCGTCCTGCAGCATACTGCTCTCGATGACCGTACCGGGGGTGACCACCCGGATGATGTCCCGCTTGACAAGGCCTTTCGCCTTGGCGGGGTCCTCCACCTGCTCACAGATAGCCACCTTATAGCCCTTGGCGATCAGGCGCGCCACATAGCCCTCGTAGCTGTGGAAGGGCACGCCGCACATGGGGGCGCGCTCCGCAAGGCCGCACTGCTTGCCGGTAAGGGTAAGATCCAGCTCCCGGGACGCCGTGACGGCATCGTCGAAGAACATCTCGTAAAAATCGCCGATGCGGTAAAAAAGAATTTCGTCCTTGTGTTGATTTTTGATCTCAAGATACTGCTGCATCATGGGCGAAAGCTCTGCCATGGTTTTTCCTCTTTCCCTTGTATGGTTCCGTCAGCCGGTTTGCGGGCTGTAACCGCCGGTGCAAACAAAACGCGGTCTGTGTTGCACAGCCGCGTTCCGGTCAAAAAAGTTTGCTCAGTGGCAGCCGCCGCAGGTGGAACAGCTGCCGGTGCAGGAGGCAGAAGGCTCCTGCACGGTCATGGGGTCGCCGCCGTTCATGGCGGTGTTGATGATGGCGTCGATATAGTTGACCAGGTTCTCGCACTCACGCTTGGCCTCGTTGTATGCCACCATGCCCTCGTTGCCCATGATCTGACCGTAGAGGCTGTTCACCTTCTCGTTCAGCTCAGCGATGCGGGCGTCATCGCGCTCGTTCTTGCCGATCTCGTTGTTCAGGTCCATGCGGGCCAGATTGAACTCGCCGATCAGGTTCTGCAGTTCCTCATCCTTGTCGTTTGCCTTGCGGGCCTGATCCAGAATGACGTAGCGGGGGTCGGTCTGAAGTGCCATAGCGGCACGCTTGAAAAGATCAATGCAATCCATGATTGGGTTCTCCTTGTTGTTTTTATTCTTTCTGGGGCAGTTTGCCCCGGAATCACATTTTTATGCTTCCACTTCACCCAGCAGCACGGTGGCGCGGGCACCGGTAAGATGTACAGTCGCGTAGCTGCCCAGCAGTGCCGGGTCGGCGGCAAACTCCACGGTCAGGTTATTGTCCAACCGGCCGGAAAGGGTGCCTTCATTACGCCCGAAGCCTTCCACCAATACCCGGACGGTCTGCCCCACCTGCGCCTTGACCAGCGCCATGGCGATCTCGTCCTGCGTAGCCAGCAGGCGGGTCATGCGGTCGGTCTTTTCCTTGCGGGGGGTGGGGTCCGGCATTTCGGCAGCCTTGGTGCCAGTGCGCTTGGAGTAGATAAAGGTGAACAGCTGCATATAGCCCACCTTGCGCACCAGTTCCAGCGTTTTTACAAAGTCCTCCTCGGTCTCGCCGGGGAAGCCCACGATGATATCGCTGGAGAAGGTGATGCCGGGCACGGTCTTGCGGGCGTAATCGATGAGCTCCAGATACTGCTCCACCGTATAGTGGCGGTTCATCTGCTGCAAAAGCCGGTCGGAACCGCACTGCACCGGCAGATGCAGGTGCTTGCACAGCTTCGGCTGGGCGGCGATGGTATCGATCAGCTTATGGCTGGCGTCCTTGGGGTGGCTGGTCATAAAGCGGATATGATAATCGCCAGGCACGGTGCACAGCAGGTTGAGCAGGTCGGAGAAATCGATCTGTTCCTCCAGCCCCTTACCGTAGCTGTTCACGTTCTGACCCAGCAGGGTGATTTCCTTATAGCCCGCTTCCACAAGGCTGCGGAACTCCGCAAGGATATCGCCGGGCTTGCGGCTCTTCTCGCGGCCGCGGACGTAGGGCACGATGCAGTAGGTGCAGAAGTTATCGCAGCCGTACATGATGGGCAGCCATGCGCGGAACTCGCTCTCGCGCCGGATGGGAATGTTCTCCACGATGACCGGACGCTGTGCGGGGTCCAGCAGCACCCGCTTATGCTTTTGCAGTTTCTGGGCGATCAGCTGCGGCAGGGTGTCGATGCCGTCCACGCCGAACACCAGATCCACATAGGGGTAGCTCTTGCGCAGCTTTTCCACAACATGCTTCTGGTTGGCCATGCAGCCGCACAGGCCGATGATAAGGCCGGGCTTTTTTTCCTTAAGGCCCTTCAGCGCGCCCACGTTGCCGAACACCCGCTGCTCGGCGTGCTCACGCACGGCGCAGGTGTTGAACAAGATCAGGTCGGCATCCTCGGGCTTATCGCACAGGCCGTAGCCGATATCCACCAGCACGCCTTTAATGCGCTCGCCGTCGTTGACGTTCTGCTGACAGCCGTAGCTGTGCACAAAGGCCAGCGGCGGGGTGTCGTAGGTCTGCCGCACCAGCTCGGCGGCAACGGTATTATGTTCAAAGTTAATGTATTCCAAGCAAACCATCCTTCTCCGCCGGGCAGGGTAGCCCCGTGCGGCGAAACTCTATTTTCTGCCATTCTATAAAAGACACTCTTTAGTATACCCTGTTTGGCCGCTGCGGGCAAGAGGAAACACGCAAATTTTATGCCTGTTTAGCCGCTGCCGCCTCTGCATCCTGCCTGCGGCAGCACTCTTCGCACACGCCCAGCAGCACCACGGCACAATCCTGCACCCTGCCCTTCTGGTTTTTGACCAGCTCCATCACCTGTTTTCCGTCCACCTCTGCATCGGTGACGCCGCCGCAGACGGTGCAGTACAAATGGCTGTGCCACGGCAGGGTGTGGTCAAAGCGGTCCGCCTTGCCGGGAATGGACACCCGGCGCACCCGCCCGGCTTCCACCAGACTGTTCAGGTTGCGGTATACTGTGCCAAGGCTCAGATTCGGGCACTCCTGCGCGGCTTTATCGTAGATTTCTTCCGCAGTCGGGTGGTCGCACAGCTGCTGCACCGTCTGCATGACAAGCTCCCGCTGTTTTGAGTAACGCATATCCATCCTCCTTTTTCACACGGTTCAGACGTTTTCTTCCCCTTTGATCTTGGCCCAGTACGCCCGGGCGGCCTGTTCGGTCTTGTTGTCGCCAAAGGTGTAGTACTTGGTATCCTTCAGTACATCCGGCAGATACTGCTGCTGTACCCAGTGGTTCGCGTAGCTGTGGGCGTATTTGTAGTTCTGCCCCTTTACCAGCGCATCCTCGCCGTCAAAGTGCTTGTTTTGCAGCTGGCGCGGGATGGGTCCGGTGCGCCCGGCCTGCACATCCGCAATGGCTGCGTTGATGGCATCGTGGGCGCTGTTGGATTTGGGGCTGGTGGCCACCAGAATGACTGCATCCGCAAGCGGCAGACGCGCCTCCGGCAGACCCACCATGTTGGCGGCATCCACCGCCGCCTTGACGATTGGGATGATCTGCGGATAGGCAAGCCCCACATCCTCGCAGGCGCACACCATCAGGCGGCGGCAGGCAGAGGGCAGGTCTCCCGCCTCCAGCAGGCGTGCCAGATAGTGCAGCGCCGCGTCCGGGTCGGACCCGCGCATGGACTTCTGGTAGGCGGACACGATGTCGTAGTGGTCGTCGCCCTCCCGATCATAGCGCATGGCGGTGCGGCGGGTGACCTGCCGGATCATATCTAAGGTAATGCGTTTTTCTCCGTTTTCCACCGGCGCTGCCGTGACCGCAAAGTCCAGACAGCCCAGTGCCTTGCGCAGATCGCCCCCGGCGCTCTCAGCCAGATAGGCACAGGCATCCTCGTCCATGCATACCGGCACCTGCTCGCCCTCGGAAAGGCGCTGCACGGCGTTGCGTACCCCGCGCTCCACGTCCGCTGCGGCAAGGGGCTTGAACTCAAACACCGTGCAGCGGGAAAGCAGCGCGTTATAGATGTAGAAATAGGGGTTCTCGGTGGTGGAGGCGATCAGGGTGACGCTGCCGTCCTCGATGCATTCCAAAAGGCTCTGCTGCTGTTTTTTGTTCAGGTACTGGATCTCGTCCAGATACAGCAGAATGCCGCCCGCCGCTGCCAGCGTGCCGATATCCTTGAGCACTGCCTTGATATCCCCGGTGCCGCAGGAGGTGCCGTTGAGCTTGTGCAGGGTCATGCCGCTGTTCTCGGCAATGATGCGTGCCACCGTAGTCTTTCCGGTGCCGGAGGGGCCGTAAAAGATCATGTTGGGAATGCGCCCGCTTTCAATGGTACGGCGGAACACCCGCCCCGGAGCCAGCAGATGCTGCTGCCCGCACACATCCGCCAGCGTTTTGGGACGTAGGCGCTGCGCAAGTGGTTCATTCATGGTGGGTTCCCCTTTCCTGCCCGCAAGGCACTTTTTATATAGTATAGCGCATTTAGAAAAGGAGGACAAGGGCTTTTCTGAAAATCATTCTCAGATAATGCCCTGCAAACATTTACAAATCCTGTCAAACATGGTATGATTCAGGTATTCCCTTTCAAAGGAGGTTTGTCCCATGCCGGTACGAAAAAAAGCCCCGGAGGATCTTACCGCAAAAAAAGCGCTGGCGCTGGAGGTCATCCGGCGTCTCAAGGCCGAATACCCGGATGCTGGTTGCACCTTGGACTACGACCACGCATGGCAGCTGCTGGTCAGCGTGCGGCTGGCCGCCCAGTGCACGGATGCCCGGGTGAACATTGTGGTGGAGGAGTTGTTTGCAAAATACCCCAGCGTGGCGGCGTTGGCTGCCGCCGAGCCGGAGGACATTGAAGCCATCGTCAAGCCCTGCGGGCTGGGACACTCCAAGGCGCGGGATATCTCGGCCTGTATGCGGATGCTGCGGGACAAGTACGACTGCCGTGTGCCCAATACCTTTGAGGAGTTGCTCGCTTTGCCCGGCGTAGGGCGCAAGAGCGCAAACCTCATCATGGGGGATGTGTTCGGCAAGCCCGCCATCGTTACCGACACCCACTGCATCCGGCTGTGCAATAAGATTGGCCTTGTGGACGGCATTAAGGAGCCGCAAAAGGTGGAGATGGCGCTATGGAAGATCATCCCGCCGGAGGAAGGCAGCGACCTTTGCCACCGCTTTGTGATGCATGGCCGTGCGGTGTGCAACGCCCGCAAGCCGGAATGCGAAAAATGCTGTTTGAAAGACATCTGCCGCACCGCCCGCGAAGCCGCCGGGCAGCAGGCAGAGCCATAATTTTTAAGGAGGTATAAACTATGATCACTTTAACGATTTTGCTCATCATTGCCCTGCTATGTGTGCTGGTGGGCTGCCTGACCGGCCTGCTGACGCTGGTGGGCGTGCTGGCCTCCCTTTTTGTGGGCGTGCTGGTGGGCGCATTGGCCGGATATCTGGCCGGGCGCTTTATGGGCACGGAAACTTCCCTTGGCCGCAACATTCTGATGGGCGTGCTGGGCAGCTTTGTGGGCGAGTTTTTGTTCGGCCTGCTGGGCATCCACGCCTCCGGCAGCTTTTCTTCCTTTGCCATTTCGGTGATCGGTGCCTGCATCTGCATCTGGATCGGTCAGAAGATCTCTAAGTAAGTTTTTTGTAACAGTATGCCGCCGCATTCTGCTGCCGGAGTTTCCGGGCAGGGTGCGGCGGCTTTGCTTTTCCGCACAAAGCAAAACCCCCGAAAACCGGCTTCACAAGCCAACTTTCGGGGGTTTTTCTTTGGAGCTACTGACCTGATTCGAACAGGCGACCTGCTCATTACGAGTGAGCTGCTCTACCAGCTGAGCCACAGTAGCACATTGCACACCTGCTGCAACAGGCAATATTTTACCATATTTCTACGGTGCTGTCAAGGCCGGATTTCCTGTAAGCGGGGCAGCTTTTGCAGAGTGTTTCACAAAAAGTTATTGCATTTTAGCCCGGCGGCTTTATAATAGAATTGATTGCGCAAAAGGCTGCGCCTTTTGCCGGAAAGGACGAGCTGCACCATGATCTTTGTTCCCCTGCTGCACTACTTTTTGTGCAAGAATGATTACAGCGGCAACGAGGCCGGGCTGCGCTACCGGCTTACCCCGGGCAAGCGCACCGTGCCGGACCCGGACGGCGGCGCGGATGCCACCAAGGAGGAAAAGATCCTCACAGTGGACTACTGGCCCGCGCCCTGGACGATCGACAAGACCGACCCCGCCCTGCGCCGCCGGGAGGTATTCCCGCTTACAGACGAAGGGCGTGCCGCCGCTGCGCAGTATCTGAAAGACGCCTACGAGGCCGAGTCGGAGCGCTGGAACAACTGCCCGGACATGATGGACTGCGACCCCTGGGAGCCGCCTGCCGAGCCGGATACTGCCAACGAATAAACTGAACGAGGAAACCATGATCTACCGTTTGAAGGAACTGAAGGGCGATACCATCGCCGTGCCGCAGCTGGTGTTCTCCAAGCTGGGCATTGCCGAAGAATACAATGTGCGGGTGGCGCTGTATGTGCTGGCCACCGGCGTGACCGACCCGGACAAGCTCTGCGCCGACCTCAAGCTGCGCAGCCGCATCAGCGCCGAGAGTGCGCTGGCTTTCTGGGCGGGTGCAGGGCTTTTGGAACGCTACGAAGAAAACGCCGCACCGGGCGCAGAGCCCAGCGCCCCTGCCCCTATGCGCTGGGCGGAGATCGCCGCCGCCAGCCGCACCGACCCCATGATCTCCAGCCTGATCGACTGCGGACAGACCAGCTTTGCCCGTCCGCTGACCCATGCCGAGATGGAAAAGCTGGTGAACCTGTATGTGCAGGAGGGCTTTGCGCCTGAGACTGTGATGCTCTGCGTAGCCTATGTGGCCAGCCGGGGCAAGCGCACCATGGCCGCTGTGACCCATGAGCTGAAGGTCTGGCGCGCTGAGGGCGTGGAGACCGGTGAGCAGGCCGATGCCCACTTAAAGCTGCTGGCGCTGCGCCAGAGCCGCGAGGAATACGTCAGCAGCCTGCTGCAGATCACCCCCGAGGAGCTGACACTGGGCGGGCGCAAAGCCATTGCGCGCTGGTACGAGGTGTACGGCTACGACGACGCCATGGTGCAGGAAGCCGCCGTACAGGCAGGCCCCAAGCGGGATCTGTGGTACTGGAACAGCATCCTGAAAACATGGAACGCCAAGGGTCTGCGCAGCATCCATGATGTGCGCGGCCCGGTGGCTGCAGCCGGAGCAAGCCGAAATATCCGGGTGGACCGCGCTGCACCCAGCGGAAACGATATCCTGAAAAACGCCACCCGCCGCCGTTCTCTTATCAAGAAACCGGAGTAAGGAGCCTTTATGCGTACCAAAAACGAATTGTATCAGCAGGCACTGCGCACCGTAGCCATGCGGCGTCAGACCGCCCGCGCCTTAGCGCAGGATGCACAGGCCGAGGCCGAAGCTGCCATTCCCGGGCTGCGCCACGCCGAGGAGGAAGTGCGTGTGCGGGGCATCCGCTGCGCCATTGCCGGAGCCTCCGGCAAGGACCGCACCGAGACTGCTGCCGCCCTTGCGGCGGCAAAGCAGAAGCTGACTGCCCTGTTGGCCGCAAGCGGACGCCCTGCGGATGCGCTGGAGCCGAAGTTCATCTGCAAGCGATGCGAGGACACCGGCGCGGTGAACGGCCGCACCTGCGACTGTGTGCGCCGGGTGATGCAACAGCTGCGCCGGAAGGAGATTGAGGAGCTGTCCAGCCTGTCCATCTCCAGCTTTGACACCATGCAGCTGGACTACTACCCCAACACGGTGGACAAAGCGCTGGGCGAGAGCGTGCGCAGCTATATGGCCGAGGTTCTGGCCGACCTGCGGGATTACGCGGCAGACTTTTCCCCCACCACCCGCGAAAGCCTGCTGCTGGTGGGCAATGCAGGGCTGGGCAAGACTCATGCCGCCCTTGCCATTGCCGGTGAGGTGCTGCGGCAGAACTATGATGTGATCTATGTCTCCTGCCCGGACTTTTTCGGCAAGCTGGAAGCGCTACATTTCGGCACCGACCCCGGCGGCGAGGAGGAGACCTTGTTCCAGACTGCCTGCAACGCTGACCTGCTGATTTTGGACGATCTGGGCACCGAGTTCAATTCCAGCTTTTTCCTGACGAATCTGTACAGCTTGCTGAATAACCGCTTGGGCGCAAAGCTGCCTACCATTGTCACCACCAATATCACGGACGGCGCACTGCTGGAAAAGTTGTATACAGAGAAGATCTCCAGCCGCCTTGCGGCCTTTGTGCAGATCCAGTTTTTAGGCAGTGATATCCGGGTACAGAAAGCCGCCGAATAAGTCGTTTCATTTCTGCCGGAGCCGTCCATCTTTCGAGAGAAACAATTGCAAAACAAATGCGCAGCACCGCGTAAATAAAAAGCCATCTGCCGCAGCATGACCAGGGGCGAAACCCTTGGAATCAGCTGTTGCAGATGGCTTTATTTTGCGGCAAATCAGAACTCTAATGCAGGGCTCACCTCGTTGCGGCGCTGTGCCTGCACGATGCAGTCTTTTTCCGGCACGACACCGGCTGCACCCAAGGTGGTGAACACGGTCTGCAAGGCAAGGTTGGGCGTGTTATTCTCCTGCGAGAGATGGCACAGGGCGAACTTTTTACAGCCGCTCTGGATGAGCTCCAGAAGCTTTGCGGAGCACTCGTCGTTGGAAAGGTGTCCCCGCACGCTCTCGATGCGGGCGCGCAGATAGTAGGGGTAGGGCCCGCTGCGCAGCATGTGCAGGTCGTAGTTGCTTTCCAGCGCCACAAGGTCGCAGCCGGAAAGCGCCTCGTGCACCGGCGGGGTCAGGGTGCCAAGGTCGGTGGCGATGGTCATGGTCTTATCGTCCGGGGTGTGGATGCGGTAGCCTACGCAGGGTACATCGTGGCTGGTGGGGAAGGACTGTACCCCGAAGCAGCCGATGTCCTCTTCCCTGCCCTCCAGCGTGTTCAGCTCACAGTTGGCGGGCACGATATCGTTGGCGTCCAGAAAATCCAGCGTAGCCGCTGCGCCGTACACCGGCATCGGGTTCTTTTTCAGGAAAGTGGAAAGCCCCTTGACGTGGTCGCTGTGCTCGTGGGTGACAAGGATGCCCGCACAATCGCTGACGGCTAGTCCCAGTGATTTGAGCGCTGCCGTGGTGGTGCGTACACCCTTGCCCATATCCACGATGAGGTACTGCGCACCGCAGCGCACCACGCTGCTGTTGCCGGAGGAGCCGGAATACAATGAAATGAACTCTGCCATGAAAACCTCTTATGTTACCACCTGAAAACAGCCCGCCGCACAGAACTTACGGCAGGCTGTTTGTTTTGTTGTTTGTGTTACAGGGCCTGTTCCAGCGCAGCAGGCATCCGCTCCACCTTGCTGATATCAGCGCCCAGACCGCGCAGCTTTTCCACGATATTCTCGTAGCCGCGCTCGATATGACCGATCTCCTCGATCTCGCTGGTGCCATCGGCCATCAAAGCGGCCACCACCATGGCGGCACCGGCACGCAGGTCGGAAGCGCGCAGCGGTGCGGGGCTGAGCTTTTCTACGCCCTCAAACACGGCCACCTGACCGTCCACCTGTACGCTGGCACCCATCTTGCGCAGCTCGTCCACATAGCGGAAACGATTATCCCACACGCTCTCGGTGATGGTGCTGGTGCCCTTGGCCACGCTCAGCAGCACACCCATCAGGGGCTGCATATCGGTGGGGAAGCCGGGGTGCGGCATGGTGTTGATCTTCAGCGGCAGAATATCGCCGGTACGGGATACCCGCACAGCATCATCAAATTCTTCCACAGTGACCCCTGCACGGCGCAGCTTTGCCGTGATGGGCTCCAGGTGCTTGGGGGTAACATTCTTGATGAGCACATCGCCGCCGGTGGCAGCCGCAGCTACCATGTAGCTGCCGGCCTCGATCTGATCCGGGATGATGCTGTAAGTGCAGCCGTGCATCTTTTCCACACCGCGCACCTTGATAACATCCGTACCGGCACCGCGCACGTCTGCGCCACACATATTCAAAAAGTTTGCCAGATCCACCACATGGGGCTCCTTGGCGCAGTTTTCCAGAATGGTCTGCCCCTTGGCCATGACCGCAGAGAGCATACCGTTCATGGTAGCGCCCACGCTGACCTTATCAAAGAAGATATGGGCACCGGTCAGCTCCTGCTTGGTGCGCACGGTGATCATGCCGTAATCCACGCTGTCCTCTGCGCCCAGTGCACTGAACACCTTCAGGTGCTGGTCGATGGGGCGGGGGCCCAGATTGCAGCCGCCGGGCATGGCCACCTGTGCCTTGCCGAAGCGGGAGAGCAGTGCGCCAAGGAAGTAGTAGCTGGCGCGCATCTGGCGGGACAGATCGTCCGGCACATTGGTAGTGACCAGATGCCGCGTATCGATCTCGTAGGTGTTGCGGTTGAGCATCTTCACCTGTGCACCAAGGGTGCTCAGAATCTTGAGGCTGACCGACACATCGCTGATATCGGGCAGATTTTCGATCACGCAGACATCCGCTGCCAGAATGGTGGCAGGCAGAATACCCACAGCCGCATTTTTTGCGCCGGAAATAGTAACTTCTCCGTGCAGGGGCTTACCGCCGGTAATAACAAATTTCTCCACTTTTATGATCTCCTTGTCAAAGGCCTGTGCCACAGGCCTGTTAAGGCTACTGAAAGCATTCCATCTTGTTACTTGTACTGCCGGGGTGTACAGATTTACCAACACCGGGGCAGATTTATAACTATCCTATTATACACTACTTCCACAAAAAAGCAAAGCCCGATTTGTATCTGTTTCATTATTTTCTGTTTTGCCCAGATTACACGCGGATATTCCAATAATTTATTGAATTTTTCATCAATTTTGACGAATACCGACCCAAATTTCACCCTTTGGCGATATCACCAAACGTGATCCTCGCACCGCGCCTCCGGGATCCAGCCCAGCTGATAGGCCGTCACCAATTGCTTCAGGTCGTGCACGCGCTCCCGCAGCACCTCGCCCTCGTCCGTATCTTCCACGAGGATGCGATGATTTTCAGTCTCCAGAATGTTCTTCTGGGACAGGATATCCAAATTTTCCCGCACCGCCTTCTCTGCGCTTTCAAAAGGCTGATGGGTGCGCAGGGACATGGTGCGGCTGGAATACACCAGCGTATACCCGGCAATGCCGGTCTTTTCGTGGTAGGCGCGGCAGAACCCGCCGTCGATGACCACCAGCCGTCCCCCTCCCTTGATGGGACTTTCGCCGTTTTTCTCCTGCACCGGCACATGGCCGTTGACGATATGGCTCGTGCCCGGCAATCCGAACTCTGCCAGAATGCGGCGGCAGGCGGCTTCGTCGTTGTACCAGCTATAATAGGGGTCCTTGACCTCCGCATGGGTGGCGGGGTCTGCGATATACAGCCGCTCGAAGGTAGTCATGGCGCTGCGGCCAAACAACGGCGAAAGCTTGCCGCACCACAGATACCACAGAAAATCCTGTCCGCTCTGGCGGGCGGCGCTGCCTTCTGCCCCGTAGTAGCCACGGCGGGCGCGGGCGTCGCAGTAATCCATCAGGGCACGGCCGGAGTAGCGGCGTCCCTCAAAGTGCTCCACCGCAAAGCCGCCCTTCGTATTCATGGGCACAGCGCCGTGGTAGAGCAGGTTTCCGTTCTCAATGTGGTACACGCTGCCCTTGGCGTACAAAAATTCAATATGCTGCTGTAACCTTTCGCTCTGCCGGAAAGACTGTACCAGCTTGCGCAGCACCAGCTGCTCGTCCGGGTTCAGCTTTGCGGGGTCTGCCGGGTCTACTGTGGGGAAGGAGGTGTCCCGCAAAGGATAGCTTTTCTCCCCTACCTGCACGGTGTGGGCGTTCCAGTCGATGCGGCGCAGATAGTCCCGCCCCTGCATCTGGAAATCCGGGTTGCGGTCGATGACCTGACACTCCAGCTTGAACATAAGGATGGAGATGGCCTTGTGCATCACGGCGCAGCGGTGGAGCATTCCTTCCGTATAGGGGCCGCGGGCGGCGTCCGTGTGGGGCATCCAGATGGAAAGGTCGTCCTCGCCGTAGAACTGCTCCGCCATGCGCTGCAAGTGCCGCAGGTTGATGCCGTAGCAGTCCTCCAGCATCCCGTGGTTGTGGTAGGCAAGTGTAGTTTTAAGTACCGTACAGATGCAGATGGGACTGCCGGCGGCAGCGCCCATCCATACCACGTCATGGTTGCCCCACTGGATATCTACATTGTGATGACGCATCAACAGATCCAGAATAATGTCCGGGCGGGGGCCGCGGTCAAACAGGTCGCCCACGATATGCAGTTTATCCACCGCCAGATGCTTGATGAGCTCGCACAGCCGCACGATAAAGCGGTCGGCGCGGCCATTTTCGATGATGCTGCCCACGATCTGGCCGTAGTACAGATCTTTATCGTGATCCTCAAAGTGGGCATGGAGCAGCTCGTCCAGAATATAGCCGCAGCTGGAGGGCAGACAGCCGCGCACATGGTCGCGGGTGTGCTTGGAGGACACCAGACGGCAGATATCGATCAGCTGGAGAAGGGTTTGGGTATACCACTGCTCCAGTGCATCCTCGGTAGTGCAGCGTGCTTTAAGCTGAGGCAGCTTTTCGGTGGGATAATAGATCAGGGTGGCAAGCTCTGCACGGGCTGCCTCCGGCATGGTGTTGCCCAGCACGGCATCCACCTTTTCCCGGATGACACCGGAGGCAGAGTTCAGGATGTGCACAAAGGCCTCGTTCTCGCCGTGCAGGTCGCTCATGAAATGCTCGGTGCCCTTGGGCAGCTTGAGCAGCGCCTGTGTGCTGATGATCTCGCTGGCAGCTGCCGCCTGCGAAGGGTAATCTCTGGCCAGCAGGGTCAGGTACTTCAGATTATCGCGAATCTCATCGGTTTCGGTGCGCATGGTCTCCTCCATCATAACGTATTCCTTGCCCTGCAAAGATGTTGCGTTTTTTGTATTATCGTTTCTCTATATTTCAGTATAGCACGAATGGCACCAAAAGTGGTATACTGAATACGAAAATTTTAAGCAAAGGACTTTGGATATTATGCCGAAAACCATTTCCGTTCCCACTCGCTGCACCCTCTGCCCCCGCCGCTGTGGTGCTGACCGTGCCGCCGGGCGCACCGGCTTCTGCGGGGCGGGCGCTACGTTAAAAGCTGCCCGTGCTGCCCTGCACCACTGGGAGGAGCCCTGCATCAGCGGTACAAGGGGCAGCGGCACGGTGTTCTTTTCCGGCTGCACCCTGAAGTGCTGCTTCTGCCAGAACTACCCCATCAGCGCCGAGGGGCTGGGCAAAGAGATCACCGTGGAGCATTTGGCTGAGATCTTTTTGAATTTACAGGCGCAGGGCGCGCACAACATCAATCTGGTCACCCCCGGGCAGTGGCAGCCGTGGATCATTGCCGCGCTGGACATTGCCCGCGCCAAGGGGCTGCGGCTGCCCATCGTGTGCAATACCGGCGGCTACGAGACCGTGGAAAGCGTAGAGGCTTGGCGCGGGTACATCGACATCTGGCTGGCTGATCTAAAATATGTATCCTCTGCCCTGTCTGCAGAGCTTTCCGCCGCGCCGGACTATTTTGCCGAGGCAAAGCCCGCCATCGAGGCCATGATGGCGCAGGCCGGACATCCGGTGTTCGATGCAGACGGCATCCTGCAAAAGGGGGTCATTCTGCGGCATCTGGCGCTGCCGGGTCATGTGGAGGACAGCTTTGCCGTGCTGGACCAGATGGCTGCGTGGAACGATGCCGACCCCGGGTGCTTTCTGCCCAGCGTCATGAGCCAGTACACTCCCTTCTACAAGGCCGCAGAGCACGGCATCGGGCGGCGCATCACCACCTACGAATACCGCCGGGTGGTGAACTACGCCATGGACAAGGGGCTTGTGCAGGGCTATATGCAGCAGAAGAGCAGCGCCAAGGAGGAATACACCCCCAGCTTTGACCTGACCGGAGTGTAATTCTGCGGCAGAGCAGCCTTTTCGGCAACTTTACCAAATTTTCGGTCTTATTTTCTCTTGCTTGCGCGTGCAAACGCTTGCATTCTGTCCGGGAACGCACTATAATGGATACAACGATGTGTTAATAGTTGCGGGTTTCCGCAATGTCATCAGGAGGAGCTTTATGGAACATTTCAATCCGATCCTTGGCAGCGAGCCCAATGGCCAGAAGTTCATCACCTGTGGTGAGATCATGCTGCGCCTGACCCCGCCGAACTACGAAAAAATCCGCATGGCATCCGCTTTTGAGGCCAGTTACGGCGGCAGCGAGGCCAACATTGCGCTGGCGCTGGCAAACCTTGGCGTGGACAGCACCTTTTTCAGCGTAGTACCCAACAACAGTCTGGGCAAGAGCGCTGTGCGCTGGCTGCGCTCCAACGATGTGCACTGCACCCCCATGATCCTGACCGAGCCGGACGAGACCCCTTCTAACCGTCTGGGTACTTATTATCTGGAGACCGGCTACGGCATCCGCGCATCCAAGGTCATCTACGACCGCAAGCACAGTGCCATTACCGAGTACGATTTCTCTCAGGTGGATCTAGACGCTCTGCTGGAGGGCTACGACTGGCTGCACCTCAGCGGCATTACCCCGGCACTGGCACCCAACTGCCGCAGCCTGATCCTTGATATGCTGAAGGTTGCCAAGAAGAAGGGCCTGACCGTGAGCTTTGACGGCAACTTCCGCTCCACCCTGTGGACCTGGGAGGAAGCACGAGACTTCTGCACCGAGTGCCTGCCCTACGTGGATGTGCTGCTGGGCATTGAGCCCTACCACCTGTGGAAGGACGAAAACGACCACAGCAAGGGCGACTGGAAGGACGGTGTGCCCCTGCAGCCCAGCTACGAGCAGCAAGACGAGATTTTCCAGCGGTTTATCGAGCGCTACCCCAACCTGAAGTGCATCGCCCGCCATGTGCGCTACGCCCACAGCGGCAGCGAGAACAGCCTGAAGGCCTTTATGTGGTACGAGGGTCACACCTTCGAGAGCAAGCTGTACACCTTTAACATTCTGGACCGCGTGGGCGGCGGCGACGCCTTTGCCAGCGGCCTGATCTACGCCATGCTGCACAACTACAAAGCTATGGATATGATCAACTTTGCAGTGGCCAGCAGCGCCATCAAGCACACCATCCACGGCGATGCCAACATCACCGATGATGTGAGCACCATCCGCAACCTGATGAACATGAACTACGATATCAAGCGGTAACCCGCATACAGCAATAGGCTCCCTGCCATTTGGCGGGGAGCCTATTTTTTGTAATGCAATCAGGCTATTTAAGAAGGGCGTTCCAGCCATAAGCGGATGGAGCATCCTTCTGTTCTTGCTTAGTTGGACAGGATCATGCGGTCGTTGGCAAACTCGCCGCCGCTGGCGATCTGGAACTTGGCCAGCAGATCGGAGACGTGCAGCTTCTGCTTCTCCTCCCCTGCCACGTCGTAGATGATGTGACCCTCGTGCATCATAATGAGGCGGTTGCCGTATTTGATGGCATCCTTCATGTTGTGGGTGATCATCATGGTGGTCAGATGGTTCTCCTCCACGATGCGCGCCGAGAGGGTGAGCACCTTCAGAGCCGTTTTGGGGTCCAGTGCAGCGGTATGCTCATCCAGCAGCAGGAGCTTCGGCTTGTTCATGGTAGCCATCAGCAGGGTCAACGCCTGCCGCTGACCGCCGGAAAGCAGCCCCACGCGGGCAGTCAGTCGATCCTCAAGGCCCAGATCAAGGGTCTTAAGCAGTTCACGGTACTGCTCCCGCTCGGCCTTGGTGATGCCGATGCGCAGGGTGCGGCGCTTGCCGCGCCGAGCTGCCAGCGCCAGATTTTCCTCGATCTGCATGGTGGCGGCAGTGCCGGTCATGGGGTCTTGGAACACGCGGCCAATGTAAGCGGCGCGCTGATGCTCGCTCAGGCGGGTGACGTCCACGCCGTCAATGAGGATCTTGCCCTCGTCCACCGGCCACACACCGGCCACGGCATTCAGCATGGTGGATTTTCCTGCGCCGTTGCCGCCGATGACGGTAACGAAATCGCCCTCGTTCAGCTTCAGGTTCAGGCCGTTCAGGGCGGTCTTCTGGTTCACCGTGCCTGCATTGAAGGTTTTGGAAACATTTTGGATCTCAAGCATTTTTTGCGTCCTCCTTTGCCTTTTTGACCGGCTTCGAGAAGTATTTGCCCTTCCAGTACGGCACGGCAAGGAACACTGCCACCACGGAGGCACTGAGCAGCTTGAGCAGGTTTGCATCAAAGCCCAGTGTCAGCACCAGCTGAATGACGATATAATAGATGATCGCGCCGATGGAAACAGAGGCCAGCTTGAGGGCAAAGTTATGGAAGATGCGGCTAAACACGGCCTCGCCAATGATGACGGCAGCCAGACCGATGACGATAGCACCGCGTCCCATGCCCACATCTGCAAAGCCCTGATACTGGCTGAGCAGCGCACCGGACAAAGCCACCAGCGCATTGGAAACGGCCAGACCCAGCACGATGTTGAAGTTGGTGTTGATGCCCTGTGCGCGGGACATGGCAGGGTTAGAGCCGGTAGCGCGGATGCCGCAGCCCAGCTCCGTGCCGAAGAACCAGTACAACACCCCAATAACAACCGCCGTAGCAAGGATGACCATGATGATGGGGTTGTGCAGGGCAAATTCCTTGACCCAGCGCAGGGAGATGAGCAGGCCGTATTTATCCACGTTGATGGACTGGTTGGCCTTGCCCATGATCTTCAGGTTGATGGAATACAGCGCCAGCTGGGTCAGAATACCGGCCAGAATGGCGGGAATGCCCATAAAGGTGTGCAGCAGGCCGGTGACAAGGCCGGTAGCAAGGCCGGCCAGCACAGCCACCAGCAATGCTGCCCAGACATTCATGCCGGAAAGCAGGCACATGACGCACACCGCGCCGCCGGTGCCAAAGCTGCCGTCCACGGTCAGGTCGGCTACATCCAGAATACGGTAGGTCAGGTACACGCCAATGGCCATGATACCCCAGATAAGCCCCTGCGCACAGGCACCCGGTAAAGCGCCCGGCAGGTTTGCAAGTCTCGCAATGATCTCCAAAACAATTTCCTCCTAAACGTTACACTTTTTTATCTCCCGCTTTGATACGGGAAAGCGGAGAAGAGCAAGAATCAACTCTTCTCCGCTATTTTTATATTGTTCCGGTTTTGCTGTTATCAGGCTTCGATCTCTACATAGCCTTCCGGTACGGTCAGGCCAAGGTCATCGCAGATGGCCTTGTTGTACTTTTTGGTCACATCGGTGTACTCGATGGCCATGGTGGAGATGTCGCTCTCGCCGTTCAGGATCTTGACTGCCATCTCACCGGTGGTGTATCCCAAGTCGTAGTAGCTGATAGACAGGGTGGCCACGCCGCAGCCGGAGCAGATACCCTCCTCACCAGCGAACACAGGCTTTTTAGCCGGGCGGCAGATGCCGTCCACGATGCCGGTATTGGCGGCAACGGTGTTATCGGTGGGCACATACAGTGCATCGTTCTCGTCCGCAGCCTTCTGGCAGACGGAGGACAGGTCGTTGGAATCCGAGAAAGCGTACTGAGTAGCAGTCACGCCCTTGGCCTCCAGATACTTCTGCACTTCGTCTACCTGATACTGGCTGTTTGCCTCGGCCGAGCAGTACAGCAGGCCGACCTTCTTGACCTCGGGCATCCACTCCACGATCATGTCTGCCTGCTGATCCAGCGGTGCCAGATCGGAGGTGCCGGAGACGTTGCCTCCCACGGTGCCGGAGAAGTTATCCAGACCCAGTGCCACGCCGTACTCCGTAACGGAAGTGCCCAGAATGGGGATGGTGTTGGTAGCAGCCTGTGCAGCCTGCAAAGCAGGGGTAGCATTTGCCATGATCAGTGCCACGCCGGAGGAAACAAAGCCGTTAGCAATGGTGGCGCAGGTAGCGGAATCGCCCTGTGCATTCTGGAAGTCGAAGGTGACGTTCTCGCCAAAGGAAGCGGTCAGCGCATCCTCAAAGCCCTGCGTAGCGGCATCCAGTGCAGCGTGCTGCACCAGCTGGCAGATGCCAACGGTGAACTTTTCGCCGTTGGAAGCGGCAGCGACCGATGCAGAAGCAACCGTGGAGGACGCTGCCGCAGAAGATGCGGAGGAAGAACCGCCGCAGGCGGAAAGGGCAGCTGCTGCACCGCAGGCAACGGCAG
This sequence comes from Faecalibacterium prausnitzii, assembly GCF_003324185.1. Classification (GTDB taxonomy): domain Bacteria; phylum Bacillota; class Clostridia; order Oscillospirales; family Ruminococcaceae; genus Faecalibacterium; species Faecalibacterium prausnitzii. Next base: position 260,248 of record NZ_PXUP01000002.1, read on the forward strand.
CAGTCAGGAAGGAACGACGAGTGATTTTACGCATATTGATGATCTCCTCTATCTCCAGCCCTTGCAGCCAACAGGACGCCGCACTCCGGGCCGATATTGTAAGCGGATCAAACAAGGTTCGCTTTACACTCGTGAAGTATAGCACAGAATTGCTGGCAAAACAATCCACTTTTACCCGAAAACGGCCTTTATTATCGATTCAAGCAAATCTATTCATCAATTATTTCGAACCATTATTTCGTTTTTTCTGATACTCCGTCAGTTTGTGCAGTTCCGTGTCCAGCGTTCGCAGGTTTGCTTCCAGCTGCGGCAGATAGTCCTGCGCATAATCGTAGCCAAAATACAGTGCCTGCCAGAGCTTCGCCTGCATCCGGTGCACCAGCACCGGGCTGAGCACTGCCTCCAGCTGCTCCACTGTATCTTCCAGCGCCATGCAGGTCTGCGCCCAGCGCACGTCAATGGCTTCCCGGGCGGGCACATCGTAGCGGGCAAGGTAATCCTGCACCCTTGCTTCGATCACCTGCCCGCCGCAGCCGGTGGGCTGCAAAAAGTAGTGTACCTCCCCTGCCCGGCTGATCTCCTGCGCCAGCGGATACAGTGCGCAAACCAGTGGCTCAGCCTCATGGATGGCGCAGTGGTTTTCGGTCAGAAAGGGGCAGTTGTTGCGGTTTTCCTTCACCGGGGCAAGCCGCAGCACCGGTAAATGGCTCACCCTGCCAATGCTGCTGCGGCAATAACCCCGGGCTACGATCTGCGGCGGCAGACGCAGCCGGGCAGCAATACGCCACAAGTCATACCCGGACAGCACGATATCCTCCCGCCCGCGGCAGCAGTTGCCGCAGCCCGCACAGGCAAAGCGGAACTGCGTATCCCGCTCCAGCAGCGGCATGGCATCGGTACGGGTAAAATCCACCTGTCCGCACAGATCAATGGCTTCGTCTCGCATAGTCAAACATCCTTTTCCATGATAGAATGTCCCTATTGTACCGCCGGAGCACCCGGTTTGCAAGGCGAGCCCTGTGTAGCGCGGTTATTTTTTATCCGCTAGTTTCCGGTACACATGCACTGCATCGCGGATATTGTACTGCTCCGTCCCGTGGTCTCCGGGCGCGGCAAGCGTAACAAGGATGTACTCTTTTCCGTTCACGATGGCAAGGCTGGCCAGACACAGCCCTGCGGCGGCGGTATACCCTGTTTTGCCGCCTTCGATCTGTGCCCCCTCGGGAAGCTCTGTTCCGTCCAGCTTGCCCAGCAGTGTGCTGGTCAGCGAAACGCCTTCCGGGTGCTGTGCAGTCGCCGTAGTGGTGTAGTGCTTGGTTGTAAAAATTGTGCGAAAGGTCGTATTGTGCAGCGCTGCCTGCAAGAGCTTTGCCATATCTGCCGCGCTGGAATAGTGCTCGGTATCGGTCAGACCGGTTGCATTTGTAAAATGGGTATTCTTCATACCAAGCTCTGCAGCCTTTTGGTTCATCAGTTCGGCAAAGTTATCCTCACTGCCGCTTACCAGCTGCGCCAGCGCCTCACAGCATTCTGCGCCGGAGGGCAGCATCGCACCATAGAGCAGGTCACGCACCGTGACAGTCTCATCGGGTACAAAGCCCGCCATAGATGCTTTTTCGGTCTGTAAGGCTGGAAAAATATCCTCCGGTAGTGTTACCTGTTTATCCAGATCGGGCTCAGTCTCAATGGCCAGCAGTACAGTCATCATTTTTGTCAGGGAAGCCGGTGCAGTACGCTCATCAGCACGTTTCTGCGCCAGTACCCGCCCGCTTTGGGCGTCCAGTAAGATTGCGTGTCGGCTGGCAGTATCCAGCAGGACATTCTGCCTCAAAAATAGTACCAGCAGCACAAGCAGCGCTGCCAGAATACATAGCCGCCGACAGCGGCGGTGGAATCGTTTCATGATCAATCGCATCCTTTTTGCAAAATTGTAAAGCGCTTTCACCTTGTAACACGAGGCAAAAGCGCTTTTCCCTGCAAATTTGCGGCTATGTATTTTTATGTTCATGCAACAAAAAAGCCCCGAGACTTTCATCTCAGAGCTTTCAGTTAAGTCGGCAACTACCCAATAAGGTATGCGGCTCCGTCGCACTGTTGTGCACAGTGCAGCGAAGTCGCTTTTTGCTTTATATGCGAGCACTCAGACGCGAATCTTTTCCATATCTCCAGAAATGTACCGCATACAGCCCCGCACCCAGAAGCAGGCAAAAGACCGAATAGCTAAGAATCGGAAGCCGCAGCAGTACAATCTTACCCGCGATCTGGGTAAAGAACCAGCCCGTTCCATATAAAATCACGATATAAAGCACCAGCCATGCAGCATATTTCAGCCAATGCTCTCGCGGCGGAAAGCCTATCTGCTCCATCATCCGGCGGAAAAGTACGCAAAACGCCGCCACTGCAACAACAAGCTGCATCAGATACCCTACGGATAGTTCAAAAACCCAATTTCCAATTACCGGATAGAGCAGCAAGCCTTCCACGCCCCACCCAAAAAAGAAATACAGAGGTGCAACATACCAGAAGTAATCCCCGGCTCTCAGTGTTTTCAAGCTGGGCTTGACCTCTTCCACAAAGGTCTTTGCGTCCGAAATCGAATAAAACAGTTCCTGATTTTCTTTGTTGGCTTGGATTGCAATATCAAGCAAATCGCTGCGCACCAGTTCGATGCCACAGAAGTCCCAGCTGACCCGGCGAAGATAACGAATCACTTCTTTAAGCTGCTCCTGACTTTTTTCAGTCAGCAACTCGGTACGCATCCGGTTTGTTTTTCGCAATGCAAAATACTTATTCATCTGGCTCCTCCTTAAAAATTTTTTCCACCAACTGGCAGAGCTGGCTCCAATCCTGCCGAAACTCAAGAAGCGCCTGCCGCCCTTCTTCCGTTACAATGTAGTATTTTCGGCTCGGTCCCTTGGGAGAAGGTCTGCGCTCCACCGTGACCTTTCCCTGTTGCTCCAAGCGCAATAGCAGCGGATAGAGCGTGCTCTCGCTCAAGTCAGAAAATCCGACCTGTTTCAGATGCATCACGATCTCATAGCCATAGGTCGGCTCTTGCGCAATCAATTTCAGAACACAATATTCCAGAACGCCTTTTAAAAGCTGCGCATTGTTTTCCATATAACCTCCTTCCTGCTAGTATGTAATGCGTAGTAGCTTATCTACATTGTATTACGTAGTAGTGTTCTTGTCAAGTCCTGACATATTAGCATTACGACCAAAAATCACGCTATATTTTTATGCAACAAAAAAGCCCTGAGACTTTCATCTCAGAGCTTTCTGTTCAAGTCGGCGACTACCTATTTTCACAAGCCGTTTCCAGCTAACTATCTTCGGCACAAGTAAGCTTAACTTCTGTGTTC
>NZ_PXUP01000030.1 GCF_003324185.1 Faecalibacterium prausnitzii
TGCAGGTCACAGTAGGGTTACTCCAAATGGATAGAGCAGTGTTTATACACAATACATTACGCGACTTCGTGTCGCACCTCACATTCCGGGTCGCAGATGATAATATCATCGTCTGTCACGAGGAATGCGTTGCAGATCTCACGCTTTGCGCTGAACGACTTGCCAGAACCGGGGGTGCCCAGAATCAGGCCGTTGGGATTCTTCAATCGCTTTCTGTCCACCATGATAAGGTTGTTGGACAGGGCGTTCAGGCCGTAATACAGGCTTTCTTTGCCGGACTGATAAAGTTCCTGCGTGGTGAACGGAATGAAGATGGCTGTGCTGCTGGTAGTCAGGCCGCGCTGAATTTCGATCTGGCAGTCTGCCAGCGGCAGGCTGCTCATCAGCCCCTGCTCCTGCTGAAAATCAAGGCGGCATAATTCGCAGTTGTGCTTCTGCGCAATGCTGACCGCCTGAAACACGTTGGTTTCCAGTTCCTGCTCGGTCTTGCCGGTGTTCAGTACCAGAAAAGTGACAAGGAACATACGCTCGTTTTGCGACTGTAATTCTTTCAGCAGGGCTTTTGCGTCCCGTCCATAAGTCGCCAAATCTGACGGCAGAACGTCCATGTCATATCCGGCACGGACGGCTTTCTTCTGCTCTTCGATTTTGCTGCGGTCGAGTTCGGTGATGGTGTGCTTGATGGTTTTGATGGCCTTGTTCTGGTCAACGGACTGGATGTGCATGGTAACGATTTGGCTGGAATCCATGTCCAGAAAATCCTTCAGCAACTGGTCGCTCAAGTCAGAAGCCGTGATATTCAGAAAGCTGACCGCTCCGAAGATGCCGCCCATCTGAAAGGTGCGGCTGTTCTTAAACGCCAGCGCAGTGGGGGCAATGGCATCCTTTACGGACAGACCACTGGGCACAAGGTCTTTCCAGTTGAAGTGGAACTTGTTGGCTCCATCCATGTTCAGCATCCCGTGCATCAGCCGCAGACGTTCCGTACCGTCCAGCGGCTTTGCCAGAACGCCAAGCCGGTGGAAATTGTTCATCAGGTCGTTCTGGATGTGCTCCAGCCGAGGTTTGACCTGCGCCATGCTGTCGCCCTCGATGCCATAGGTCAGAAACTTCGTTTTGGTCAGACCGTTGTTGCCCTTGGAAAGCTGTTGCCGCAACATCTGGCTGTACTCGGCTCGCACATCATCAAAGCCATCCTGCTGGTACGGGATGCGGATGGACTTCTCGAAGTCTGCCGAATCGGTGGCGGTATTCACGAAAGACAGTTCAAAGTGGATAGAGCTGTCGAAAAAGTTGAGAAAAGAGCACCATTCCTCAAAGATGGCGGTCTTGTCCTCCTGCTGCGCCAACTGATAGTTGATATCCTGATACTGGATGGTGCGGGTGTAGTAGCCGGGACGGACACGGCAGGTACCGTCCTCAAACATCCGCTGGAACGGAATGCTCTCCTGTGCCGTGCGGGGCACCGTGGACTTGGGCGGCTTCTTGCCGTCCTTATTCTTTTTCAGAAACGGAATCATGGGCGTCATCTCCCTTCACAAGCAGTGCATAGTAATTGCGGGTCTGGTACGGACGCACCTTCGGGCGAACAAAGCGCGCCTGAAAGTAGTACCGCAGGATCTTTTCAGCCGGCTGACCGTTCTTCTGATACATGGCCAGAAAGAACATGGGCAGCATGACCGCTATCATGCCGAGGGTAGCACCGGAATTGCCAGCGGTGTCCCGCAGAACAAAGAACAGCGGCACGCCTACGACTGCCGCTGCACCAAAACAGACGAGCTGCCGGGCGGTCAGGTTGAAGGCTACTTTGGACTTCACCTTGCTGAAATCGCGCGGCACGGAAATATAAGCTGCCAAAATTTCACCTCCGAATCAATGGGCACCCAGCAGAGTTTTGGCGACAGAGCTGGTCTTGAACAGCGAGAAGCAGAGCAGCACGGTATACCCCACGATGCTCCAGATCGAGTTGATGGCATCCCCGGATATTGCAACATTCTGGAGCAGAACAGCGTAGATCGCCACGCAGATCAGGATCAGGAAACCTTGAAATCCCAGCGCGAACAGAGAACGAAGATAGTTCTGTCCAACATGGGATTGCTCATGGTTGCCCCATGTTGCCATGGGCACCGGAGCCAGACTGACCATCATGTAGATCTCAATCATTCTTCCGTAGACGATGACAAAAATCACGATGGACAGGATGCGCATGGTGATACCGATGAAGAAGGACTGCAAGAACAGCCCGAACAGGGGTCCTACGTCCATCTGCATCATGCTGGATTGCAGCATCGACAAGCCGATATCGTTGACCCTTGTGTTGCCGCTGATGATGCCGCTGGAATTTGCCACCACCTGCTGCGTCACGTCGAACACCGCCATGATGATATCGAAAGTGTTGGAAATCATCCAGACCGAAATGGCAGTTTTGAAGATCCATTTCATCAGCAGCGCAGGCTCAAATTGTGCCATGTTGTTGTGCTGTGTGATCATCTCGATCAACTCATAACAGGCGATGAAGGTCAGAATCACGCCTGCAATGGGAAGCACTACGTTCCGGGACAACGCCTCGATCATAGCGAAAACGCGCGGTTCAAAATTGGATGGTTTGGTGCCGACCTGCTGTGCGATGTTGCCCACTTGGGTGTTGACGTCATCAAACAAGCCGGAGAGATTGGACATGATCGCCGCTGTCAGCAGTGACTTGATCCAATCGGAGATTGCTTTGAGAACAGTTTCCACTCAGCGCCACCACCCATCAAGAAAAATGGTTGATAAGGGTCTTGAGCAGGTTGAGCAGAAAAATAAGGTGAGTCAGAATCTGCATAGTAGCACCATCCTTTCAAAATAAAGGTGAATATTCGATTTGCAATGCGTTTCCTCTTTATAATAAGAATCCGTTTGCCACGGAGGGGCTGGAAATGCTTGCAAGTAAATATGTACGGGGCGGCAAACGCCGCCCGGAAAAGATCAGCCGAACAGACCGCTCAGCAGGGGGATCAGGGTGATACCGATGAGGGCAACGCCGCCGCCAGCCATCAGCTGTTTTATCCCCAATTAGGTGTAAAACTCTGCTCGATGGCGGGCGGCGGCGTACAAAAAATCTATATGGTGTTTTTAAGAGAACCGTCCCGGTAGGACAGGTCAGGCAGTGACCTGTTCCACCTCCGGGATGGGTTTGAGATTAAAATGAATTTCGATAGAAATGTGTCTTGTTTTATCTTCGTCAATGCGCTCATGCACGACGATTTCTTTGATTAAGCGGTTGAGGGTGGCTGCGTCCAGCTCTGTGATGTTGGCGTATTCCTGAATGGCTTCCACCCATTGTTTTGCGTCATTGGCAAGCTGTACTTCATCGGACAGCCGCTTTCTGCCCTCGGACACTTTTGTTTTAAGCTCCGTCTGCTCGGTCTGTGTCTTTTCCAGCATGGTGCTGAAATTCTGCTCACTGATACGCCCTGCAATCATATCCTCATAAAGCCGCATTACCATTTTGTCCAGAACCTCAATCCGTTCCTCGTCCCTTGTAAGGGAGCGTTCCATTGCTTCCCGCTGTTCCCGCTGCTCTGCTTCACAGGTATTGGTCAGGCGGTCGGCAACCGCTTCCCCGTCCATCAGGGCAGCTCTGGCACATTCCCGGATTTTCCGCAGCACATGGCTGTAAAGGGTGTCATAGTCAATCCGGTGCTGGGTGCAGTGGTTCTTTCCAAAGGCATTGTAGGTCTTGCAGGAGTAAATCTGCTGGGGATGTTTTGCGTTTGTGTAGCGTATCGTCAGCGACTTCCCACACTCGCCGCATTTTATCAGTCCGGCAAACAGGCTGATTTCATTGGTCTGCCTCGGACGCTGGCGGGATTTCAGCTTGTTCTGCACAATATCAAAGCTCATGCGGTCAATCAGCGGTTCATGCTGTCCCTCCACTACAATCCAGTCCTCCGGCTTCTTTTCCCCAATCGTGCCGATTTTGAAACGGTAGTCTTTTTTCTGGGAAGCAATCGCCCCGGTGTAGACGGGATTCATCAAAAGGTCTTTGATAACGGAGAAGTCCCACATATACCGCCCGTTTTCCGGGTCTTTCTTTTCCCATTTGGTGCGGGTATTGCGAAGCCCCCGTTCCCGGTTCCACCATGTAGGGCAGGGGATTTTTTCTTCCTCCAGCCGTCTGCGGATATAGTTCGGACCATGACCGTTCAGGGCATATCCGAAAATCAGCCGCACAATCGGGGCGGTTTCCTCGTCAATGAGCAGATGGTTTTTGTCCTCCGGGTCTTTCCGATACCCAAACGGGGCAAGACACCCGGTAAACTGTCCTTTCTGCGCTTTCAGAAGATAAGAGGAATGGACTTTCTTGGAAATATCCTTGCTGTACATCTCATTCAGGATATTCTTGAACGGGGCAATGTCGTTGTTATCCCGCAGGGTGTCGATACCGTCATTCATGGCGATATAGCGGACACCGCTTCTTGGGAAAAAGTCCTCAATCAAATGCCCGGTTTGCAGATAGTTACGCCCCAGTCGGCTGAGGTCTTTCGTGATGACAAGATTGATTTGCCTGCGCTCAATGGCTCTCAACATTCTCTGTAAATCAGGACGCTCCATATTAAGACCTGTGAAACCATCGTCCTGATAGACTGCCACAACCTCCCATCCCTGCTTTTCGCAGTATTTTTCCAGCATATCACGCTGGTTTGCGATACTGGCACTTTCGCCTTGCAGGTCATCGTCCTTTGACAGCCTGCAATAGACCGCCGCACGATAGCCCCCGGCAAGTGCCTTTCCGATTGTTCTGTATTCCATTTCGTTCATCATAGCCATTTACCCACACAATCCAGACGGTATCTGGCTCTTTTGAACCTCATCTTCATTATACTTCAAATCTTTCTTTTTAGCAAGATATTCTTTCGTATTTGTATTTCCGTATTTCTGGGAAATCAGGCTGACGAACACATCAGTGGCGTCCAGCTCCCCGTCAAATACAGTGGTCACATGAATCTCTGTTTTGTTTTTTGCCATAGGCAGTTATCCTCCATACATGAAAATAGCCAGACAGAGGGTATCGGCAACGAAGTCCGGCAACGGGCTTCAAAAGACCTTGCAAACAATCTCAATCTGGCGATGGTTACTATTTATACTTTTCTTTTATTTTTCTGTTGTTTTGGTTGTTATAAGGGAGAAAAGCCCGGAAATAAGGGTTTTTCCCCGGCAACCGGCTCGGCAACGGGATAGCAACAGGGGGTGCAACGGGCTGTCATTTTCAGAATGGAAGCTCCATCTGTTCTGTGACCTCCACAAAACCGTCCATCGTTTTTTCAGACGGGTTGCCGGAGTCCGTTGCCGGGTTTTCACGCTCCCAGCCCTTTTGTCTGCCATATTCTGAAAACATTCTTGGGTTTGGGAAGTACCGCCAGCGGTCAATGCACTGGTTCATAATCTCGTTGATTTCCCGGATTTCCCATTGCTTCGGTTCGTCAAAAGCATGGTTCAAGGCTTCCTTATAGAGCTGCTTGGAGCAGACCATGCTCCCGGTGTACCTATCAAGATACGCCTGTATCATCCCGGCTTTGGTGTCCTCTGGCATAAAATCCCGCTGGTGTTCTTTGAGATACCGCTGCATGGCAGGGCTGAAAGCCAGCTTGAACCTGCCACTTCGGTAAATCTCCATCGCTTCTGCCCACATCTGCTCGATATAGGCTCTGGAAGAAGCTTCGTCCTCCAAAATGTGAACCTCGGCTTGCTCCGGGTACACCATGACGGGGATAAAGCGGCGGTTGCCGGAACGGTCAAGGGGCAGGAAGTCAAGGGCATTGGAAGTGCCGCCAAACACGCACTGACGGGGGCGGTCTGCCGGGTGTGTTTCATAAGGTATCTTGTAAACCTCTTTCTGCCGGCTTAAAAACGACTTGATTTCCTCAATGCTCTTGGCGTTGGCGGTTGCCATCATTTCCGACATTTCGATCATCCAGTGACCTTGCAGCTTGCGGTACACATTGTCATCGTCCAGCTTCCGCAAATCATCGGAGAACCACTCGTCCCGGACTGCCAGCAGACGGAAGAAGGTGGACTTGCCAGCCCCCTGACCGCCGACCAGACAGAGCATGATTTCAAACTTGCACCCCGGCTGAAAGGCTCGTGAGATTGCACCCAGCAGGAACAGCTTCAATGCTTCATAGGTGTAATCGTCTGCGTCAGCCCCCAGAAAGTGCCGCAGACAGAAGCGGATTCGCTCTGTCCCGTCCCACACAAGGGAACTTAAATAATCCCGGATGGGGTGGTACTTGTTTTCATTCGCCACAATCCCGATGGCGTTATCAATCTTTTTCTCATTGGTAAGCCCGTAGGTTTCTTCCAGATAAAGAAGCAGATACTTCATGTCCGTATCGTTCAGGGCGGTGCTTTCCCTGTGGAAGCCGATGGGCTTTATGATGTCCTTGCGGTCGGTCAGGATGTTGTATGCGATAGCCCCGGAAAGCAGCGGGTCACGCTGGAATACGGTCAGACAGTTCCGTATGCTCTGACGGACACCGCCTTTCTCGGTAGTTTCCAGCCCCGCCTTGATTTCCTCAATGTTCTGGGGTGGCTGCATGGCGTTCATGGTGTTTTTTAGTTCTTGCTGCGTCTGCGGCTGCAAGCTCTGCCATTCGCTGTTCAAGCTGTATCACATCCTTTCCGTATTCCGTAATCAAAGCCGCTTTTTCCTCTGTTTCCCCAAACAGCAGCACATCCAGCAGATATTCCACATGGTCTTGCTTCTGTAAGGCTTCCACAAACCGGGGATGAAAGACTTCCTCCGGGGAGTGCGGGGCATATTCCTTTCTCCACACTCGGAGTAGGTGGAGATAATCGGCAAGAATACGGAAGCAGCGGTTTTTTGCTTCCTGAAACTGTTCCTCCGGGGATTTCTGCCGGGGCTTGGGCTTTTTTGCTTTTCCCGGCGGTTTCCAGTCCTCATAGGAAAGCCCGAAGTCCTGTGCCAGCTGTACGGCGGCTTCTTTCTTTCCCAGCCCATACAGGGCGGCGGCAAAATCAATCACATCCCCATCCGCACCGCAGCCGAAGCAGTGGTAACGCCGATCCAGCTTCATGCTTGGGGTTTTATCGTGATGGAACGGGCAGCAAGCCATCCCGTTCCGGCCTACACGGATTCCATAATGCTCCGCAGCCTGTCTTGTTGTGACGGACTGCTTCACAGCTTCAAATACATTCAAATCTATCCCTCCTTGAAAAAAAGAAAAGCACCTGACATTCTCAATCTGAAAATGGCAAGTGCCTGTTAAAGTTCCATATCCTGTTGTTTGTGTTTTGTCTGCACCGGGGCAGTTCTTTGTGCTTTTTTCTCGTCAGCCTTATCCTGCAAGACTTCTTTGATAGGCTGTTTCTTGGGCGGCTCTTTGCTTTCTTCTGTGCCGGGGGTGGCTTTCCGTACCCAGTAGCGAATGTCCCGCAGCTTCTTCAAATCCTCCTGTACCTCTGTCAGCGGTACTTTCAGCTCTGCGATTTCGCTGAGAAGTTTTTCCTGCTCCTGTTGCAGTTCCTTTTGGGTACTGTCCTTATCGTCCGGGTGCTTGGCAAGGTAGGCGGCGGCTTTCGCATATCGGGCAACCTCCGGGTGTTCCTGTTTGAAATTCTCCTTTGTTTTCTTGAAAAATATCTTCTGGTACTTCTCATAGACAGGCTTACATTCCTTGCAGTCTGTCCGGCTGGCAAGAATCCCGTCAATCACTTTGCTGCGGGCTTCCTTTGGCTTCATCTGATTGCGGTAATCGGCGGCTGATTTCCCGGAAGATTCCAGAAATGCTTCCAAATCCTCCACAGTGGAAAGCCCCTTTTGCCGGAGATAGGACAGGGCTTCGCTGACTGCCTTTAAGTCCTGTGAAGTCCCCCGGTTCTGTCCAGCCCTCGTCCAGTCCTTCCGTTCTTCCTTTCGTATCTCCATGTACTTCATCAGCAGATTGGGAAGAAGTGTCGCTTCCTCCGCCGCTTTTTGTGCAAGCAGCTCTTTCCGTTTTTCTCCCAGCTCGGTAATCCAGCCTTTGAGGTTTTGGATAAGCTGCCGGATGGACTTCATCAGACTGTTGGCGGCTCTGATTTCCCGGTTCAGGTTTCCGATATTCGTCTGGATACCACGCTTTTCCATCTGCCGGACAGCAGCCCCCTCATGGACAGTGGGGACAATATCAAGCCCCTGTCTGGCATAGGAACGCAAGTCCACACGCTCCGGACGGTCATTGGCTTCCAGATAGCGGTTCTGGATGACCTCCCATTCATGCCGCCAGATTTCGCAATACTTCTGGTCGTTCCAATCCACCGTATCCTCCTTGTGGCTTTTCCATCTGCCGGACGGAAGTTTTATCCGTTCCCCGTTTTCGTCAAGGTCATAAACCTTGCGGCTCTTGGGAAGCCATTTTCCATGTTCGTCCATTGCCCTCATAGTGAGCATGACATGGGCGTGGGGATTGTGTCCCGGCGGATGGGGATCATGGATTGCAAAATCAGCAATCATGCCTTTGGAAACAAACTGCTGCTCACAAAACTCCCGGACAAGGACAGCATACTGGTCGGGTGGTATCTCTCTTGGGATGGTAAGCACCCACCGCCTTGCAAGCTGGGAGTTCCATTGCTTTTCCACCGCTTCGGCGGCGTTCCATAGGGTATTGCGGTCTGCATATTTCTGTGGGGCATTTGCCGGGAGCAGGATTTCATTGTGGACGATACCACGCTTTTCCGGGTAGTGCTTCACTTGCTGGTCGTATTCACAGAACAGCTTTTCGCCGCTCTGGTAAGCAGCGGCGGCAACCGCAGACTGCCGCTGGCTGCGCTGAACAATCGAGATTTCGTTGTGCGGACAGGGCATTTCGTGTCCCTCCTTTCGGTAATCGGTGGATGGGGTGGCGTTTTAGCACCTCATTTTGGGCAGAAAAAAAGCAGGAGACCTTTTTTCAGATTTCCTGCTTGGTGTGCCGCTGTGTGGGCGGCGGGTATTAAGTTGTAAAAGTTCAGGACAAGTTGACCCGATGTGTGGGTGGCAAATTGAAAGTTTTCTACTTTATACTTCCTAGATTAAAATCGTACTCATCAGATTCTCGTGGATTCTTGAAACCTTCAAACGAATCTACTTCTGTAAAGGAAAAGAAAAAACCACAGTTGGGGGTAGGAAATTTCTGTTGTTCCTTTCGGGTGTAGCCTTTGATGGACAGCAGATATTTTCCAGCAGGAACATTATACTTGATGTCCGTATAAATTGTACAGATACCATCTGGTGTTTCTGACTTATACCACCGTTCCCACGGGGAGTGGTAGTGCTCCACAGAACCGAAGTACCCCGGTGTGGTATAAAATTCTTCTTCCTTGATATGGTATTCCTTTGGCTCAAAAGGTTCAAGCTGTTCAATAGCAGAAATCCAAAGTCCATCTTTTACTTCCAGATTAAAGCCCTCATAGCTGATTTTTTGCACCCACTGGTCATCAAAGGGCTCGTCCTGCCCTTCCAATTTGATTGCATAATTATAGTGATCAATCCCTACCAACGGGATGAAAATTCCCTCTCGTTGCGTGTTCAGATAAAGCTCCTTATCCTTTTGCAGAAGACTTAACAGTTTTCTTTTCCGAATTTTCTCACGCTTCAAAAAATCCTGTAAGGTGTCTGCGGAAAATAAACAGATCCCATAGCCACCTGCAATTACCATTCTGTCCATAACTTCTCCTTCCCAATACAATAAGCCACTTCCGATTTGTCGTCGACTTCATTATACTTTGTTCGACCGTCAAAGTATAGAGAGATTTTGTAAAACTTGTCGGCTGGGAACAGCTTGCAACACAAGGTGTCCCCAGATGGCAAGTCCACAAAAGGGTAGCTGGCGGCAGCCAGCGCAGGGGAAGCGTAGCGTCCCCTGTATGATTTGGAGCAGACCATGACTGCGGAAAATCACAGCCCTCCGGCGAGGAGCCTTCGGAGAACGCAATGCACCAACCTCTGGGTGGTGTATAATTGCGCCCTTAGTAAACTAAGGGGTTTCCGGCTTCTCCCGTTCCAGCAGTTTTTTCAATAGTTCCTGCGTGTCCTGCCTGTGAAAAATGAGTTTCAACAACAGCATGACATCATCATCTGTCAGGCGTTCCGGCTCTTGCAGAAAACTTTCCAGCATACCGCCACGGGTACAGAGCCGGTGCGTTCGTTCCTTTCGGGTAAGCTGCTTTAACTGGTACTGCAATGCCTTTTCATCATTGATGGCTTTCCGCAGTTTCTTTTCGCTTTTCTCCAGCTCCCAGTTGAGTTTTTCCAGCTTTGAGGTCTCAGGCAAGGGCAGCGTCCTCCTTTCCCGGTATCAGCACATAAATCCGGTTTGGTTCTCCCACGCCCTGACGCACCCGCATGATAAGCCCAGCGGTTTCCAGTTCATTCAAAGAACGCTTGACCGTCATGGGGCTGCGGGACAAGACTGCGGCAATGGCTGTGACAGGGAAGCAGACAAACAGGATTCCGTTCTCGTCCTCCTGCCCTTTGGATAGCATAGCGTCCAGCATCCGGCAGTACATGACCTTTGCGGTGCTGCTGACCGGAAAGCCTGTCAACGCTCTGGGAAATGGCATACAGGGCGGCAATGGTGTGTCTATCGTCATAAATTCAAAATTCATTCGGTGTGTTCCTCCTTTTTCTTTGCTCGTTTGGATAAATAACGGGGGCAGTCAATCACAACCGCCCGGAAGCTCTGCTTGCACCCATGCTGGCATTTCCGGCACAATTCGTTGTAAGTGACACGCCCCCGGTCATTGAGGTAAAAGGAAAGCTCATGCTTCCTCTTTTTGCTCATTCTCGGCATATTGCGCTTCCTCCCGTTTTAGTGTATGGTTTCGGGGCGATTTTCGGCAAAATTACAGCCATAGAGCCACTTAAAATCTCCCGAAGTATCAGCGATAGGGTAGACTATCCCCCTATCAGATTGTCGTGTTTCGGTATCATTTCGGTGTCAGTCCGCCAGTTCTCCCCGGTGTCGTTCCTCCCCTGAATCTCACAGCGGCGTATCGCTCCCTTTGGTATGCTCGTTTTGGTAAGGGTTCCTCCACATCCCTGCCAAAAGTCATGGCACTACATCGCCGGGGAAGCATATCCCACACAGGCTGGTCATTCGATTGGAATAATCCATCGATGAACTACCTGTATCATAGAACATTTTTGTGCCCTGTGCCGTATGTCCACAAAGTAGGAATTAGGGGTAAAAATCAGAAATTTCCACGATTGCGGAATTGATATGATATAATCAATTCAACGGTTATAAATGTCGTTAGAAAGGGGGAACTGCTTCAATGAACGGAGCTACTACAATACAGGAACGGCTAAAAGATTTACGATTAAACAAAGGATTAAAACTGGAAGAACTGGCAGAGCAAACGGGTATTTCAAAATCGGCTCTTGGCAGTTATGAAAAAGATGACTATAAGGAAATCAATCATGGAAACCTTATCACGCTGGCAGATTTTTATGGGGTGTCCCTCGATTATCTCTTTTGCCGGACAGAGAATCGAGCGGAGATCAACACGCCATTAAGGGAGCTGCATTTGAGTGATGAGATGGTAGCACTTCTGAAAAGCGGTCGGATTAACAACCGTCTGCTGTGCGAACTTGCCACGCATAAGGACTTTATCAAGTTTCTTGCGGACATTGAGATTTATGTGGATGGGATTGCCACCATGCAGATTCAGAACCTCAACGCCCTTGTCGATACCGTCCGGCATGAAATCATTGAACGGTATCGCCCTGGCGAAGATGACCCCCATTTGAAAGTGTTGCAAGCCGCCCATATCAGCGATGATGAATATTTCAGTCAGATGGTACGGGATGACCTCAACCTCATTATCCGGGATATTCGAGAAGCCCATAAAAAGGACAGTGAGAGTGCACCCCAGACCACCGTTGCTGATGAACTGAAAGAAAATCTGGAAGCGATCGAAAATTTCAAGGGCAGCCGGGATGAAAAGCTCGTTGTCCTTTACTGCAAACAGCTCGGCATCAACTATAAAAATCTGTCAGATGAAGAATTTCGCTGGCTAATTCGGATTCTCAAAAAGTCAAAGAAAATGGGAACGCCTATCAGCCAGAGGAAAAAACGATAAAGAAAAACCGCTGTTGCATGGTTTGTTAGCTTCCATGTAGCAGCGGTTCGTGCTGTGGTTATTCAGTTAAATTTTCAGAATGACAAGCTGGAATTGTTATTCAGGAAAAACAAGTACACAGTTTTCTAAATCGTCAGTATCTTTTTCGGAAATATATATCTGAGCCGACAAAGATAAATCATTTCCTATAAATTTTTCCCTTTGAAACAAATCCCTTACTATATGCCAATTTTTATGTGCATTTTCAGTTTCCAACCAAATACCCATCAATGGTCCAGGTTCCCCGTCCTCTGTGTCTATATAATCATATCCATTGCTTTGTATCAAGGAATTTGATACCTCTTCGATACGGTCTGGTATGCGATATCTCAAATCCAAATCAGCATTTTCAAGCATTCCTGGATTTAACAACACAATAATCGTCTGCATATTTCTTCCCTCCAAATTTCTAATTTATATTTCTGTATCTATGTATGCGCTCATTCTCTGGATAACAGCCGCTTCGGCTACAAAAGAGCATAATATCGATCCATCTACAACGATTTTTATTTTGCTTTCATGTGAAAAAATGTCAATATTTCCGTACATATATCTATCCTTCATCTCCAGTTTGAACTCTGAAATAACGAAAAAAGAAATTTCAATAGAAACAGTATTGTTACCATTCCATTTTTCAGGAGGATTGTCTGGATAAACTGGCATATCAAAAACCACAGATACTTCGGTACCATCTCTTTTCAATGAAATAGCATCTATTCTGACGTTCAGCAATTCAGGGACTTTTGTGTAAATTTGTTTGATGAAAGTGTTTCTGTCTATTCCATCATACCACATACCTTACCTCCACAAACAACGATTTGTCATAATCATTCTACCATACCGTTATGCATAAATCATCTCATGCAAAACAATTTCTTCTGCCCGATTGTGAATGTTATTGCAACGCTGCACCCATTCCATTTGATGGGTACGCTTTAATTCTTCGGTCACGCCCTCGGCAGCTTTCATCTGCTCCATGATGGTATCTAACCGTTCCTGTGCCTGTTCGTTCAGGTCTGCAAGATATGTCCATAGCTCTCCGGTCAATATCAATGTGTTCAATCTGGCTGGGTGGACTTCTCTCAAATATTCCCGGTGCATCCGTCCATACTTTCCGATGGGGCGGTGTTCTTCTGGCAGTTTCAAATCTGGGATGTAGTAATCTCCGACAAGGATATAATCAATTCCGTTTTCTGTTATTCTTGGTTTCAATTCGCTCATGTTCCTTACCTCCTGTGGAAGCAGGCTCGTCTGGTACTAACTCAATCACATCGGTAATCTCACAATTCAGCGTTTCGCAGATACGGGCTAATGTGTCCATGCTGATGTGCTTTCCCTCTTTGCTCATGTTGGCAATCATATTCGTTGTCATACCAGCGGCAAGCCTTAAATCTTCTTTTCTCATATCACGCTCTAACAGTGTATGCCAGAGTGGTTTATAGCTGATGTGCATATTGCTTTCCTGCCTTCCTATCCATACCACCGGGGCGGCTGCCCCGGCAGGAACTTTTCTCTTATTATAGCACCAATCTTGTGTAATCACAATTTATTCTTGTAGCCTGCCGCTGATACCGTCTGGATTGTGCTTTTCCTTTCTTTTTGTTCCCTTTAATTAGCCATGAACTGCTTCATACCCTGACTCTTGGCCGAGGGGTTATCACCGCCGTAGCCCTCCATGAGGTTCACGGCACCCCACACGCCCAGACCGGCACCCAGTGC
>NZ_PXUP01000031.1 GCF_003324185.1 Faecalibacterium prausnitzii
GAGCCGTATGACGGGAAACTGTCACGTACGGTTCTTAGGCGGGAAGGCGGTGGTAACACCGCTGACCCAGCCGATTACTCGCCGCTGGTGAATCGTTTGAAGGGTCAGGTCATCAAAATCAGCCCCAACAGCACCCAGTTCATCAACCCCATGGACATTAACGCCAACTATTCGGAGGAAGATAATCCGCTTTCCCTGAAAGCTGACTTTATTCTTTCTTTGTGCGAACTGGTGGTGGGCGGCAAAGAGGGTTTGCAGCCGGTAGAAAAGACTGTCATTGACCGCTGTGTTCATGTAATCTACCGCAAGTATTTCGAGAATCCCACCCCGGAAAATATGCCGCTGTTGGAAGATCTGTACAACGCCCTGCTGACGCAAGACGAACCGGAAGCCCGCCATGTGGCGGCTGCGCTGGAAATCTACGTCAAGGGCAGTTTGAACATTTTTAACCACCACACCAACGTGGATATCAATAACCGCATTGTCTGTTTTGACATCAAGCAGCTTGGCAAGCAGTTGAAGAAACTCGGTATGCTTATCGTACAGGATGCCGTGTGGGGGCGCGTGACCGCCAACCGCAGTGCTGGAAAATCCACCCGGTACTATGCAGACGAGTTCCATTTGCTCTTGAAGGAAGAGCAGACTGCTGCTTATTCCGTGGAGATTTGGAAGCGTTTCCGTAAGTGGGGCGGCATTCCGACAGCCCTAACGCAGAACGTCAAAGACCTGTTGGCAAGCCCCGAAGTATCAAATATTTTTGAGAACTCGGACTTCGTTTATATGCTCAATCAAGCGAACGGAGACCGGCAGATTTTGGCGAAGCAGCTGAACATTTCGCCCCATCAGCTTTCCTACGTCACTCACTCCGGTGAGGGTGAAGGGCTGCTGTTCTTCGGCAACGTGATCCTGCCCTTTGTTGACCACTTCCCGAAAGACCTTGAACTCTACCGCATCCTTACGACCCGCCTTTCCGAAGTTGCGGAGGCGCAAAAGCATGAGTGAGAAACAGCCGAAGCTGAAATTCGAGGAGGAAAAGGAGCGCACGGCTACGCGCTCCCCTCCGAAAAAGTCTAAAGTGGAGCAGTCGGTGCCCAAAAAGCAGAAACTGAAACAGGATGCAGACAAAGCTGCGGAGAAATCCCAGCATTTGCGTTTTGGCAAAGCCGAGATAACCCCGGATGAAGCATCCCGCATGACAAAGCAGCAGAAACGTGCTATGTATGCCGCTGCTGCCGCCCGGTCTGCGGCACATCGAGAGATTGATCAGTACGAGGACGACAATGTGGGCACGCAGGCTTTAAGCGAGGGCGAAAAAGCTGCCGAGACTACCCACGATATTTCCAAGAGCCGTTACGCCAGAAAGCTGAAAAAGAAAGCCAAGATGCAGGGCAAGAAAAGGGCCCGAACCGCAAAATCTTCCGTGCAGAAGCCGCCTGCGGCACAAGATGCAGGCGCATCCGGCACCGGCGAGGGCAGTTCCAACTGGCTTTCACGCTGGAAACAGCGGCAAGAAATCCGTAAAAGTCACTATGCCACCGCCCATTCGGGTACAGCGGCACAGACCGCAGGCGGCAAAGCGGTATCCAATGGCACCACTGCTGCGAAGTCTGGCATGGAACAGGTCATCGACAAAGGAAAATCGGTGGTCAGTACCGCAGTCAACGGCATTGCCAATTTTGTAAAAAGTAACGCGCACGTTCTTTTGATCGTGGGCGTTTTTCTTTTGCTCTTGCTGCTGGTCATGTCGGCATTTTCGTCCTGTTCCATTCTGTTTTCAGGCACCACGCAGGTATCCGGTCAGACCATTTACACCGCAGAGGACCGGGACATCCGGGGAGCCGAAACCGACTACAAGAAGCTGGAAAAGGAGCTGGACAAAAAGATCAAGCGCACCCCCACCGACCACCCCGGCTACAACGAGTACCAGTATCACCTTGACCCCATCGAGCATGACCCATGGCAGTTGACCTCTTTTCTCACGACTCTCTATGACGATTACACCCGGTCAGAGGTGCAGGGCAAGTTGAAGGAGACCTTCAAAAAGCAGTACAAGCTGACCACATGGGTGGAGGTGCAGATACGGTATAAGACCGTCTGGGTCATCAGTCCGGCAGGAATCCCAGTCCCTACGCAGGTGCCCTATGAGTACCGCATCTTCCACACCAAATTGGTGAATAAAGGGCTGGAAGTGGTTATCCGGGAGGAACTGGACAACGACCAGTGGAAACGCTATGAGATCTTTCAGGATACGCTGGGTGGTCGGCCTTATCTGTTCAACGGCGGTCTGCCGCCCGGTGGCTCCGATGGCTCCGGCACACCCGGCATCGACTATCAGGTTCCTGCGGAAGCCCTGACGGACAGCGAGTTTGCCGCTATCTATAAGGAGGCGCAAAAGTATGTGGGCACGCCCTACGTCTGGGGCGGTTCTACCCCGGAAACCGGGTTTGATTGCTCCGGCTACGTTTGCTGGGTCTACAACCAGAACGGCTACAATGTGGGGCGCACCACCGCCAACGGTCTGTGGAACAAGAGCCAGCACATTTCCGAAGCCGAAGCAAAGCCCGGAGATCTGGTCTTTTTCAAAGGAACCTACGACACCCCCGGCATGAGCCATACCGGGATTTATCTGGGCAATGGCATGATGGTCAGCGCCGGAGACCCCATCAAGTACGCAAACATTCACTCGTCCTACTGGGAGAAGCATCTCGCCGGGTTTGGACGGCTTTCAAAATGATTGGAGGAGTTTTATGAGCGAAAAATCGGATAAGCTGCGGGCGATGCTGGCAAAAGAGAAGGAGCGCCGCATCAAGCTGAACAACCGCATCGAGATTCTGGAGCGGCGCATTCAGGAGGAGGATTCTGCTGAAGTCAACGAGATGGTGCGGACTGCAAAGGTCACGCCGGAACAGCTTGCCGCCCTGCTGCGGCAGTCGGCTGCCACCACCCCGAACCCGGCTGCGCTGTCTGCCGTGGGCGCAACTTTCGACAAGGAGGACGGTTCCAATGAAGATGATGAATAAGGTGTGTGCGCTGGTGCTGTCGGCGGCGCTGTGCGCTGGCATGGCGGCTCCCGCCTTTGCCTTTGAGGGCGAAGCTGCCCCGGTGGAACAGCCGGTTCTGCCGGAGGTGGTAGAGGATGTTGTCACCGTCACGGACGAAACCTCTGGTGCTCTGACCCCGGAGGGCAATCTGACACTGGTGGACGATTACCACACCAACTATTCCGATGGAAGCGGTCAGCAGTTCATTACGCTGGTCAGCAAATCCGGCAACACCTTCTATCTGGTCATCGACCGCAACGCCAAAGGGCAGCAGACCGTCCACTTTATGAATCTGGTGGACGAAGCCGACCTGCTGGCACTGATGGAAGAAGATGCCGCCGATGCTTATACCGCCGAAAAGGAAGCGGCGGCGCAGGCGGAACAGGATCGGCTGAAAGCTGAGGAAGAAGCGAAAAAAGCCGCCGAAGAAGCGGCAGCATCCGGCGAGGAACAGCCCAAGGAAAACAAGGTCACAAAGATCGCATCCGGCTTTCTGGGTGTGGTCGTGCTGATTGCGCTGGCGGCAGGCGGCGGCTTCTACGCTTTCACAAAGCAGAAGCAGAAAAAGCAGGCAGAAAAAGAAGCCCTTGACCCCGATGCAAACTACACTGAGGACAAGGGCGACTTTGAAATCCCTGTGGAGGATGAGCCGGAGGAGACCGGCGAGGAGGATAACGCAGAAGAATAATTCTATTGGCGGCGTTTGCCGCCTTACATATTGCAATCCGAAACAGATTGGAGGGATTCTTATCGCAAAATTGATCGTGGCGGAGAAACCGTCCGTCGCCATGTCCTATGCCAAAGTCCTCGGTGCCACCAGCCGTCAGGACGGCTACCTTGAGGGCAACGGCTATCTTGTCAGCTGGTGCGTGGGGCACTTGGTGGAGCTTGCACCACCCAATGTCTACGATGCCAAGTACGTCAAGTGGAGCATCGCAGACTTGCCCATCCTGCCGCAAAAGTGGCAGTATCTGGTGTCAGCGTCCACCAAAAAGCAGTTCGGTATCCTGCAAAAGCTGATGAATCGCCCGGACGTAGACAGCATCGTGAACAGTTGCGATGCAGGGTAGTGCGGTTAGGTGACTTAAGAGAAAGAAAAAGAGACCTCATCTCGTAAAAAAGCTAACGCGGTCGTCCGTTTCTGTATTGAAATACAGTGGACGGCCGCGTTAGCTTTTGGTGACCAAATAATGCCATGCCCCACAAGCAGGCAGATCAGCTGTTATCTTGGATTATTTGATGTTGCTATCAAGTTCTTGTGGTTCAAAACGCAATCTAAAACTCAATGGATTTTGCTATTTCTAACACTTGGCTTTCCGACACGGAATTCGATTCAAGTTCAACGGCAACAAAGCATTCTTTCTCGTTGTTATAAGAGAGGATGCCCCAGTTGTTCACAGGCTCAGCGTTTGCACCATCCTGATAAACTACTGTTGTAAGTGCAGTCGTTCCATATTTGTTTGTTTTAACCACATCATACCTGCTGTCTGTATCAAATCTGTAGACCGACCCAAGCCGAAGTGCAGAATATACGACCTGCACGGAATCTTTATCTCCCTCGTATGGTTCATAATTGCTGTAACCAATTGCACCGATAAGTGTGTGATCACTATCATAAATGTCATACACGGTGTACAGCGGATTCAATCCAGCAAGCATGAGCGGCTCATGTTCGGTGTCTGACTTTTTTGTTTTCTCCTGAAATTTCCACCCCTGTGGAAGTGTAATGGAAATCGCGCAATTCGATTGTTCCGATTCTTGTGCAGAAAATTCAATTTTATGATTTGGAATTCTTTCACCTTCAAATGTCCATCCATCTAAAATTTTTGATGCCATTTCAGCATATTCTCCACCTGTAGATGCAGACTTCAAATATTTATAAAGCGCCTTCTTTTCTTCATCTGACCCAGTATAGGAAATTTCTGACCTAATTCCCGTTATGACAAGTTCTTCAAACTTCTCATCGGTCATCAGCTTACTATGCTTCAGTATCCGAAGCGTATCTTCTGGAAATTCAACAAGCCGCTTAGACAATACCGAAAAACAATCTTCGGTATATCCGCCATCTGAAATTTTAAGTTCTTCTAATATTTGACCCGTTTCCATATCCTCAAGTTCTGATAAAAAATCTTGTGGATTTGATACCGATATGGAAACAGAGGATTCGGTGGAGGATGACGGTAGCGAATTTGTTGCGCAGGCGGATAAACTGGCCAGCATGATTGTGAGAATCACTATTTGAAATCGTTTCATCAGACATAACCTCCATTTTGTGTACTCCAGCAGGAGCTTTTGTTTAGTCAACGTAGTTCACACTGTGTTTGTGACAGCTTTTTTGAAAAAAGTTCAAAATCTTGTCAGCTTTGGACGCTTCAACAAAAAAGTGCCCACACATTTGTAAATGACAACAAGCGCGTGGGCAAAAATTCAGCCAGTGTGGAAGAATCATTTTTCTCACTAAATGACCCCAAATAATGTGACGAACTCTCAACCTCTATTATTACACCATCCGGCATTCTGTATTTTTCTAAACTGAGATTCAAACCTTTAAGTGGGATTGTTCTAGCCAGATGAGGGATAGAAACTGTATGGAGAATATCAATTTTTGATAAACCTCTATACGTTTCTGTCTTTTCGGCTTCACTTAGCAACCGTTCTGCATACTGATTTGAAATAACTTGTATGCGAAATTGTTCTTTTTCATCCTCGTTCATCTCAAGTGGAACGCCGTGCAATGTGTCCACAATATAGGACGAAATTTTAGCGAAGTGCTCGTCAAAATCAGTGGTATCTTCGTTGGTCATATTTCTGTTCTACCCTCATTATAAGCTTTCCGGTCTGCTTAAAGTTACAGCTTTCAGCGTAAAGCTTCCGTAGTTTTTAATGCTAAACGATAGTTATCGAACTTTTCCACAGTTTTTGCAAAAACGTTCAGAAGAAGCATTTAATGTTCCGCAGTCCGGGCAATACCATCTTCCGTCTGGCATCGGTTCAACAGGCGAGGGCGTTTGGTGTGCTTTTGCTGGAGTTTGAACGGGTGATGCAGTAAACAGCGGCGCAATATTCACATCTCTACGGCCAACACCAGCGAGACTTCTAAAATCCCACGATTTAACTTCTTGTGCCAATGTCCGTTTTGGTTCAATATACTGACCGCACCGTTGGCAATATCGAACACCCAACTTGTTTTCATAACCACAATTTTTACAAGCCATCAAAAATCCCCCTTTGCTTCTTGTTTAGAGACTTTACCTTCCTTTATCGAATAGCTAAAATTATCGAACCCACTAAAAATAGTGTCGAAATTTCCAACATAATCCATGCGGACTTCACTTTTGGGCTATTACTACAACTTTTGAAAGATATTGCCATCTGAATATAATACAAGGCTACAATTCCATATGAGAAAAACAAAGCAGCCCACGCATACGGCACTGCACTTTCAGGGGTTAGTCTCACAAGATTACCAAGCCATATCGAAACGCACCCCCAAAGTGGTAAAGGCGCACCAAGAAAGAAATCATTTTTCTTGTCCATTTTTGTCCTCCTGTGACCTGATAATACGGTTTTATGGCATATTATCTTTGCATGGATTTGCGAAACACTCAGCCTTAAATACACGAATTGAGAAATATACCAATTATCAGCATCAGCATTCCAAAAGTGATCTGTGAACCCAAAAGACCTCCACCAGCATCATTTTTATCAGTGCTTTTAATTGCTTTCACCAAAAATTTAGGGAATATCACGCCTAAAATCGCCATTAAAACTATTATTATTCCTCTCATTTGATTTTCTCCCCTCTTATGCACATATTAGGTCAACTATGATAACATCAAAGCACAAGAATCAATCAACGTCCACAATTTTGTAGCAAAACAGAGAAATTTTGTAACGAAATCGGTGTGCGTACAGATAGTATGTTCCCTAACAGTGGACATCCAGCATTAGGGGAGCACACCAAAGCTACCTTTCGCCATATTACAAGTCAATCGTCAACCAAAGGCTTTTGACTATTTGAAGTTTTGGCATAATCGTATTATACTTGTAAGGAACAGGGCTGTATGTTGTGTAATGAAAAGCGGTCCCATGTGCACATGTGCAATGGAGGGATTTCAAAATGAATGTCTTGGTTTGTGACGATGAACGGCAGATCGTTGATTCTATCATTGAAACACTTGAAAAGAAAACCGAAGAAACACAGGTATCATCAAGATTTTATGGATTTTCTCAACCAAGTCAAATAGACTTATCACTTCCGTATGATATTGCGCTTCTGGATATTGATATGGGCGAAACAAATGGAATTGAGCTTGCCAGAAAGTTACGAGCAGAAAATGAAAATATTGTGATTATCTTCATTACAAATTTCATTCAGTATGCTCCAGAGGGATTTGAAGTTCAAGCCTTTCGTTACTTACTAAAAGCAGATCTCTCTGCTAAACTTGATTCCTACTTTGATTCAGCTGTCCAAGAAGTACTTCGACGGAAACAGCTTGTCACAATTTCAATCAACTCTGAAATTATCGATGTACCTGTAAATGACATTCTGTATTTAGAATCTCATCGAAGAATCATTGTTATGCACTTGTTGGACGAAAAACGCCCAGCATACCAATTTTACGGCAACATAACGGAACTATCCGAAAAAATCGAGCCACTCGGTTTCCTTCGTATTCAAAAAAGCTATCTTGTCAATATGCACTATGTCGAAATCTTTCAATACAATAAAGTCCAATTGCGCGGTGGTCTTTGTCTGGCTCCAAGCGAAAAGAATTATAGTGAGCTAAAACAGAAATATTTACATTGGCGAGGTAAAAGTAGATGGATGCTTTGATCAGTTTGGTTTACACAATCATAGATTCAGTCTGCGTATGTCTGTTTTTAGACGCTTTTGCTTCGCACCGTTGGAGGAATCATAGATTTCTTGTCGGTGTAATAGTTCAAACTATTTTAATGTATGCATCCATTGAATTCAGTGTTATTGCCTTAAATCGAAACCAAATCGTCAAAATTCTCTTGATTCTACTATCCTGCTTTATTGTTGCCAGAACTCTATATGAGAATATCTCAGGAAAGTTTTTATTATTTCTTATCGTTGTAGAATATCTCTTGACTTATAGTTTATCTTTTGCAGTCGGAATGCTTGCAACTTCGGTTTGTGGGATGGATGCTCAGACGTTTCAAGCAAACAAGACACTATCGCTAATCTACGGAATCTCTTATTATTCAGCCGAATTATTTATTATTGCGCTATTTCGCAAAATGATGCTTCAGCGTATGGGCAATAGACCCAGAAGCGATGCTCAACATTCGCAGCTGATTCTGTACTTTCTATTTCCATGTGCATCATTTGTAATGCTTGTGATCCTACTTTACGTTACAAGTGGTCACAATATAGAAGAGTTTGTTTCTGCTGGCTGTTGTATTCTCATTTTTATTTCAAACATTGCAATTCTCTTTTTATTGGAGCGAATGGAGTATGCAGCATCGGAAAGAGAACAATTATTGATGCTTAACCAGCAGATTCAGCTACAATCGAAAAACATGACTTCGGCAAGCGAACTTTATTCTGCCCAAAGGAAAAAAGTTCACGATTTCCGGGCGCACCTGAATATCCTAAATCGATTGATGAAGAATCAAGAGTATTCTGCCGCTGAAGAATATCTTGAAAAAATCACCGAACAGCAAACTGATCGGCTATTCCTTGTCAACACACATCATCCCATCTTGGACGCACTTTTCAATACAAAAGCTGCCGAAGCAACTCAAAAGAAGATCAGCATTGATTTTGAAGTGAATGATCTATCAAATCTTCCATTTGATGTCTCCGATATGGTAGTGCTTCTATCAAACCTTTTGGATAATGCCATTGAAGCGTGTCAGCAGTATGATAAGGGCAATAAAGCGATTCATGTCATGGCCGTTGCACAGCAAGACTTTTTTGTCTCTGTCCGAAACACATCGGAACCGGTTGTAATTATAAATGGTTCCATTCCAACTACAAAACCAGAACCACAGCTGCATGGTTTTGGACTTGCGAACATCCGGCTGATTCTTGAAAAATACAGTGGAGAGTATACGATGTTCTATGAAAATGGGTGGTTCCAGTTCACTGCTGATATACCGTTCACTCCGATTTCGTGACAGATTTTATCCATGTTAGTACAAAAGCATGGACGAAATCTTCTATTGTATGTATAGTAACAATAAGATGCAGATGATTTCAATGCATCTATAAGAGTTCGCGTATAATAGTTTGTTTCTTGAAGAAGGGAGTGTGTCAGCATGAAAAAATAGAAGCCAATCCTATTTGCAATTGTGATTCTAATATTGCTTTTATTTATTATTGGTGGAATGCTGGGACTGCTTCCTCAACCGCTTTTCGTCTTGTCATCACAAACCATTCTGGTTATATTGGTCTGCGGCGTTGCATTGATAATCGGACTTCTGCTGAAATTTTTCGACAAGAAGTGAGATGCTTAGGAGTTTCTATGTTGCCATTTTTCAATCAAAAAGAGCTGGTTGTTTGCTCGAATCAATCTCAATACCAAAAATACACATCGCTTTTAGAAAAGGCAGGAATAGCCTATCGAACAAAAGCACGCGATTTATCATCACCGTCTCTGTTTTCAATGGGAACCCGTGAAAGAGCCGGAACTGCATTTCAAAAGGTCAACTATCAAACACTCTATACGATATATGTTCGCAAAGCCGATTACGAACGTGCTGTTCACGTTATTCTTGCTTGATTAAATATGAACACTCCATTCAATTAAGACTACTGTTTATGGTACAATGCCTATGTCAGATTTATTAAAAAAGATAGCGTATTGGGCTTTAGTGCTAACTCTTGTAGTCGCTGAGATTGGCTCCTTTTTCGATTTATTTAATATCAATCCTTGGTGCTATCCTGTTTATGCTGCGTTGCTGATACTATATAATAAATTTTCTTCATACAATCCGATAAGTGAGAATCTAATTTCAAAAATTATTGCAATATGTTTCATTGTTGCAGCAGTAGCTCTTACTATAATAAAAGGACTGGTTGCATAAAGGGGTGAAGAAAGTTTATGGATTGGAACATTGGTTGGGTATTTTGGATTGGCTGTTCGTATTTTCTGACAATCGTAAACTGCTATTTTGTACTTGTCAAAAAGGCAAAATATAATTACATCATCGGAGTGTCTGGGATTGCCTTTTTCTCAGTTGCCTTGCTTGAAGAATTACGAATGTTTTCGCAATGGATTGAAGATGGAGAAGTTGGAATGCTAACCCACGCTCTTCAAAATCTTCCAGTTCAATTTACCATCAGATTTTTAATAGTTGTAGGCATAACAGCACTGTTAATAATAATTGATTTACATCGCACAAAATAGTCCTAATCCAAACCACAGATAGTAACCATTATGGATACGCAATAGAACTTTTACTGCGAAAATTCTATTGCATTGTGAGAATTAAATATGTTCCCCTGGCCAAATGATTAGTGTGCATCCATACTGATTGTTTGGCTTTTTATTTTCTGAAAAAGGAGTGTGATGCCATTGACCCAACCGAAAACAGACCTAGCCTACCTCCGCAACGAAAAAGCCAAAGCAGAGCAAAAGCTGCGATCTTGTCAGCACCGAGAGAAAATTCTTGAACGCCGGATGTCAGAGCTGAACCGGAGAGAGCGTGTGCATCGTCTTTGCACCCGTGCCGGAATGCTGGAAAGTTTTCTGGTCTGTCCGGGAGAACTGACCGACGATCAGGTGATGGAGCTTCTGAAAATCTCGTTCCGTCAACCGGAAGTCGTGCTGGCTCTTGCAAAGATGGTGCATGACGTTCACGAAAAGCAGAACGTTCCGAACCCCCTATGAAATAGGGCGCAATTATACACCGTTCCGGTGAAATTGCGGTCTTGCAGACGGCTCGATGAAATCGAAGCTGGCGTTTGTGCGCCAGCCCGATTCCATCCCAAGGAAAACTGCATTTTCCTTGCGCTGCTTTGCAGCTATCCTTTTGCGGCTCCCGCCTAAGACCGAAGCGCATGGCACTCCGTTCTAAGGCGGCGAGCAAAACCGAATACAATTCCAGACCGTTCATCAAGAGCAATCTTGCTGGGCGGTCTTTTTGTTTGGGGGTGATGCCTATTCCGTGTCCGCATTTCAAAATTACCATCGTTAAGCGCAGCCAAGGGCAGTCCGCTGTTGCCGGGGCCGCTTACCAGAGCGGCGAACGGCTGTTCAGCGAGTACGACCAGAAAACAAAATTCTACAACAAGAAGAAAGAACTTGTCCACGCTGAGATCATGCTGCCGTCCCATGCGCCGCCCGGATATGCAGACCGGGCAACCCTCTGGAACGCCGTGGAAGCCGTGGAGAACCAGTGGAACTCCCAGCTTGCCCGGCGCATCGTGCTGGCGTTCCCGGT
The DNA here is from genome assembly GCF_003324185.1 of Faecalibacterium prausnitzii. GTDB lineage: Bacteria > Bacillota > Clostridia > Oscillospirales > Ruminococcaceae > Faecalibacterium > Faecalibacterium prausnitzii. The sequence goes on from NZ_PXUP01000031.1 coordinate 11,457, forward strand.
GGAGGTGCCGAAAGAGCAGTATTTGTCCATGATAAAAGAGTTTTGTCAGGAGCAGTTTGTTTCCAAGGGCATGATTGCCGATTTTGCCATCCACGACAAGGGAGATGGCAACCCACACGCCCACATTCTGCTGACGCTCCGGGCAATGGATGAACACGGCAGGTGGCTTCCAAAAGCCCGAAAGGTTTACGACCTTGACGAGAACGGCGAGCGCATTCAACTCCCCTCCGGGAACTGGAAGTGCCACAAGGAAAACACCGTGGACTGGAACGACCAGAAGTACGCCGAGGTTTGGCGGCATAGCTGGGAAACCATCACCAACCGCTATCTGGAAGCTGCTGGCAGACCAGAACGTGTTGACCTGCGCTCCTTTGAGCGGCAGGGCATCCAGCAAATACCGACCGTCCATCTCGGCCCCGCTGCACACCAGATGGAAAAGCGTGGAGTGGAAACCTTTCTCGGCAACCTGAACCGGGATATTCGAGCCGCCAACAGCCTGATGCAGTCCATCCGCAGCGCAATTCGTGGGCTGCAACGCTGGATCGCAGATCTGAATGAAAAGAAGCAGCTTCTTCTGGACGCTCTGGAAAAGGCCAAAGAGCCAACGCTATCCGACCTGTTAGTGGATTATTTCAATCTTCGTGCCGAGCAGCGCAGCGATTGGTCTGGCAAGGCAAAACTGAAATGCACTGTCCGGGACTTTGAGGAAGTCAAACGGGCTGTGGACTACCTGAAAGCCCATTCCCTGAACACTGTTGAGGATTTGAACCAAGCCATTGACAGCTTAAACCAGACCGCCGCTCCTCTCCGCAAACAGTTGAAGCAGAACGAAAACCGTATGCGGGCAATCGCTCAGATCAAGGACGCTGCCGCCGTCCATGCCAAGCTGAAGCCCATCCATGACATTTTTATCAAGAAGAACTTCAAGCTGACCAAGGACGCTTACGCTGCCCAGCACAAGGAGGAACTGGACATCTTCAATAAAGCTGTCCGCACTCTGATGAAGCTGAACGGCAGTATTGCGGTGGATTTTTCGGCATTGGATGCCGAATTTTCTGCGCTGCAATCCAGCAGCGCAGAGTTTCGCACCCAACTGGAAACCTTGCAGCCGGACATCTCCGATCTGAAAAGTGTCCGCAAGTATATTGATATGGTGCTGAACAAGCAGCAGCTTTTCGCACCGGGCGGCAAGACCCCGGAAAAGGAATCGGTGCTGAAAAAGCTGGAGCAGTTTCAGCAGAAAAAGTCCCACCACAAAACGACTTCCACTCCCCCAAACCGCGAAGAATCGCTCTAAACGATCTTTCTGTCACCGATATGCTGTTGCAATCAGTGGCAGAAATACATAATTCGTTTTTGTTGGCTTTTGGCTATTCTCGTTGGCTAGTGAGTAAAGGCGCATTTTTAAGGTGGAAATTTTCTCCAACACCCCCCATTTTAGGCCACTTTTTCTGTTAATAGTAGAAACGCTTCTTTGAAGGCTAGTCATTTGTGACCTTTTTGTTAATTCTCAAAAAGATGGTTGTCTTTTGGTCTTTTTCGTCGGCTACCTATTGAGAGGACTTTTTCAAAGCCGGAGATTCGGTCTCAAGAATTACAATTCAATTACAAGTTTCTCACCAATGCTACGAAACAGGCGTTCTCGATGCCTACCAAGTGTAGGGCATCTTTTTCAAGACCACTTTCAACTTTAGGCACTGCCATTGTTGCAAAGTTCCGTCCTCCATCGGTCGCCCCATGGGTCAATGTTATTTTAATCAAACAGCCACCTCAACTATATTTTCCAAAAACTTTTCAACAAATTTCTTTTTCAGGCTATTTTTTGGCCGTTTTCGATGGCTCGTAAGTAGAGGGACAATTTTTCGGAAGCCTTAAATTCCGAAGATTTTCTATAAAACTCCGTTCTTTGAAAACAGAATAGTTCAATCGTCCGGCACTTCACAAAAGGTACTTCTGTAACTCGCAGCCCGGTCATAACGAAGACGGGGTGGCTGAAATGCCAATGGTGCGGT
>NZ_PXUP01000032.1 GCF_003324185.1 Faecalibacterium prausnitzii
GAACACAGAAGTTAAGCTTACTTGTGCCGAAGATAGTTAGCTGGAAACGGCTTGTGAAAATAGGTAGTCGCCGACTTGAACAGAAAGCTCTGAGATGAAAGTCTCAGGGCTTTTTTGTTGCGTTTTGGGGCAAAAAATAGTATTATAAAAGCAGAACTTTATACTTTCTACAGATTTCCCTGTTACACTGAATGCACAAGGAAAGGAGAGTCTGTATGGACAAATTAACGAAAAAAGGGCTGGACGGTACCCAGCTCAAGACCATTGCACTGGCGCTGATGGTGCTGGACCACATTCATTATTTCTTCGAGTTCACCGGCTGCATCCCGACGGTGTTCAGTATGCTGGGGCGGCTCAGTGCGCCGCTGTTTCTGTTCTGCACGGTGGAGGGCTTTGCCCACACCCATGACCGCAAGCGGTATTTTATCCGCATCTGGGCCATTGGTACAGCCATGGCGGCGCTGGAATTCTTTATGATCTACGCCAAAGCCTTCCGGCGCGGGGATGACTTCTACCCCCAGAACGCCATCTTTCAGGATCTGATGCTGCTGTGCATCGTCTGGCAGGGCATCGACTGGCTGCGGGAGAAAAAATTCGCAAAGGGCATTGGCGCTATTGCCGCCGTTCTGTGCTGGCCGTATGTGGTGATCGTGTTTCTGCTGCTCTTCCCGCAGGTGCAGGATATGCCCATTGCTTCGACAGTCGTGGCCTTTGTCATCACCAGCCCGCTGCCCATGTGGACAGGCATCACGGACGGCAGCTGGAGCTTTTTGCTGGGCGGTGTGCTGCTGTATGCATTGCGCGGACGGCGCAAAGTGCAGCTGACAGTATGGGCACTGGTGATTTTCCTGTGTGACTTTGCGCTGACCTTTGGGATGGCTTGCCGACAGGATGGTTTTGTCTGGACGCAGATGTTCACCGACTACTACGAGTGGTTCGGGGTGGCGGCGGTGCTGCTGATGCTGCTGTACAACGGGCAGCGGGGCAAGGGCCACAAGCAGTTGTTCTACTGGTTCTACCCCGCCCATGTGTATCTGCTGTATGGGGCATCCTGCCTTGTTTATAACGTGTTGAGGTGATTTTGTGGCAAACATTCTGGCAGTGGATGACAATCTGGAGCTCTGCAAGCTGATCCGCACCACTTTGGAGCGGGACGGCCACCGGGTAGAAACGCGGCAGGCGGGCAGAGATCTGACCGAGCCGCTCTGCCGCTGGGCAGACTGCATCCTGCTGGACGTGATGATGCCCGGGGAGGACGGTTTTGCGGTCTGCCGGCGCATCCGCAGCCTGACCGAAGTGCCCATCCTGTTTCTGAGTGCCCGCACCGACGAGGCTGCTGTGTTGGAGGGGCTGGGCATCGGGGCAGACGACTTTTTGTCCAAGCCTTTCCGGGTGGCAGAGCTGCGGGCGCGGGTGGCGGCACATCTGCGGCGGCAGAGCCGTACCCCGGCGCACCGGATGGTGCGCAGCGGCGTGGCCTTTGACCTGACCGCCCGGAGCGCGGCGGTGGAAGGGAGAGAACTGCCCTTGACCCGCTCGGAGTATGCCATCTGCGAGTATCTGGCGCTGCACGCCGGGCAGACCTTTACCAAGGAGCAAATTTACGAAGCGGTTTTTGGTATTGACGGCACTGCGGACGACACCGCCGTGACCCAGCACATCAAAAATATCCGGGCAAAGCTGCGGGCGGCGGGCGTGCCGGAGCCGGAAAAGCTGCTCAATACCGTATGGGGCGTGGGGTACCGATGGAAAAGCGAAGACTGACCTCTCTGCGCAGCGTGCTGCTGCAATATCTAGTGCGCACGGCGCTGGCCTGCCTGCTGGTCGCGGTGGGGTGGCTGCTGGTGGTGCTGCTGTGGATCCAGAACAGCGGGCTGTTTCTTCCCGCGAATCAAGCTGCACAGGCCTGTCAGAAAGCCGCACAGGACGTTTTGCCGGGCATGACCGCCGCCACCTTTGACGAGACGCAGCTGGACTCCTTGTGCCGGTACGCCCTGTTTGCCGCGCCGGACAGCAGCGAGGTGCTGGCCACCAACATGGATGCCGGGCACTTGCAGCGGGCAATGGAGAACCGGCAGGGGAAAACCCGCTGGCATTTTGGCTACACACAGTATTATATGACGTCGAAATTGCAGGACGGAACGGTCTGTCTGCTGCAATTTGACTATGCCGTGCCCTACGCCGACCCTGCGCTGCGGGGTGTGCTGCCGGATATGCAGACCGTGCACTGCATTCTGGGCATTCTGCTGTTGGTAGGCGCGGTGGTGTGGAGCACCCACAGGACCGGGCGCTTCCTGACCCGGGAGACCGAAAAGCTGACCGCCGCCGCGCAGGCGGTGGCGCGGAAGGATCTGGACAGCGCGGTGTTTTCCGGCGCGAAGGTGCGGGAGTACGAGAGCACTTTACAGGCATTGCAGACCATGGGCGACGCCCTGACCGGCAGCCTGCAGAAGCAGTGGGCCATGGAGCAGCGGCAGCGGGAGCAGATCATTCAGCTGTCCCACAAGCTGAAAACGCCGCTGACCATCATCGAGGGCAACGCGGAACTGCTGGCAGAGGATGACGGCCTGACTGCAGAACAGAAAGCGCAGGTGGAGTCTATTTTGCAGGGCGCAGAGCAGACCCGCACCTATCTGGGTAAGATCCGCGCCGAGGTGCAGACCCCGCTGCGCTATAAACGGAATGTAGAATGATGACGAAAAAGGCTTCCCAAACGCCCGCAGGCGTTTGGGAAGCCAAATAAAAATGTTTGTTCCGCTGAGAATATCCAGAGCGAAGCGGAGGACATTTCTAATCGTCTTACGCGAAAGGGCTGCTGCACAAAACGTGCAGCAGCCCTTTGTTTGTATTTACTGTTTTGCCAGCTGTTTGTCCAGCCATGCGGCGATGTCCCCGAAAACCTCCAACTTGTTGGTCTCCACCAGCAGCTCGTGGCGGGCACCGGGGTAGAAGATGCTTTCAATGTTCTGCACACCGGCGTCCTTCAGGCTCTGGATGGCGCGGCGCACGCCCTTGCCCTGCTCGCCCACCGGGTCGGCATCGCCGGAGAGGAAGAGCAGCGGCAGCTCCTTGGGCATCCGTGCCAGAAAAGCCGGGTCGTGCAGGCGCAGGATGCCGCTGAACATACTGTAATAGGCGTTCAGCGTAAAGGTAAAGGTGCAGCGCTCCTCGGCCAGATACTTGTCCACCTCGGCCTGATCGCGGTTGAGCCAGTCGTGGGTGGTGCGGCCCTCCAGCCCCTTATTGTAGCCCATAAAGGAAAGGTTGGCCACAAGGCTGCTGCGGTAGTGCCAGCCGTGGAAGGCGGCCAGCACCCGGCAAAGGGTCTTGGCAACCTTGACCAGCGCCTTGGGTTGGAAACCTGTGCCCATAATGATGGCACCGTTCAGCTCCCGGCCATACTCGCACAAATACTGCCGGGCGTAGAACGAGCCCATGCTGTGCCCCAGCAAAAAGTAGGGCAGGTTTGGGTACAGCTCCTTGGTAAGCACGGTCACGGCGTGCAGGTCGGCCAGTACGGCGCGGTTGCCGTCCGGCTCGGCAAAGTAGCCGTAGTCCTCCTTGGTGCGGATGGATGCACCGTGCCCCAGATGGTCGTGTCCGGTGACCAGAATACCCCGGTCGGCCAGATATTCCGCCAAGGGGCGGTAGCGGTCGATATACTCCACCATGCCGTGGGACAGCTGCAGCACCGCCCGCACCTGCCCCTCCGGGACGCAGCGAAAGCCGTGCAGGGTGCGCCCCGGCACGGTGGAGGGAAGGGTAAAGTCGATGAACCGGCTCATGGAAAGAGCCCCCTTTCTGCGTTACAGTGCGCTGAGCTTGCGGCGGCAGGCGCTGCAGATGCAGTAGCCGCCGAACTGGATGGCCTGCTCGTCCACCTCGCCGCAGAAATCGCAGCTGCCGGCGGGGCGGTGCTTTTTCAGGACGATGGCGTCCCCATCCACAAAGATCTCCAATTTGGTGTCGGTGTCGAGGTGCATACTAGTGCGCAGCTCCTTCGGCAGAACGATCCGTCCCAGCGAGTCAATGCCGCGAACGATGCCAGTGCTTTTCATAATGTGTCATTCTCCTTCACTATTCCTTATTCCTTTTTAGCAACCACTGACACAATAGGAAAATTGTGCCAGCGCTGATAAGCTCAGTATACAAAAAATAACACCATTCGTCAATGATTGCGTGCTGATTCGACAAAAAAAGACCTTCTGCACATAAAGGTGGGGGAGATTCTCTCCGTGAAAAAAGGGGTTCTGAAAAGCCTGCAGGCTTTTCAGAACCCCTAAATTACAAATAATTCTTTCTCGCCGTCTCAGCTCAGCTCCACAGGGGCTTCGGGCTGGTTCTCCACGCGGGCGCTGGTGCGTCCCTCGGGACGGATCTCTCCGGCGGCGACCAGCGAGATTTTGGTCAGAGTGGGGCCTACCAGCTCGTACACCAGCACCGAGAACAGCACCACGTTGCGCACCATGTGGCCGTCCGACAGCTCGGCGGCGGTGGCCGCCATGCCCAGCGCTACACCGGCCTGCGGCAGCAGGGTGATGCCCAGATATTTCTGAATAGCCGGGCTGCAGCTGGTGGCGCGGCAGCTCAGGTAAGAACCGCTGATCTTACCGGCAGAGCGCGCCACAATGTATACCACGCCGATGAGCAGCACCATGGGGTTGGTGAGGATGGTCAGGTCCAGCTCTGCGCCGGACAGCACGAAGAACAGGATGTTGATGGGGGACACCCAGCGGTCCAGACGGTCCATCAGCTCATCCGAGGTGGGGCAGACGTTGCAGAACACGGTGCCGGTCATCATGCACACCAGCAGCAGCGAGAAGCCGCAGCGGGTGCCGTTGATCTCGAACTTGGTCATGGACAGCCCCACGGTCAGCAGCACAAAGGCCACCGACAGGCTCATGCGCTTGGAGCGGGAGTGGAAGTAGACCTCCAGCAGGTTCAGCAGGTAACCGGCGGCAGCGCCCAGCGCCAGCGAGAGCGCGATCTCCAGCAGCGGCTCCAGCACCACGCTCACAGGGTCGATGCGGCCCTGCTCCAGCGCATTTGCCACGCCGTAGGAGGCCGAGAACAGCACCAGACCCACGGCATCGTCAATGGCGACCACCATCAGCAGGAGCTTGGTCAAAGGGCCGTCGGCCTTGTACTGCTTGACCACCATCAGGGTAGCGGCAGGGGCGGTAGCGGCGGCGATGGAGCCCAGCGTGATGGCAGAGGCCAGCGAGATGACGTCCGGGCGGGCAAAGTGCAGGGCAACAAGGGCGATATCCACCAGCGCGGTGGTGATCACCGCCTGCGCAACGCCCACGGTCACGGCGCGGCGTCCCATGTGCTTCAGGGCGCTGAGCCGGAACTCGTTGCCGATGACGAAGGCGATAAAGCCCAGCGCCACCTGTGTGAGGATGCCGTAGCCCTCCACGGCAGCAAGGCTGCCAAAGCCAAAGCCGAAACGGCTCAATCCCAGCCGACCCAGAAAGAAGGGCCCCATCAGCAGACCGGTAAGCAGGTAAGCGGTGACGGCGGGCAGACGCACGGCCTTGGCAGCGCGTGACATGAGCAGGCCGGCGATCAGGGCAAGGGACAGACAGATCAACATTTGTTCCATAATGTGGTTTGTATTGGGTGTGCAGCCAAAGGCCGCAGCACTCGGTTCCTCCTTGTCAAAAAAGTATCGAACTCCCGTGTGAAATCCAGCGCGGGGGTCAAAATGGGAAAACGTATCCAGTATACCGGAACAACGGAGGAAAAGCAACCATCCCGCGCGTTTCATACATCTTTTGAGACGAAAAGACAGAAACAGAACGAGAAAGGACGGAATACAAGCAGTTCGGCTGCCGTTTCCCTTTACGACCCCAGCCGTGAAAAAGGGATAGCGGAGCGCCCGCAGGCGTTCCGCTATCCCGAAATATAAAATATGCTCTTAGTTGAACTTGAAGATCTTGCGCAGCTGGCGGTAGGTGGCTACGACCACCTTGTCACCGCCGGGGAAGTGCAGGTCGGTCAGGCCGCCAAGGTTCACGCGCACGGCGCGGTAGACACCGGGGGTAACGTGATCCTTGAGGTACTGCCACAGCTCGGCCTTTTTGGCGTGTGCCTCGGCGCTGCCGTCCAGCAGCAGAAAGATGTCGCTGACCGCCATCATGACGGACAGGTAGTGCACCATGTAGGCGCGCAGACGCTTCTGGTCCTTCAGCGCGTCCAGATCCTGACAGTCGATCATGTGCCTGGTGACCCGCAGCTGCTGGTCCACACGGCCGACCATCACGCTCTCGTTCACGCTCTGGTCTGCGCGGCCGATGAAGTAGCGGTACAGATCCAGATCCATATAGTACATGCTCTTGACATAGGGCAGGGGCTGGTACACAAAGATGTTGTCCACATAGAAGGTGTGCTTGGGCAGCACCATGCCGCACTCACGCAGCACCTCGGTGCGGTACATGACCGAGTGCATCAGCAGGTTCTGATCCGGGCGGAAGCGCCGGACGTGCACCCAGTCAAACAGACGGTTCTGCGGGAACACGTTGGTGTAGCGCACGGTATGGCTGGTGCCGTCCTCCACGTGCTCGTACACATAGTTGCAGATCATCAGATCCGGCGCGGTGCCGCGGGCTACCAGCGTGGTCAGGCGCTCCAGCACCTTTTTCAGGGCGTCGGTGTCCAGCCAGTCGTCGCTGTCCACTACCTTGTAGTACAGGCCGGTGGCGTTGCGAATGCCCTGATTCACGCCCTCGCCGTGGCCGCCGTTCTCCTGATGGATGGCCTTGACGATGGTGGGGTACTTTGCGGCGTACTCGTCGCAGATGGCGGGGGTGTCATCCTTGACGGAACCATCGTCCACCAGAATGATCTCGGCCTGCTCGCCTGCGGTCAGCAGCGTTTCGATGCAGTGACGCATATAGGCTGCGGAATTGTAGCAGGGCACGGCAAAGGTGATAAGTTTCTGCTGCATATTATAAATGCTCCTTTTTACGTTGCATGGTCCATGCCGGGCAGTATGCGGGGTGGCATGGAGATATGTGTTCTCATTATAGCATTTTCGCGCCTGAAAAGCTATCCTTCCCGGGCAGAAAGAGCGCTTATTGCACACTTTTGCGCAAAGTGACGCTTTTTTCTGCCCAAAGTGCCGGTTTTGTGGTATACTGATAAGGTTTTGAGCGTTCTGCGCGTCAGTGCACCTATATATATAACGGAGGAAACCATGGAAAACCCGCACAGTATCCTGAAAAAAGTTTTCGGCTACGACAGCTTCCGCCCCGGGCAGGAGGAGATCGTCAGCCGCCTGCTGGCCGGGCAGGATGTACTGGCGGTCATGCCCACCGGTGCGGGCAAATCCATCTGCTATCAGGTGCCGGCGCTGCTTTTGCCGGGCATCACCATCGTGGTGTCCCCGCTGGTCAGCCTGATGAAGGATCAGGTGGGGGCGCTGGTGCAGGCGGGCGTGGCGGCGGCTTTTCTGAACAACAGCCTGACCGACAACCAGAAGGCGCTGATGCTGCACCGCGCCCGGGAGGGCTGGTACAAGATCATCTATGTAGCACCGGAGCGGCTGGAGATGCCGGGCTTCCAGCGGTTTGCGCAGGAGCGGCAGATCAGCATGGTCACGGTGGACGAGGCGCACTGCATCAGCCAGTGGGGACAGGATTTCCGCCCCAGCTATCTGCGCATCAAGGCGTTTGTGGACGGCCTGCCCAGCCGCCCGGTCATCGGCGCGTTCACTGCCACCGCCACCGCCCATGTGCGGGAGGATATCCGCACCCATCTGGCGCTGCAAGCGCCCTACGAGGTGACTACCAGCTTCGACCGCCCCAACCTGTACTTCGAGACCCGGCGGGCACTGCCCAGCCAGAAGCCCAAGGAGCTGCTGGAACTGGTGCTCAAAGAGGGCAATCATGCGGGCATCGTGTATTGCAGCACCACCCGGCAGGTGGACGAGACAGTGCAGCTGCTGCAGAGCCGCAGCATCCGGGCGGCAGCCTACCACGCCAAGCTGGATGCGGACACCCGGCGGCAGAATCAGGACGATTTTCTCTACGACCGGGTGCAGGTGATGGTGGCCACCAATGCCTTTGGTATGGGCATCGACAAGCCAAACGTGCGGTTCGTCATCCATTATAATATGCCCAAGGACTTGGAAAGCTATTATCAGGAAGCCGGACGCGCCGGGCGCGATGGTCAGCCTGCCCGGTGCACCCTGCTGTATTCCGGCACGGATGTGCGCACCATCCGCTTTTTCATCGACAAAGAGCGGGAGGCCGACAATGGTCTGCCCGCGGATGTAAAGGCCGAAGCCGCCCGCAAGGCAGAGGAGCGGCTCAAGTACATGACCTTCTATTCCACCACCCAGCACTGTCTGCGCGGCTTTCTGCTGCAATACTTCGGAGAAGCAGCGCCCAAAAAGTGCGGCAACTGCTCCTGCTGCCTTGCCGCCGAGCAGGAAGCCCAGCTGCAGGTGGAGTACGCCCGCCGCCGTGCCGCCCAGAGCGCCGACCGGCTGGAAAAGCCCCGCCGCGCAAAGCCCGCCGCAGCGGGCAGCCTGAGCGAGGCGGACGAAAAGCTGCTCAACGCCCTGTATGCGGTGCGCAAGCGCTTGGCAGGCAAGCAGAACCTGCCCGCCTTTATGGTGTTCAACGATGCCACCCTGCGGGAGATGGCAGAGAAAAAGCCCATGAGCATCGACGAGCTGCTGAACATCAGCGGCGTAGGCGAAAAGAAAGCCGCCCGCTACGGCAACGCCTTCCTGCGCGTCATCGAGGACGCCGTGGGCAGCCGGGAGTGAGAAAAGAAAGAAGCCGCTGCACAGACTGTGCAGCGGCTTCTTTTAGTGCGGGACGATTTCGAATGGCCTCCGCGTTGCTTTGGCCATGTTCAGCGGAAGAATTATTTTTAATAGAGCGTTTGTCGCGGCCTGCGGGCCGCGACAAACGCATTTTCATGGGAGGTGATTCAATACGGTTTACCGTTCCATGGTATGGGTGGCGAACACCTTTTCGTCCTCCCACCACACGGGCTGCCCGGCGGCAAGGGACTTGGGTACATCCAGCAGGCGCTGGTTGCGGCTGCCGCGGAAGCGCAGGGAGATGTCGTGCTCGGCCTGCACGAATCTGCCGTCCACCAGCACATCCAGCAGCGCCAGCAGTTCGTCGGTCGCCTCGCACCGCGCGGGGCTGGGCTCTGCGCCGGTAAGCTGCTCCCACGTGTAGCCGGAGTAGCACCACACCGTCTTGGCGGGGTACAATGCCTTGAAGTTGCGCACAAAGGGCAGCAGCTCCCGCTGGTTCTCCGGCTCAAAGGGTTCGCCGCCCAGCAGGGAGAGCCCGGCGATATAGTCCGGCTGGCAGGAGGCGAATACCTCGTTGCGCACGGTCTTATCAAAGGGCTGACCGTAGTCAAAATCCCATGCCACGGCGTTGAAGCAGCCCGGGCAGTGGTGGCGGCAGCCGGACACAAAAACGCTGGTGCGCACCCCGGGGCCGTTGGCGATATCGTAATATTTGATGTTTGCGTAGTTCATGCTCATGTTCCTGTCGTTTGCTGAAAAGATATTTGGAGCGGCCGAAAGGCCGCTCCAAATATCAAATCAAAAATAAAATTTAGCTGTTGTTACAGATGCAGCACGCGATCCTTGATCTCCTGCGTGCGGCCCTGGTTCCAGAACTGGGTGCCGATATAACCGCAGGTGCGGCGGGCGACGTTCAGCTTGTTCTGGTCGCGGTTGCCGCACTTGGGGCACTCCCACACCAGCTTGCCGTCGTCCTCCACGATCTTGATCTCGCCATCATAGCCGCACACCTGACAGTAGTCGGACTTGGTGTTCAGTTCGGCATACATGATGTTGTCGTAGATGAACTGCAGCACGCTCATGACGGCTTCCAGATTGTCCTGCATGTTGGGCACTTCCACATAGCTGATGGCACCGCCCGGGGACAGGCGCTGGAAGTCAGCCTCGAATTTCAGCTTGGTAAAGGCGTCGATGGGCTCGGAGACATGGACGTGGTAGCTGTTGGTGATATAGTTCTTGTCCGTGATGCCCTTCACGATGCCAAAGCGCTTTTGCAGGCACTTGGCAAACTTGTAGGTGGTGGATTCCAGCGGGGTGCCGTAGAGGGAGTAGTCCATGTTCTCGGCCTTCTTCCACGCGTTGCACTTGTCGTTCATGTGCTGCATCACGCTCAGGGCAAAGGGCTTGGCACCGGCATCGGTGTGGCTCTTGCCGGTCATATACTTCACACACTCGTACAGGCCGGCATAGCCCAGACTGATGGTGGAGTAGCCGCCGAACAGCAGCTTGTCGATCTTTTCGCCCTTTTTCAGGCGTGCCAGTGCGCCGTACTGCCACAGAATGGGGGCAGCATCGCTGGGGGTGCCCAGCAGCCGCTTATGGCGTGCCTGCAAAGCCCGGTGGCACAGATCCAGACGCTCGTCAAAGATCTTCCAGAACTTTTCAAAGTTGCCGCCGGAGCTCAGGGCAACGTCCACCAGATTGATGGTGACCACGCCCTGATTGAAGCGGCCGTAGTACTTGGGCTTGCCGGTCTCGGGGTCCACATAGGGAGTCAGGAAGCTGCGGCAGCCCATGCAGGTGTAGCAGTGGCCCTCGCCGTTCTTGTCCACCTTGAGTTCCAGCATCTTCTTTTCCGAGATATAGTCCGGCACCATGCGCTTGGCGGTGCACTTGGCGGCCAGCTCGGTCAGGTAGTAGTAGGGAGTGCCGGGGCGAATGTTGTCCTCTTCCAGCACATAGATCAGCTTGGGGAAGGCGGGGGTGATCCACACACCGGCCTCGTTCTTCACGCCCTGATAGCGCTGGCGGATGGTCTCCTCGATGATGATGGCAAGGTCGGCCTTTTCCTGCGGGTTGCGGGCCTCGCCCAGATACATGAACACGGTAATAAAGGGTGCCTGACCGTTGGTGGTCATCAGGGTGACCACCTGATACTGGATGGTCTGCACGCCGCGGTTGATCTCGTTGCGCAGACGACGCTCCACGATCTCCTTCTTGCGCTCGGCAGAGACGTCCAGACCTTCCATCTCCAGCTCTACCTCGGCGGCGATCTTCTTGCGGGAGACGTCCACAAAGGGAGCCAGATGGGTCAGGCTGATGCTCTGGCCGCCGTACTGGTTGGAGGCCACCTGTGCAATGATCTGGGTGGCAATGTTGCAGGCAGTAGAGAAGCTGTGCGGCTTCTCAATATAGGTGCCGGAGATGACAGTGCCGTTCTGCAGCATATCCTCAAGGTTCACCAGATCGCAGTTGTGCATGTGCTGGGCGAAGTAGTCGGAATCGTGGAAGTGGATCAGACCCTCCTGATGTGCCTTTACGATCTCCGGGTCCAGCAGCAGACGGGCGGTCAGATCCTTGGAGATCTCGCCGGCCATATAGTCGCGCTGCACGCTGTTGACGGTGGGATTCTTGTTGGCGTTCTCCTGCTTGACCTCTTCGTTCTGGCACTCGATCAGGCTCAGAATACGCTCGTCGGTGGTGTTGGTCTGACGCTTCAGGCTCTGGACGTAGCGGTAGGTGATATAGTGCCGTGCCACATCGTGCGCCTGAATGTCCATCAGTTGGTTCTCCACCAGATCCTGCACCTCTTCCACGCTGACTGCGCGGTTAAGCTGCTGGCACTGGTCGGTAACGGCTGCGGCGATCTGGGTGATCTGCTCCCGGCTCAGGCGAGCCTGACCGCCCACGGAATCGCTGGCTTTGGTAACGGCGGTGATGATCTTGGTAATATCAAAAGGAACTTCTGCACCGTTTCGTTTGATGATCTTCATCGGTTCTCCTCCTTCTATATAGGCGCATTGTGAACGGGTACCTCTTACCATAAGAGATACCCGTCTGCGCACAACGATATCCAACAAACTGAATGTAGCTCTATTTTATCATTATCTAGTGGCAAGTCAAGCAAAATACCACTATATTTTGCGTTTTGTAGCAATCGCCAAAAATCGTGGATATTTTTCGGGACAAAATTTTGCACGGAAAGTCTTGACAGAGCGACTTGCTTTCCGGTGGGTAATATCAGCCGCCGTCTATACCCGGTTGGGATTTGCTCTGCCTATATAATGTAATAATATAGGACTGAACCCTCTCAGGCATCGCGCAGCGATGCCTGAGAGGGTTCGTTGCGGTTGGAGTTTTGCCCCCACCCCCTCTCCGCAAAGAAATTGGAAAAAAGATGTCAAAAAGTGTTGACAAGATTGCCGGGGTGTGGTATTATACTTGAGCGCCAAGCGCTGAGACAAAAGAATGACTTCTGAAAGCTCAGCAGGAAGCCCTTGAAAAGAACCAATGAACGTTCAAATGTTCCGGTTAGCACCGAGAAACTGCTGAACGATTTAAGTTCACAAAACTTCAAAAGCTTCTCAAAAAAGTGCTTGACAATTTATCACGAAAGTGATAAAATAAATAAGCTGTCAGCCGAAAGGCTGCGGCGCACAGGACCTTGAAAATTGAACAATATCGAAAGAACTTGTAACGGAACCTATTTTCGTGTTGGAAAAACACGGTAAACAATTCCAAACAAAAGTAATTCACACAGGACGCAAGCGATTGCGTGCTGAGCG
>NZ_PXUP01000033.1 GCF_003324185.1 Faecalibacterium prausnitzii
TCCACAGCACCCTGAAACTATTGTAGCATTCCGCTGGAGAGCGGTCTATAAATACTACTATTTTATTATACGAGGTATGCCTGTGAATATCAGAATTTCATCGGCAGTGCGTCTTTTATGAATTTGTACGGTGGGCTGACACTGATAAAGGCATTATTGTCGTTCAGCTGCATCTCATTTCTTCCTTGATCCTCCAGATATACGTTTCGGCTTCTTTCAGGATATCAGCAACCTGCTGCTTACGCTTCGGGATGGTGAGCAGGCTGGGGTTAAACGTGAAGCTATATTCCAGCCGCTGGATCATTGCGTGTACCGCAGCTTCCAGTTCGGTGTACAGCATCATGTCCTCAACGCTCCCGGCGTCCTCAAAGGACGATTTGATGGGCGTGTAAGGATAGATGGGCGGCTTGCCGTCAACTACCTCAGGCGGTGCGTAAGCCGCCGTAGAGCGGATGATGGGTGGAAGCCGCTGAATGTTCCCCATCGGGTTCAGGGCAAGACTGGCACGGACAGCATCATCCACCCGGCTCATTTCCTCCGGGGTGAGGTGTCCGAGGAATTTCAGCACCCTGCTTTTGTCTATGGTAAAGATCTGCTCTGCCTGAACGATGGACGGAACGGAGAGAAAATCGTTCACCAGCAGGCAGTGGGTCGGCTGGGTATACTTTTTTGCTGACTTGCTTGTCAATGTGGCTACGATCAGTGTGGGTGAGTAAAAATTTCCCACATCATTCTGAAGAACGACTGCCGGACGATTCCCGCTTTGCTCTGAACCGATGGCGTTGTCGAAACTGGTGAAGAAAATGTCTCCACGCTGGAATTTCCAGTTTTGCTGCAAAATTGTACCTCCGTGTTAGTAAAAGTGAATATGTAAAAGAACAGGCGTGGACGAAGACCGAAAACAGCATTCGGCCACGCCTGATTTATAGCAGTTTGCGTTTTTTATGCCCAAGCAACATCCGCAAACTGCATATCGCAAATATGCCGTTTTGATAGGCACTGTTTTGAAAATTGCGATAATAAGTTAAGGTCTCGCATATTCGCCCTCGGCTCCCTGCGAGTGGGGCATAAACATCTGGCAGCGGACTTGTACCGCTTCATTGGCATTTCAGCCACCCCGTCTGCTTTGTGACCGGGCCGCGAATTACGGAAGTATCATTATCGGAGTACCAGATGACGGAACTATTCAGTTTTCAAGGTGCGCGAGGTCGGACGCTTTGCCCTGCGGCAGATGCCGCTTGGAAAATTGTCCCTTCACTTGGTAGGCATCGAGAAAGGCCAAATTATAACCAAAAATCAAAACTTCTTCAAAAATATAGAAATTTTCATGATTCTCTTATGAATTGCAGGCTGTGAGACATAAAAAACTTTAGAAATTTCGCTCTCGTTGTAGCCTTCATAGGCGTAGAGCGTCAAAAGTTTGAGGTCATCTTCCGACAAATTTTCAAGAGCAGACAACAGCCGTTCATTCTCAATTTCTCCGATCCATGTGAAGCGGCTCTTGGTTTCGCGGTAGGTATCCGTAACGGAAACGGCTTCCTGATACTTGTTCATAAGGGGCGAGTAGGATTCTTCGCCCTGTTCAAAGGACGGAGCGGTGATTTCCTGCGTGTGGTTCTGGTAAGAACGCGCAGCATTGAAAACAGACCAGTCATATTCGTACATTGTCTGAATCGCTTCGATGCTCATGCCAGCGCTCATGCCAGCGTCCTCGTACTGCTTGCGCAACATAGCCCACTGACGGTCAAAATTCTTCTTTTCCAAACCATAATTAAAGCCCATGTGTAACCTCCAAATTTTCGATAAAACGTGAGAAGTCGAAAATTCGGAGATGCTACGGATATTTCGCCGCTTGGGGCAGCCACGAAAAGAGGGCAAACATAAAACCTGCTCCTTTTCGGGAGCAGGCCATCTGAAGCTATAAAAAATAGCCGGACAACAGCCAACCGAAGGATTTTCAAGCGAAAATCTTTCAGTCAAGCTGCTGCCCGGCCATTTGGTGCTACGTTTCATACATTGCCATGTGGCAATGGCCCGTTGCTCGGTGCTAACAGTCCATATTCAGAGTGCGTTGCACCCGATTTTTATGAAACCAATGCTTACTTGGCTCGAATGGAAAGGTTGAGCCATAACATTTCCCGGCAACGCCAGCATTTTATGTGGATGAATCCAGTGCAGTCGGCGGTCATTCGATAGAGCTTTATATTGCACTTGGGGCAAAACTGCCAGTGTTCCGTAATCGCTTCCTTCTTATGATCGAGCATGACTTTCCCTCCCAAATATAAAGTTTGCTGCTGTATCATAGGAGAAACGGTGGACTGCGGCACTTTGGCTCCAAAAGCGCAAAAACGCCAGCCTCCCATGGCGGGAAGCTGGCGCAATATAACACATCGGCACGATAGGACAAAATCACTGGAATGATGATGTTATACCGTTCTTTCCGCAAGAACGATACAATACTATTGAGGTGATGATGATGCCGAATGCGGATGCGGATGCGATTGCTTTAGGAAAGCAGATAAAGGCTGCCCGAAAAGCAATGGGAATGACACAAGATCAGCTGGCACTAAAAAGCCATGTTTCGGTGAAGTATATCGCCAATATTGAAAACGGAAAGCAAAATCCTTCTTTTGACATTTTGAGTGCAATCCTCCATGTCCTACCCCTTTCCTTGGATTCAATCATCAATCCAAATCTGTCAGAATTGGAAAGTGAGTGCCGAGAATGGGATGCAATCTATCTTGCTTGTCCACCAGAAATGCGGAAAACACTGCTGGAAGCAACAAGATCGCTTGCAATCCATTTGACAGAATTTTCGGAGCAGAACAAAAACACCTGAACCGCCAGCGAGGACGTTACGGACCTTTCTGGCGTTCTTTTGTCTGAATACGCAATATTGTATCAGAATGCTCCATAAAAACAAATGAAAAGCAAATGAATTACACAATAATTTAGCCGAAATCAATCTCTTTGCGGATTCTGCACCTCTTTTTCAACCGCGAGATCATTTTCCAGCGTGTCATACAACTCTTGCGGAGTAAGACATAAGACGGCATAGAAATTGATAGGATCACCCTCGTTGAAAAGCCGCACATATCAAAAACAATTACCTCCGCATGATCTATTGAAGCTCATCGTCAAAGATGCTGTCTTACTCTTTCACAATGCGGCTCCCGCCAAACACATGCGACATTTCCATGTGCGCCAGTGCTTCGTCAATCAGCGCCACTTCTGCGGCAGACAGCACAATATCCGCTGCACCGGCGTTTTCCTGTAAACGGTTAAGTTTCCGGGTGCCGGGGATTGGTACGATATAAGGCTTTTTGCACAGCATCCACGCCAGTCAGATCTGGGCAGGTGTTGCATTTTTCTCGGCGGCAAGACGGTGTAACAGTTCCAGCAGGGCGCGGTTCTGGTCAATGCTGTCTGGCTGGAACTGCGGCATGACGCTGCGGTAGTCCGTGCCTGCTTCAAACTTGGAAGTCTTATCGTATTTGCCGGAGAGAAAACCGTTTGCAAGCGGCGAGAATGCCACATAACCAATGTGCAGTTCTTCCAGAACCGGGAACAGGCTTTCGTACCAGCGGGCCATCATGGAGTAATGGTTCTGGATGGCCGTTACCGGGCAGACTGCGTGTGCTCGGCGGATGGTCTCCTCGGTGGCTTCCGAAAGGCCCCAGTGAGTGATCTTGCCCTCCCGAATCAGGTCAGCCATTACACCGGCCACTTCCTCAATGGGCACCTTGGGGTCAAGTCGATGCTGATAATACAGGTCAATATGGTCGGTGCCCAGCCGCTTGAGGGAGGCATCTACCGATGCACGGATAACTTCCGGGCGGGAATCCGGCACCAGCGGCTTGTTGACTGCCGTACTGGTCATGTCAAAATGGATGCCGAACTTGGTCGCCAGAACAATTTTATCTCGGTAGGGTTTCAGGGCAGCACCCACCAGTTCCTCGTTGTCGTGGGGATTATCCGGTGTGCCGTAGACTTCGGCGGTGTCAAAGAACGTATAGCCCATACCCACGGCCTGCGCCAGCAGTTCGGCCATTTCCTTCTTGTTGGCAGGTGCGCCGTAGGCATGGCTCATGCCCATACAGCCCAGACCAACAGCAGAAACGGTCAGGTCGCTGTCCAAAGTACGATACTTCATGTTAAAATTCCTCCTTATTTGCAAAAACACTTTCCAGCCATGCGGCGTAATCGTTCACCCAGCCGCCATCCGAGCCAAAGCCGTGGGGCCAGCCATTCAGCACGATGCGTCCGGTGGAAATGCCCATATTCCGAATCACATCATACTGCTGCTGGAATTGGCGGTAGAAGGGGTCCTCCGTGCCGTAAACGTAGAATGTTGGCGGCAGATCACCCTCGGCCAGCCAGTCCGGGTCCATGTTGCCCACGCTGAGCCGCCCATAGAACGAATAGATCATGCCCGCCGCCGAAGCGTGAGCCGGAACAGCATCCAGCGCATCGGGTACATAGCTTTCATCCAGAGCAGTGCAGTCCATTTTTTCGTCATAACAGTTTCCTCACGGTTTCAGGTGTTTTCTTCCCAGAACGCTACGGCATGATCGAGCCAGCCTTCGGCAGAGGTGCCGGTGCCCAAGCCAAAACCGTGGGCAAGGCCCGGAAAGACTTCGATCTCGGCAGGGGTGCCCTGAGAGCGGATGGTTTCAATGCGCCAGCGCATTACGCGTTCGTCTGCGATGTAGTCCCGGTCACCCACACAGGCATAAGTGGGCGGCTCGTTGCCGTAGACTTCCCCCAGCCCGGTGTACTGCATGACGACGGCTCCCGGCTGCGGATACGCCTGTTCACCGAAGGATGCCGTGCCGTAGCTGCCCAGCCACGCCGCCATCCGTGCCCCGGCAGAACCGCCCCAGAGGGAGTAGCCGCTGGTGTCTACTTCCAGTTCCTCCGCATGGGTAAAGACAAATGCAATGGCCCGTGCCAGATCTTCGCAGGCGGTCTGTGCGCCGGGGCGGTAGATGAGCGCAAAAGCGTTGTACTCCTTGCGGGAAAGTTCCAGTGCATGAGGAAAGCTGTCCTGCATGGCCCCCACATACGCAAACGCACCGCCTGCGTTGCAGATGGAAAATTTTGCGCCGGGATTACCCTTGAAGTAGAATAAGCCGGTGTCAGCTTTGTCCGGGTCGGCGGCTTTTTCGTCCTCGGTGTAAATATCGTAAAAGATGGTCTGCCCGTCCGCTGCACGCTGGCGCAGGGTGTTGCAGATGTCCACTGTTTCGTCCGGGTCGATGTTGTTATAGTAGGTAAGATGCAGCTGCTCCAGCGTGTCGCCGCTGTAATAAGAGCGTTCCACAGGGAAGATCAGCCGCCCATAATCACCGAAAACCGGGTCATTCCGTACGGTTTCGATGGGCGTGGTGCGGGTATAAGTTTGGGTGGTCGTTTGCATGGAATCCTTTCTTTCCGGGGTGGAGGAACTGGGTGCAGCACCTGCCCGGCAGCCTGCCAGAAGCAGCCCTGCACCCGCCAGAAGTTTTGTGAATTGCCGTCGGTTCAAAATTTCTCTCCTATCACTTGTGTTTGGAAACGATCCAGTTCAGAATATCGGCATTATCAAAGACAACATTTGCGGCAGCATGGTAGACGTGAAGCCCCTGCGCATCAAAAAAGGCGTTGTCCGGGGTCTGCATTTGCAGCACGGTGTCGATTTGTTCATCCGTCCAGCCTGCGGCGGCGTAAGCATCGTGCAGACCGTTGTAGGCATCCCGTGCTTTCTGCACACCGTAGTATTCATCGCCCTGCGCCATGTAGATGTAGACCGCCACGCCGTTTTCTGCAATGGGCGCAAAACCGCCGTCCCACTGGGATGCTCCATGCAGATAAGCTGCATACAGGTCAGGCCGCATGGCAACTGCCCGCGACATGGTTTCGCCGCCAGCCGAGTAGCCTGCGGCGTAAATGCGGGTGGTATCTACGGCAAAGTGATTGATGAAATACTCCGTCAGAGCGATGGCCTGCCGCGCCGAAGTGTCGCCCCAGTCGGTGAGCTGGGCAGACACTACGATCATATCCTGTCCAAGGTTCGTCCAGCTGGTGAACCCCGTCCAGTCCAGATTGCTGCCGGAGGAAGATTCCCCGAACCACATCATGTTATAGCCGGGCATGACCACCATCATGGGGTACCTCCGGGTGGGGTCGTAATCCTCCGGCAGGTAGTAGCTGTAATGGATGAGCCCCTCAGTGCTGTCCAATGTCTGCTCCCGGACAAGCCCAGTCTGGATGTTTCCGGTTTCCGAAGAAGCACTCTCCGAAACAGCCGAATCCACTTCGGACGAGGTCGTGATGGATGTGCTGGCCGAAACCGAAGAAACCGTATTGACTGGCACAGAGGATGCCGCCCCGGTGCAGGCGGATAATAAAACGGTCAAAGCGGTGGAAACCGCGAAAATCACGCTGCGCATAAAATCACCTCGCAAAAATCAGGGAAATGGGAAAGCCGGGACGTTTCCGTCCCGGCTTTCCCTGCAACAAAGAAGGAGGAATATGGAACACTTCCTCAATGATGGAAGTTTGTGAAGATAGCAGGTTCTTTTTCGGGCAGGCCGATCTGTTGCTTGCCTATCTGGATTTCAAAAATTACCGCAAGAGAAAATTCTCCTCGCACAAAAGCTCTGCTTACAGGTTCAGGCTATTTACCCAGCTTGCAATGTCAGCTTCACTGCTGCTGTGGCTGAACCGCTGGCCGTCCAGCCAAGTGCCGGCGTCCGCTAATTCTGCCAGCAGCTTGCCGCTCTGGCCGATGCCAGAGGAAAGGGACGTGCAGAACGGAACAACATTTTTGCCGGAGAAATCGTTGGCGGCAACAAAGCTGCTCATGGGCCATGCGGCAATGCCCCACCAGATGGGGTAGCCGATGAACACGGTGTCGTAATCGTCCCAGCCGTCCACATCGGTGTTTTCCAAAGCCACAGCACGAAGGCCCTCGTCGTTGTGTTCACGGGAAACGCGGCTGTCATTGTTCGTCCAGTTCAGATCATCGGAGGTATAGGGGTCAGACGGAACGACTTCAAACAGGTCAGCACCCACGGTGTCGGCGATGGTCTGCGCTACGCCCTGTGTAGTGCCGGTGGCGGAGAAATACACCACCAGTGTTTTGCCCGTAGTCGTTACCGTGCTGGTAGCTTCCGAAGAAGCAGCCGCGCTGGATGCGGCTTCACTGGAAGCCACAGAAGAACTGCTCACACTGCTAGCGGAATTGCCGGAGCAGGAAGCCAGCAGCAGGGCGGCAGCAGATGCGCCAGCAACCTGCAAAAACTGGCGGCGGGAAATTTTATTCTTCATACGAAACACGCCTCTATCTATGTAAAATGCCGGGAATCTCAGAGAACCGCTCATGCCAGTGCGCGGCTCTCCAGCCACTGATAAATGTGATCAGCGATCTCTTTGTTGTTCAGCTCTTGGAACATGAAGTGGGAGTTGCCGGTGATGCCGATTTTCGGCAGATCGACCACAGTGCAGTCACCGCCATCGGCATTGTACTGGGCGGCAAAGGCCAGTGCGCCGTCCCGTACCTGCCGCCAGAAGCTGGTGGACATGATATCTTCCGGGCCGTTGTCGATGTAATCGCCAAAGTAGATAGCGATTGGAATACCTGCGCTCAGCAGTTTCGTGTACTGCTCCGAGCCGATGGCAGGGGTTCCGCCCGGCTCAATGGCAACAATGGCGGCAATGTTGTCGGCGGGCACATCCCAGCCGACTGCACCGCCCTGCGAGTGGGTGACGAAAATGGACTTGTGGCCGGTCAGGGTCTGCACGTCCTTCATCACCTCGCCCAGTGCGGCGGCAGCAACTGCCTGATCGAAGTCGCCGGTGTTGGGGGTCATCTGGCGGAAGAACTGATTCTGTGCAGCATCGCCCTCCGGGAACTGGGAGCCTTCGTACCGTTCCGGGGCAACGCGGCCAATGCGGAAGTGGGTGTACCACGCCTGATCGCCGGGCTTGTAGTCCTTGGAGTCGGCAGACCAAGTATCGAGGAAACCGTCCGTGCTCATCTGGGCGGTACTGCCAGCCTCACCACGGCGGGGCTGGTCTACCAAGAACGCAGAGTAGCCGTTGCGCAGAAACAGATCGGCCCAGCCCTGACGGCCGTCCGGGGTGGTTATCCAGCCCATGCGGGACTGTCCATAGCCGTGCAGATAAACCATCGGCCAACCGTTGCTGTCTGCCGGGATTTGATACAGAACATTAGCGTGATCCACATGAGCGGTGTTGCCTGCACGGGTAGTGTCCAGCCAGTTGGTGGTGGCATCATAAGTGCCTGCCACCGGTGCCGTGACCGTGCCGCCGGAGGAGAACATTCCTTGCTTGGCAATCGTCAGCGGGCCGTCCGGGTTCAGGTTGTTCTTTACCCAGCGGCTTACCTTGCCGTTTGTCTCGTCAATGGAAACAGGAGCCGCTGCACCCGTCAGTGCGGAAGCGGCTGCACCACCCACCATGGTGGCGGCAAGAACTTTCAGAAAACTTTTGCGCGTGATCTTATTCATCTTCATTTATCCTTTCATCTGGTTCATTTTTCGCAAAAAACTCTCCGCACCCAGCTACAAACTGCTTGAAATTTACTTCTGATCGTCCACGGGAGGAAACATGGTGGCGAATGCCGCCAGCTTATCCTCCGTGACCTCATAATACCGTTTATCCTTGTTCAGCGTGGTGATCTCCTGCATTTCTGCATCGGTCAGCGCAAAATCGAACACATCGAAGTTGTCGTGGATGTGGGCCGGGTTCTTGGAGCCGGGAATGACCACATTGCCTGCCTGAATGTGCCAGCGCAGAATAATTTGCACGTTGCTCTTGCCGTACTTTGCTGCAAGGCGGGTGAACAACGGCTCTTCCAGCAGGCCCTTGTCAGCGTGGCCCAGCGGATACCATGCCTGAATCACCATGTCATTCTCGGCGAGGAAGGCTTTCAGTTCTTTCTGCTGGGCGTAGGGGTGAACTTCGGTCTGGAGGATGGTGGGCTTGACTTCGCAGATGCTCAGAATTTCTTTGATCTGCTCCTCGTTGAAGTTGGACAGACCGATGGCACGGACTTTGCCCTCCTTGTAAGCCTTTTCCATCAGGCGATAACCGGCAACGTAATCACCGGCAGGCTGGTGAATGAGCAGCAGATCGATGTAGTCGGTGTCCAGACGTGCCAGCGTCTTGTCCACAGCATCGGCATCGGTGTAGAAGGTCGGCCACAGCTTGGTTTCGAGGAAAAATTCCTCCCGCAGCAGACCGGACTTCTTCATGGCGCGGCCCACGGCTTTTTCGTTGCAGTAGGCGTTGGCGGTGTCGATAAGCCGTGCACCATCGTTCAGTGCGCTCAGTACAGCGTTTTCAGCTTCGTCCGGGGTCAGCAGAAAAGTGCCGATGCCCTCTGCCGGCATCTTGACGCCATTGTTCAGAGTAATGAATTCCATAATAAATAGCTCCTTTTGTATTTTTCGTTCCTTGATTACTTGCACTCGTTGAGGATGTCCAGCAGTTCTTCGCGGCTCAGCTTCTTGCAGCAGCCGCCGGTCAGCACGGTGGAATCGGCCACAGCCTTGAGGTCGGTGTCGGCAGGGATGCCCAGTTCTGCAAAGGTGGTGGGCATCCCGATCTCCTTGATGAAGGCCGTCAGAGCCTCCACGCCAGCCTGTGCCAGTTTCAGCTCGGATTTGCCCGCCGGGTCGATGCCCCAGACGTTCTGTGCAAAGCGGGCGAACCGTGCGGTGTTGGCCGGGAGCAGGTGACGGTACAGCACCGGGTGAATGACCGCCAGACCAGCACCGTGGTTGCAGTTGGTGTAGGCACCCAGCTGATGCTCGATCATGTGACACTGGAAGTCGGTGACCTTGCCGATTTTCAGGATGCCGTTTTCGGCCATAGCCGAAGCCCATGCCAGCTCGCTGCGGGCCTCGTAGTTGTCCTTGTCGGTCAACAGGACGCGGATGTTGCGGATGACGCTGCGCATGACGGCTTCGTTGATGTCATCGGAGAGGTTGTTCTCGTCCGGCTTGCCGAAGTAAGTTTCCATCGCGTGGCTCAGGGTGTCGAACGCACCGGAAATGACCTGCTTCATGGGAACGGACAACGTGTAGGTGGGGTCGAGGAAAGCAAAGTCGGCCTGTGCACCCCACAGGGCCCCCTTAATCTTCTTTTCCTCATGGGTGATGACCGCGCCGTTGTTCATCTCGGAGCCGGTACCGAACACCGTGACGATGGTGCCCAGCGGGATGAACTCAGTGGGACGAGTATGCTTGGTGTTTTCCAGCTCCCACAAATCTTCGTCCACCTTGGCTTGTGCGGACACCACCTTGCAGCAGTCGGACACGGAACCGCCGCCCACGGCAAGGATCAAATCCACATGGTTCTCACGGGCCAGCTTTGCACCCCCCCTGCACCTTGGCGTAGGTGGGATTGGGCATGATGCCGGGAAACTCCACGATGCGCTTACCCTCAGCGTTCAGAATACCGATGATTTCATCATAGACACCATTGTGCTTGATAGAACCGCCGCCGTAGGCCAGCATCACGGTATCGCCGTAGTGCTCCAGCAGACAGCCCAGATATTCCTTCACGCCACCCTTGCCGAAATAAACCTTGGTCTTGTTTTCAAACAGAAAATTATTCATAGCCGTTACACTCCTTTATATAAAACTGGGAAATCAGACGTTTTTGCCCATCTCGTAGGCTTCCTTCATGGCTGGGGAGGACATCACCTCGCCGGGCCGATATACGCCGGTGCCGTAGATGACCCCCTTTTCCTTGGCACCATTCAGGCAGGCGGTAAAGCCCCGGAAACACTCCAAGGTGCAGGCCATGGCAGCACGGTTATCGTCCGCGCAGGTCATGATGAAATAGAACTCCTTGTTCGGAATGTTCGTCCACCGGGCAAGGCTGCGGTCGATGATGATCTTCATCTGTGCATCAATGGAGTAGAAGTACACTGGGCTTGCCATCACGATAACATCTGCCGCCTGCATTGCGTCCAGAATTTCGCTCATGTCATCGTTCAGGGCACACTTGCCGCCGTGGTCGCGGCAGTAATAGCAGGCATTGCAGGGCACAATCTTCTTGCTGCGCACGAAGATCTTTTGCACTTCGTTGCCGCTCTCCTGCGCACCACGCATAAACTCACTGCACAGCAGGTCGGAGTTGCCGTCCTTGCGGGGACTGCCGGATAAAATCAATACTTTCTTCATCGGTCGTTCCTCCTTTGAGGTACTCTCTTTTTCTGGTTCCAGTATAGCGCAAGTCTGCATTTCCCGGAATCTCCACTTTGTTCACTTGTTTGAACTCAAAGGTTCAAACAACCTGCTTGACCCCCCTGATTGTAACACTTAGAGTCAGCTTTAGGTCAAGTGCATCTTTTGTAAAAAGAAAAAGCCACTGCATGATTTCTCATGCAGCAGCTTCTCGTTGCAGTGGCGTATCAGCTATACAATTCCTTGCTGGCTATTTTAGCCGCATCCAGAAAACGCTGAACGGCAGGCGTTGGATTCGGGGAGTGCAGGATACCATAGGGGATGCCGTAATCCCAATCTACTGGAATCACTTTCAGCAATGGGTGGACATTGGCCCAGCCCGGAATTGCCAGCAGCACATCGTTGGTGTTTTCGCAGCGGTTGAAGATGTCCATGCTGTAAAATTCAAAATCCACGATATTTACTTGTGGATGGTGCTGCCATAAATCATCCCGCAGTTCATCTACATAGTGGCTCCATCCACGGTGCATCAGCAGTAGATTTTCGCCGTACAGGTCTGTGATCTGCAAGCGGTCTTTTGCCGCAAGTTTATGATGGATGGAAACCGCGCAGTAAAACGGCCTGCGAACCAGTTCCAGACCGGCACATTTGCGCAGATGCAGCATCGTTTCATCAAAGATGCCGCCTACTACATCAATGTTCGTGCCGAGGTTCGCCAGAATTTCCCGTGCATTTTCCGGGGTGTTTTCAAAAGGCACAATCTGGAATTTGATGTCCGGGCAGATGGTCTGCACTTTCGACCACAGTTCCATGAGCAGCTGGGCAGGTGTCATGGGAGAGGAACCAATGCGGATGACGTTGGAATCCTCCTGCATTGCGTTCCGGGCACGAATGACAGAATCATGGCAGTATTGAATGATGTACTTGGCATCCTGATACATGGAACGGCCTGCTTTGGTCAGTGTTAGTCCCCGGCGAGTACGCTCGAACAGCTTGACACCAAGGGAATCTTCCAATAAGTTGATCTGCTTGATGATGGCCGTTGGCGTGATGTAGCTTTCCTCTGCCGCCTTGTTGAAGCTGCCTGCATCCGCCACACGGATGAAGGTTTCCAGCTGATGATTGTACATGAAAACACCTGCCCTTCGGAGATTTCTATAAGAATAGGATAACATCCGATTGTGTTAAAATCAAGAAGTGTTCCAGCGAGATAAGCGGTATGCGATTGTAGACCAATTAAGCAAAGTCAATAGTACGTGTGGCTGATAAGAACAAAATCGAACGGTTTGTGTTCAGTATTCACC
>NZ_PXUP01000034.1 GCF_003324185.1 Faecalibacterium prausnitzii
GCCTGAACGGCAAATTTGCCCCGGGCAGCAGCATCCCGGCCTATCAGGTACTGAACGCCTACCGCAAGCTGGCAGGATAAAACCTCTCAGTCTCGCTTCGCCCGGCAGCTCCCCTGACCGGGGAGCCAAGAACGCAGGCGTGTTCCGGCAAATGACATCAAAACGCAGCCGATGCCCTGACTTTCCCATCAGGAGAGGGGGCGCGGCATAAAAAATAAGCATCCGCAGCGCACTGCGCCTGAGCTGAAGCAGCCCGGCCATGCGCTGCGGATGCTTTTGTTGTGCGGCGGGGCACGCCGCCAAAAACAAAAAATCCGAACCCTTCTCTTTCGAGAAAAGGTTTGGGTCTTCCTTGTCTGGTGCGAGTAGTGAGACAGAACTTTTTAAAAACAATCGTAGTATAATTTATTTTTGAGGTCATTGGATAGCAACTTGCTTGTATCACATCCCGATGGGCAGCTGTATTGAAAAAACAGCTACCCAAGACAAAAAGAAACGCCGTATCGTGTTAAACGATACGGCGTTTTATGGACCTAGAGGGATTCGAACCCTTGACCTCTCGGATGCGAACCGAACGCTCTCCCATGCGGACCTTAAAGAAGCCCCCAAAGGACAAAACATTTCTTTTGAAAAATGGCAAAAAACATAGGCGTAATGCGGGTTTTCGGACGAGCATTGCTTTCGAGAAAAAATTGCCATTCTTGCTTCAATGTAAAAAAGTTACACATCAGGAGAAATGCGCTTCAGATGCGATTTGAACGGGCGACCATCTGAATACTTCTTGCGGATCATGCACCGTATGGGGATGATTCGGATTATATCCCCTGTGCGATGAAATTGATGAGAAACAGTTAGATTTTTTCTGGCTGTTTCTTTTTTATTGCACAAATCCGGCGAAAACAGTGCCGATGGATACGCACCCAACGAAGATGCAAATGCCCAAAAAAGCCATCAAATATTGCCTTACTTTATACAAAATATAGCAAGCGGTATACGCACCATAAAGCATATACGGTATAACGTCAATTTTTTGTACATATCTCAACTGAATGACTGGAGGTGAGTTTTCAAAATGCCTGTTATTTATGTTGCAAAAACATCTTCCTACGCACGAAGAATCACGTTCGTTTTAGGACAGACGGTTGAAAAACAGCATGATCCTTGATTATTTCTACGGGCAAGCCGGAGAGCTGTTTTCGTTCTACCGCATTCCAAAGGCTCTGTTTCAGGAGCCACGGTTCCAGAGCCTGTCAACCGATGCCAGGACCCTGTACGGTATCCTGCTGGACCGCATGAGCCTGTCCGTGAAAAACGGCTGGCTGGACGAGCAGAACCGGGTGTTCATCCTCTTCACGATACCAGACCATGCCCATCGCAGAATAAAAGCTCCACAGCGCATACCTGTTGGTATAAAATACTCGGCCATCCCAATGGCTTTTGATGGAATAAGGATGGCACCCAACCGCTGATCTTAAAAATGCCCAGATAACACAAAGCCGGGCTGCTGCACAGAAACTGTGGAGCAGCCCGGCTTTTCTACAACGCAGTCACACCGCTGCAGTTCTGATCCAGAGGAACAGAGTGGGTGTGCTTAGCCCAGGGTGAGGGTGTTGGTGACGGAGACCACGCAGGCGAGAATGCCCATGATGATGCCGCCGATGTAGGGGTTTTTGGACTTCTTGTAGATCTTGCTGCACACAAAGACGGCAAGGGGCAGGATGAAAACGATGGGGTAGAGCCAGATGCCGGTAATGGAGCCGCCAAGGTGAGTAAGCTCGGACCACAGGAAACCCTTGTTGAAGAAGGTGATGTACTGAACGCCGATCATGATCTCGGGTCCGATAAAGACGAAGAACATCTGCACCAGAGTGCTGAGCCACTTGGACTTACCCAGCTGTACAAAGTTGAAGCCGTTGGTGGCAACAGACAGGGCAATGTAGTACACCAGCCAGAACACCAGATACTTTGCAATGGTGGCAAAGTGCATGGGTGCAAATGCACGGATGGTGATGAAGCACCACAGGCGGAAGTCGGTGAGGAACAGGTAGTCGGAAATGAACACCAGCGCATAGGCGGCGACCACCACGATAAGGGACAGAACGATGGTCTTCCAGAGCTTGCGACCGCTGATCTTCACGCCACGCTCTGCCAGGTCCAGGCCGTTCTTCTTGCTATAGCAGTTATAGGTCACCACCATAACCAGGATGGTAAACACGCCACAGAGGAAGGTCCACATACCGATGTACCAGGTGGCACCCTGATTCCAGAATGCCGGACGGTTCTTACTGCACCATGCATAGATGGTGGGGTAGAGGATCATGCCCATGATGGCACCAAATGCAAGACCGCCCCAGTACCAGCCCTTGCCCTTGCCCTTGGGAGCGGGGAGCGGCTGTGCGTCAGCAGCAGGCTTGAGCTCTGCAAAGTAGCGAGCGTCCAGAAGGGCGATGGCGGCGTAGATGACGAACATAAAGAAGCCAGCGATGCCCACCGTATTGAAGAATGCCTTCCACTGCCATGTCTGGTTGTTGGCATCCAGCTTGATGGGAGCATCCAGTGCCTTGTCAAAGAAGGTGACGCTGTCAGCAACAACATTCTTGGAGAAGTGTGCCCAAGGGTGGGTGATGGCCGGGTTGAAGATGACACGGATGGATTCCTTGCCGTCGATCTGCTCGGTGTAGTAGGTATCGGCACTGCGCTTGTCCAGACCGGTGGGGTCTACGCCAAAGTGCAGGAAGGACTGTGCAGTATTCTGGTCGATGTAATCCCGGGGAGCACTCTTGGTGCCGTCTTCCTGCTTTACCCGGTGGAAGAACTCGTCGTACTGGCAAGCAACGATACCAGCATCACGGCTGCCAAAGATGTTGACCCACTGATCGTCCTTCTTGTAAACGGCATCGTTGGACACCAGCAGTGCGGCGGCGATCAGCCCTTCCTCGTCCTGCATCACAGCCACACGGCTGGCAAGTGCGCCGTTGGAGTGACCGGTAACGCCGATGCGGCTTGCATCAACGTAGGGCAGGCGAGCAATGTACTTTACGGCATCGTAAAGACCGTTGGCATTGTTCTCAGCATCCCACCAGGTTCCGTCCGGGATGACCTCAGAGTCGCCGTGACCGTACATACTGATGGAGATGACCACATAGCCTCTGCGAGCGTACTCAACATAGTTGAGGTCCTGCATCTCACGGTTGTTGTACCAGCCATGGCTGGTGACGATCGCCGGAGCGGGGTTCTCTCTGGTGGCGTTTTTCGGCACCAACAGAAGGGCGTCCAGTTCGTGACCGCTGTCGGTGACCATAGTGATGTCGTGGTACTTGATCGCACCGCCGCCTGTCTGCACCATGGATGCGCCCAAAGAGCTTATAAGGCATAGGATCAGAGCGATCACGACCCAGAAGCTCGCGCTCTTTTGCTTTTTCATTTTGTTTCCTCCTTGTTGTGATTTTTTTTTCTTTTTGTTGAGTGTAACACTTCACACTCAACTGCCTAATGAGAATTTATCAAAGATGCACAAAAAATGCAATAAATAAGTTTGTTGCTCTTTTTATGGATTTTGTTGCTGTTTTTTGTCATTTATTCGTTTTTTGTCTTTTCCGTTTGTATACAAAATAACTTCCACAAATTAAAGCTGCTGTAATTGTAAGAACTGAACAAAGGGGCTGCAGCACGTGATTTTGTGCTGCAGCCCCGATCCGGTGCTTTTTTTGGAAAGCAGTGCCCGCTATTATGAAAATTTTTTTCGTTTTTTCGACGACCGGTAGGCGGAGGGGGTGATCCCCTCTGTGCGTTTGAACACCGCCGTAAAGTGGCTGATGTTGTCATAGCCTACCTCTTCAGCGATCTGGGAGATGCTTTTGCCAGTCTCCAGCAGCAGCTCCTTTGCCAGTTGGATCCGGCGGCTGCTGATGTAGTTCACAAAGCTCTCTCCCGTTTCCTTATTAAAGGTCCGGGAAAAATAGCTGGGGCTGAGGTGGCACAGGTCTGCCATCTCCATCATGGTGATCTCCTGCTGCAGATGATCCCGGATGTAGACCACCGCCGGGTAGACCACGCTGCTGGGGTTTACCGGCAGCACCCCGGTCTGCTGCGGTCTGTGCTCCTCCTGCGGCAGGAGCTCCTGGATCTGGATCTCCTCGCTGGGCTGTTCGGCATTGGCACTCATCAGCCACTTATAGGTCTCATCCCGGGTGTGGCTCTTTACGGCACGGTCAACAATATAATGCACCATATCGTTGATATATTCTGCGACCTGAACGATCCGGTCGTAATCCATTTCTGGCAGAAGCTCGTATTTCCGCAGGATCTCCTGTTGTGCAGCGTCCTCTTGCGGAAGGATGGAACTGATCTCGTTTACCAGACGCTCCGCCTTTTCCCGGTCCTTGTGCCGCAGACGCACCTGCCCGAACATCACGGCACCAAGGTAGATATCCCCCACCATGACGGGGACCGCTACGTCCACGATGCCGCAGTGGCACAGGTAGATGTAGGGGCGGCCCCGGCGCACTGCCTCCACTCCTGCCAGCGCATCGCAGCGGAAGCAACGCTTGCGAGAAACGGGATTCTCTCGCACGATGCTGCAGAACGCGGTACGGCCACTGTGTTTCGTGACAGGCTTCCCCTTGATGTCGATGCAGACGATGGCGGTACCGGTCAGCTCCGCCAACCGGTCCTGCATTTTTTCCCAGAGAGGGATATCCAAAACGTTTTCTATGGTGTATTCAAACCTGCTCATACCTTCGATTTCCCTTCTCCTTGCCGGACATTCGAACACTGCCATCATAAATGACCCGGCGTGGAAAAGCAAGGTCCTCGGAGCAAAATCATGGTAATGTACAAATTTTCTACATTGAATAGGGTATATTGACGAGGGATTCCGTGGACAGATCTGCCCAAACCGAATGCAGCAGGCCTTCATCAGCCCTGCGTCGAGCGGAACGACCATCCTCAGGCTCACAAAAAAGCAAAACGCCTGTTGGGACACGGCATTAGCGGCGGCATCCCCAGTAGACATTCCTACTGGTTGGGAACCGCGCACTAAGCAACAGCAATGGGTTGCGTTTGCTGATTTTCCGCAGTGTAGTGTTTGCAGCAAAATATCGGAGAATGGTGATATATGGCCAAATCAAAAAAGATATTGGTCAGATACTTCGCAAACTATGCGAGCAAAAGGATATTGAAATAATTGAAGCAGAAGCCTGCCCGGACCATATCCATATGCTGATAAGTTTTTCGCCGAAGTATAGCATTTCTTACGTTATGGGATATCTCAAGGGAAAGAGCAGCCTCATGATTTTCGACAGACACGCGAATTTAAAGTACAAGTATGGAAATCGGCATTTCTGGGCCAGAGGATATTTTGTGGATACTGTTGGAAAAAACAAGCAGAGAATCCAGGAGTATATCAAGAGACAGCTAGAACAAGACCAAATTGCAGACCAGTTAAGCCTTAAGGAATTCACGGACCCGTTTACGGGTAGCAAGGAAACCAAGGCGTAAATAAAAGGCCCCTTGAGGGGCCTGCCACGAGACAGGAATGCAGTTGGCAGACCCATTCGTGGCCCCTTAAGGGGCTTTACTAGTATTATGCCCTTCTAGGGCTTACTCAAGCCACCGGCTCAGCCGGTGGTTTTGACTGCACAAATCGGCAAAAACAGTGCCAACGGTTACGCACCCAACGAAGATGAAAATGCCTAAAAAAAGCTATCAAATATCGCGTTGCTCTATACAAAATATAGCAATCGGTATACGCACCATAAAACATATACGGTATAACGTCGATTTTTGTACATATCTCAACTGAATGACTGGAGGTGAGTTTTCAAAATGCCTGTTATTTATGTTGCAAAAACATCTTCCTACGCACGAAGAATCACGTTCGTTTTAGAACAGACGGTTGAAAAACAGCATGACCCTTGATTATTTCTACGGGCAAACCGGAGAACTGTTTTCGTTCTACCGCATTCCCAAGGCTCTTTTTCAGGAGCCACGGTTCCAGAGTCTGTCCACCGATGCAAAAATCCTGTACGGCATCCTGCTTGACCGCATGAGCCTGTCTGTGAAAAACGGCTGGCTGGACGAGCAGAACCGGGTGTTCATTATCTTCACGATAGAGGATGTCAAGAGGGCATTGTGTTGCGCAGACAACAAAGCGACCAAGCTGCTCCGGGAACTCGAAAAGTTTGGTCTGATTGAACGAAAACGCAGAGGTCTGGGAAAGCCAAGTTTGGTGTATGTGAAGAACTTTTCAGCAGAATCGTCAAAATCAATATTCCAGAATCGTGATTTTCACGATTCTGGAGGCTTCAAAATCGCGTGTCAAGACCCTTCAAAATCACGATGTAATAAGACTAAAGAGAATGATACTGAAATGAGTGAGACTGATCCTTTCTATTCTGAAGAAGCGGAGGGGATGAGCAAACGCACCCGACTGGAAGAATATTTTTCGCAGGCTTTGGAAGTGGAACTCCTGCTCCGGCTTTGCCCGGACGATGAGGACACCATCTATCAGATCGTAGATTTGTTGGTGGACACCTGCGCTACCAACTGCAAGCTGCTGCGCATTGCCGGGGACGATAAGCCCGCCGAGGTGGTACGCAGTCGCTTTATGAAGCTGAACGCTGACCATATCCGCTTTGTGCTGAAGTGCCTTGCAGAGAACAGCAGCCCGATCCGAAACATGAAACAATACCTGCTCGCTTCTCTGTACAACGCACCCACCACGATGCAGCTTTCCTACCAGAACCAAACCAACCACGACTTAGCGATGCGGAGGTGATAAAAATTTCAAAGAAAGCAACCACAATAGCCATCGTCAACCAGAAAGGCGGCACCGGCAAGACCACCACTTGCGAAAATCTGGGCATTGGGCTGGCGATGGAGGGCAAGAAGGTCCTGTTGGTGGACGCTGACCCGCAGGGGTCACTTACCATCAGCATGGGCTGGCAGCAGCCCGATGAACTGCCTACCACCCTTTCCACCCTGATGGCAAAAGCCATGAACGATCAGAGCATTCCGCCCGGTGAAGGCATCCTGCACCATGCAGAGGGCGTTGACCTGATTCCGGCAAACATTGAACTGGCAGGGCTGGAAGTTTCCCTTGTCAACTGCATGAACCGGGAAAAGATGCTGAAACAGGTGCTGGAAGGTGCAAAGCATGAATACGATTTCATTCTGCTGGATTGTACCCCTTCCCTTGGGATGCTGACCGTCAATGCACTGGCAGCAGCAGACACCACCCTGATTCCCGTGCAAGCGCAGTACCTGTCTGCGAAAGGCTTGGAACAGCTTTTGCAGACCGTGCAGAAGGTCCGGCGGCAGATCAACCCCAAGCTGAAAATCGAGGGCATCCTGCTGACTATGACCGACAGCCGCACCAACTACGGACAGCAGATTGACAACCTGATTCGGGGCGCTTACGGCAGCAAGATCAAGGTGTTCGACCAGACCATTCCCCGGTCTGTCCGTGCTGCGGAGATCAGTGCCGTGGGTAAAAGCATTTTCCAGCACGACCCCAAAGGCAAGGTGGCAGAAGCCTATAAATCTCTGACCGAGGAGGTGATGGCGAATGCCGAAAGGCAGCTTAAACGTGTCGCTGAAAGGGGCAGATGACATTTTCTCCACGGAAGAATCCCGACAGGAGCAGCAACGAGAGCAGGTGCAACAGATCCCCATTGGAGAGCTGTTTCCTTTCAAGAACCACCCCTTTAAGGTTTTAGACGATGAATCCATGCAGCGCACGGTGGAAAGCGTAGAACAGTACGGTGTGCTTTCTCCGCTGATTGCCCGCCCACGCCCGGAAGGTGGCTACGAGATCATCTCCGGGCATCGCCGTCAGCACGCTGCACAGCTTGCCGGGCTGGATGCCCTGCCGGTCATTGTCCGCAACATGGATGATGATGCCGCAGTTTTGCTCATGGTAGATAGCAATCTCCAACGTGAAAACATCTTGCCCAGTGAAAGGGCTTTCGCTTACAAAATGAAGCTGGAAGCAATAAAAAATCAAGGTGCTAGGTCAGATTTAACTTCTGGACAAATTGTCCAGAAGTCGAAGCTGTCCATTGAACGGGTTGCGGAAGATGCTGGCGAGGGATATAAAACCGTCCAGCGTTTCATCCGCCTGACCAACCTTATTCCCGAACTGCTGGACATGGTAGACGAAAAGAAAATTGCCTTTAATCCCGCTGTGGAGTTGTCATATCTCGACACGAACCAACAGCGGGATTTTTTAGAAGCAATGAACGACACCCAGAATGCACCGTCCCTTTCCCAAGCGCAGCGGCTTAAAAAGCTGGCGCAGGAAGGGCACTTCTCGTATGACGTTGCCTTTGCGGTCATGGGAGAAGAGAAAAAGGACGAGCTGGACAAAGTGGTCATCAAAAACGACACCCTGAGGAAATACTTTCCTCGCAGCTACACCCCGAAACAGATGGAGGACACCATCATCAAGCTGCTGGAACAGTGGCAACGCAAACAGCAGCGGCAGAATGAACGCTGACTTATACCGTAACGAAAGACCCGATGGGGTCTTTTTCTTTTGCAACTAAAAGGAGAACAGCCTATGAATGATTATTCCAACCGCACCATTCGCTCCGAGGAGATCACCATTGATGTGCGTATCTGCGCTGCGCTGGCGGCAAACCGGGGTAGCGGTGAGGTCTACCTCGCAGCCATTGCCCCGGATATGGAGCTGACCGTCATCACGCTGGACGAGGCTCCCGGCATCCTGCCCTGCTTTGAGGAGGATGATGCCTGCCTGAACCTCCCTGATACCTCGCTGCTGCTCTGCTACAACCCGGCGCAGGTGCTGAAGATGGGCGGCAAGCACTACCTGACCGGCCCGGTGATTCTTGTCCGCACCAACATGGACGGCAGGGTCATCTCTCTGACCATTGATGAGGTCTACCTGTTCCAGAAGTATCTGGAAAGCCACAGTATCACCTTGATGGCTGACGACCAGAAGCTGCCCTGCATCTGCATCGACTGAGGTGCCGCTATGTCAACGAGAGCGGAATTTTTCCAGAGTATGTATCCGGGACTGTCCGATGGTGAAGTCATTGATGAACTTATCAAAGCCAGCATATACGGTTTTGAACACGGCCCGGAGGTTGTGACCATCAGTGCCGCAGAGGGCATTCATTATGTGCCTTACGATGCGGAAATGCAGAAAAAGCTTCCGTATTATGGAGGTGCCTACGAAGCCTGCAATATTCCTTTTACGGATTTCCAGATCCGCTATCAGCCGGAGCAGATTCGCATTGTGGATGGTAAACGCATCCTAGAGGATACAGCATTTCTCTGCCGGAAGGACAATGATCACTTCCTTATTCTGCCGAGCATTTATGAGAAGCTGGACTTGGATGACTGGCTTCTGGCACACCTGTTTTTCTACGACAAAGACGGAAAACGGTATATCGGTGTGGAACTGTCGGAGGTTGAGTGATGCGATTTGTCTTTGGATTTATGCTGTTTGAAGCCGGCGCTTTTTTCGGCTTCTTTGTGGCAGCTCTGTTGAACGCCGCCCGTGCTGGGCAGGAAATCACTATCAAATTCGAGGAGGAAGATAATGGAGCAGAACGAGAACACTCTGTCGGTGCTGAAAATTGCACCGGGACAGTATCCGCAGCAGGTCGAGATCGATAACGACCTGAAAGCCTTGCAGCAGGCGGTGGGCGGCTCCATCGGCGCAAGCTACCCTTTTGAAGATCCGGTCGCCATCGTCTACAACGATGATGGCAAGCTCATGGGTCTGCCGCTGAACCGTGCCCTGTGGGACGAGGACGGGCTGATGTACGATGTTATTGCCGGAACCTTTCTGGTGGTGGGGCTGGGAGAGGAAGATTTTGTGTCGCTCTCTCCGGAGCTGGCTCAGAAGTATGAAGAAGAATTCCATCAACCCGAAGCTTTTCTCCCTCTGGGGCGTCGCCTGATGGTCATTCCGGTGCCGGATGAATCGGTTCAGAATGACGCAGAAAAGGCCGTAAACAAGCCCCCGGTGGAACATGACCGCTAAGACGATTTTCTGCACAGGAGGTGGTAACGATGCAGGAAGAAATCGAGCATAAGACGGTCAACCTTGCCATCTCGACCACAAAACTGTCCGCCCGCACCCTGCTGCGCGGAATGCAGTTTCTGTTGCGGCAGTATGACAAGCACGCTTCGCAGGGCAAGCAGTCCATGAAGCGGTTGGTACGGCAGAACCGTGGCGTGACCAATGTGGAGATTCAGAAAACCGGCATCAAGGATTTTGACCGCTATGCTAAGCGGTATCACATCGACTACTCCATCCAGAAAGACCTGTCCTGCACGCCGCCCCGATATCTGGTCTACTTCAAGGCACAGGACACGGATGCCTTGAGCGCAGCGTTCAAGGAATATTCGGCATCGGTGCTGGATAAAACCAAGCGTCCTTCCGTGCTGGCAAAGCTGCATGATCTGGCGCAGTCCGTTGCAAATCTGCCGGACAAAGTGCGGCACAAGCAGGAGGAGCGTGGCCTATGAGCAAAAAGAAGCTTTCCAAGCTGCTGGCGCTCTATCTGCCCTATGTGGTGATTGGGCTTGTAGCTACCAATCTGGGCGAGGCTTGGCGGCTGGCTGTGGGCAAGGAACTGGGCGACAAAATCGTATCGCTGATGGATACGCTCCCGGCTGTATTTTCAAATCCGCTGCCCAGCCTGCACCCATTTGACTTGTTCATTGGTCTGTGCTGCGGTGCTGGAATGCGGCTGGCGGTGTACCTGAAAGGCAAAAACGCCAAGAAGTACCGCCACGGCATGGAGTACGGCTCTGCCCGGTGGGGCGGACCCAAAGATATCGAGCCGTTCATGGCTCCAAAGTTCGAGGACAATATCATCCTCACCAAAACAGAACGGCTGATGATGTCCAACCGCCCGCCGGACCCCAAGAATGCCCGGAATAAAAACGTGTTGGTGGTGGGCGGTTCCGGCAGCGGCAAGACCCGGTTCTGGCTGAAACCAAATCTTTTACAATGTCATAGTTCATATGTAATTACTGATCCAAAAGGCAGTATCGTGGTCGAGTGCGGCAATGCCCTGTTACAAAAGGGCTACAAGCTAAAGATTTTCAACACCATCAACTTTTCCAAGAGTATGCGCTATAACCCCATGGCGTACATCCACAGTGAAAAGGACATTCTGAAGCTCGTCACCGCACTGATGACCAACACCAAAGGTGAGGGGCAAGGTGGCGACCCTTTCTGGGACAAGGCTGAACGGCTTTTGCTGGTTTCACTGATCGCGTACCTCCACTACGAAGCCCCTGTCGAGGAGCAAAACTTCGCAACATTGCTGGAAATGCTCAACACCATGCAGGTTTCGGAAGATGATGAAACTTATCAGAATCCAGTTGACCTACTGTTTGAGGATCTGGGTAAGAAGAAGCCAAAATCCTTTGCCGTGCGGCAGTACAAACTTTACAAGCTAGCTGCCGGCAAAACGGCCAAGTCGATTCTTATTTCCTGCGGTGCCCGGCTCGCACCCTTCGATATTCAGGAAGTCCGGGATGCCACCATGTACGATGAACTGGAACTGGACAAGCTGGGCGACCGGAAAACGGCGCTGTTCCTTATCATGAGCGATACGGACAGTACTTTTAACTTCCTGATCTCCATGATCTACACGCAGCTTTTCAATCTGCTCTGCGATAAGGCAGATGACCAATACGGCGGCAAGCTGCCCGTCCATGTGCGGTGCCTGATCGATGAGTGTGCTAACATCGGTCAGATTCCGCAGCTGGAAAAGCTGGTGGCTACCAT
>NZ_PXUP01000035.1 GCF_003324185.1 Faecalibacterium prausnitzii
ATCGCTATATTGGTGGAGCAAGCCAGTATATCCGCAAACCAGAGCCGCCGAGGAAAGCGGTAGTTTTTTAGAGCAAGTTTCTACCACGGTGCCAAAATCCGCAATTCTGCAGTTTTGCCCCTCGCGGGAAACTTGTTGGGGAGTGCCTTCCCCAAACCCTGCTCATGCGCCCTTACGGGCGAGAAAGGAGGTCACACCATGCGAAAGAAATACAACACGCCCCACCGCAGCCGCGTTGTGAAAACCCGGCTGTCCGAAGATGAGTATGCCGACTTCACAGCGCGGCTTGCGCCCTATGGTATCAGCCAGTCCGAATTTCTCCGGCAGGCGATACGGCGGGCGACCATACGCCCGGTTGTCCATGTGTCGTCGGTCAATGACGAGTTGCTTTCCGCTGTCGGGAAGCTGACAGCCGAGTACGGCAGGATCGGCGGCAACCTCAATCAGATTGCCCGGTATCTGAACGAATACGGCGTACCCTACAACACCCTTTCCGGCGAGGTACGCGCCGCCATATCCGACCTTGCCGTCCTCAAGTATGAAGTCCTCAAGAAAGTAGGTGACGCGGTTGGCAACACTCAAGCATATCAACTCTAAAAACGCCGACTACGGAGCCGCCGAGCAATATCTTCTCTTTGAGCATGACGAGTTTACCATGAAGCCCGTCCTTGATGAAACCGGCAGGCTTATCCCCCGCGAGGACTACCGGCTGTCCACGCTGAACTGCGACGGGGAGGATTTTGCCGTTGCGTGTATGCGGGCCAATCTCCGCTATCAGAAAAACCAGCGGCGGGAAGATGTGAAAAGCCACCACTACATCATCAGCTTTGACCCGCGGGACGGGCCGGACAACGGCCTGACCGTAGACCGGGCGCAGGCGTTGGGGGAACAATTCTGTAAAGAGCATTTTCCCGGCCACCAGGCCCTTGTCTGCACCCACCCGGACGGGCATAACCACAGCGGCAACATTCATGTGCATATCGTCATAAACAGCCTGCGGATTGAGGAAGTGCCGTTCCTGCCCTACATGGACAGGCCGGCCGATACGAAAGTCGGCTGCAAGCACCGATGTACCGACGCTGCCCTGCGCTACTTCAAATCCGAAGTCATGGAGATGTGCCACCGGGAGGGGCTTTATCAAATCGACCTCTTGAACGGCAGCAAGAACCGCGTCACCGACCGGGAGTATTGGGCGCAGAAAAAGGGACAGGCCGCGCTGGACAAGCAGAACGCCCCCATGATTGCCGATAGTATCACGCCCCGGCAGACCAAGTTTGAAACGAACAAGGAGAAGCTGCGGCAGACCCTACGGAAAGCCCTTGCCACCGCCGCCAGCTTTGACGAGTTTTCCTCTCTGTTGCTGCAGGAGGGTGTGACCGTCAAGGAGAGCCGGGGGCGGCTTTCCTACCTCACGCCGGACAGGACAAAGCCAATTACCGCCCGGAAGCTGGGCGACGATTTTGACCGCGCCGCTGTCTTTGCCGTTTTAGAGCAAAACGCCGCCAGAGCAGCCGAAGCGCCAGCCAGATCCCCCGATCCCCCACGCACCATAAAAGACCGCTTGCAGGTTGCCAGAGCCGAGATAGCCGCCCCGAAACAGGACGGAGTGCAGCGGCTTGTGGACATTGAGCAGAAAATGGCCGAGGGCAAAGGCCGGGGCTATGAACGCTGGGCGAAGATACACAATCTGAAGCAGGCCGCCAAAACGCTGTCCGTCTACCAGCAATACGGCTTTACTTCCCCGGAGCAGTTAGAAGCCGCCGTTGACACCGCCTATCAGAAAATGCGCCAGACCAGCGGCGAACTGAAAGCACTGGAAACGAAGCTGCAAGGGAAAAAGAAGTTGCAGCGGCAGGTGTTGGCCTACGCCCAGACCAAGGCCGCCCGCGACGGGCTGCGGGCACAGAAATCCGAGAAAGCCCGCGCCGCATACCGGCAGGCCCATGAGAGCGATTTTATCATAGCCGACGCAGCAGCCCGGTATTTCAAGGCGCATGGCATTACCAAGCTGCCCGCCCGGAAAGCGTTGCAGGCCGAGATCGAGCAGCTTATCTCCGAGAAAGACGGCCTGTATAACACCTATCACGAACAGAAACAGCGGTTCAAGGAGTTGCAGACCGTCAAGCGGAACATCGACCAGATTTTGCGCCGGGACGAGCCGCACCGCAGAAAGGAGCAGAGCCATGAGCGATAACCTGCCCCACATGGACTACCGCCAGCACCGGCGGGCGCGGCGGCTGGTACATGAGTGCTGTAACTACGATGAGGGGAACTGCCTGCTATTGGACGACGGGGAGCCTTGCGTGTGCGTCCAGAGCATTTCCTTTTCCCTCATGTGCCACTGGTTCCGTGTGGCTGTCCTGCCCCTTGACGGGGAGCTGGCCGCAGCCCTCTTGTGCCGGGGAAGCCGGAAACGGTGTGCCGTCTGCGGGGCGGCCTTTGTCCCCAAATCCAACCGGGGAAAATACTGCCCCGACTGCGCCGGGCGCATGAAGAAAATCAAAGCCGCCGAGAGAAAGCGGAAACAAAGGCAGAGATGTCACGCTTTAGAGCCTTTCAAACCCGCATAAATCAAGGCTTTTTTCGTGGGTGTCAAAGGGTACGCGATACATTTATCCTTTTCCCCCGGAAACGGCGTTTTAATGCGTGACAATACGCCAAAA
Source organism: Faecalibacterium prausnitzii (assembly GCF_003324185.1). Taxonomy (GTDB): domain Bacteria; phylum Bacillota; class Clostridia; order Oscillospirales; family Ruminococcaceae; genus Faecalibacterium; species Faecalibacterium prausnitzii. The sequence goes on from NZ_PXUP01000035.1 coordinate 2,664, forward strand.
TCAACCCGAACACAGGGAGGTGATCCTATCGCTGATTATATCAGGGCAGACACGCGGCTGCCCGCCTATCTGCCGTATCCCCGTTTCCTGCTGAAAATGGAGATTTCACAGACCGCCAAGCTGCTGTATTCGCTGCTGTTAGACCGTTCCACCCTCTCCCAGAAAAACAAGTGGCTGGACGACGAGGGCAGGATTTATATTATCTATCCCATCGCGGAGATAGCAGAAATACTGGATAAAGGCAGCACCACCATCAAGGGGGCGCTTAATGAACTGGACACGGCGGGGCTGTTGGAACGGGAACGGGGCGGCTTCTCCGCACCGAACCGGCTTTATGTCAAAGTACCGCCAGTGCCACAGGTACAGTTTTCAGACCAACTGATGGCCGGAAGTCCGCCCCTCATAGAGCCGGAAAACCGTCCTACTGATGGTCAGAAAACCGACCTTATGATGGTCGGAAAACCGTCCCCTAACCAAACTACTATAAACAACCTTACAGAGAGCCAAACAAAGGGAGTGAGTGGGGGGCCGTCCGCGCCCTATGGCCGATATGGAAATATTTTTCTGTCACAGACCGAATACGACGAGTTGCAGGCAGAGTACCCTGACAGGCTGGAACGGTTCATCGAGGAAATGAGCCGCTACCTTGCCGCCAACGGGAAAAGCTACCAGAACTATGCCGCCGCCCTGCGGATATGGGCGGGGAACGACAAAAAGGAAGCCCCTAAAAAGGGCATACCAGACTACTCATGCAAGGAGGGCGAGAGTTTATGAAGAATGAAATCAACGCGGTTTTGGAGAATATGACGACCACCATCCCGGAGCCGGAGGACTACACCGGCGAGGACGGTTTACTGTACTGCGGCAAGTGCCGCAAGCCGAAAGAAGCCTATTTTGCGCCGGATAAGGCCGCTATCTTCGGGCGCGACCGCCACCCGGCAGAGTGCGACTGCCAGAGAACCGCCCGCGAGGAACGGGAAGCCGCCGAAAAGCGGCGCAGACACCTTGACACCGTGGAAGAACTGAAACGCCGGGGCTTTACCGACCCCACCATGCGGGACTGGACTTTCGAGAACGACAACGGCAGGAACCCGCAGACCGGGCTTGCCCGCCGGTATGTGGAGCATTGGGAAGATATGCGGACAGACAATATCGGCTGCCTGTTCTGGGGCGGCGTAGGCACCGGCAAAAGCTACCTTGCAGGCTGTATCGCAAACGCCCTCATGGAGAAAGAAATCCCCGTCCGCATGACGAACTTTGCTCTTATCCTCAATGACCTTGCCGCCAGCTTTGAGGGGCGCAACGAGTACATTTCCCGCCTTTGTCGTTATCCGCTGCTGATCCTTGACGACTTCGGCATGGAACGCGGGACGGAATACGGGCTGGAACAGGTGTTCAATGTGATTGACAGCCGTTACCGCAGCGGCAAGCCGCTGATCGTCACGACCAACCTTACGCTGGACGACCTGCACAACCCGGAGGACACCGCCCATTCCCGGATTTATGACCGCCTGCTTTCCATGTGCGTCCCGGTACGCTTTACCGGCGACAACTTCCGGCAGGAAACCGCCAAGCGGAAAATGGAGAGCATGAAGAAACTGATTACCGACTGAAAGGAGTATTGCCTATGGCAGATAACAAGCAGCACGACACCCGCACCACCCGCCGCCCTGACTGTGTGACGGAAATCCGCATGGGCAATTCCGTCCTTGTCGTGTCCGGCTATTTCAAGAAAGACACCACAACCACAGCCGCCGACAAAATGGCGCGGGTACTGGAAGCGGAAGCCGCTGCTACACAGGAGCCGACTTATCCGGCGTGAACCGGGGCATGGAAAAGCGGCCATGCCAGGGAGCATGACCGCTGGAACGAAAATCGGAAGTGCTTTAGCAATTCTTAATCTCATTCTCTATAAAATAATTTGCAATTTCAAAGGCTTTTATTCTTCTCTTTGCCAATGTGATTTGTGATTTATAACGCTCGGAATTATCCTTTGATTCAAATGTTTTTACTGTTTCTCTTAGCTTGTGCAGAGTTGAATCAATTTGCCTTTTGGCCGCGGTTAATTCATCTATTGTATACTTCATGTTTTCTCCTTTAACTTCTGATTTTTTTGTTAAATCAGAGTATACCACGGAGTTATGAACTTTTCTACTGCAAATATGGGACGACAACCCATACCATAAAAATCGGAAAATTGAAAAGCTGTAAAGAAGCAAATTTAACGCTTTTGCCGCTGTACAGCCCCCGCCGTTCCGTGGTACAATGAAACCACGGAATAGTGGGGCTGGCTGTCGGAAACGGAGGATTTTATGTTAAGACAAGCCACCCAAAACCTCATTACCGCCCTTTATCCGAGATTGTCCCACGAGGATGAATTGCAAGGCGAGAGTAATTCCATATCGAACCAAAAAAGGATACTCGAAACCTACGCAAAACAGAACGGCTTTACCAATCTGCGCTGGTACACCGACGACGGTTTTTCCGGCGCGAACTTCCAGCGGCCCGGATTTCAAGCCATGCTTGCGGACATTGAAGCCGGGAAAGTGGGTACGGTCATCGTCAAGGACATGAGCCGGTTAGGGCGAAACTACTTGCAGGTAGGGTTTTACACGGAAATGCTGTTCCCTCAAAAGGGTGTGCGTTTTATCGCTGTCAACGATAATGTGGACAGTGCCAGCGAGGGCATGGACAACGATTTTACCCCGCTGCGAAATCTGTTCAATGAATGGCTGGTGAGAGATACGAGCAAGAAAATCAAGGCAGTGAAAAAGTCAAAAGGCATGAGCGGCAAGCCTGTTACCAGCAAGCCGGTTTACGGCTATGTGATGGACGAGGACGAGAATTTTATTATAGACGAGGAAGCCGCCCCGGTGGTGCAGCAGATTTACCAGCTTTGCCTTGCCGGGAACGGCCCGACCAAGATTGCCCGTATGCTGACGGAGCAGCAAATCCCCACGCCGGGGACGCTGGAATATCAGCGGACAGGCAGCACCCGCCGTTATCACCCAGGCTATGAGTGCAAATGGGCGACCAACACCGTCGTTCATATCCTCGAAAACCGAGAGTACACCGGATGTCTGGTGAACTTCAAAACGGAAAAGCCTTCTTATAAGGTCAAGCACAGCATAGAGAACCCCGTCGAGAAGCAGGCCATTTTCGAGAACCACCATGAGCCGATCATCGACAAGGAAACATGGGAACGGGTGCAGGAGTTACGCAAACAGCGCAAACGCCCGAACCGCTACGATGAAGTGGGGCTGTTCTCCGGGATTTTGTTCTGCGCCGACTGCGGCCATGTGCTGTATCAGCAGCGGTATCAGAACAAAGACCGCAAACAGGACTGCTACATCTGCGGCAGCTACAAGAAGCGCACCCGCAACTGTACGGCGCACTTTATCCGCACCGATCTGTTGACCGCTGGTGTCCTGGCAAATCTCCGGCAAGTGACCGAATACGCAGCCAAGCATGAGAGCCGGTTTGTGAAACTACTTGTCCAGCAGAACGAGATCGGCGGCAAGCGAAAGACCGCCGCAGCCATCAAGCAGCTTGAACAGGCGCAGGAACGCATTTCTGAAATCAGCCGCATTATCAAGCGGCTGTATGAGGACAATGTAAACGGCAAAATCAGCGATGAGCGTTTCATGGAACTGTCGGCTGACTACGAAGCCGAGCAAGCGGAGCTGAAAAAGAGAGCCGCCGCCCTGCAAGCCGAACTGGACAAGTCACAGGCAGCTACCGTCAACGCCGAGAAATTTATGGGCATTGTCCGCAAGCACCTTGCCTTTGAAGAACTGACCCCCACTCTCTTGCGGGAAATGATCGAGAAAATTGTGGTGCATGAGTGCAGCTATGATGAGAACGGCACCCGCAGGCAGGACATTGAGATTTATTACAGCTTTGTCGGCAAGATTGACTTGCCCGAATAACCGCCCGACCTATCCGACACAATGGCCAAGTGTCGGATAGGAACGGCAAAATTTTTTGCACTTCTATTGCTTCTTTATCACACATAAGCAAAGTCTCAGGGCATGAAGCAGCTCATGGCTGGCGGCGGTGTCGCTCTGGTAGGCATCACCCTGATTCCTCTGCTGTCTGGTCTGTTCGGCTAAGAGCCGCAGGCGGGTTTTCCCGCCTGTACATACGCAATCGCTCTATCTTTGCTGTGGATAACAGCCCTTTATCATAAGGAGCGCATTGCGGTACGAATCTCCACCCATCAATGAAAGGCGGTGCTTTATGCAGTTTTTGACCCACATTATTTTTCTCCTGAATCTTCTCAAGACCCTTATCAACCACTTCAGCTAAGGACGGTGACTGAATGGAAACCGTTCTCAAAGCCATTGCCGACTGGATCAAAGGCATCCTGACGGCAGGCATTATGTCAAACCTTTCTGGTCTGTTCGACGATGTGAACACGCAGGTGGGAAACATCGCCCAGCAGGTGGGCACCAAGCCCTCCAGTTTTGAGCCAAGAGTGTTCGCCATGATCGAAGCCCTCTCCCGGAACGTGGTGCTGCCCATTGCAGGCATCATTTTGACCTTCATCGCCTGTTATGAACTAATTGAGATGATCACCCAGCACAACAACATGGCGCAGTTCGAGCCTGCCCTCATCATGCGCTGGATCTTCAAAACGGCAGTGTCCGTCTGGCTCATCAGCAACACCTTCGATATTGTGATGGCGGTGTTCGACGTCACCCAGAAAGTAGTGTCCGATTCCAGCGGCATCATTGCCGGAAACACCCGTGTCAACGACATTGGCCTGTCGATGCTGGAAGCCAGCCTGATGCAGATGGATGTAGGACCTCTGTTCGGGCTGTTCCTGCAAAGTTTCTTCATCGGCATCACCATGCGGATCTTGAGCATCATCATTTTTGTCATCGTGTACGGGCGCATGATTGAGATCTACTGCATGGTGAGCCTTGCGCCCATCCCTATGGCGACCTTCGGCAACCACGAGCAATCGCACATGGGGCAGAACTACCTGAAATGCCTGTTTGCGCTGGGTTTTCAGGGCTTTCTCATCCTCATCTGCGTGGCAATTTATGCGGTGCTGATCCAGAGCGTGGCGATTTCCGGGGATGCCATCAACTCCATCTGGAGCATTGTGGGCTACACCGTTCTGCTCTGTTTCAGCCTGTTCAAAACCAGCTCCGTGACGAAATCCGTCCTCGGAGCGCACTAAAGGAGGTGCTTTATTGGCTGCGTATATTTCCGTTCCCCGTGACCTGACGAAAGTGAAATCGAAGGTCGCATTCAATCTGACCAAGCGGCAGCTTATCTGCTTTGGCACAGCGGCTCTCATTGGAGTGCCGCTGTTTTTTGTTCTCCGGGACTCCGGTGGCAACACTGCCGCTACCCTCGGCATGATGGCGGTGATGCTGCCGGCGTTCTTCCTTGGGATGTACGAGAAAAACGGTCAACCCATGGAAAAGCTGCTGTCGTACTATGTGCAGTCCCGGTTTGTCCGTCCGAAAATTCGCCCCTACAAGACCAACAACTACTATGCACTGCTTATGAAAGGAGGCGTGACCCATGATCCCATTTTGGAAAAAGACCGGTAAGCACAGCAAGCCGCAGTCTGCGCAGAAGCGCAGGCAGAACACAAAGCCTGCTGTGCCCCGGACCGCCCAGCAGTCCATCCCCATGCAGCGGATGTTTGAAGATGGCACCTGCCGGGTGAAGCCCAACTACTACACCCGCACCATCCAGTATCAGGACATCAATTATCAGCTCGCCCAGCAGGAGGACAAGACCGCCATTTTTGAGGAATGGTGCAGTTTTCTGAACTTCTTCGACTCCAGCATCAAATTTGAGCTGTCCTTTGTGAACATGGCAACCGACAGCACCGAGTTTGAAAAGAGCATCCGCATTCCGTACCAGAAGGACGGTTTCGATGATGTTCGTGCCGAGTATTCCCAGATGCTGCGCCAGCAACTTGCCAAGGGCAATAATGGTCTGACCAAGACCAAATTCATCACCTTTGGCGTAGAGGGCGAGAGCATGGCGCAGGTCAAGCCCCGTCTCGACCACATTCAGAATGACCTGCTCAATAATTTTCATCGGTTAGGGGTGCAGGCAAAGCCCCTGAATGGTATCCAGCGGCTGAAACTCATGCACGATATGTTCAACATGGACGGCTCATCCAAGTTTCGCTTTGACTGGAAAGACCTCGTGAAAAGCGGGCTGTCCGTGAAGGATGCCATTGCACCCACCGCCTTTGCCTTCAAAAACAGTCGCACCTTCCAGATGGGCGGCATCTTTTGCGCCGCCAGCTTTCTGAGCATCACGGCCTCCGACATCAGTGATCAGCTTTTGAAGGATTTTCTGGACATGGATTCCAGCCAGATCGTCACGATGCACATTCAGAGTGTCGATCAGAACCGTGCCATTAAGACCGTGAAGCGCACCATCACGGAACTGGACCGCAGCAAGATCGAGGAGCAGAAAAAAGCCATCCGTGCCGGATATGATATCGACATCATTCCGTCGGATTTGGCGACCTACGGCAGAGATGCAAAAGCCTTGCTGAAGGAATTGCAAAGCCAGAACGAGCGGATGTTTTTGGTGACGTTCCTCGTTCTGAACACCGGGCGCACGGAGCAGGAACTGGAAAATAACGTCTTTCAGGCATCCAGCATTGCACAGAAGCACAACTGCAACCTGTGCCGACTGGACTACCAGCAGGAGCAGGGGCTGATGAGCAGCCTGCCGCTGGCAGACTGCCAGATCGAAATTCAGCGCGGGCTGACTACCAGTAGCACGGCGATTTTTGTGCCGTTTACCACGCAGGAACTGTTCGACAACGGCAAAGAAAGCCTGTATTACGGCCTGAATGCCCTGTCCAACAACCTTATCATGGTGGACCGAAAGAAGTTGAAGAATCCGAATGGCTTGATTTTGGGCACTCCGGGAAGCGGCAAAAGTTTTTCAGCAAAGCGTGAGATCGCCAACGCCTTTCTGGTCACAGACGATGATATTATCATCAACGACCCCGAAGGCGAAGTGCGACACGAAGTCGCGTAATGTATTGTGTATAAACACTGCTCTATCCATTTGGAGTAACCCTACTGTGACCTGCA
>NZ_PXUP01000036.1 GCF_003324185.1 Faecalibacterium prausnitzii
AGCGTCTATTGGTTCTTTTCAAGGGCTTCCTGCTGAGGCTTCAGAAGTCATTCTTTTGTCTCAGCGCTTGGCGCTCAAGTATAATACCACACACCGGTGCTCTTGTCAACACTTTTTGACATCTTTTTTCCAATTTCTTTGCGGTGGGGGGAAACGCCCCTGTTTTTCTCCTATTATAATAACCTCCTTTTCTTGACAAGGCGGCGGGCAGAACGTATTATGGAGTCATTCCAGTATCCTGTATTATGTAGCTATACTTATTATATAAAGGAGAAGCGCCATGTCCTGTGTCAACATCCGCGGCTGCCGCATCGGGGAGGGCCGCCCCAAGGTCATTCTGCCCATTGTGGAGCGCACCGAAGCTGCTATTCTGGAAAAGGCTGCGCAATTTTCAACATTGCAAGCCGAGTGCGTGGAATGGCGGGCAGACTGGTTCGAGGGCTTTCAGTCCCCCGCTGCCATTGCCCGCTGCGTGCAGAAACTGCGGGTCGCCCTGCGGGACAAGCTTCTGCTGGTGACCTTCCGTACCAAGGCAGAGGGCGGCGAGCAAGCGCTCTCCCATAAGGAATACCTTGCCTTTCTGCATCTGATCCTCGATACCGACTGCGCCGACATGCTGGACATCGAGTTCTTCACCGCCGGGGCAGACCTGCCCGCACTGGTGGAGCAGGCACATTCCGCCGGAGTCGCAGTGGTGTGTTCCAGCCACGATTTTACCAAGACCCCGCCCCGGGCAGAGCTTGTTTCCCGCATGGTGCAGATGCAGCAGGCCGGAGCCGACCTGCCCAAGCTGGCTGTAATGCCCCGGTGCCGCAGCGATGTGCTGGAGCTGCTGGCCGCCACCGCTGAGATGGCAGACCTTCACCCGGAAACGTCGGTCATTACCATGAGCATGGGGGCGCTGGGCGCGGTGAGCCGTCTGGCCGGGGAGACTTTCGGCTCTGCCATGACCTTTGCCAACCCCGGGCAGGCAAGTGCCCCGGGGCAGGTATCGCTGGACATCGTAAATGAAGTGCTGGATGCACTACATTTGTAACCAACAAATCGGAATTGATATAAAAAAGGAGGACACATAGATGAAAACAGTAGTTCTTTATAATATTATTTCTTTTATCATCATCGTTGCTTTGATTTTTGTCTTAAGGATTGTTAGTAAGAGTAATTTAAGACAAAATCAACAACTTGTTATTAAAGTCATTGCAATTATTTTAATTGTTTGTGTGATAGCGTTCGTGCTTTTTATTGATGCAATAGCATTTGGCATTATAGGACCAGTTCCAAATTAACAATTCCAGTTTGTCGCACATCCTGCCCAAAACATAAACCGGAACGATCTTCCCTTTTTCGGGTGGATCGTTCCGGTTTTTATGTTATATTGAAAATCGTTTTATGCCAGCTTGGCTTCCAGACGCTCACGGATGGCCTTGATAAAGCCCTCGCTGTCTACGGCGGTGGGGGTGATGCCCTCTGCCAGACCGCACAGGTCCTTGGTCATGATGCCCTCGTTCAGGGTCTGCAGGCTTGCAGCCTCCAGTGCCTCGCCAAAGTGCACCAGCTCCGGCAGGTTATCCAGCTCGCCGCGCTTCTTGAATGCGCCCGACCACGCAAAGATGGTAGCCATGGGGTTGGTGGAGGTCTTTTCGCCCTTCAGGTACTTATAGTAATGACGGGTGACGGTGCCGTGTGCGGCCTCGTACTCGTACTTACCGTCCGGGCTGACCAGCACACTGGTCATCATGGCCAGCGAACCAAAGGCGGTAGAGACCATATCGCTCATCACATCGCCGTCGTAGTTCTTGCAGGCCCAGACAAAGCCGCCCTCGCTGCGGATGACACGCGCCACGATATCGTCAATCAGGCTGTAGAAATAGGTAATGCCGGCAGCTTCGAACTTTTCCTTGTACTCGGCATCGTAGGTCTCCTGGAAGATATCCTTGAAGGTGTGGTCGTACTTCTTGGAGATGGTATCCTTTGCGCCGAACCACAAATCCTGCTTCACGTCCAGTGCATAGTTGAAGCAGCTGCGGGCAAAGCTGCGGATGGAATCGTCCTTGTTGTACTGACCCTGCAGCACACCGGCACCCTCAAAGTCAAAGACGGTGGCACGCTGCTGGCTGCCGTCTGCGCCGGTGAACACCAGCTCGGCCTTGCCCGCACCGGGAATGCGGAACTCGGTGCACTTATACACATCGCCGTAGGCGTGGCGGGCGATGGTGATGGGCTTTTTCCAGTTCTTGACCACCGGCTGGATGCTATCGATCATAATGGGTGCGCGGAACACGGTGCCGTCCAGCACAGCGCGGATGGTGCCGTTGGGGCTCTTCCACATCTCGTGCAGCTTGTACTCCTCCACGCGCTGGGCGTTGGGGGTGATGGTGGCGCACTTGACCGACACGCCGTACTTCTTGTTGGCGAGGGCGGCATCCATGGTCACCTGATCTGCGGTGGCATCGCGGTTGGGCAAGCCCAGATCGTAGTACTCGGTCTTGAGGTCCACAAAGGGGAGGATCAGCTCGTCCTTGATCATCTTCCACAAAATGCGGGTCATCTCGTCGCCGTCCATCTCCACCAGCGGGGTCGTCATCTTGATCTTTTCCATAGCAGGGTTCCCTTTCCTCTATCGGTTGTGTATTTTATGCCCCAGCAGGGGCGTTCCGGTTACTTGCGGTAGGCGTCTGCCAGCTTTTCAAAGGCGGGCAGGCTGCGCTTTACCTTTTCGGTGTCGATGCAATAGGCAAGGCGCACATAGCCCTTTACCCCAAAGCTGTCGCTGGGCACCAGCAGCAGATCAAATTCCCGGGCTTTCTGGCAGAAGGCGTTGGCGTCCTCTTCCAGTGCCTTGGGGAAGATATAGAAGGTGCCGCCCGGGCGCTCCACTTCAAAGCCCAGCGCGGTGAGCTTCTGGTACAGCAGCTCCATGTTGGTCTGGTAGACCGAAAGGTCGCTGGTCACCTTCTGGCAGCGGCTGACCGCCCGCTGGATGATGCTGGGCGGGCAGTTGTGGCCGGTAAAGCGGGAGATCTGGCTCATCATGTCCACAAGGATGTCCTCGCCCTCGCACCCCGGGCGCACCGCCACATAGCCCAGACGCTCGCCGGGCAGGCTCAGGCTCTTGGAGTAGGAGAAGCAGGTCAGGGTGTGGGGGTAGAACGCCGCCGGGTAGGGCACGGTCTTGCCATCAAACACGATGTCCCGGTAGGGTTCATCACTGACCAAGAAGATATTGTGTCCGTACTGGGCGCTTTTTTCGGTCAGAATCGCCGCCATGCGGGTCAGAGTATCGGCAGAGTAGACCACACCGGTGGGGTTATTGGGGGTGTTGATGAGCACGCAGGTGACCTTTTCGGTCAGCATCTGTGCAAAGGCATCCAGATTGGGCTGGAAGGTGGGTGCCTGCGGCGGCACCACCCGCAGCACTGCACCGGTGCCCGCCACATAGGGGCCGTACTCCGGGAAGTAAGGCGCAAAGGTCAGCACCTCGTCTCCGGGCTGGGTCACCGCCCGGATGGCGTGGGCGATAGCACCCGCCGCGCCGGTGGTGGGGAAGATGTGCTTTTGTGCGTAGGGCAGGCCGAAGGTCTCGGTCAGATGCGCCGCCACTGCAGTGCGGAAGCCCGGGTCGCCCTGACTGGGGCAATAGCCGTGCAGGCTTACCGGCTCTTCCTGTGCCAGCAGGGTCTGCATGGCCTCGGTGAACTCCGGCGGGCAGGGCACGCTGGGGTTGCCCAGTGAATAATCGAACACATTCTCGCTGCCGATCTGGGCAGCGCGCTGTCTGCCATACATGAAGGTCTCGCGGATGACGCTTTTGTTGTTCAGCATGGCGCGGTAGGTCTCGTTCAGCATACTACTTTCCCTCTGCTTTCCTTATATCTGCACAGAGCCTGTGCGGGGCGGCTCCCCCTCATTTATGAGCCGCAGCCGTATAGCTTTGTTCCAGCTTGATGATGCAGTTATAGGTGGGATCCTGTTCTTTGATGAACTGCTCCATCTGGGTCAGCAGTTCCACCTTGTCCCCGGCATAGCCTGCCGGGAGCACCAGATCGAAAAGCACATTGGTGTGGGTCTTGCCCGGCACGATGCGCAGGTCGTGCAGTGAGAGCGCCGGGTCCAGCTGGCGCAGCTTTTCGGTCAGGCGGCTGCGCAGCACCCCCACGGCGGCGTCCGAGGTGACGATGGGGTCATAGTGGATGGTCACCATCAGATGGTCGTTTTTCATAAAGTCCCGCTCGATGTTGTCGATCAGGTCATGCGCTTCCAGCGGGTCCTGCTCAGCGGGCAGTTCAACATGGATGGAGGCAAACTGGTGGCCGGGGCCGTAGTCGTGCACCATCAGGTCATGTACGCCCAGCACGCCGGGATAACCCATCACGGTCTGTTCGATATGCTCCACCAGATCCTCGCTGGGGCTTTCGCCCAGCAACGGGCTCAGGGTATCCATCACCAGACCCCAGCCGGAGATCAGGATGAACACCGCCACGCCCACGCCCATCAGACCGTCCAGTACATCCCAGCCGGTCACCCGGCAGAGGATGGCAGCCACCAGCACGGCAGCGGTGCTCAGCACGTCGTTGCGGCTGTCGGCAGCGGTGGCGATGAGGGTCTCGGAGGAAATGATACGTCCGATGGCACGGTTGAAGCCGCTCATCCACAGCTTGACCAGAATGGACACCACCAGCACCGCCACGGTCAGCCAGCCGAACTGCACCGGGGTGGGGTGCAACACCTTGGTGACCGATTCCTTCAGCAGGGAGAAGCCGATGCCCAGAATGGTCACGCTGACCACCAACCCGGCAAGATACTCAAAGCGGGCGTGGCCGTAGGGGTGCTCGGCATCCGGTGCCTTGGCGGCCAGCTTAAAGCCCACCAGACTGACGATATTGGAGGAAGCATCCGAAAGGTTATTCAGTGCATCGGCAGTGATGGCGATAGAGCCGAACAGGGTACCCACCACAAACTTGCCCAGACAGAGCAGGATATTGCACACCATGCCCACCACACTGGCCAGATTGCCGTAGGCGGCACGGACACGGGGATCCTGCGGAGAATTGGGACGGCGTATAAACAGACGAATCAAAAGCTGCGTCATAAAAGCTCCTTTCAGGCTGCGCATTTTCAGCGCACCCAATGTCCTTCTAGTATAGCATTTTACTTTATGGTTTTAAAGGCGTTTCAGAAATTTCATCCCATTACGCCGGATATCAAACCGGGTTGCCGCACAAAAAGCCCCGGCGGCCATGCGGTCGCCGGGGCTTTTCGGAGATTTTGGGACTGTCTGTTCACAGTCTCTTGTAATTAAGGAGGAGTGCGCAGGTTTTTATCACAGGATCGGGCTTTCAAGGTCGCCGGTATCAGCGATGCCGTGCTTCTCGGCGTAGCCGGTCAGCATCAGGGTCAGAGCGCCGTCACCGGTCACGTTGCAGGCGGTGCCGAAGCTGTCCTGCAGGGCGAAGATGGCCAGCATCAGAGCGGTACCGGCGTTGTCGAACATCAGGACGCCGGTGATCAGACCCAGAGAAGCCATGACAGTGCCGCCGGGCACACCGGGTGCGCCGATAGCGAAGATGCCGAGCAGCAGGCAGAACAGGATCATGGTGCCAACGCTGGGCAGCTTGCCGTACAGGATCTTGGAAACGGTCATGCAGAAGAACACCTCAGTCAGCACAGAGCCGCACAGGTGGATGTTTGCAAACAGGGGGATGCCGAAGCTGACCATGTCCTTACGCAGGACCTTGCTCTTGCGGGCGCACTCCAGCGCCACACCCAGCGTAGCAGCACTGGACATGGTACCGACAGCGGTCAGGTAAGCGGGGCCGTAGTGACGCAGCACTTCCCAGGGATTCTTGCCGGAGTAAGCACCGGCCAGCAGGTACAGCACAGCCAGCCAGATGTAGTGACCGGCCATAACGATGACGATGATCTGCAGGAAGGCGGGCAGCTGATGGGTGATGGTGCCCTCGTAGCTCAGGCCGCAGAAGGTGGCGGCAATGTAGAAGGGCAGAACGGGAATGATGACCTTGCTCACGATGTCCAGCACGATGTTCTGGAACTCGGCCAAAAAGTCACAGGTCAGCTTGCTGTTGGTCCAAGTGGCTGCCAGACCCACCAGAACGCTCAGCATCAGAGCGCTCATGACGCTCATGATCTGGGGAATGTTCAGCTCAAAGACGACGCCCGGCAGCTCGCGCAGACCGGCAACGTTGTTGTCGATGGACAGGTGCGGGATCAGGCCGTAGCCGGCGCCCATGCTCATGAAGGCTGCGCAGACAGAGGACACATAGGCGATGACGATGGCCACTGCCAGCAGACGGGAAGCGTTTTTGCCAAGCTTGGTGATGGACGGGGCAATGAAGCCGATGATGATCAGCGGCACACAGAAGGTAATGAGCTGACCCATGATGTACTGCAGGGTCACCACAACGCCCATGGTGCTCTCGTTGAACAGCTGGCCAAGGATGATACCAACAAAAATGCCCAGCAAAAGCCGGAATGGCAGACTATTGAATAGCTTTTTCATAACTTTAGTACCTCTTTCTTTTTCCCCGGAAAGGGGCTGGGTGGGGAGACTTATTCCGTCTCCGGGAGGTGTTTGTTCAGCATCAGATCAAGGATCACGCTGTCGCTGGTGCCGTGGGTGCTCAGGGTGGCAAAGTTGTCCAGCGTATACTCCACATTGTGCTCCACGATGCCGTCGGTGCTCTGCACCCGCACGCCGCGTACGCCCATGGCAGCTGCCTGACAGGCAGCGTTGACGCAGGTGGAGATCTTCAGCGCGCAGTCGGCCTTTGCGCCGTCGCATACCATGCCGGTGACGTTGCCCACCATGTTCTGGATGGTGCAGCATACCTCGTGGTAGCCGCCGCCCAGCAGATAGGCAATGCCGCAGGCTGCGCCGGTGGCAGCAACCGTTGCACCACAAAGGTTGCTCAGGCGGCCAAACTTGGCCTTGATGCGGATCGCGATCAGGTTGGAAAGGGTCACGGCGCGGAGCATCTTCTCCTCGTCGATGTCCAGCCAGCGGGCAGTTGCCACAACAGGCATGGTAGCCGTGATGCCCTGATTGCCGCTGCCGGAGTTTGCCACCACCGAGACCGGTGCGCCTGCCATACGGGCGTCCGCACCGGCAGAAGCGATGACCATGGCGTTGGTGGTCAGGTCGCGGGTCATCAGACCCTTGCGGCAGTTCAGTTCCAGATTGCGGCCAATGGCAAGGCCGTATTCCTTGGAAAGACCCTCGTTACTGATAGTCGTGTTCACCTGTACGGCGCTGCGGATGATGTCGATGGGGTCATGCAGGGGATCCAGCTCTTCAGTGCAGTAATCCCAGATGGAGCGGACGGTCAGAAATTCTGCGATCTGCTCCGGGGTCACCACATCGCTGTCCCCTGCTGCGGCGGGGTCGGCGTGCTGTTTGTCCAGCGTAGCCACGCCGTCCTGCTCCACCAGCACCACGTTGGTGTGCAGATCCCGCACCACCGCACGGCCGGTGTGGCCGTCGGCAGTAACAACCACCTCAACGTAGAGCTTCTGCGGCACCTGTGCCACTTCTACCTTGACCTTGCCTGCCTTGACAAGGGCTGCGGCTTCTTCCATCTGCTCCCGGGGCACATAGTTCATGACCTCCAGCAGGTGGACGGGGTCGCCGCCTACGGCACCAATGGCGGCGGCGTAATCCATGCCCTGATACGAGGTGCCCGGAATGCCTGCCGACATGGCGTTTTTGATAATATTGATGCTGGCGCGGACGGTCACGGACTCTACCCGTGTGCCGCCCGCCTTGCGGAGTGCTGCGCCCGCCTCTGCGGCGGTGAGAGCGACTGCGCCGGGCTCCGTACAGCCGGTGGCCAGCTCCATCTCACTGTTCAGGATGCGAACGAACATCTGTTTATCCATTTGGTTCACCGTTTCTTTTCTTCCCGTGCGGGGGAACTTACTTTACAGCAATGCACTCGATCTCCAGCGGAGCGTCCTTGGGCAGCTTGCCCACCTGCACCGCGCTGCGCGCGGGGTAGGGCTGCGCAAAGTACTCACCGTACACCTTGTTCATCTCTGCAAAATCGTTGATGTCCGCCAGAAACACCGTGGTCTTGACCACATTGGCCAGCGTCATCTCCTGCTGTGCCAGAATGGCCTGGATGTTCTTGAGGGATTGTGCAGTTTGGGCGGCGATGCCTTCCGGGATCAGGCCGGTGGCCGGATCGATGGGCAGCTGCCCGGATACATAGACGGTCTGCCCCGCAGCGATGCCCTGCGAATAGGGTCCGATGGCAGCGGGAGCATTGGGGGTAACGATCACCTGTTTCATCCGATTTTTCTCCTTTTCCATTTGTTGGGGAGGGCTGTCCTCCCCTTGCTGACACTATCCTAACGCAGTGAGAATATTTTGTCAATAATATTTTATTATCATGAGAACAAATTGTCGTGCATGACAAAAACACCCGAGAAATGTCATCACTTTGACGAAACAATGGATACAACGCACCTTCTTATTGTAAAAAACTGTCATTTCTGCTATGATAGCAATAGAACATGCGTGAGAATTTTTTCTCACGCGCTCCAGCAGTACAAAAGAGGTGAACGGGATGGATGCAAGACTTGAGCCTTATCGCGTAGTGGTATCTTTTCTAGGGGAGGCGCTGGGTCCGGACTACGAGGTAGTTCTGCACGACCTTACCAGTGAGGACGGTACCATTGTTGCCATCGTCAATAACCACATCAGCGGACGCACCGAGGGTGCGCCCCTTTCCAACATGGCGCTGCGCTTCATTCAGGAGCGGATGTATGAAAAGCAGGATTATCTGGCGGGCTATCAGGGCGCTTCGCAGGCCAAGGGGCGGCTGCGCTCCTCCACCATGTTCATCAAGGATAACGGCCAGCTCATCGGCATGCTCTGCATCAACTTTGATGCCGGCAAGTACAGCCGCATCGCGCAGGAGCTGCTTGCCCTCTGCGGGGCGCACACCGAGCCCTCCTCCACCGGCATCGGGGTGGAGAACTTTGTCAGTTCCCTGCCGGACGCCGTGCACAACGCCATTGCCGAGGTGACCGGCAGCGCCGGGCTGCCGCCCGACCGGCTGACCATGGAAGAAAAGATCCGCATCGTGGAGTCCTTGCACCATGCGGGCATCTTTTATATGAAGGGTGCCGTCAGCGAGGTCGCCGCCCAGCTGGGCTCCTCGGAGGCCACCATCTACCGCTATCTGAGCAAGCTGAAGTGAGCTGCGAACGAACTGCTCCATGAAAAAAAATCGCCCACTTGAGCGAAGAGGGGCAGTATCTTTGTGCCAATGAGGGGATTCCACAGTACGAAGATACTGCTTGCCGGTACAATGTCATCGATGAAACAAAAATAGTTTCATCACAGACGGTTATATGGTTGTGCCGATTTCCAAAACATAGT
>NZ_PXUP01000037.1 GCF_003324185.1 Faecalibacterium prausnitzii
TGCAGGTCACAGTAGGGTTACTCCAAATGGATAGAGCAGTGTTTATACACAATACATTACGCGACTTCGTGTCGCACCTCACATTCTGGGTCGCAGATGATGATATCATCGTCCGTCACGAGGAATGCGTTGCAGATCTCACGCTTTGCGCTGAACGACTTGCCAGAGCCGGGGGTGCCGAGGATCAGGCCATTGGGGTTCTTCAGTTTTTTCCGGTCTACCATAATCAGGTTGTTGGACAGGGCGTTCAAGCCATAATACAGGCTTTCCTTGCCGTTGTCGAACAGTTCCTGTGTGGTAAACGGCACAAAAATCGCTGTGCTGCTGGTGGTCAGACCGCGCTGGATCTCAATCTGGCAGTCTGCCAGTGGCAGGCTGCTCATCAGCCCCTGCTCCTGCTGAAAATCAAGGCGGCATAATTCGCAGTTGTGCTTCTGGGCAATACTGACTGCCTGAAACACGTTGGTTTCCAGTTCCTGCTCGGTCTTGCCGGTGTTCAACACCAGAAAAGTGACAAGGAACATCCGCTCGTTCTGGCTCTGCAATTCCTTCAAAAGTGCCTTGGCATCTCTGCCGTAGGTTGCCAAATCGGACGGCAAAACGTCCATATCGTATCCTGCGCGGACGGCTTTCTTCTGCTCTTCGATTTTGCTGCGGTCCAGTTCCGTGATGGTGTGCTTGATGGTTTTGATGGCCTTGTTCTGGTCAACGGACTGGATGTGCATGGTAACGATCTGGCTGGAATCCATATCAAGGAAATCCTTCAAAAGCTGATCGCTCAGGTCAGAAGCCGTAATATTCAGGAAGCTGACCGCCCCGAAGATGCCGCCCACCTGAAAGGTACGGCTGTTCTTAAACGCCAGCGCAGTGGGGGCAATGGCATCCTTTACGGACAGACCACTGGGCACAAGGTCTTTCCAGTTGAAGTGGAACTTGTTGGCTCCATCCATGTTCAGCATCCCGTGCATCAGCCGCAGACGCTCCGTACCGTCCAGCGGCTTTGCCAGAACGCCCAACCTGTGAAAGTTGTTCATCAGGTCGTTCTGGATGTGCTCTAACCGAGGTTTGACCTGCGCCATGCTGTCGCCCTCGATGCCATAGGTCAGGAATTTGGTCTTGGTCAGGCCGTTGTTGCCCTTGGAAAGCTGCTGCCGCAACATCTGGCTGTACTCGGCTCGCACATCATCAAAGCCATCCTGCTGGTACGGGATGCGGATGGACTTCTCGAAGTCCGCCGAATCGGTGGCGGTATTCACGAAGGACAACTCGAAGTGGATAGAGCTGTCGAAAAAGTTGAGAAAACTGCACCATTCCTCAAAGATGGCGGTCTTGTCCTCCTGCTGCGCCAACTGATAGTTGATATCCTGATACTGGATGGTGCGGGTGTAGTAGCCGGGACGGACACGGCAGGTACCGTCCTCAAACATCCGCTGGAACGGGATGCTTTCCTGTGCCGTGTGGGGCACTGTGGGCTTGGGCGGCTTTTTGCCATCCTTATTCTTTTTCAGAAACGGAATCATGGGCGTCATCTCCCTTCATAAGCAGTGCATAGTAATTGCGGGTCTTGTACGGACGCACCTTCGGGCGAACAAAACGTGCCTGAAGGTAGTACCACAGGATCTTTTCGGCGGGCTGGCCGTTCTTCTGGTACATGGCCAGAAAGAACATGGGCAGCATGACTGCCATCATGCCGAGAGTAGCACCGGAATTGCCTGCGGTATCCCGCAGAACAAAGAACAGCGGCACGCCCACGACTGCCGCTGCACCAAAACAGATAAGCTGCCGTGCGGTCAGATTGAAAGCCACTTTGGACTTCACCTTGCTGAAATCGCGCGGCACGGAAATATAAGCTGCCAAAATTCCACCTCCTTAGTGTGCGCCCAGAATACTCCGGGCAACAGAACCAGTCTTGAACAGCGTAAAGCACAGCAGCACCGTGTACCCCACGATGCTCCAGATCGAGTTGATGGCATCCCCGGATATGGCAACATTCTGGAGCAGAACAGCGTAGATTGCCACGCAGATCAGGATCAGGAAGCCCTGAAATCCCAGCGCAAACAGAGAACGAAGATAGTTCTGTCCAACATGGGATTGCTCATGGTTGCCCCATGTTGCCATGGGCACCGGAGCCAGACTGACCATCATGTAGATCTCAATCATTCTTCCGTAGACGATGACGAAAATCACGATGGACAGGATGCGCATGGTGATACCGATGAAGAAGGACTGCAAGAACAGCCCGAACAGGGGGCCGACGTCCATCTGCATCATGCTGGATTGCAGCATGGAAAGCCCGATGTCGTTCACCCGCGTGTTGCCAGAAATAATGCCGCTGGAATTTGCCACCACCTGCTGCGTCACGTCGAACACCGCCATGATGATGTCAAACGTATTCGAGATCATCCAAACCGAAATGGCAGTTTTGAAAATCCACTTCAAAATCAATGCCGGTTCAAATTGTGCCATGTTGTTGTGCTGGGTGATCATCTCGATCAGCTCATAACAGGCGATGAAGGTCAAAATCACGCCTGCAATGGGCAGCACCACATTCCGGGAGAGTGCTTCGATCATAGCGAAAACGCGCGGTTCAAAACTGGATGGTTTGGTGCCGACTTGCTGGGCGATGCCGCCCACTTGGGTGTTCACATCATCGAACAGGCCGGAAAGATTGGACATGATTGCCGCTGTCAGCAGTGACTTTATCCAATCAGAGATCGCTTTGAGAACTGTTTCCACTCAGCGCCACCACCCATCAAGAAAAATGATTGATCAGGGTCTTGAGCAGGTTGAGCAGAAAAATAAGGTGAGTCAAAATCTGCATAATAGCACCGTCCTTTCAGAATAAAGGTGGATATTCGATTTGCAATGCGTTTCCTCTTTATAATAAGAATCCGTTTGCCACGGAGGGGTTGGAAATGCTTGCAAGTAAATATGTACGGGGCGGCAATCGCCGCCCGGAAAAGATCAGCCGAACAGACCGCTCAGCAGGGGGATCAGGGTGATGCCGATCAGGGCAACGCCGCCGCCAGCCATGAGCTGCTTCATGCCCTGACTCTTTACTGATGTGTGATAAAGAAGCAATAGAAGTGTAAAAAATTTTGCCGTTCCTATCCGGCACTTGCGCATTGTGTCGGACAGGTCGGGCGGTTATTCGGGCAAGTCCACCTTGCCAACAAAAGAATAATAAATCTCAATGTCCTGCCTACGGGTCTTGTTCTCGTCATAGCTGCACTCATGCACAACGATTTTCTCTACAAACTCCCGCAACAGAGTAGGGGTAAGTTCTTCAAAGCTGGTATGCCGCCGGACAACATTCATAAACTTTTCTGCGTTCACGGTGGCTTCCTGTGCTTTGGAAAGCTCCGCTTGGATAGCAGCGGCTCTTTCTTTCAGCTCCCGTTGTTCTGCTTCATAGTCTGCCGACAGCTCTGTGAAACGCTCGTCTGATATGCGCCCGGTCACGCTGTCCTCATACAGCCGCTTGAAGATAGCGGATAACTCGGCTATACGTTTCTCGGTGGCTTCCAGCTCCTTTTTCTTGGCGGCGTTCCTGCGCTTGCCCCCGTCCTCGTTCTGCTCAATCAAGAGCTTCATAAACCGAGCTTCATGCTTTGCCGCATAGCTGGTCACTTTCCGCAGATTGGAGAGTACACCAGCGGTCAAGAGGTCGGTGCGGATAAAGTGCGCCGTACAGTCATGGGTGCGTTTCTTGTAGTTGCCGCAGATATAACAGTCCTGCTTGCGCTTGTCCGTCTGGTATCGCTGCTGGTACATGACGCTGCCGCAGTCCGCACAGAACAGTATGCCGGAGAACAAGCCCACTTCATCATAGCGGTTGGGGCGTTTGCGCTGCTTGCGAAGCTCCTGCACCCGTTCCCATGTCTGGGTGTCTATGATAGGCTCGTGGTGGTTCTCGAAAATCACTTGCTTTTCCGGGGAATTTTCTACACTGTGCTTGACTTTGTAAGAAAGTTTTTCTGTCTTGAAATTTACCAGACAGCCTGTGTAT
Source organism: Faecalibacterium prausnitzii (assembly GCF_003324185.1). Classification (GTDB taxonomy): domain Bacteria; phylum Bacillota; class Clostridia; order Oscillospirales; family Ruminococcaceae; genus Faecalibacterium; species Faecalibacterium prausnitzii. The sequence goes on from NZ_PXUP01000037.1 coordinate 4,010, forward strand.
TCCCGGTTTTCAAGGATATGCACAACGGTATTGGTCGCCCACTTGCACTCATAGCCGGGGTGGTAGCGGCGGGTGCTGCCCGTCCTACGGTATTCCAGCGTCCCCGGCGTGGGGATTTGCTGCTCTGTGAGCATACGGGCTATCTTAGTCGGACCGTTCCCGGCAAGGCAGAGGTTGTATATCTGCTTGACTACAGGTGCAGCTTCCTCGTCAATAATGAAATTTTCGTCCTCGTCCATGAGGTAGCCATACACAGGCTTGCTTGTGATGGGCTTGCCACTCATGCCTTTTGAGCGTTTTACTGCTTTGATTTTCTTGCTCGTATCTCTCACCAGCCATTCGTTAAAGATATTCCGCAGCGGGGCAAAGTCATTGTCGCCCTGTGCGCTGTCCACTCCGTCATTGATAGCGATGAAGCGGACACCTTTCTGTGGGAAAATCATTTCCGTGTACATTCCCACTTGCAGGTAGTTTCGCCCTAACCTCGACATATCCTTTACGATAACTGTCCCGACTTTTCCGGCTTCAATGTCCGCAAGCATGGCTTGAAAACCGGGTCTTTGAAAGTTCGCACCAGAATAACCGTCGTCCGTGTACCAGCGCAGATTGGAAAAGCCGTTCTGCTTTGCATAGGTTTCAAGGATACGCTTCTGATTGGAAATGGAATTGCTCTCGCCTTGCAGCTCGTCCTCATGGGAAAGTCTTGGGTAAAGGGCGGTAATTGGTTGTTGGTTGGTCTGTCTTAACATAAAATCCTCCGTTTCCGACAGCCAGCCCCACTATTCCGTACCTCGATTGTAACACATGGGGCGGCTGTCTGTATAGCGGCAAAAGCGTCAAATCTGCTTCTTTATGGTCGGTCAAATCGCCGTTTTTTGTGTAGCAGCTTCCGCTTCCAGCACTTTCATCATCTTGTCGGCTGCGGTGTCGGTTGCGCCCTGCTTGAAGAAGCCGGAAACGGTAAGGACGGAGTTGCCCATGCGGATTTCCGTTACACAGTCCGGGCGGCGGTCTGTTTTGGTGGTGCTTGTCTGTTTGGTTTCTGTCATAGGCTCTCCTTTCGCTGCTTCATCAGTTGCTTTAAGCGTTCCAGCTTTTCCTGTGCGGTTTCCTTTCGGAAGTTGCTGCCCGTGAAGCGGACGGGGGCGCACATGGAAGTCAGCCTGTCATAGATACGGGCGTGAGGCGTGTCCTGCGGGTGCTGCAATTCCTCCAGCGTGAGGTTGGTCGTGGCGATCAGCGGCTTGCCGCTTCGGTAACGGCTGTCAATCACGCTGTAAACCTGTTCCAGCCCGTATTCCGTCCCTCGCTCCATACCAAAATCATCAAGTATCAGCAGGGGGTAGCTGCAAAGGTGGGAAATATACTCATTCTTGCCCTCAAAGCTGGCGGCAAGGTCATTCAGTATCGTTGCAAAGTTTGTCATGCACACCGGGACTTCCTGCTCCATAAGGGCGTTGGCGATACAGGCAGCAAGGTAGCTTTTTCCTGTCCCCACGCCGCCCCAAAACAGGTAGCCGATATTTTCAGCCTGCATGGTTTCCCAGCTATCCACATAAAAGCGGGCGGTTTCGGTCTGCGGGTTTCTGCCGTTGTCATGCTCAAATGTCCAGTTCCGCATAGCAGGGTCGGTAAAGCCCCGGCGTTTCAAGTCCTCTACTGTTTCAAGGTGCTTCTGTCGGCTTTCAGCGGCTTCCCGTTTTTCACGGGCTGCCCGTTGGCAGTCGCACTCTACCGGGTGTCGGTCATGCCCTAACCATTGGGCGGTTTCTTTTGAAAAGTAGACTTCTTTGGGCGTATGGCACTTGCCGCAGTATAAAAGCCCGTCCTCGCCTGTGTAGTCCTCCGCTTCGGCGGTAGTGGCTGTAATGTCTGTAATCATAGCTTCAATCCCGTTTTTCATAAGCTCTCGCCCTCCTTGCATGAATAATCGGGTATGCCCTGTTTCGGGGCAGCCTTGCCTTTGGCAGCGTCCTCCTGCGCCCACTTGTAAATGGTGGCTGCATGGCTGTGGTACTGCTTCCCGGTGGAAGCGATATGGCAGGAAAGCCGGTCAATATAATACTCCCACTTGCCGGGCAGCTCTGTTTTCAGCCCGGAAAGTTCTGTATCGGTCAGTATCACATTGTTGTATCTGCCATAAGCGGCGAGGGCGGGGTGTCCCGTTTCTCCCTCTCTCTCTTTTTCTATCTCTATCTCTTTCTCTAACTCTATCTCTGGTGGACGAATGTCGGACAAATGTCCGCCTTTTGTCCGGGGCGGTAAAAGTGCCTTGTTTTCCAGCCTTGCAGCCCGTTTTCGCTCGGCTTCGGTAGAGGACTGTCCTATCATCAGTTCAATATCGGTCATATAAAAAGCCCCGCTGTCAAGCTGCTCCACAAGCCCCAACTGCCGGAAAATCTCTAAAGCTCTCTCAACCGTCCCTATCTGGTGGCGGGTCAGTGTCGCTATCATCTGTGCTGTGTAGGGGATATGCTCGTCAAGCTGCAACTTCCCGCCGTTTTTCAGCGATTTTAAGTACAGCTTCAAGAGAATATTGGAATATAAAATCCCGTCTTTCATATCTTCCAGCAGCACAATGGAGTCGCTGTCAAAAAAGTTCTCTTTCAGCTTGAGGTAGTAATACTTGCGGTTATCTGCCATTGTCCCTGTCCTCCTTTTTCCGGCGTTTGGAGTAGTAGCGGGGGCAGAGTATGATAACCGCCCGGAAGCTCTGCTTGCAGCTATGGGTACAGCCCCGGCAGAGGTCGTTGTATGTGATACGGTCGCAGGTGGTATTCCCGACTTTCACTTGTCGCAGGAAAAAAGACCATTCCAGCCGCCGTTTCTTGCTCATTCTTGGCATGGGTGCGCTCCTTTCTGCCGTTTCCGCTGGTGTGGCGGTATCGGCGGTAATTCTGTATCATCTCGGTATCATTTTCGGGGTTTTTCTGCCCTGTAAGCCCGTTAAAAAATCCTTTGGTATTGCGGATAGGGTACGGGGCAGCCCCCTTGTTCTGTATGGGTTCGGGTACATTTGGGGGCGGTTTTTATCGCTCCTGTTCCTGCCTTTTCACAGGCTTGCGCTCCCGGTGTAAAATCTGGTCGATATTGCCCTTGACAGTCTGTAAGCGGCGGTATTCCTCCCGTTTTGCCCGGTAATCGTTGTAGCCGCTGTTTTTCTCTTGGATAAGGCTTTCAATCTCGGCTTGCAGGGCTTTATAACCCGGCAGCTTGGAAATGCCGTTTTCTTTGAAATAGCGGGCGGCTGCGTCTGCTATAATAAAGTCGCTTTCGTGCTTCTGACGGTAGACTGCTTTTGCTTTGGCGTTTTTCTGCTGTTTCAGCCCGTCCCGGACAGGGCGGGTCTTGGAATAGGCAAGCACCTGCCGTTGCAGCTCCTTTTTTCCGTTCAGCGTCTGTTCCACCTGCTTCAGCTCTGCAAGGCTTTCCTGCATGGCGGTATAGGAGGCAGAACAGGCTTCGTCCAGTTCCTCCGGGGAAGAAAAGCCGTACTGCTGGTAGGCAGTAACGGTAGCCGCCATCTGCTTTAGGTTGTGCTTTGCCGCCCAGCGGTCATAACCCACGCCCTTGCCCTCGGCTCGCTTTGCTTCCCGGTCAACCATGCGCTGCAAGGTGTTGTCTGCCGGGGTGGTTTTTGTGGGTTTTTCCCCTTGTGACGGCTTTTTAACTGCGACAGGGTATTCGGGTATGGCTTTGGTCTGTTCGGCGGCTCTGTGGGCGTTATGCGTGAGCAGGGCAAGGACAGCAGCCTTGTCAAAATCGTCCCCAAGCTTCTGGGCTGTGATAGGCTTTGTCCTGTCCGGCGTGAGGTAGGAAAGCCGCCCCCGGCTCTCCTTGACGGTCACGCCCTCCCGCAGCAAAAGGGAAGAAAACTCGTCAAAGCTGGTAGTTTGGGAAAGTGCCTGCCGTATCGTCCGGCGCAGCTTCGCCTTGTCCGTTTCAAACTTGGTGGGCTTGGTCGGCTGTCCGGCGACTTCTCTGGTGGCGTTCTCTTTATCAAGGGCAAGCTGCCCTTTCTTTGCCGCCCAGTACTCTCGTTCTGTTATCCGTTCCTTGCTACCGTTCAAGAGGTCGATTTGGTAAAGCCCCTCCCGGTGGCACATCTCCATGACTTCACTCTTGAAATATTCCATAGCGGCGTTGGTGCAGCGGTGCTTGCAGCCCTCCCGTGTATCGGCTGGTCTGTCCATGTAGGGCAGAAGCGGGACTTCATAAATCCGCAGGGAGTTGATGACGATATGCACATGGATATTGCCGCTGTGGTTATGCCCGTCCGGGTGGGTGCATACAAGGGCTTGGTGTCCGGGGAAATGTTCTTTACAGAACTGCTCGCCCAGCTCCTGCGCCTGGTCTACGGTCAAGCCGTTGTCTGTCCCGTCCCGTGGGTCAAAGCTGATGATATAGTGGTGGCTTTTCACATCTTCCCGTTTTTGATTTTTCTCATAGCGGAGATTCGCCCGCATACAGGCAACAGCGAAATCCTCGCCCCCGCAGTTGAGGGAAGAAATGCGGTAGTCCTCCCTCGGTATCAGCCGCCCGTTTTCATCAAGGGTGGGCTTCATGGTAAACTCGTCATGCTCAAATGTGAGGTAGGCTTCCGCTGCGCCATAGTCGGCATTTTTAGAGCTGATATGTTTGAATGTTGCCAACAGCGTCACCCACTTTCTGCAAGACTTCAAACTTTAGGGCAGCAAGGTCGGAAACCGCTGCCTGTACCTCCCCGGCAAGCTGCGGGTAGGGGCTGTGCCACTCATTTAGCGTCCGGGCTATCTGGTTTAAGTTGCCGCCGATCCTGCCGTATTCGGCGGTCAGCTTCCCGACAGCGGCAAGCAGCTCGTCATTGACGGGGGAAACGGTTATGATGGGGCGTATGGCTGCCCCGGTTATGGCTTGCCGGATAAACTCGGCTTGGCTCATGTTGTAAGCAGAAAGCCGCTGGGCAAACTCAGCGTATTCTTCCTCGGTCATGCGTGTCTTGACTACCCGGCTGCGGTGCGGCGTGTTGTATCGTTTCATGGTCGACAGACCTCCTTTCTGTGTATGGTGTCCTCTCACTAATAGGAGAAAAACAGGGTGTGAAGCGGAACTGTTTTGAAAAATCCGAAAAAATATTTTGAGGGATTTTTAAGCGGCATAAGCCGCATTAGCAGGGTTTGGGGAAGGCACTCCCCAACAAGATTCCCGCAGGGGCAAAATGAGCGAAAAGCGAATTTTGGTACTGCGGTAGAATCTTGCTCTAAAAAACTACCGCTTTCCTCGGCGGCTCTGGTTTGCGGATATACTGGCTTGCTCCACCAATATAGCGAT
>NZ_PXUP01000038.1 GCF_003324185.1 Faecalibacterium prausnitzii
TCCACAGCACCCTGAAACTATTGTAGCATTCCGCTGGAGAGCGGTCTATAAATACTACTATTTTATTATACGAGGTAACGTCTATGAACAATACGATTCCTTTTCACTCCGCAACTCACGCTCCGCAGATCACGGTGGTCGTGAACATTCTGTCCATGCTGAAGCAGGCGGCATCGTGCTTGAGCGAAATGGCAAGCGAGAATGTCTACCTTGCCGCCATCAGCCCGGACATGGAACTGACCATTATCATGGAGGAGGATGCCCCCTCCGTTCTGCCTTGTTTTGACGAGGACGATGCTCTGATCTCCGTGAAGGGTGCGCCGCTGTTTATCAGCTACAATCCGGCGCAGGTTCTCAAGCTGGCAGGCAAGCGGTACCTGACTGGCCCGGTGATTTTCTACCGCACCGATGGGCACAGCGCCATCGTATCCCTGACAGTGGAGGACATTTATCGCTTTCAGACCTATCTGGAAGATCACAGCACCACCCTGATGGCGGATGGTCAGAAGCTGACCTGCATCTGCATCGACTGAGGTGTGTCATGCTGAACTTTTTTATCGGTTTCGCATTTTTTGAAGCAGGTGCCTTTTTCGGCTTCTTCGTGGCGGCTCTGATGCAGGCGGCACGGAGCGGTGAGATCGGACTGAACGGAAAGGAGGATTCGCATGGAAGAGAACACCCTGTCGGTGCTGAAAATTGCGCCGGGACAGCATCCGCAGCAGGTCGAGATTGACAACGACCTGAAAGCCTTGCAGCAGGCTGTGGGCGGCTCGATTGATGCTGTTTACCCCTTTGCAGACCCGGTGGCCATCATCTGCAATGACGAGGGCAAGCTCATGGGACTGCCCCTGAACCGTGCCCTGCGGGATGAGGACGGGCAGATGTACGATGCCGTTGCCGGAGACTTTCTGGTGGTGGGTTTGGGCGAGGAGGATTTTGCATCCCTGACCCCGGAGATGGCGCAGAAGTACGAGCAGCTTTTCCATCAGCCGGAAGCCTTTCTGAAACTGGGCAACCGTCTGCTGGTGCTGCCGGTGCCCGATGAACCTCCGGCAGAAAAGCCCCGTTCCAAGCCCACGGCAGAGCATGACCGCTAAAATCACCCTGCTGCACGGGAGGTGATGGCAGTGCAGGAAGAAATCGAACAGAAATCATTCAACATTATGATCTCCACCACGAAGCTGTCTGCCCGGACTGTCCTGCGGGCAGTTAAAGCGGCGTTTCGGCTGTACCAGTCCAAGGCATCCCAAGGTAAGCAGAGCGTCCGCACTCTTCTGCGGCAGAACCGGGGCGTGTCCAGCGTGGAGATCAGCAAGACCGGCATCCGTGGTCTGGAACGCTATGCCAAAAAGTACGGCATCGACTACGCTATCCGCAAGGACAGCTCTGAAGTGCCGCCCCGGTATCTGGTCTTTTTCAAAGCCCCGGACGCAGAAGCCTTTCACTCGGCGTTCAAGGAGTATTCGGCATCTTTGCTGAACAAGGACAAACGCCCCTCGGTGCTGGCAAAACTGCATGAACTGGTGCAGGCGGCGGCAGAACTCCCCGGTAAAGTCCGGCACAAGGAACAGGAGCGTGGACTGTGACCACGAAAAAGCTGACAAAGCTGCTGGCACTGTACCTGCCCTATATTTTGCTGGGGCTGGTGGCAACCAACTTTGGCGAAGCGTGGCGGCTTGCCGAGGGCAAAGAACTGGGCGATAAGATCATGTCCATGATGGGTACTGTTCCGTTGACATTTGCGAATCCTCTGCCCAGCCTGCACCCTCTGGATTTGCTGGTGGGCTTGTGCTGCGGTGCAGGGCTGCGGCTGGCGGTCTATCTGCGTGGAAAAAACGCCAAGAAGTACCGCCACGGCATGGAGTACGGCTCTGCCCGGTGGGGTACGCCCAAGGACATTGAACCGTTCATGGCTCCGAAATTTGCCGACAACATCATCCTGACCAAAACGGAACGGTTGATGATGTCCAATCGCCCGCCGGACCCCAAGAACGCCCGGAACAAAAACGTTCTGGTGGTGGGCGGCTCCGGCAGCGGCAAAACCCGGTTTTGGCTCAAGCCCAACCTTTTACAATGTCACAGTTCCTATGTGGTTACTGACCCGAAAGGTAGTATCGTGGTCGAGTGTGGGAACGCACTTCTGAAAAACGGTTACAAGCTGAAAATTCTGAACACCATAAACTTCAAAAAGTCGATGCACTACAACCCCTTCGCCTATGTTCACAGCGAAAAGGACATTCTGAAACTTGTTACGACCCTGATGACCAACACCAAGGGTGAAGGGTCCGGCGGGGACCCATTCTGGGAAAAATCGGAGCGTCTTTTGCTCACCGCCCTGATCGCCTATCTGCATTATGAAGCCCCGGTGGAGGAACAAAACTTTGATACCCTGCTGGAAATGCTGAACACCATGCAGGTGCTGGAGGATGACGAGGAATATCAGAACCCGGTGGATCTGCTGTTTGAAGAACTGGCGAAAAAGAAGCCCAATTCCTTTGCCGGACGGCAGTACAAACTTTACAAGCTGGCTGCCGGCAAGACCGCAAAATCCATCCTTATTTCCTGTGGTGCCAGATTAGCCCCCTTCGACATCCAAGAGTTGCGTGACCTCACCATGTACGATGAGCTGCAACTGGACACGCTGGGCGATAAGAAAACGGCGCTTTTCCTCATTATGTCGGACACGGATTCCACCTTTAATTTTCTCATCAGCATGGTCTACACGCAGCTTTTCAATCTGCTTTGCGATAAAGCAGATGATGTGTACGGCGGCAAGCTGCCCATCCATGTACGCTGTCTGATCGACGAGTGCGCCAACATCGGGCAGATTCCCAATCTGGAAAAGCTGGTGGCGACCATCCGCAGCCGTGAGATTTCCGCCTGTCTGGTACTGCAAGCCCGTAGCCAATTGAAAGCCATCTACAAGGACAATGCGGACACTATCGTGGGCAACATGGACAGCCAGATTTTCCTCGGCGGCTCCGAACCCACCACCCTGAAAGACCTGTCGGAAATGCTGGGAAAAGAGACCATTGACGCATTCAACACCTCGGACACCCGTGGTAACAGCCCCAGCTATGGCACCACGTTCCAGAAGATGGGGCATGAATTGTTGAGCCGGGACGAGCTTGCGGTGCTGGACGGCGGTAAGTGTATTTTGCAGTTGCGTGGCGTCAGACCGTTTTTGAGCGACAAGTATGACCTGACCCAGCACCCCAACTACAAGTTGACCTCGGACTACGACCCCAAAAACACCTTTGATATTGAAAAATATCTGAACCGAAAAGAAAAAATCAATCCCAATGATGCATTTGTTGTGATTGATGCTGATTCGCTTCCGTCTGCCTGACCCGGTAGGCGGTTTTATTTTACCCCGGTCAGAAAGGTGCACCAGAAAATCAACCTTGCCGCGGTTATGCAGCGTAAAACAATAAGATTTCGGGTGTGTACAAATGACCGGAAACGCTTTATAATAAAGGAGAAAAGACTATGGAATTCTTCAACTCTGCTATCGAAGTTCTTCAGACTCTGGTCGTGGCTTTGGGTGCCGGTCTCGGCGTGTGGGGTGCCATCAACCTGCTGGAAGGTTATGGTAACGACAACCCCGGCAGTAAGAGTCAGGGCATGAAGCAGCTCATGGCTGGCGGCGGTGTCGCTCTGGTGGGCATCACCCTGATTCCCCTGCTGAGCGGTCTGTTCGGTTAAGAACAGCGGGCGGCGGTTGCCGCCCGGTACATACTATAATGGGGAAAGCCATAGTAACTATCTCACATACAGAAGGTGAAGCAGATGAGCGAGATTTTATTGTATCATGGCAGTAAAGAAGAAGTTGTCTATCCCGAAATCCGCATCACACGGTATACAAAAGACTTTTCTTGGGGATTCTACTGCACGAACAACTATCAGCAAGCCTACCGCTGGGCAGACCGCCGTTCTGCCGATGGTATTGTGAACGTCTATCGCTATGTAGAAAATCCCGACCTGAAGATTCTGCGTTTCCCTGAAATGTCGGACGAATGGCTGGATTTCATTGCAAAATGTCGTGCAGGCGAAACCCATCCCTACGATATTGTGGAGGGACCCATGGCAGACGACACCATTTGGGATTACGTCAACGGATTTACGTCCGGGCAGATCAGCCGTGAAGCATTTTGGGCCTTGGCGAAGTTCAAGCATCCGACACATCAAATCAGCTTTCATACCGTAAACGCTTTGCACTGCCTGGCCTTTGAGAGGAGTGAACCCATCCATGACCGAAAAGCAGAAAAATGATGTTCTCTATGTTTGTAGCCTGATCGAGACCATTGCCCGCAAGACCAAAAATCATCGGCAGGATGTGATTCGTCACTTCACAAAAGCCGACGTCGAACGGCAGCTCCGGCTGGCAGAAGTAAACCATTGCCTGTCCTTTGAGCAGGTTTCGGATGAGTTGATCGATGATTTCAACATTCCGGAGGGGGATTTTGATACCGCTGCAGAGTGCCGCTACACGGTCCCTTCTACAACCTCCATCGGAATGCTGTATCAGGGGCTAGTGCTGTCCACCATGAAGGATGAAGATGCTGCACAGGCAATTCTGGATGTTTTTTCGTCGTTTATCACGGATGAAATCTCCGATTTCAATTCCAACGTATACTACACCAATCCTGATTATCTCCGCTGCTCCTATCTGGAGGGCAAGATGCTTGCTTGATTTCCACTTTCTTACCGCTAGGAGCATCGCAAATGAACGATTACAAGCCTTACAAACAGCTCAAGCAGAAACAGAAAGCTAAAGTTGTAGAGCGGATATATAAAGAACTGCATCAGTTCTTTTCTGATAACCAACGGTTTCCTGATACCCCGGATGAACATGAGTTGCTTGCTCGTCAAATTTTTTCGCACATTCCATACCATGTTTCCTTTGACGAGTTCTATGCCGTATATAATAAAAAGCATTCCGCTATTGAACAGCGTCTTGCAGAGAAAGGATTACCGGAACATCTGCTTCATCGTGAGGAACGCAGACAGGAAAAACTGAATCGTCCTGCTGTAAAAATGACAAATCCCCACAGAAAGAAGAAAAAGAAACAGGTGTTCGAGCCACTCGTGGAACAGAATGATGATTTCTTCTTTATTGCTGGTTATACTTCTGGCGGTGCTCCTTATGGTGTCACATGGGAAGAAATGGGCCTAGAGCCTTGGGAAGAACTTATATAAATATTGTTGCCATTGCCGATTGCCAAAAGCAGTCGGCATTTTTGTTTTCATCGGCTTCTGAGTCGATTATTCCATACGGCGGCTTGAGCAGCAACAGATAGCCCTCTGCGGTTTGCAGGTTTATTGAATGTCCGTGCTCCAAGCCGTGTCTTTTATCCACCCATCAACGAAAGGCGGTGTCTTATGCAGTTTTTGACCCACATTATTTTTCTCCTGAACCTTCTCAAGACCCTTATCAACCATTTCAGCTAAGGACGGTGACTGAATGGAAACCGTTCTCAAAGCCATTGCCGACTGGATCAAAGGCATCCTGACGGCAGGCATTATGTCAAACCTTTCTGGTCTGTTCGATGATGTGAACACGCAGGTGGGAAATATTGCACAGCAGGTGGGCACCAAACCCTCCAGCTTTGAGCCGCGCGTTTTTGCAATGATCGAAGCTCTTTCTCGGAATGTGGTGCTGCCCATTGCAGGCATCATCCTGACCTTCATCGCCTGTTACGAGTTGATCGAGATGATCACACAGCACAACAATATGGCACAGTTTGAGCCTGCGCTCATCATGCGCTGGATCTTCAAAACGGCGGTGTCGGTGTGGCTCATCAGCAATACTTTCGACATTGTGATGGCGGTCTTTGACCTGACACAGAAGGTGGTGTCTGATTCCAGTGGCATCATTGCCGGAAACACCCGCGTCAACGACATTGGCTTGTCGATGTTGGAAGCCAGCCTGATGCAGATGGATGTAGGCCCCCTGTTCGGGCTGTTCCTGCAAAGTTTCTTCATCGGCATCACCATGCGGATCTTGAGCATTATCATTTTTGTAATCGTCTACGGGCGTATGATTGAAATCTACTGCATGGTGAGCCTTGCGCCCATCCCCATGGCAACATGGGGCAACCACGAGCAGTCGCACATGGGGCAGAACTACCTGAAATGCCTGTTCGCATTGGGCTTTCAAGGCTTCCTCATCCTCATCTGCGTGGCAATTTACGCGGTGCTGATCCAGAGCGTGGCGATTTCCGGGGATGCCATCAACTCCATTTGGAGCATTGTGGGCTACACTGTTCTGCTCTGTTTCAGCCTGTTTAAGACCAGCTCCGTGACGAAATCTGTTCTCGGAGCGCATTAAAGGAGGTGCTTACTTGGCTGCGTATATTTCCGTTCCCCGTGACCTGACGAAAGTAAAATCGAAGGTCGCATTCAACCTGACGAAACGGCAACTGCTTTGTTTCGGCACGGCGGCACTGATTGGAGTGCCGCTGTTTTTTGTTCTCCGGGATTCCGGCGGCAACACAGCCGCCACCCTTGGCATGATGGCCGTTATGCTGCCTGCATTTTTTCTGGGTATGTACGAGAAAAATGGTCAGCCGCTGGAAAAACTGCTGTCGCACTATGTTCAGGCGCGATTCTTGCGCCCGAAGATTCGACCTTATAAGACCAACAACTACTACGCGATTTTGATGAGAGGAGGGTCAGCCAATGCCGTTTTGGAAAAAGACCGATAAGGGCGGCAAGAAAAAGCCGCCGAAGTCTGCTGTTCCCCGGACAGCACAGCAGTCCATCCCCATGCAGCGGATGTTCGAGGATGGCACTTGCCGGGTGAAGCCGAACTATTATACTCGGACGATTGCCTATCAGGATATCAATTATCAGTTGGCGCAGCAGGAGGATAAGACTGCGATTTTTGAGGAATGGTGTTCATTCCTCAATTTTTTCGACAGTTCCATCAAGTTTGAACTGTCCTTTGTGAACATGGCAACGGACAGCACAGAGTTTGAGAAGAGCATCCGCATCCCGTACCAGAAAGATGGCTTTGACGATGTTCGCGCCGAGTATTCTCAAATGCTGCGTCAGCAGCTTGCCAAGGGCAATAATGGTCTGACCAAGACCAAATTCATCACCTTTGGTGTGGAGGGTGAAAGCATGGCGCAGGTCAAGCCCCGGCTGGACCACATTCAGAACGATCTGTTGAACAACTTCCACCGGCTTGGGGTGCAGGCAAAGCCCTTAAACGGTGCTCAGCGGCTGAAACTCATGCACGATATGTTCAACATGGACGGCGCATCCAAGTTTCACTTTGACTGGAAGGACCTCGTGAAAAGCGGCCTTTCGGTGAAGGATGCCATTGCACCCACCGCTTTTGCATTCAAGAACAGCCGCACCTTCCAGATGGGCGGTATCTTTTGCGCCGCCAGCTTTCTGAGCATCACGGCATCCGACATCAGCGACCAGCTTTTGAAGGATTTTCTGGACATGGATTCCTCGCAGATCGTTACCATGCACATCCAGAGTGTCGATCAGAATCGTGCCATTAAGACCGTCAAGCGCACCATCACCGAACTCGATAGATCAAAGATCGAGGAGCAGAAGAAAGCCATCCGCGCCGGATATGATATCGACATCATTCCGTCGGATTTGGCAACCTACGGCAGAGATGCAAAGGCTCTTTTGAAAGAGTTACAGAGCCAGAACGAGCGGATGTTCCTCGTCACTTTTTTGGTGCTGAACACCGGCAGGACTGAACAGGAACTGGAAAACAACGTTTTTCAGGCATCCAGTATTGCCCAGAAGCACAACTGCAACCTGTGCCGCCTTGACTTTCAGCAGGAGCAGGGGCTGATGAGCAGCCTGCCGCTGGCTGACTGTCAGATCGAAATTCAGCGAGGGCTGACCACCAGCAGCACCGCCATCTTCATTCCGTTTACCACACAGGAACTGTACCAGTCCGGCAAAGAAAGCCTGTATTACGGCCTGAACGCCCTGTCCAACAACTTAATCATGGTGGACCGGAAGAAGCTGAAAAATCCCAATGGCCTGATTTTGGGTACTCCCGGCTCTGGCAAAAGTTTCTCGGCAAAGCGTGAAATCGCAAACGCTTTTTTGGTGACGGACGATGATATTATTGTGAACGATCCAGAGGGAGAGGTGCGACACGAAGTCGCGTAATGTATTGTGTATAAACACTGCTCTATCCATTTGGAGTAACCCTACTGTGACCTGCA
>NZ_PXUP01000039.1 GCF_003324185.1 Faecalibacterium prausnitzii
AACGGCAGGAAGCCTATGCAGCCCGCGTCAAGTACGATGCGGCTCTCCATGATCTTTCTTCCGTTGATGCCGACTTGGAGCAGATTCAAAATAGACTGGAATGGCTGTCCGATTGCGAAAGGCAGTATCAAGCTGCTCTTTCCGAAAAAATCAAAAGCATCAAAGCATCTGCCCACCCTGCCGCACAGCAGGTTGCAGAAAGCGAAAGCCGCATTGCCGCGCTGAAAGTCCAAAAACGGGAGCTGCTGGAAGCCATCAACGCCGGAAAGACCGCCCTGCATACGGTCAATGAAGTTCTGGAAACCCTCGACAATGCCGAGGGCTGGAGTACATGGGACGTAATGGGCGGCGGTTTGATGGCCGATCTTGCCAAGTATGAGGAACTGGACGATGCACAGGAACAAATCGAACAGCTCCAAGTGGAACTGCGGCGGTTCAAAACTGAACTTTCCGATGTTGAAATCACCGCAGACCTTCAGGTTACGGTGGACAGCTTTTTGAAATTTGCGGATTTCTTCTTTGACGGCCTCTTTGCAGACTGGGCAGTTCTGGATCACATCAATCAGGCACAGAGCAGGGTGGAAAACACCAAGGGCCAGATCAAGCGTGTCCTCGCACTTCTGAAAAAGATGCGCGAAGATGTTGATGTCCAAATCGCTGACGAAAAAGAGAAGCAGGAGCAGCTTGCAGTGGAAACCGAGCTGTAAGTTTGAAGAGTCCGCTTATGTGATATGACTCGATAAAACCGAATTTACAGGAGGTGTTTCGATGAAAACAAGAAGGTTTGCCTTATGTCTGGCAGCGGTTTTTCTGGTGGCGATTTATATCAATATTCAGAGAAGCCATACTTTCACCCTTTCAAACGATGAAGGCAACATAAAGACAGAACAAATACAGCCACTATGGGGAACTGTAAAAGTGAGCGGTGATTGTGATACTGAGGTGGTCTTTACCGATGTAGAGACTGGAGAAAAATACAGAATCGGATATATTACACAGGGCGTAACGGAAAGAATCAAACTCGAAAGAGGCAAATGGTATAAGGTGGCGGGCGGAGGCAACCTTACACTGAATCCGGTAAACATTCGAGTCGAATAAATGTAAGTTCCTTGCGGGCAGCTATGAAAGCTGAAGCTGAGAAGAGAGTTTTGAATATTCACATATGAAGGAGTACAGTTCTATGAATTACGGATGGGCAACTGTTTTCACTTTAGCGGCATGGTTTGCAGGGCTTGTGATTGATGTAAATGTGCGGGTCGGCGACCTCGGTTTACGAACCGTGCTTCCCGTCATCGTGATGGGGTGCTGCGTTATGAAGTACATAAAGGGCAATAGCAAATAATCTTATCTCGATACACTTTCCGGCGGGCGACCACAAAAAGGTTGCCCGCTATTTTTATACCCTGAAAACTAAAGAAGGAGGCCAAAATGCCAAGCAAAACCGAAGAATATCTCGCCCTTGCCCAGCAAACGGCAAAAGAATTGACCCGGTATTGGGAAAACTGGACGGACTACCTGACCACTGCATCCCGGCTGTACAAGTACAGTTTTGCAGACCAGTTGATGATCTACGCCCAGCGGCCTGATGCCACCGCCTGCGCCAGCTTCGACATCTGGAACAATCGCATGAACCGCTATGTCCGGCGCGGCTCCAAGGGCATCGCACTGTTAGACCAGTCCAGCAGTGTGCCGCGTCTGCACTATGTCTTTGATGTGAGCGACACCGGAGTGCGCCGCAATTCCCGTGACCCGGAGGTGTGGCAGTACAACGATGACCTGAAAAAGCCGGTTTCAGAAATGCTCGCCGCTACCTACGGCATCAGCGGAGAGCGTGTCAGCCAGCAGCTTGCGGATGTTGCCGGGAAACTGGTGGCGGATTACTGGGACAACAACAGCGAGGACATCAGCGCCATCGTTGACGGTTCGCTGCTGATGGATTATGATGAAGCCGGGGTGGAGATGCAGTTCAAGTCTGCCGCCGCCATTAGCGTCACCTACACGCTGCTGGAACGCTGTGGATTTGAGCCGGATGGCTATTTTGACAAAGACAGTTTTCAGGCCATCTACGATTTTTCTACCCCGGACACTGTCTACACACTCGGTGCCGCAGTCAGCGACATCAGCCGCGAAGTCCTGCGCACCGTCGAGCGGGCAGTCAAAACGACCATCCGCCGCCGAAACAATGAAAGGAGCCAGCATGAATATGAGCAGCAATCTGAACTACACGCAGACCGGGGATTATCTTCTCCCGAACCTGACTCTGCATCAGCCGAAGAACCCGCTGGGCAAGTACGGCAGGATGCGCCTGAACTTTCTGAAACAGCAGCACCCGGTTCTGTACCACACGATGCTCCTGAACGGGAGCCTGTACCCGACCCTGACCGAACTGGAGCAGACCGCAGCAGCGATGAAGAAGCAACTGATGGCCGATCTGCTGGCGAAGAACCCGGCCCCGGACAAGGAGAAGAATCAGATGGCGTGGGTACAGCACATGAACAGCCTACAGGAGCAGGTCGAGGAAGTGATTCGGACGGAACTGATCTACAGCTAAGTTTTCTGGATGCCGTCATCCCCACCGAAGCCCAGCAAATTGAACATATCGACCGAGCGGAGAGCGAAAAATCGCCCTCCGCTTTTGTTTTGTCGCAGGCTGAAATCGAAAACGAATTGCGTAAGCACGGTTCGGGATTTATGGGCGGCAAGCAGCGCATTATGGCACTGTACCAGACCCAGACTGACCGCAACCTCCGCGCCAAAGCGTTGGCAAAGGAGTATGGCGTTGGTGGGCACTCCCACGATTTTCTGGACGGAAGCCGGGGGTTTGTGAACCACGACTGGAAGGGACTGGAATTTGACCATTATCCCGACCACCAGAAAATCACCTTAAAATGGGCACAGGTGGAACAGTATATCGACTTGATGATCCAGTCTGACCGCTACCTGACCGATAAGGAAAAAGAGCATCGTGCCGCCGTGCAGGAAGCGGAACGACAGCTCCCAATGCTGGATGGTGATGCCGCTGCCGAATACAATGCTCTGAAAGAGCAGTACCCCAATACCCTGATTGGCTTTGAACTGGGCGGATACTTTCTGTTCTATGACAAAGATGCAATCACTGTAAAGGAAGTTTTTCGTTCTAATTTGCTGTCACAGGAAAATGCGCTGGGAAAAGTCAAAGTGACCGGCTTTTTGCGCAGAGAGTGGGTAGCAAAATCGCAGAAGCTGTGGGCCGAGGGCAACAGCATCTATCTAGCCGGACAGGGCGGAGATGGTACCCACCATCAGACAAAATATCTGCGAGAGGAAGATTATCTGCCGATCGGCATCATCATCAAGCTAGATGGCCGGGATTTCCGTGTGGATCACGTCAACTTCATGTTCAAATCCGTCAGCTTGCAGGACATGGACTTGACCAACAGCGGACAGCCCATCTTCCGGGTTGAACGGTTGCCCAATATCCGGGAACTGTATGAACAGCAGCAGGATGAAATTATTGACGTTTCTCCTGAAAAGGCTGTTGATTACAAGGTCGGTGACGAAGTTGTTGTTGACCTTCCCACCCGAACCATCGAAGGCAAAATCGGCTATGTAGGCGAAATGGATGTTCGCATCGACACCAGCGCGCATGGGCAGTCGTGGGATAACGAGGTACTCAACAAGCAGCAATTCGAGGACGGTCTGCGGCGGGATGAACCTACACCTGATGAGGAACTGGACAAGTTGCCTATCTCTGTGGAGGTCAATGGCGAGTGGCAGACCTTTCCGGATGCTGCTGCCGCAGACGAAGCCCTGAACGCTGAACCGATGCCGGAAGCCGCAGGAAATTTTCACATCACGGATGATAATTTTGGTGTCGGAGGCCCCAAGCAGAAATTCGCCCGCAATATTGAAGCCATCCAGACCTTGCGCACTTTGGAGCAGGAGCATCGCGGTGCCACCGCCGAGGAGCAGCAGGTGCTTTCGCAGTATGTAGGCTGGGGCGGTCTTGCAGATGTCTTTGACCCCAACAAGGAAAACTGGTCTGCCGAGTACACCCAACTGAAAGGGTTGCTCACCGAAGAGGAGTATGCCGCCGCCCGCGCTTCCACTCTGAATGCCCACTATACCTCTCCGGTGGTAATTCGCGCCATCTATGATGCTGTGGAAAAGATGGGCTTCCAGTCTGGAAATATCTTGGAGCCTTCCATGGGTATTGGCAACTTTTTCGGTATGCTGCCCTCTGGCATGGCTGACAGCCGTCTGTATGGTGTGGAACTGGATTCCATCACCGGACGCATCGCCCAAAAACTATATCCACAGGCCGACATTACGGTTGCTGGCTTTGAAACCACCGACCGCCGAGATTTTTACGACCTTGCCGTAGGTAATGTCCCTTTCGGTCAGTACAAAGTCAACGACAAAGCGTACAACAAACTGGGTTTTTCTATCCACAACTACTTTTTCGCCAAGACTATCGACCAGATCCGACCGGGCGGCGTGATTGCTTTCGTGACCAGCCGTTTCACGATGGACAGCAAAGACAGCAGTGCCCGCAAGTACATGGCGGAACGTGCTGATTTGCTGGGAGCCATCCGCTTACCCAACAACGCTTTTAAGGCAAATGCAAGCACCGAGGTTGTTTCGGATATCCTCTTTTTGCAGAAGCGTGACCGCCCTGCAGACATCGAACCTGCATGGGTGCAGCTGGGGCAGACCGAAGATGGCTTCAATATCAATCAGTATTTTGTAGACCATCCGGAAATGGTGCTGGGAAATTTGGAACTAGAAAGCACCCAGTACGGCCATGACCTGACCGTTGCACCAATCGAAGATGCAAACCTTGCAGACCAGCTTACCGAAGCGGTGCAGCACATCGAGGGCCAGTTCACTGCGGTGGAGATTGCCGCTCCGGACGTTGCCGATGCGGAAGTGCAGCGCAAAACGCTGCCCGCAGACCCGACTGTGAAGAATTTCAGCTATACTGTGGTGGATGGTGAAATCTACTACCGCGAGAACTCCATCATGACACAGATTGAACTGTCCGACAACGCCAAAGGCCGTGTGGCTGGCATGGTGGAACTGCGGCAGATCGTCAACGAGTTGATCGACCAGCAGTTGAATGACTTCCCGGACGAGGATATCAAGGCATCGCAGGCAAAGCTGAATTATGCCTACGATGCGTTTACTGCAAAATACGGTCTGATCAACGACAAGAAAAATGCCCGCCTGTTCGATGATGACAGCTCCTATTATCTGCTCTGCTCGCTGGAGAATCTGGACGAGAATAAAAATCTCAAATCTAAGGCAGATATGTTCACCAAGCGGACGATTCGCCCAGAACGTATTGTCACCAGCGTGGATACCCCCAGCGAAGCACTGGCAGTGTCCATCGGGGAGCATGGCAAAGTAGACCTGCCTTATATGGCAGAACTGCTGGGCACTCCCGGTAACTATGAGCGCATCACCACCGAATTGTCCGGCGTGATTTTCAAAGACCCTGCTGCGGATGCTGACGACCCGGAAGCCGGCTGGCAAACAGCGGACGAATACCTTTCGGGTAATGTGCGCGATAAACTACGGATGGCACAACTTGCTGCAGAAAGCCGCTCGGAGTTCAAGGGCAATGTGGACGCACTGACTAAGGCGCAGCCCAAAGATTTGGAAGCTTCTGAAATTGATGTGCGTTTGGGTGCCACTTGGCTTGACCCCTCTATTGTGCAGCAGTTCATGATGGAAACTTTTCAGCCGCCCTATCGTATCCGCTACAACAATGCCATCACCGTTCGCTACTCCCCTTACACTTCCGAATGGCGAATCAGCAATAAATCTGCTACTGGCTTTGGTGACATTATGGCCACCGAAACCTACGGTACCCGCAGGGCCAATGCTTACAAGATTTTGGAAGACACCTTGAATTTGCGTGATAGCCGCGTTTATGATACCATCGAGGAGGATGGCAAGGAAAAACGTGTGCTGAACCAGAATGAAACCACCCTCGCTCAGCAGAAACAGCAGGCCATCAAGGATGCTTTTGCTAGCTGGGTCTGGAAAGACCCGCAGCGGCGCAATCTGCTGGTGAAAAAGTACAATGAGCTTTTTAACAGCACCCGGCCCCGTGAGTATGACGGAAGTCATATTCATTTTGTGGGCATGAACCCGGAGATCAATTTGCGAGAGCATCAGCGCAATGCGGTTGCCCATGTGCTGTATGGGTACAACACCCTTTTGGCGCACGAAGTCGGTGCCGGCAAGAGTTTTGAGATGGCGGCTTCCGCTATGGAACTGAAACGTCTGGGCTTGTGCCAGAAAAGTCTTTTTGTCGTGCCAAACCATTTGACGGAACAATGGGCCAGCGAATTTTTACGCCTGTACCCCAATGCAAAGCTGCTGGTCACCAGCAAAAAAGATTTTGAACCCGGTAATCGCAAAAAATTCTGTGCGAGAATTGCGACCGGTGATTATGATGCGGTTATCATCGGACACAGCCAGTTTGAAAAGATACCCTTGTCCGCAGAACGACAGGAGCGTCTGATTCAGGAACAGATGGATGAAATCGAGGAGGCCATCGAAGAAGCGAAAGCGCAGGTTGGCGAGCATTTCACGGTAAAGCAGCTGGAAAAGCTGCGCAAGTCTTTGAAACAGAAATTGGAAAAGCTGCAAGGCACAGACCGTAAAGATGATGTGGTTACGTTTGAACAATTGGGCGTAGACAGGTTGTTTGTGGATGAGAGCCAAGCGTTTAAGAACCTCTACTTGTACACGAAAATGCGTAATGTTGCAGGTTTGAGTACGAGCGAGGCGCAAAAATCCAGCGATATGTTCGGCAAGTGCCGCTATTTGGACGAGATCACCGGAGGACGTGGCGTGATTTTTGCAACAGGTACGCCCCTGAGCAACAGCATGACCGAGATGTATACCCTGATGCGTTATCTTCAGTACAACACCTTACAGCAGAAAGGGTTGACCCATTTTGACGCATGGGCATCGACTTTTGGCGAAACTACTACCGCCATCGAACTTGCCCCAGAAGGCACCGGCTACCGTGCACGCACTCGTTTTGCGAAGTTCTTCAATTTGCCTGAACTGATGGCGATGTTCAAAGAAGCAGCAGATATCAAGACCAGCGACCAGCTTCATCTCCCGGTGCCTGATGCAAAATTTGAGACGGTGGTGGTCAAACCTTCGGAAATCCAACAGGATATGGTGCAGGCGTTGAGCGAACGTGCAGCCGAAGTCCACAGCGGTTCTGTTGACCCCTCTGTGGATAATATGTTGAAAATCACGTCGGATGGCCGCAAAATCGGTCTTGACCAGCGGTTGATGAATTCCGCTCTGCCCGATGACCCCAACAGCAAGCTGAACGCCTGCGTCAACAACGTCCTGCGCATCTGGAACGACACCAAGGAGCAGAAGCTGACCCAGCTGATTTTCTGCGATATGTCTACTCCAAAGGGCGACGGTTCGTTCAACGTCTATGATGATATCCGCTCCAAGCTGCTCAATGCTGGTGTGCCCGAACAGGAGATCGAGTTCATCCACAACGCAGATACGGAGAACAAGAAAGCAGAACTTTTCTCCAAGGTACGCAGCGGACAGGTGCGTGTGTTGCTGGGCAGCACTGCAAAGATGGGAGCTGGCACCAACGTCCAGACGCTGCTCGTAGCGGTGCATCATCTGGATGTAGGCTGGCGTCCGTCTGATATGACCCAGCGCAACGGTAGAATTATCAGGCAGGGCAATAAAAACAAGCAGGTTTACGTCTATAATTACGTCACGGAATCGACATTTGACGCCTACCTCTATCAGACCCTTGAGAATAAACAGAAGTTTATCTCGCAGATCATGACGAGCAAATCGCCTATGCGATCTTGCGATGATATTGACGAACAGGCTTTATCTTACGCAGAAATCAAGGCTCTGTGTGCAGGCGACCCTCGCATCCGGGAAAAGATGGACTTGGACGTGCAGGTAGCAAAATTGAAGGTGCTGCGCGGAGACTTCCAGAATCAGAAATATCGTCTGGAGGATAAGCT
>NZ_PXUP01000003.1 GCF_003324185.1 Faecalibacterium prausnitzii
CGCCCTGTGCTGAAACGAGTGCTTGTTGCAGCCATGACGCTGGTAATTTTAACTCTCGGCGCGCTTGCAGTAAGTGCAGACTTCCGCAAGGCGGTCTATACGATGATTCAGAAGTTCCTGCCCATTGAGATGCAAGTCACTTATAAAGTTGAAGGAGAACCATTAGAACAGCTTCCCGATGCGTATAGTGAACATTATGTACAAGTCGGATTTTGGCGTGACTATACGCAAGGCTATGATAAAAAGGAAACATTCTCTCATGCGTATGTTAATGCTGCCGGAGAAATCTATTTTGTGGATTGTTCAATTATAACCGCATACGGACAGATTGAAACATTCGATAATGAACATACCGTTTATACAACTGTAAAGATTGGAGATAAGGAAGCAACACTTGGAACAAGTGAGATTCCGGGGCAGGTCACCTGTTATATTTTGGTTTGGGAGGATGCTGGTGTTTCCTGCACAATTATGGGCGATGGTTCATTGGATGAGTTGATGAAGGTTGCAGAAAGTATTTATTAACGGCAAAATGCCTAGATATTTGTAGATGAGCACAAATGTGAGAATGGATTTTTGTTTAAGTAAACAAATTTGGGAAATCTTGCAACAAATGTGTTGGTTGCTGCGTTGTCTAAGTAAAAGCTTCTGATGGAAACAAACGGGAGGTGTATGCTCTATATGAAAAGGAGCTTCATTGCAATTTCGGTTGCGACAATCATAGGATTGTCAGCTTGCGCAACAAAAGTATCCTCTTCAACTTCTATGAACTCTCCTATATCGACATCGGTGACAAGCGAGCAGGAATTTTTATCTAATCTTGAAAACGCCAGCACAAGCCAAATACTGCAAAAGCTTAAAGAATCGGATGGTGGGTATACAGAAGATTGCTTTTCGGTGTTGACAAATCGTCTTATCAAATTCCCTCAAGACACACTGTATGTGTTGAAATATGACAAACTGATGAATGATAAAGACTTTCAGCAGCTTGTTTTATCCGGCATAAAAACAGAGCTTCCCTATAGAGGATCGGATGAAGAAAGAAATACGCTTTATCAGTATCTGGAATCCATCACTACTGATAAAGAATATGGACAAATCGCATCAGATATTTTAGGAGAACAAGCTGAAAACAAGGAGAAACCAAATCGGCAAATTGAATTTCAAACTGAAGAATTAGGACAAGCGAGCAGTGTTATTTCAATCGAACTTCCGCAAGGGTGGAAAATTCAAAAGAGAGAACAAACGCAACGTGCTGAAAATAAACCACTTGCTCTTGCAAGCCTGAATCCGTCTTATCCAGTATATGATATTTATGACAAAAATCATGTGTTGGTTGGCGCGGTTGGATACAGTACCTATGAACCATATGAAGGTGATAGAGATTCCGTGCAGATTGTTTACTCTGCACTTCGGCTAGGATCGGTTTACAGGTTTGACACGGATAATAAATACGATGTGATACAAACCACGGAACGCGGAACGACTGCACTTACAACGGTAATTTTTCAAGATGGTGCAAATTCAGAACCAGTAAACAATTTAGGCGTTCTCGCTTATGATAACGAGAAAGAATGCTTTGTTGCAATTGAACTTGAAGCAAGTTCTGTGTCGGAAAGCCAGGCATTGGAAATTGCAAAATCAATTCGCTTTTAGACATGATGGGAATAACGGTGTATAGGTGCCAGCAGATTAAGGAGAACAACTGTGAACAAAGTACCGTACTTTATGTCATTGCGGTACAGTCCTTGAAACCGGCAACGCTCCGAGATACTTTGACAGCAAGCCAATGGAGCGGTATGTGGTTCTTTTCTCTGGCATTTTTCGCCGTCATTTTTATGGAAATGCTGTCTGATTTCTTGCTGGTTACAGAACGCCGCAATACATGGAAAGCGTTAAATGGAAATGTCAGCGAAGCCGAATTTCACAATCTTCAGCAAATTGTCTTGTGCGAAAATCAGAAAGTTTCCATTGAGAAAAAACTTGCAAGTACGATACTACTGGTTCTGATGATATGTGCAACTGCTGCATTTGTATGGCTCACTTTTTGGTATAAGGTTTTGTTATGAAAGAGATAATTATTGAACCACATATTGGAATTGGACAATTAAAATTAGGCATGACATCAGATGAATTAGAAAATGCTCTTCTACAAATGAAGAAACAGTGGTCGAATTCTTCTGATGAAGCAATGCAAATGGAATGTTGTGCGGAAACCGATGACCCTAATTTGATAACCGGACGATATATGGATAATGATTCGTTCTTTCTTGTGCAGTATCGGAACGGAAAAGCTGCTGAAATCGGCATCCAGCGTGATTTGTCTAAAGTGGCATCAATAAAATTGTTCGGGATGGATATGTTTAATACAGCCGCCGAGTGTATTATTGATAGCTTAATGAAAAAGGACAACGTTATTTGCAACGAAAAGGACTTGCAACTGGGAACGGAATATTTTTTTCCCGAAATTGGAGTCCGACTCTGGAGAGAGCGAGCATTTCATCCCAAACTGTTGAAAGACCCGCTATACATGGAAGAAATGCAGGCGGTATTAGAAGATGAATACCAGTATCAGTATTTTCAGATGGTTACCATAATAGGTTGAACTACTAACTAACCATGAGCCCTCTATTTGCAACGACTGCAAGTAGAGGGCTGTTGTTTTGCCTTGGATATTTTAATTAAAGGTCAATCCTCTAAATCTGCCATGGTCACAGCTGAGTGAGAGATAATGCTCAATCTCACCACCCAGCACAAGCTGAGCATACTCCAAGGGCTTGTTGTAGAGCAGCCAGTCCAGTTCCGCCCGCTGCGTTGGAGTATTGCCGTATTCGTCCTCAATAGCGATGCAGATAAACAAAACTGTGATTATGCAACAAATTTTCCATGAATTTATGTGCAGCTATACGATTTTGAAAAATTTTGTAGACAAACGAAATAAATTGGGCTTAAATTTCGTTATTCCAGTAAGAAACGCAAGAGATTTCTTTTAGAGTGTATATAGGAGATCCTTTTATGCTAGAGCAGTTTTTCAAATCGCAAGTCGCAACCGTTTCTGATCCCTACCAAGGCAGTCGCATCACGGATGCGTTGGCGGCTGCGGGAATCAAGTTCTATTGCAAAACTAAAGATGTCAATCGGCGTAATACGTTCGATCAGGCAAGAATTGGAACTCTAGGTATAAAACCAAAGTATATCACAGAGATATTTGTAGACAAAGAAAATGCAGATATGGCACTGCATATTGTACACACGCTAAAGTAAAGTCTGCGATATCATAGTTCTTACAGCGTGATATGTTTTCAGTTGACTGGAGAAAAACATGAAAAGAATTTGCATTGGACTTTTGACCGCACTAGGGTGTATTGCTGTAGCTACGGCGTTGATTGTTCGGCCATTTAGCAAAAAATCCATCCAGTCTTATGTACTGCGAAATCAGGATGAGCTGACAAACTATGCGCGGAAAGTGATAGAAGAACATCCAATGGGACCGCTAGAGTGGAATGGATGGAAAGTATATTATTACGCAGATGATATGGTGGAATTTTGTACAGGCTCTTTCGGGCTCATTCCGAGTACTACATATAAGGGCTTTTACTATTCTGAAGATGATGAACCACATGGCTTTCAAGATGTTCCGGTTGAGTTTGTAAAAAGTGGAAATGGATGGTCGTGGGCAGAATCAGAAGGTGATAATACACAATATACTGAACGAATTGCAGCACATTGGTATTGGTATGAAGCAAAATTTTAGAAGTCGGAGAACCTGAAGTTATGTTGTGCAATATGGAGAAATTTAATTATAAGTTTGGGAGTTGTTGATTTGCAACGCAAAATACTTTACAATAAGGCCGAGGTGATAACCATGGAAAAAACGATGACACTCAATCTTCGTGTCAACCCCACCGTTAAGCAGCAAGCCGAGGATGTGTTGAAGCAGCTCGGCATCCCGATGGCAACAGCCATTGATATGTACCTGCGCCAGATCACCCTGACTGGCGGCATCCCCTTCTCGCTGTCCCTGCCGAAGGCTCCTGCGGCTCTGAACGCTGACACCATGACCGATGACCAGCTCCATGCAGCCTTGCAGGTGGGCATTAAGGAGATTCAGATCGGTGATACCGTGGATGCTGCAAGCGCATTCGCACAGTTCAGGGAACAGCACAGATGAAACAGTATGATGTGAAAATTTCCCGGATGGCACTCAGCGATATGGAGCAGATTTACAGCTACATTGCTGACCGTCTGCTTGAACCTTATACGGCTATGGGGCAGTACAACCGCATTGCAGAAGCCATCCAGTCGCTGAACATCCTGCCGGAACGCTGTGCGCTGGTGGAAAGTGAGCCGGAGCGCACCCAAGGGCTGCGGCAGATGCTGGTGGATAACTACTCGGTGTTCTACATCGTGGGCGGGGATGCCGTGTCGGTGGCCCGTGTTCTGTACAGTGCATCCGACCTTGTGCGCCGCCTGCGGAGAATGAAGTGAAAGGGGTGTTTGCATGACCGCCGTAATCTACGCCCGCTATTCCAGCGACAACCAGCGCGAGGAATCCATCGAAGGCCAGATTCGTGAATGTACGGCTTATGCCGAAAAGAACGGCATCACGGTAGTTAAGCACTACATTGACCGCGCCCTTTCCGCCAAAACCGACAACCGCCCGGATTTCCAGCAGATGATCAAGGACAGCGAGAAACGGTTGTTTGACATTGTGCTGGTCTGGAAACTCGACCGTTTCGCCCGAAATCGTTACGATTCGGCCCACTATGAGTATCAGTTGGAACGAAACCATGTCAAGCTGGTATCTGCCACGGAGCCTATCTCTGACAGCCCTGCGGGTATCATGGTCAAGAGTATGCTCACCGGCATGGCTGAATACTATTCCGCAGAACTTTCTGAAAAGGTCGTGCGCGGCATGACTGAGAATGTTCTGAAGGGCAAGTACAACGGTGGCACAATTCCCATTGGTTTTAAGGTGGACGAGGAGAAGTTCTTTCAAATCGACCCGCTGAAAGCTCCCTTTGTGGTAGAAGCCTTTCAGCGGTACAACGATGGTGCAACTATGAAAGAACTGATGAACTGGCTGAACGACAGTGGCGTGACCACCAACCGTAACCAGAAGTTTACCTACAACAGTGTTCAGAAGCTGCTGACGAACAAACGGTACATTGGTGAAAACCACTTCAAGGACATTGTGATGCCCGACAGTATCCCGGCCATCGTGGACAAGGACTTGTTTGAGGAAGTGCAGCTAAAAATCAAAAAGAACAGCCGCGCTCCTGCCCGTCACAAGGCCGAGGATGATTACCTGCTCACCACCAAGCTGTTCTGCGGAATGTGCGGCGCGATGATGTTCGGCGAGTGCGGTACGGGTAGAAACAAGGTCGTTCATCATTATTATAAGTGCGCCACCGCGAAGCGTTTCAAGACCTGCAAGAAAAAGACCGTCCGTAAAGAGTGGCTGGAAGATTTGGTCATAGCTGAAACCACGAAGCTGATTCAGGACGATGCCGTGATTGATGCCATCGTTGCGGAAGTGATGGAGTTGCAGGATCAGGAAAACACCACGCTTCCTCTGCTGGAAAAGCAGATGCGCGAGGTAGAGAATGGCATCGAGAATATGCTGAACGCCATCCAAGCAGGTGTGCTGACCAACTCCACCAAATCGCGTCTGGAAAAGCTGGAAGCCCAGCAGAAAGAACTTGAGGTTCGGATCGCCGAAGAAAAAATCGCTCGGCCACGGTTGAGTGAAAATCAGGTTCGTTTTTGGCTGACCCGGTTCCGCAAGCTCGACCCGAATGTAAAAAGCCACCGGGAAACGCTTATCAACACGTTCGTGAATGCTGTTTATCTCTATGATGAAAAAGTTTTGATTGCATTCAACTACAAAGACGGCACAAAAACCATCACTTTCGATGAGATCGCCGCCAAAGATGCCCCAGAGGGCAATGGTTCGGATTTGGGTTGCTTCGCTCCACCAAAAAACCTCAGCGTATACAATACGCTGAGGTTTTTGTTTTGTAACAAGGCTAAACTCATAGGGCGGGTGGATTCGAACAGCTGCGGCGCTGTCGCAGAAGACAGCGTAAAAACAGCCCAGTGGGCTGTTTTTAGCAGCGCGGCTCGCGTAATCCACCCGCGCCCACCAAGGACTCCAGTATCCGAACCGGGTACTGGAGTTTCTGTTTTATCTGCCTTGAAAAGGGGCTGCAAGGGTGGATTCGAACAGCATCGACCCGCCGAATAGTCCGGCGGGGGAAAGCCCCTGTGCAACAGCGACGACCGCTGCCAGCGGCAGAAACAGGGAGGAGCTGTTGGGGCTGCGGCCAGCAGGATGCGCGTGCCGCCCAAGGCACGACGCAGCCGCTGGGAGCCGCGACCCGGGTTCCTTTTCTGCGCGGCTCGCGACATCTGCCCGCACACATATTGCATCTGTCCCTGACCTGTGATACCATACAGGTAACTGAAACAACACAGACGGAGGACTTTTTCTATGATCTACGATACCCTGAACAACCTGCCCAACTATCTGGGCGTAAGCGACAATCTGGACACCGTGATCGAGTACATCATGGCGCGGGATATCACCACCCTGCCTGCCGGGCGCACCCGCATCGATGGGGACAAGGCGGTGGTCACCGTGAGCACCGTCACGCCCCAGACCTCCGACAAGGCACTGTTCCAGCGGCACGACAATCACATTACGCTGGAGACTGACTTGGACGGCAGTGAGCTGTTTGAGGTAAGCCTTGCGGAGCTGACGCCCACCAAGCCAACCGATGAAGCCGCCGACACCACCGTAGGCACTGCCGGTACCAGCATTGCCGGAATGCTGTGCGAGGGACGCTTTGCCTTGTATCTGGCGGGGGAACCGTATAAATCCGGTCTGAAGGCGCAGGGCTGCGGAAAGCTGAAAAAAGCCGTGTTCAGCATTGAGCTGGACCCGGACGAGGAAGAAACGGAAGAATAACTGAAAGGAGACTTTCTGTATGGGATTTTTTGCTGTACTGGCTGCAAGTCTGTTTGCCGTATTTATTTTTACTGTATTCGGCGGCTATTCGCTGCTGCTCTGGTGTCAGCAGTCCCTGTGGATGGTCGTTCCTCCCGCGCTGGTGCTGGCCGTTCTGGTCTGGACATTTTTGAAAATGGACGATAAGATCACCGCCCTGCAAAAGCGGGTGGACGAGCTGGAAGCCGCACAAAAAAGCACGGAGAAGCTTGAAAAATAATACAGCGCCGCCCTTCGTAGAGAAACCTCTCTGCAAAGGACGGCGCTGCTTTTTTGTGAACGCTTTCACGTTGGCCTGCCGGTGGTTACAGATTTAACAGAACATTCACCCGGAAGATCTGCTCCTCGGTCTCCAAATGCAGATTGCCGTTATATTTGTGCACTACCGTCTCGGCAGATACCAGCCCGATGCCGGTGCCCTCGTGCTTGGTGGAGTGCAGGATACCCTGCTGCTTTTTCAGCATGCCGTCGTAACGGTTCTCCACCACAAGCCCCAGCATGGCGGGACTGAGCATCTGCGCCATCACCTGCACCCGGCGCTGCTCCGGCGGCAGCTTCTGGCTGGCGTGCAGGGCGTTTTCCAGCAGATTGCCCAGAATGGTGCACAGGTCGGCCTCCGGCATGGGAAGCTGCCGAGGCAGTGCCAGCTTCCACTCCACAGGAACGCTCTGTTGCCCGGCTGCATGGTCGTAATATCCGGCCAGTGCATCCACGGCGGCGTTGGCGCACAGGCTGGGGCGGTGCTCACTGAGTTCGCTTTCATACTGGTGCAGATAGCTTTTCAGCTCCTCCAGCTGCCCGGTCTCGGTCAGTCCGGCAATCACATGCAGATGCTGCCGGAAGTCGTGCCGCAGACGGCGTGTGTTGTCCAGATAGGTCTGTAACTCCATGTACCGGCGGGATTCCATGGCCAGCAGCTGGTTTTCCCGGTCCAGCCGGGCATTGCGGGTAAACTCCCGGGCAACGCGGTACATCTCGTACAGCAGCAGAAAGATGCCGAACAGCGAGATGGACACCGCCAGCACCGAGATGATCTTCAGTCGCCCGACCAGCACCACGGCGGGGTTCAGCGGCATACAGTATACCAGAAAAACGGCATAGAGGGCGGGCAGCGGCCACGCAGACTGCCAGAAGGCTTCACCGCTGTACTCCCGCAGCAGCCACCGGCTCCACTGCACGGCGGTGAACCAGAACAGCACGGTGAGCATCGCGGCAAGGCCCAGCCGCAGCAGCGCCGTGGAGGCAAGGCAGACGGTCTGTGGGTTGGAGATCTCGGTCTGGGCGTTGAGCAGCGTCGACAGCAGGGAACACACCGCCATCATCACGGCAGAGATGGAAAACAGAAACGCGGTCTGGCTTACGGTCACTTCCGGCGTTACCCGCCAGCGCAGCAGCCAGAAGGAGACCAGCACGATGGCGGGCAGGAGAGAATTGCTGTTCAGCCCGAACACGGCGCAGAGCGCGGCGCAGCCGATGCACAGCAGGGTGATGCATCCGGCAGCGATGCAGGCGGTGCGCCTGGGGGTGCGCAGCTTTTCCCATAGGGATGCCAGACACAGAAACGCGCTGGGGTACAGCAGCGCAAAATCCAGAAAATAACGGCCGAACAGGGCAAGATCCATGGCGGCTGCTCCTTTCCTCAGTGCAGCTCCTGCCGCATGTGGCGGAACTGGTATTGTGTAAAGTGGGCAAGCAGAGTGCATTTATCCTTTTGCCGTACCGGCAGGCGGGTGCCGTCCAGGATCTCGATGCAGTCCTCCCCGAACCGCAGCACCTTGTCCATGTTGATGATAACGCCTCGGTTGCAGCTCATAAAGTTTTCCCGTGCGGTAAGCTTTTCTTCGATCTGCGCAAAGCTGCACATGGCACGGTACTCACCATCCTCGGTGGTGATAAGGACGTAGTGGTTCCGGGCAATGGCATACAGCACCTTGCGCAGCGGCAGCTGAATGCTTTGGCGGGCAATGCGGATCTCCAGTTCCGGCTCCTTACAACGCAGCGCCCGCCGCAGCTCGGCGGCAAGGTGCACGAATTTTTCCTCCTGATAGGGTTTGAGCAGGTAATCGAAGGGGTGCACCGGAAAGGCATCCCATACATATTCCGGCGAGGAGGTCACGAATACGATCAGCACCTCCGGGTCGGCCTGCCGCAGTCGGCGGGCGGTCTCGATGCCGTTGGTGCCCGCCATGCAGATATCCAGAAACACCACGGCGTATAAGCCGGGCTCTGCTGCGGCACGGAGAAAATCATCCCCGCAGGCAAACCATGTGCACTCGGCTTCGGGCAGCTGCTGTTGCAGCAGCTCCTCCAGCCGCTGGGCGTCCGGGGTCTGATCCTCTACGATGGCGATTGGCAGTGCCATCCATACACCCTCTTTCTCCATTCATTGTTCCTTTATTATAGCATACTGCGGCGGGAAGGGCATCTGCTTTTTTGCACAAAACGCTCCATTTTGCGCGCCGAGCGCCGTCCCGCGCACCCGCAGCAGGCGACTGCCAAAAAGTTTTGGTTGACAGACGGGGCGAATCATGTTATTCTTTTGTTGATTTTGAGAGACGCCGCCTTGCAGAGTCTTTTCAAAGCAATTTACTCGGGACCGCCCAAACGGGGCTAAGGCCATACGGACAGCCGGGTCCACTGCCGACCGGCGGCGCAAGCTGCCATTATTGATTGAGTTTGAAGCTCAAATTTTATAAGTTGGTTCCTTTACAACCATGAAATTGCGCAGCCTATGCGCAGACTTGTGAAACGGTCAATAAGAGTAGTAAAAGTGTAGTTGCTATATAGACTCTCATCACCCCGTCTTTTTGGATCGCAAATAACGCGCAGCACCGGCACTTACGGCTGGGTGCTTTATCAGCGCGGAAAAAGCTTTTCCAAGCGCAGGTCTGCATATTTGTGCAGTGCCTGCGCTTTTTTGTTGTGCAAAAAGAAGAACAGGGACGGAGGAAAAGATGAACGAGAACAAAGCGCGTTCCCGGCTGGATCAGCGCCGTGCGCCCATTTACGAGGCGCTGGAGCGGTTCCGGCAGATGCGGGTAGTGCCTTTTGACGTGCCCGGCCACAAGCGGGGCCGCGGCAACCCGGAACTGACCGCTTTTCTGGGTCAGCAGTGTGTGGGCGTGGACGTGAACAGCATGAAGCCGCTGGATAACCTTTGCCACCCGGTGTCAGTCATCCGGGAAGCCGAGGAGCTTGCCGCCGATGCCTTTGGCGCAGCACACGCCTTTTTAATGGTGGGCGGCACCACCAGCAGCGTGCAGAGCATGGTACTTACCGCCTGCAAACGGGGCGATGAGATCATTCTGCCCCGCAATGTGCACCGCAGCGTGCTGAACGCGCTGGTGCTGTGCGGCGCGGTGCCGGTGTATGTGAACCCGGAGGTGGATAAGCGCCTGGGCATTTCGCTTGGCATGAAGCGGGAGCAGGTGGCAAAGGCCATCAAGGAGCACCCCAACGCTGTGGCTGTGCTGGTGAATAATCCCACCTACTACGGCATCTGCTCCGACCTGCGTGCCATCGTAAAAATGGCGCACGATGCCGGGATGCTCTGCCTTGCGGACGAAGCCCACGGCACACACTTCTACTTTGGCGGCGGCCTGCCGGTATCTGCCATGGCGGCAGGCGCGGATATGGCCTCGGTGTCCATGCACAAGAGCGGCGGCAGCCTGACCCAGTCCAGCCTGCTGCTCATCGGCCCCAACGTGCACCCGGGCTATGTGCGCCAGATCATCAACCTGACCCAGACTACCTCCGGCAGCTACCTGCTGATGTCCAGTCTGGATATCTCCCGCCGCAATCTGGCGCTGCGGGGACGGCAGGTGTTCCATCAGGTGGCGGACATTGCCGAGTACGCCCGCGAGGAGATCAACGCCGTAGGCGGCTACTACGCCTTTGGCAAGGAGCTGTGCAACGGCGATTCCGTCTTTGATTTCGACACTACCAAGCTCAGCGTCCATACGCTGGATATCGGTCTTGCAGGCATCGAGGTCTACGATATCCTGCGGGATGAGTACGATATTCAGATCGAGTTCGGCGATATCGGCAACATCCTTGCCTACCTGTCCATCGGCGATCGCCCGCAGGAGGTGGAGCGTCTGGTCAGTGCGCTGGCTGAGATCAAGCGCCGTTACCGCACCGACGGTTCGGGTCTGCTGAGTCAGGAATACATCGACCCTGTGGTGGCTGCCAGCCCGCAGGAGGCCTTCTATGCCCCCAAAAAGAGCCTGCCCCTGCGGGAGACCGAGGGCATGGTGTGCAGCGAGTTCGTCATGTGCTATCCCCCGGGCATCCCCATCCTTGCACCCGGCGAGCGCATCACCAAGGAGATCTTGAACTACATCGAGTACGCCAAGGCCAAGGGCTGCAGCATGACTGGCCCGGAGGACCCCGAAATCTTGCACCTGAATGTTCTGGCATAAGGAGGGAAAGAGATGGAATTTTGGTTTTCAGAGTTTCACACCCCGGATGTGAAGCACAGCATTCGTGTGAACAAGCAGCTCTACTCCAAGCAGAGCGATTATCAGCGCATTGATATCTTTGAGACCCCGGAGTTCGGCCGGGTGCTCACGCTGGACGGCAACGTGATGCTGACCGAGCGCGATGAGTTCATCTACGATGAAATGATCGTTCATGTGCCTATGGCGGTGCACAAGGAGGCCAAGGACATTCTGGTCATCGGTGCCGGAGACGGCGGCGTGGTGCGGGAGCTGACCCGCTACGACCGCGTGGAGCGCATCGACCTTGTGGAGATGGACCCGCAGGTGGTGGAGGCCTGCCGCGCTTACCTACCCGGCAATGCCTGCCGTATGGATGACCGCCGGGTGCATATCTACTTTGAGAACGCCCTGAAGTATATCCGCCGCTGCGAGGAGGAGTACGACCTCATCATTGTGGACTCCTCCGACCCCTTCGGCCCCTCTGAGGGTCTGTTCACCCGCGAGTTCTACGGCAGCTGCTTCAACGCCCTGAAAGAGGACGGCATCATGGTCAACCAGCAGGGCAGCCCCTTCTACGCCGAGGACGCCAGCGCCATGCAGCGCAGCCACAAGCGCATCGCATCCACCTTCCCCATCAGCCGGGTGTATCAGGCACATATCCCTACCTTTGCGGCGGGCTATTGGCTGTTCGGCTTTGCAAGCAAAAAATACCATCCCATTGATGATCTGGACGCAGAAGCGTGGAAGGCGCTGAATATGCGCACCCGCTACTACACCACCAAACTGCATATCGGAGCATTCTACCTGCCGGCTTTTCTGGAGGAGATGCTGCGGGAAGTGGAGGAACACTGATGCACCCCAACGTTGAGACCTTTATCGGCTGCGACAGCAGCTACCGCGCCGCCAGCATCGTGCTGTACGGTGCGCCTTACGATTCCACCACCAGCTACCGCCCCGGCGCACGGTTCGGCCCGGCGGCCATCCGGCACGAGAGCTACGGTCTGGAGACTTACAGCCCTTACCAGAACGCCGACCTGACCGATTTTGATGTGTTCGACAGCGGCGATCTGGAGCTGTGCTTCGGCTCCAGCGAGCTGGCACTGGCCGATATCGAGGCTCGGGCAGAGGAGATTTTGAAGGACGGCAAATTCCCGCTGCTGCTGGGCGGCGAGCATCTGGTCACATTGGGTGCCGTGCGGGCTGCGGTGAAGAAATACCCGGATCTGCATATCGTCCACTTCGACGCCCACGCCGACCTGCGGGACGACTATCTGGGCGCGAAGCTGAGCCACGCCTGTGTGCTGCGCCGCTGCCACGAGCTGGTAGGGGATGGCCGTATCCATCAGTTCTGCATCCGCAGCGGAGACCGGGCAGAGTTTGAGTTTGCTGCTCAGCACACCGAGATGCACAAGTTCGATTTTACCGGCCTTGCCGAGCTGACCGCACAGCTGTGCGAGAGCAAGGTGCCGGTGTACCTGACCATCGATCTGGACTGCCTTGACCCCTCCTGCTTCCCGGGTACCGGTACCCCGGAGGCTGGCGGCGTAAGCTTTTTGCAGCTGCTGGATGCCATCCGCACTGTGACCAAGGCCAACATCATCGGTGCAGACCTGAACGAGCTGGCTCCCACGCTGGACACCACCGGCGTTTCCACCGCCACCGCCTGCAAGGTGCTGCGCGAGACTCTGATTGCGCTGGACAAGGGCTGGCCGGGCTTTCAGGTATAAATACGAAACTACCATTTCAGATAAAGGAGTAACCGATATGAGCAAAGTTCTGATCATCGGCTGCGGCGGCGTGGCCTCCGTTGCCATCCATAAGTGCTGCCAGGTGCCCGAGGTGTTCACCGAGATCTGCATCGCCAGCCGTACCAAGGCAAAGTGCGATAAGCTGGCTGCTGAGCTGGCTCCCACCACCGCCACCAAGATCACCACCGCACAGGTGGACGCAGACAAGGTGGAAGAGGTCATCGCCCTCATCAAGGCTTACCAGCCTGATCTCGTGATGAACATCGCCCTGCCTTATCAGGATCTGACCATCATGGATGCCTGCCTTGCCTGCGGCGTCAACTATATGGATACCGCCAACTACGAGCCTGAGAACACCGACGACCCGGAGTGGCGCGCCATCTACGAGAAGCGCTGCAAGGAGGCCGGCTTCTCTGCCTACTTTGATTACAGCTGGCAGTGGGCCTACGCCAAAAAGTTCGAGGAAGCCGGCCTGACCGCCCTGCTGGGCAGCGGCTTTGACCCGGGTGTGACCCAGGCATACTGCGCCTACGCCAAAAAGCACGAGTTCGATACCATCGACACCATCGACATTCTGGACTGCAACGGCGGCGACCACGGCTATGCTTTTGCAACCAACTTCAACCCCGAGATCAACCTGCGCGAGGTGTCCGCTCCCGGCAGCTACTGGGAGGACGGTCACTGGGTGGAAATCCCGGCCATGAGCATCAAGCGGGAGTACAACTTCGATCAGGTGGGCGACAAGGATATGTACCTGCTGCACCACGAGGAGATCGAGTCTCTGGCAAAGAACATCCCGGAGGCAAAGCGCATCCGCTTCTTCATGACCTTTGGCCAGAGCTATCTGGATCACATGCGCTGTCTGGAGGACGTGGGAATGCTGTCCACCACCCCTGTCAACTTCAACGGACAGGAGATCGTGCCCATCCAGTTCCTCAAGGCTCTGCTGCCGGACCCCGCCAGACTTGGCCCCCGTACCAAGGGCAAGACCAACATCGGCTGCATCTTTACCGGCAAAAAGGACGGCAAGGATAAGACCTACTATATCTACAACGTCTGCGACCATCAGGAGTGCTACAAGGAAGTGGGCAGTCAGGCCATCAGCTACACCACCGGCGTGCCCGCCATGTGTGGTGCACTGATGCTGCTCACCGGCAAGTGGACCACCAAGGGCGTGCACACTGTCGAGGAGTTTGATCCCGATCCGTATCTGGATGCACTGGATAAGTACGGCCTGCCCCGCTCCGAGAGCCACAACCCGGCTCTGGTGGACTGATGCGGGTGCGCGACAGCCGCCCGCCCTTTGCGGGGCTGGCAAACCTGTCCGAGGAGCAGCTGCACCGCCTGCCCACCCCCTGCTATCTGCTGGACGAAGCCCAGCTGCGCCGCAACGGCGAGATCCTGCTGGGGGTGCAGCAGCGCACCGGCTGCCGCATTCTGCTGGCGCAGAAGGCTTTTTCCAACTTCAATGTCTACCCGGTGCTGGCACCCTATCTGGCAGGTACCGAGGCCAGCGGCCTGTACGAGAGCCGCTTGGGCAGGGAAGAGCTGCCGGAGAAGGAGAACCATGTGTTCTGCGCCGCCTACCGGGCAGATGAGTTTGAGGAATTGCTGCAATACGCCGACCACATCGTGTTCAACTCGCCCAGCCAGCTGGCAAAGTTCGGCCCGGCGGCAAAGGCAGCGGGCAAAAGCATCGGTCTGCGCATCAACCCGGAGTGCTCCACGCAGGAGGGTCACGAAATTTACGACCCCTGCGCCCCCGGCAGCCGTCTGGGCACAACCCGTGCTCAGTGGGACGCCGCTGTGGCAGCGCACCCGGAGCTGCCCGCCCTGCTGGACGGTCTGCACTTCCATACCCTGTGTGAGCAGGACGCCGATGCGCTGGCGGTAACGCTGGCCGCAGTGGAGAAAAAGTTTGCAGACCTGCTGCCCAGAATGAAGTGGCTCAATTTCGGCGGGGGACACCACATCACCCGCCCGGGCTATGCCCTTGCTACGCTGGAAAACTGCATCCTCTCGGTGCGGCAGAAGTACGGCGTACAGGTGTATCTGGAGCCCGGCGAGGCTTGGGCGCTGAATGCGGGCTATCTCGTCACCACCGTGCTGGACACCCTGCGCAACGGGGATACCAGTCTTGCCATTCTGGATATGTCCGCAGCCTGCCACACCCCGGATGTCATCGAGATGCCCTACCGCCCGCCGCTGCTGGACGCCGGCGAGGCAGGGGAGAAGGCGCACACTGTCCGCTTGGGCGGCCCCACCTGCCTTGCGGGGGATATCATCGGGGATTACAGCTTTGATGCACCTCTTGCTGAGGGGGATAAGCTCATCTTCGGCGATATGGCCATCTACACCACCTGCAAGAACAACACCTTCAACGGGATGCCCCTGCCGCCCATCTGGCTGCTGGGCGCAGACGGCAGCTGCCGGGAACTGGTGCACTTCGGTTATCAGGACTTCAAAATGCGCTTGGGCGCACAGTAAAATAAAAAGCGTTTGTCACGGCCTGCGGGCTGCGACAAACGCTTTTTTCATGAAAGGGGACGTTAAGGTGAACGGCAGATAAAACAAAAAAGCACCACACGTTTCCGTGTAGTGCTTTCATTCTGGTGGAGATTACCGGGCCGATTCTGATCACGGTGACCCTCTTGCAGTCCATGCACGGCACTCTCCTGGGTGAGCTAAACCCTCACTCGTTTGGCAGCAACAAAAAAGCACCACACGTTTCCGTGTAGTGCTTTCATTCTGGTGGAGATTACCGGGATCGAACCGGTGACCTCTTGCATGCCATGCAAGCGCTCTCCCAGCTGAGCTAAACCCCCAGATGTCTTGCCTCGTGCCTGACGACGTGTGTAATTATACCAGCCGGAGGTGCGCTTGTCAACAGTTTTTTGAAAATTTTTTGCAGCAAAAGATCCCCGCAGGGCGTGTGCCCGGCGGGGATCGAAAAAGCGGGGGAGTGCTCTTTTGGGAAAAACTACGCCTTAGCGTGCCTGACGGTCAAAGATCTGCGGAGCCACGCGGCACAGCAGCACAGCGGCCACCATGGTGAGCAGGGTCTCGGGCAGCATATAGCTGCCGTTGTAGGTCAGGCTGTAAGTCCATGCGGCCAGACCATCGTTCAGGTTGCCCCACACCAGCACACCGGACAAAAAGCTGCACATAAAGCGCAGGAAACCGGCGGCAAAGGTGCCTACGGCCACACCCACGGTGCGGTTCTTGAAGGGGCGGGCGAACAACTCGGCCAGACCCAGTGCCATAAAGGCCAGCACATAGTCCAGCAGCACCTCACCGAGGAAGTAGAGGAAGGTGGAAGCGGGAGGAGGGTAGAAGCCCATGATCATTTGCAGGCAGGCGTTTACAAAGCCGGTGAATAGTCCCCACTTTGCGCCGTGGCGGAAGGACACCAGCACAAAGGGCAGCATGCTCAGCAGGGTAATGCTGCCGCCGTTGGGCATGGTGAAGAACTTGATGTTGGAAAGCACCGTGCCAATGGCGATCATCAGGGCGCATTCCACCAGAATACGGGTCTTGGAATAGGTTTTGGACATGATGAAAAGATTCCTCTCTCATAGTAGTACACAAAAACAAAATGCGCCTGCCGACAGCAGACGCACGGAGGTTTGTTGAACGTACCGGACAGTTCCGCAAACTCCCTACGCCGGCATTGCCCGGATCAGGTAAAGGGTACTCCGCATTATGCGGATCTCAGCCTTACGGCACCCCTGTTTTTATGTCCGCCCACAGTATACGCGCCGGGGGACAAAAAGTCAAGCCCGCAGACATAATCCGCCCCGGCGGCGCGTATGTTATACCATTGCAAAGCTGGAACGCAGGGAGGCGTGATATGAAAGCCGATCCGGAACAGCGCGCCGTGCAGCTGGGGGAGTACATTGCCGCCCACAACGCCACGGTGCGGGCAGCGGCGGCTGCGTTCGGGTGCAGCAAGTCCACCGTGCACAAGGACGTTGCCGTGCGGCTGCGCAGCATCAGCCCTGCACTGTACGGGCAGGTGCGCGCCGTGCTGGCACGCAACAAGGCCGAGCGTCATCTGCGGGGCGGGGCTGCCACCCGGCGCAGATATAGCCGCCGCTAAAGCCCAAAAAGACCGCTGCACTGCGCAGCGGTCTTTTTTTTGAACCACTTTTTCATAGAGGGCGCAGCGAAAAGCGGCTGCTTTTATCCCCCGGTGTGGAACTGCTGCAACGCGCCTTTTTCCAGCCGGCTTACCTGCGCCTGACTGATGCCGATCTCCTGCGCCACCTCCATCTGGGTCTTGCCGCGCAGATACCGCAGCTCCATGATGCGCTTTTCCCGGGGCGAAAGGGCGGCTACCGTATCGCGGAACTGCAACCCGCTGATCCAGCTCTCCTCGCTGTCCGGGTCCCGCACCTGGTCGATCACATACATGGCATCGCCGCCGTCGGTGTACACCGGCTCGTCAAGGCTGAGCGGCTCCACCACCGACTCCAGCGCGGCGGTCACCTCGCGCCGGGCAAGCCCCGCTGCGGCGGCGATCTCGTCCATGGTGGGCTCGCGCCCCAGCTGCTTTTCCAGCGTTTCCCGCGCCTGCATGGCGCGGTAGGCGGTGTCCCGCAGGGTGCGGCTTACCCGCAGGGCGTTGTTGTCCCGCAGAAACCGCCGGATCTCCCCGATGATCATGGGCACGCCGTAGGTAGAAAACCGCACCGGCTGCGCGGGGTCAAAGTTGTCGATGGCCTTGATCAGCCCGATGCACCCCACCTGAAACAGATCGTCCAGATTTTCGCCCCGCTGGGCAAACCGCTGCACTACGCTGAGCACCAGCCGCAGGTTGCCCTCCACCATCCGCGCCCGGGCAGCTTTGTCCCCGGCGTGGGCAAGGGTGAGCAGCTGCCGCTTTTCCGCCTCGGTCAGCACAGGCAGCTGCCCTGTGTTCACACCGCATAGCTCCACCTTGTTGTACATCCAAACGCCCCCGGTCTTTTAGCTTTACCGGAAGTATGGCTCTGCGCGCCGGGCGCTATGCGTGGAAAAAATTGAGCGCCCCTCCGCAAAAGAGGGGCGCATTATAGACAAAGCTGTAATTTTATGGTATGCACCAGCGGCTATTCGCTTTCAAGGCGGGCTTTCAGGGTGCGGATGATGCGTTTTTCCAGCCGGGAGATGTAACTCTGGCTGATGCCAAGGGCATCGGCGGCTTCCTTCTGGGTGCGCTCCACGCCGTCGGTAAGGCCGAAACGCAGTTCCATGATCTGCCGTTCCCGTGCCGAGAGTGCCGCTACGGCGCTGCGCAGCACCGCGCGCTCGGCGTCCTGCTCCAGCTGCTGGCTTACCGCGTTGGCGTCGCTGCCAAGAATGTCCGAGAGCAGCAGCTCGTTGCCGTCGCCGTCCACGTTCAAAGGCTCGTCGATGCTGGCCTCCTGCCGGCGGTTGGAGCTTTTGCGCAGGTACATCAGGATCTCGTTGCCGATGCAGCGGCTGGCGTAGGTGGCCAGCTTGATGCTGCGGGCAGGGGTGAAGGTGTTTACCGCCTTGATCAGCCCGATGGTGCCAATGCTTACCAAGTCCTCGGCGGGCACGCCGCTGTTTTCGTACTTTTTTGCCAGATACACCACCAGCCGCAGGTTGTGGGTGATCAGTTCCTCGCGGGCGGCAGCGTCCCCGGCAGCCATGCGGTCAAGCAGGGCTTTTTCCTGCTCGGGGGTAAGGGGCGGGGGCAGGCTTGGCCCGCCCGCCAGATAATGCACCGCGCCGCAGTAGCGCAAACGCCCCCACAGCCGCTGCCAGACCTTGCGGAAAAACTGCAACATGGATATCCCTCCTGTGCACTATTTATTATATGTATTATAAGGAAACTGCATCAGGGAGGGCTGAACCCTCTCAGTCACGGCTTACGCCGTGCCGGCTCCCCCAAAGGGGGAGCTTTTTTGCCATGACGGAAAAAGTATCGGATGAATGATAAAAGATTACGGCAATGCTATAAGCTCTCCCTCCGGGAGAGCTGGCGCGGGAGCGCCTGAGAGGGCGGAAAACTCCTACACCCCCACCTCCTCCGCCACGTCGTCCCCCAACAGCAGCGTCCATGCGCCGGTGGGGGCGTCCGGGGCGCAAAAGGCCGCCAGCAGGCCGGGCACGCGGCGCTGCCCACGGCACAGCGCGGCGGGCACGGCGGGCAGCAGGCAATGGCCGGTAACGGCGGCGCAGGGTACAAACTGCACCCTCAGCCCCGGAGGCGGGGCAGTGCCGGAGGCAAACCAGCTGTCTAAGTAGGCGCGCAGCGGTGCGGGCAGCCGGCTGCGCAACGGCGGGTACTGCACCAGCACCACCCGCCGCCCGGCAAGGGGGTCTTGCAGGGTAAAGCCGGTGTCGTGGTAGGCCTGTACCGGCACTGTTGCCCCCGCAATTTGCAGCACAGCGGCAAAGCAGCCCCGCTGCGGGCGGCCAAACACCGCCAGCAGCCCGCGCAACAGTCCGTACACCCCGGCGCAGCAGAGCAAAAGCTGCCCCGGGCGCACCGGTAAAAGCACGCTCAGGTTGTTGGCCTGTACCCCGGGCAGCACCACCGCGCCGCACAGCAGGCCGTTCAGCGCCGCATACCATCCGCACAGCCGGGCAAAGCTGCGCGCCCCGGCCACGCCGTAGCACACCGCCACCACCCCGCAGCAGCTGGCGATTTTATATAGTACCGCCAGCGGGGCGGGCCACGGAGGGGCCAGCAGGACAAGGGTGCTGACCGCAGCCGCCGCGCTGCCCGCGCACAGCCGCAGCCCGGTGCAGCTGCGCCCGCATAAAAGCCCCGCGCCCAGCAGCAGCGCGGCGGCTGCGGCAAAGTTTACCAGCAGCAATTCGTCCACAAAAACAACTGTTTTCATTGCAAAGCACCGCCTTATGGTTCTGGTAGTCTATTTTTCACAAATTTGCGAAAAAACTTGTCACACCAGAAAAACCCGCATGAACAGTGCAGTTTTGCTACAAAAGCCGGGACGATGTTTCACAGTTTTTACACTTTTTTCAAAAAAGTACTTGAACATTTCTGGAAAGTGTGGTATATTATTGCCATCCTAATAAGGATTGAGCCGGAAACACCGGTTCGAAAATATTTTTTCTATTTTTGAAGGGAGTAATTCATTATGATGATGCCTGCAAATTTCTCTGCTGTGTCTGAGAACGAGATGACCTACGTTATGGGTGGTAGCATTGCTGACTACCTGGCACCCGCTATGGGCGCTGCTCAGTGGCAGAACTTCCACAAGAACCTGGTGACCATCGTTGGTAACAAG
This sequence comes from Faecalibacterium prausnitzii, assembly GCF_003324185.1. Lineage (GTDB taxonomy): Bacteria > Bacillota > Clostridia > Oscillospirales > Ruminococcaceae > Faecalibacterium > Faecalibacterium prausnitzii. Next base: position 20,462 of record NZ_PXUP01000003.1, read on the forward strand.
TACGTTCAGGGCTTCCTGGACAACACCGTCGGCGCTGTGTTCAGCGGCACCTGGACCCCCGGCGACGGCCTGACCGGCTTCGGCGGCCAGTTCAGCACCATTTGGAAGAAGAACTACACCGATAATGTGACCGATGAGTCCACTGGCGCTCAGAAGTTCGGCTACGGCGCTCTGGGCGTTGTGAACAGCATCCTGAACGTTGCTGGCAACCTGGCTGCTATCTACAACCTGGGCTTCGGCACCGCTAAGAACATCGTTGGCGAGGGCGTCTACAAAGCTTAAGTAATCAGCTTGACTGATAGGCTCATGCTTGCGTGACTGTACCCCTAGGGGTGCAGGGAACATACTAGCATAATAACACCCCCGTAGGCTTATGCCTGCGGGGGTGTTTTTTTATCCCTTCCGTCTCGCTGCGCTCGCCAGCTCCTCCAATAGGGACGCCCTTTGCACTGCCGGAAAGTTTGCTATCACCGCCCAAAGCCGTCCCCTTGGACAGACTCTCCCCGGCCGGGGAGAGATGTCGCGTTGGCGACAGAGTGGGGAGCGGGTGGCTGCGAACGAAGTGAGCAGACGGAAGGGGTGCACTCCGGGAAGTCGCTAACTGGAAAAACGAGACTGAGAGGGTTTTCCCACGTTCACACTTCTTTTACCAGTCTGTTACTTTCCGTTTTATGCGGTTTGTGGTATACTATGGTCAACATGGGTCACCATGGCAACATTGAAACAGACAGGATGTGAAATCCTCTTATGAAAGATGGTTTTTTAAAGGCGGCTGCTTTTTCGCCCGCGCTGCGGGTGGCAGACTGCACCTATAATGCACAGCAGATTCTGACACAGCTGCAAACTGCCGCGCAGCGGGGGGTAAAGCTGGCGGTTTTCCCGGAGTTTTGCCTTACCGGCTACACCTGCGGCGATTTGTTTTTGCAGCGCACCTTGCAGCAGGGCGCACTGGATGCGCTGGAGTGGCTGCTTGCGCAGACCCGCGCACTGGACACCGTAGTGCTGGTTGGCTTGCCGCTGCTGGTGCACGGCAAGCTGTACAACTGCGCTGCCGTGCTGTGCCGCGGGCAGCTGCTGGGCATTGTGCCCAAGACCTACCTGCCCAACTACGGCGAATTCTACGAAAAGCGGCAGTTCACCCCCGGCAGCACCGAGGTGCAGACGGTGACCGTCTGCGGGCAGCAGGTGCCCTTTGGCACGTCGCTGCTGTTCCGCTGCCGCCAGATGCCCAGTTTTGTGCTGGGCGTAGAGCTGTGCGAGGACTTGTGGAGCGTCCTGCCGCCCTCCACCTTCCACGCACTGGCGGGCGCGACCGTCATTGCAAACCTTTCTGCCAGCGATGAGACCGTGGGCAAGGCCGAGTACCGCCGCGCACTGGTGGCAAACCAGTCTGCCCGGCTGCTGTGCGGCTACCTGTACGCCTCGGCAGGGCACGGCGAAAGCACCACCGACATGGTGTTTGCCGGGCATGACCTCATCGCCGAGGACGGCAGCATCCTTGCCGAGACTGCGCCCTTTGCGGGCGACCACGCCGAGACCGAGCTGGACTGCCAGCGCATGGAGGCCGAGCGTGCTCGCAACACCAGCTTTGAGCACAGCGCCGAGGGCTACGTCACGGTGGAATTTGACCTTACACCGGAAGAAACGGTGCTCACCCGCCGCATCGACCCCGCGCCCTTTGTGCCCAGTGACCCGCAGCGCCGCGCCGCCCGCTGCGAGCTGATTTTGAAGATGCAGGCCGACGGCCTTGCCAAACGGCTGGAGCACGCCCACGCCAAAACGGCGGTCATTGGCATTTCCGGCGGCTTGGACAGCTGTCTTGCCCTGTTGGTGGCAGTGCGCGCCATGAAGCAGCTGCACCGCTCCGCCGCCGATGTGCTGGCGGTGACCATGCCCTGCTTTGGCACCACCAAGCGCACCCGCAGCAACGCCGAAATTTTGTGCGGGGAGCTGGGCGTAAGCTTTCAGGAAATTCGCATCGCCGACACTGTGCGCAGCCACTTTGCGGATATCGGGCAGGACGAGACTGTGCTGGATGTCACCTTTGAAAACGGGCAGGCACGGGTGCGCACGCTGGAGCTGATGGACCTTGCCAACCGCACCGGCGGCCTTGTGGTGGGCACGGGCGACCTTTCGGAGCTGGCGCTGGGCTGGGCGACCTACAACGGCGACCACATGAGCATGTACGGCGTGAATGCCGGTGTGCCCAAAACGCTGGTGCGCTATCTGGTGCAGTACGAAGCTGAGACTGCTGCCACCGCTGCTTTGCACGATGTGCTGCTGGATATTCTGGCCACCCCGGTGTCGCCGGAGCTGCTGCCCGCCAAGGACGGCGAAATTGCACAGATTACCGAGGACTTGGTGGGCCCCTACGAGCTGCACGATTTTTATCTGTATTATGTGCTGCGCTGCGGTTTTGGCCCGGCAAAGATCTACCGGCTGGCAAAGGTGGCCTTTGCAGGCAGGGCAGAGTACACGGATGCCGTGCTGTACAAGTGGCTGCGCAACTTCTACTGGCGCTTTTTTGCTCAGCAGTTCAAGCGCAGCTGCCTGCCGGACGGCCCCAAGGTGGGCAGCGTGACCCTTTCGCCCCGGGGCGACTGGCGGATGCCCAGCGACGCCTGTGCCACCCTTTGGCTGGCAGAGCTGGAGCAGCTCAAACCCGGGGAGCAGTAAGCCATGAAGAACAAAAAGCTTTTGACCAATATCCTGTTTGCAGTGGTGGTGCTGGCCATCGCAGCGGTGCTGCTGGCCGTGCGCAGCCACAACGCCACCGGCGGAAAACTGACTGCCCAGCTGATTTACGGCGACGCGAACGCCGTGCTGGACATTCCGCTGGAAAAGGACGAAACTTACAGTGTGGACACCGGTTATTATACGGTGCATATAGAGGTAAAGGACGGCAGAGCGCGGTTTATTGAATCGCCCTGCCCGGATCACATCTGCGAGGGCTTTGGCTGGCTGTCGGCGGAGGATCAGACCGCCACCTGTCTGCCTGCCCGCGCCGTGCTGACCATCGTTCCGGTGGGCTGAAAAAAGGAGTATTCTCATGTTGGACGAAAACGAGCATTCCCGCAAGGAGGACGGTCGTTCCCTGCACCGTCTTTTGCACAAGGCTGAGCAGCAGGACGCCACTGTGGTGGTGGACAGCGCCGCGTTTTTCTCGGAGCTGCCGCCGGAGCAGGCTGCGCCGCCCCGCCGCCCGCAGCAAAACACCCGCCGCAACACTGCTGGCGGGGAGAATGGGGCGTACCAGCCCCCGAAACGAGGGAAGATCTTGCTGATCGTACAGGCAATTTTAAGCGTTCTGGCGCTGGTGCAGCTGTGGCGCACCCAGATGCTGCCGGTGCTGTATCTGGTGGTGCTGGCGGCGCTGCTGGTGCTGCTGTGGCTGCTGGTCAAGCGCTGTCAGGAGTACAAAACTGCAGGCACAGTGTCCCGGGCGTTCTCGGTGGTGCTGTGCGCCGCCATGGCGGTGGGCTGCGTGTGGGCGCAGCAGGGCCTCGACGCGCTGGGCAATATGACCAACGGTTTTTTGAGCAACGCCGAGGCCAATAAGATCACCAAAGAGCCTTTTGTGCTGTACCTGAGCGGCGTGGATACCCGCGGTGATCTGACGGAAAAAGCGCGCAGCGATGTGAATATCATTGCTGCAGTGAACCCCGTTACCAAGCAGGTGGTGCTGATCAACACCCCGCGCGATTATTATGTGGACCTTGCCGGAACAAACAGCAAGGATAAGCTGACCCACGCCGGGCTTTACGGTGTGCAGACCAGCATGGACACCCTCGGCAACCTGTACGGTGTGAACGTGGAGCACTATATCCGTATCAATTTTGCAGGGTTTATCGACATTGTTGATGCGCTGGGCGGTGTGGACGTGTATTCCGATCAGGCGTTCACCTCGGTGGGCAGCCCCGGTTACTACGACCCCACCACCTTTGTGGAGGGCTGGAACCATCTGGATGGCAAGGCTGCGCTGGCTTTTGCCCGCGAGCGCCACGCCTTCAAGACCGGCGATGTGCAGCGCGGCATCAACCAGATGAAGGTGATCGACGCCATGCTGAACAAGATCAAGTCCCCGGCGCTGCTGATGGGCTTTACCAAAATTCTGGACGCTGTTGCCGACAGCTTTGTCACCAGCCTTTCTACCAACCAGATCAGCGCGCTGGTGCGCATGCAGCTGAGCGATTTTGCGGAGTGGAATATTGAACGCTACACCGTTACTGGCACCTCCGGCAGCAGCACCAAGTGCTACTCTGCCAAGGGGCAGAAGCTCTATGTTATGAAGCCGGACGAAGCCTCTGTGGCAAAGGCCAAAGAGATGATCGCGGCGGTGATGGGCGGCGAAGGCACGGTAAGTTCCACCACCCAGACCCCGGAAAAGACGGATGTGTACACCCCCACCACCGACCCCGATGCCGCCGTCTCGGTGCCCGAGACGCCTGCCGACAGCGTGATCGTGGAAGTACCGGCGGAAAGCGTGCCGGAGCAGGCTGCAGAGCAGCCCGCTGAGCAGCCGGCAGAGCAGCCCGCGGAGACGCCCGCCGAGCAGCCCGCTGCCACCGAGACGCCCCAGCCGGAAACGACTGCTCCCGCCGAGGGCGGCAGCACCGAGACGCCCGCCGTCAGCCTGCCCACGCAGGAGCAGGTGGAGCAGGCCGCAGGCTCGCTGTACAGCGCCGCCTCCACCGTGCTGGACGCCATTCTGGGCGCAAGCGGGAACTGAGCAACCCCTTTCCGTGAAAAGGCAACCCGGGAAAATCCGCAGATTTTCCCGGGTGCAATTAAAAATGATTATGCCGCTGAATATGCCCAAAGCGCACGCGGCGGGCATTTTCAATAGTCTTGCATGCAACAAAGAGGTCACTGCACAAATCCTGTGCGGTGGCCTCTTTTTACGTTGCTGCAACAAAAAAGCTGCCTGCAACAGCAGACAGCGCAAAAACACAAAAGGGAAAACGAGATAGACCGTAAGCCGGGTTCTGTATTAAACGACGATCTGTCTAGGCCTGCCATTGCTGACAGGCTCGTGCCGCCTTCGGGACACGCGAGCAGCGCTGTACGTCCCATATAGGCGTTGCTTCCGGTAGGGTTTACAAAGCCGCATGGTCACCCATGCGCTGGTGAGCTCTTACCTCGCCGTTTCATCCTTACCGCATTGCTGCGGCGGTTTGTTTTCTGTTGCACTTTCCCTAAGGTCACCCTCGGCTGCCGTTAGCAGTTACCGTGCTCTGTGAGGCCCGGACTTTCCTCAGAGCGGTCAAAGCCGCCCCGCCGCCGTATGTTCCACTCGTTTTCCGTTCCTCATGATACCATAAAAAAGTAAGATTTGCAAGTGAAACGGATTTTTGTTATAATATCATTTGTGTTTTTGTGAATTTTGCAGGGGGAGGGCAGGCCATGCAGCTGTATTTTGCCGTGCCGGATACGGCTACCACCCACGATGGGGTGCTGGTGCGCAGCTTTCTGCGCCAGTGTGCCGTCTCTACGGAACTTGCCCGGGCGGTCAAGTTCCGGGGCGGCGGCTTTTTTGCGGACGGCGTGCCTGTGCTGGCAAACCGGCGCATCTACCCCGGGCAGATGCTCTCCTTTGCGCTGCCGCCGGAGGGGGATGGCGTGACCCCGCAGCCGGAGATCCCGGTCAACGTGGTCTACGAGGATGCCTTTGCGGTGGTGCTGGAAAAGCCGCCGCAGCTGGCGGTGCACCCCACTCTGAACTTCCCCGGGGGCACATTGGCCAACGGCTACGCGGCGTGGGCGGCTGCCCACGGCCACAGCCCGGTTTTCCGCCCAGTGAACCGCATCGATAAGGACACCAGCGGCCTTGTACTGGCGGCCAAAAACGCCTACGCCGCGCCGCTGTTGGCGGGCAGGGTGACAAAGCTGTATTATGCCATCGCGCAGGGCGCGCTGCCGCTGGGGGAAGGAGCAATCGATGCACCCATCGGCCGCCGGGGCGATAGCATCATCGGGCGCTGCGTTACCCCCGAGGGCAAGCCCAGCCGCACCGAGTATACTATTATAAAGGAAGAAAACGGCCTTAGCCTTGCAGCCTGCGTGCCGGTGACCGGGCGCACCCATCAGATCCGGGTGCACTTTGCGTCCATCGGCCATCCTCTTGCCGGGGATGATCTTTACGGCGGCAGCCGGGAGCGCATTGCCCGGCAGGCGCTGCACTGCGCCAGGCAAAGCTTTGCCGTGCCTGTATACACCCCGCTGCCGGATGGCATCCGGGTGGAAATGCCTTTGCAGTTGCGCACCGTCACAGTGGAAAGCCCGCTGCCGCCGGATATGGAAGCGCTCTTTTCGTGAAAACTGCGTGAAAAAATAGCCAAATTTTATGTAAGCGCTTGTTTCAAACCATGCAAAGTGTATAATAAAAAGAGAGTGTATTGTGTACAGGCCCTGTTGGCCTTTTGAACAGGGGAACGTACACCATCTAGCTGTTGTGTTCCGGGCCGGAAAAATGCCCTGCAGCAGCGCAGGAAGGAGAAAAATCCCGTTGACTGAAGATAAAATAAAGGAGCAGCAGCCCGCTGCGCAGCCGGTACGGCAGACCCGCCGCCAAAAGCTGCGCTCGCTGTGGGCACAGCTCCAGTGCCGGGGTGTGCTGCGGCGGCACAGACTGCGCCGCAAGCGTCAGCACCGCCGGGAAACGCTGTGGCATAAGCTGCTGCACAACCCCGTAGCGCCCATGGTGGGCGAGACGCTGTACGCCATCGGCTTTTCCGCCGAGTATGCGGTCATCCGTACCGGGCGCCGTTTGCAGCACGGGCTGCAGCGTCTGCTGCAGATGGGCAGAGATCTGCTGAAAAATATTGCATCCATGGCCTTTCCCGGGGCGGCGCGGCTGCTGCGGGATCTGTTTGGCCCGGTGGTGCTTGCCCTGCGGGGCACCGGGGCGCTGCTGCGCCACGCACACCGGGTGCGCAAGCAAAAAGGCTTTGGCGCTGCGCTGCGCGCAAGCGGGCACTTCATTGCGGAGGGCATCGCCGATAACATCCGCCTTGTGCCTCGCATGGCCATGTATGTGCTGCCGGCGGCAGCACTGGCTGTTATGGTGACGGTGTTCCAGACCACCATCCGTCAGCCTTACGCTTTGCAGGTGCAGGTGGACGATAAAACTGTGGGCTATGTGGCCAACGAAGAGGTGTTCAACTCTGCGCTGGAGGCTGTGCAGCAGCGTATCAACTATTCCGGTACAGAGCAGGCGCGCTTTACCGTGGAGCCTACTTATTCCGTGACCGTCGCCCATGACGTGATGGACGAAAATGACGTGGCTGACGCTATCCTCAAAACCTCCAGCGACCAGATCAGCGAGGGTACGGCTTTGTATCTGGACGGCGAGCTGACCGCCGTATGCGCGGACGGCACCGGTCTGCAACGATACATCAGCAGCCTGCTGGAACCCTACGAGAACCCGGACGACCCCAACACCACCGTGGGCTTCAACAAGGATGTCACGCTGGAAAACGGCATCTACTTCAACGAGAGCTTTCAGGAGGAAGCCGAGGTGGAGCAGCTGCTCTCTGGCGTGCAGCAGGCGGAAAAATCCTACACGGTGCAGAACGGCGATACCATCTGGTCTATCGCTCAGAAAAACGGCCTGACCGTGAAGGAACTGTGCGAAATGAACACCGGCTTTACAGCCAACGGCGAAAACGGCCTGACCCAGAACTCCAAGATCCTGCCCGGCGATGCACTGACCGTGGTGCGGGAGGAGGAAACGCTGGAGGTGCGCATCACCAAGGTGGAAAGCTGGGAGGAAGAGATCGCCTACACCACCGAGACCACCAAATCCAACGAGCTGAACTCCGGCACCAAGCGCGTTACCCAGAAGGGTGAGAACGGCATCCGCACCGTGACGGCACAGCGGGTGTACGATGCAAACGGCAATCAGCTTTCCCAGCAGATCCTGAGCACTGTGGTGACCAAGGAGCCTGTGACTGAAAAAGTTACGGTGGGCACCAAAAAGGTGTCCTCCGGTGCATCCTATATCACCGGCAGAGGACAGTTTATCTGGCCGGTGCCCGGCTATCGGAACTGCTCCCGCTGGTACGGCGGCAGCCACAAGGGCGTAGATATCTGCGCCGCCGCCGGTACGCCTATCTATGCTTCGGCAGGCGGTACGGTGACCAAGGCCGGCTATAACCGCGCCGGTGCAGGCAACGGCTACGGCAACTCCATCATCATCAGCCACGGCAACGGCTACACCACCTTGTACGCCCACTGCCTGTCGCTGGTGGTGCACGCCGGCCAGTCGGTCAAGCAGGGTCAGCTCATCGGCTATGTGGGCAGCACCGGACGTTCCAGCGGCAACCACTGCCACTTCGAGATCCGGCGCAACGGCTCTTACATCGCACCGCAGAACGTGTTCAACCGCAGCAAATATCGGTAAATAGCAGCAAGGGCTTTTCCACAGGGGAAAGCCCCTCTGCTGTATCATGAATAAAAAGGAGAGATCATCTATGTCTACCCCTCACATCAGCGCAGAAATGGGCGATTTCGCCAAGACAGTCCTTATGCCGGGTGACCCCCTGCGTGCCAAGTTCATTGCCGACACCTTTTTGCAGGATGTCCGGCAGGTGACCGGTGTGCGCGGGATGCTGGGCTTTACCGGCACCTACGAAGGCCGTCCCATCAGTGTGATGGGCAGCGGTATGGGAATGCCCTCCATCGGCATCTACTCCTACGAGCTGTTCAGCTTCTACGGCGTGGAAAACATCATCCGCATCGGCTCTGCCGGCAGCTATACCGAAAAGGCCAAGCTGTTCGACACCGTTCTGGCCACCGGCGCCGTGAGCGAGAGCAACTACGCCCGGGTACAGAGCGGATTTACCGGCAACATCACCCTGCCCAGCGCAGCTTTGAACGAAAAGCTGCGTGTCTCCGCTGCAAAGCAGGGTATCCCCCTGATCGAGGGCAACATCCACTCCTCGGATGTGTTCTACCGCCAGCCCTCGGACGCAAAGCCCACCTACTGGGAAAAGCTGCGGGACGAGGATGGCTGCCTGTGCGTGGAGATGGAAAGCTTTGCGCTGTTTGCCAACGCGCAGGTGCTGGGCAAGAACGCCGCCTGCCTGCTGACCATCTCGGACAGCTTTGTGGCTCCCGGCATCACCACCGCCGAGGAGCGCCAGAAGAGCTTTACTGATATGATGAAGGTCGCTCTGGGCGCAGAGTACTGATTGCATAATTTTTCCAGCGCGGCTGCCGCCCCAAGGCACAGCCGCGCTGTTTTTGCCCATAAAAGGAGGAAACAGCATGACAAAATTGACCATGGAAGAAAAGCAGCAGCTGATCCGCATGGCACTGGCCGCACGGGAAAAGGCCTATGTGCCTTACAGTGATTTTATGGTGGGCGCTGCACTGCGCGCTGCGGACGGCCGCATCTTTACCGGCTGCAACGTGGAGAACGCCGCCTTTACCCCCACCAGTTGCGCCGAGCGCACCGCCCTGTTCAAGGCGGTGGCGGAGGGCGTGACCGCGTTTACGGATATCGCCGTGGTGGGCAGCCGCCGGGGCGAAGTGAACCGGCAGATCACCTCGCCCTGCGGGGTGTGCCGTCAGGCATTGTTCGAGTTCGGCGGGCCGGAGCTGAACGTCATTATGGCAAAGACCCCGGAGGATTTCATTGAGCGCAGCATGGACGAACTGCTGCCCTTCGGCTTTGGCCCCTCCAACGTGGCGGGCAACAGCGCTGTGGAAGAGAAGTAACTGTCTTTCTGCGAAAAACAGCGCAAGCAGGGATAAATTGGTGAATAAGCATTGCTTTTTTATAAATTATACAAGGGATTTGTAAAGAATTTGTAATCGGAAATTGCTTGCATCTGTCACATCCACCCGCTATACTTGAGCCAGTAAATGTGCCAGAGTGCACATTTCATTCTTTTGACGCAATTTTTTAAAATAAAAGGAGAGTTTCTTATGAAGATTTCTCGTCGTAACTTTCTGGCTGTGGCCGGTGCTGCTGCCGCTGCCGCTGCTCTGACCGCCTGCGGCGGTTCTTCCGCTTCCTCCACCAGCACTGCTTCTTCCGCAGCTGCCAGCTCTTCCGCCGCTTCCGGCGCAGCAGACGGCGCTGAGAAGATCGCCAAGGTCGCTCTGACCTGCGATACCGGCACGATCGATGATGAGAGCTTCAACCAGGCTTGCTGGGCTGCTGTTTCCAGCTACATGGGCGACAACTGCCAGTACTACATCCCCGATTCCGATGCTTCCGATGAGGATCGCGAGACCATGATCCGTCAGGCTGTCAACGATGGCGCTGATGTTATCGTCTGCGTGGGCTACCTGTACGGTGCCTCTCTGGCATGGGCTGCTGAGCAGTACCCCGACGTCAAGTTCATCGCTATCGATGTGACCCAGGGCGATATCGGCACCGACAGCATCCCCGCCAACTGCTACTGCATCACCTTCAAGGAGGAGCAGGCAGGTTATCTGGCAGGCTACGCCGTTGTTAAGGACGGATACACCAAGCTGGGCTTCCTGGGCGGCATGGCTGTGCCCGCCGTTATCCGTTACGGCTACGGCTATGTGCAGGGCGCTGACGCTGCTGCAAAGGAGCTGGGCACCAACATTGACATCAACTACTTCTACGGCGGCCAGTTCTACGGCGATGCCAACATCACCTCCCGTATGGAGGGCTGGTATGCCAACGGCACTCAGATCGTCTTTGCCTGCGGCGGCGGCATCTACACCTCCGCTGTCGAGGCTGCTCTGAAGAACAACGGCTACGTTGTGGGTGTTGACGTTGACCAGAACTACATCGGTGTCAACGGCGTGGCAAAGGACGGCTACGCATACAACCCCTTCGTCACCTCTGCTATGAAGGGTCTGTCTGAGTCTGTCAGCACCGCTCTGGGTGACATCGAGGCAGGCGAGTGGAGCGAGATCGCTGCCACCAACGGCAACTTCGGTCTGGAGGACGGCGAGTACGTTGGTCTGCCCACTGCTGATGACAGCTGGAACTTCAAGACCTTCACCAAGGACGAGTACGAGACCCTGAAGACCAAGATCGCTTCCGGCGAGCTCGTTGTGGACAACAGCTCCGACGACGCTACCAAGCCCACCGTCAGCGAGTTCACCAAGGTCAACTACATCCAGTAATCGCTTTCCCGGAATTACTCCCGTAATAGGGGCGGGGTGCTCATGCAGGGGCACCCCGCCCTTTTTGTATGCCTGTGTGGGAGAATCAGGTAGGAAATCGTGCAGACCTTACAAAAGTAATACTTTTGTTTGTGCTTTTTGACAAAAAATCAAAAAGCCGTGTGCAAACCGCAAAAAATCAGGTATAATGGTTTGTAGTATAGAAAAGGTGTCGTTACGGCACGAAAGGAGAGTGAGCAGATTGGCAGAGGATTATGTGATCGAGATGCTCCACATTACCAAGGAATTCCCCGGTATCAAGGCAAACGATGATATCACCCTGCAACTGCGCAAGGGCGAGGTACACGCCCTTCTGGGCGAGAACGGTGCGGGCAAAAGTACGCTGATGAGCGTGCTGTTCGGCCTGTATCAGCCGGAACAGGGCAAGATCCTGAAAAACGGCAAGGAGGTCGCCATCCGCAACCCCAACGATGCCAACGCACTGGGCATCGGCATGGTGCACCAGCATTTCAAGCTGGTGGAATGCTTCAGCGTGCTGGACAACATCATTCTGGGCGTGGAACCCAACAAGATGGGCTTTTTGCAGAAGGCCGAGGCACGCAAAAAGGTGATGGCGCTGAGCGAAAAGTACGGCCTGCGGGTGGACCCGGACGCACTCGTCAGCGATATCTCGGTGGGTATGCAGCAGCGCGTGGAGATCCTGAAGATGCTGTACCGCGACAACGAGATCCTGATCTTTGACGAACCCACCGCTGTGTTGACCCCGCAGGAGATCGACGAACTGATGGAGATCATGCGCGGGTTCAAGAAGGAGGGCAAGTCCATCCTGTTCATCACCCATAAGCTCAACGAGATCATGGCTGTGGCCGACCGCTGCACCGTGCTGCGCAAGGGCAAATATATGGGCACGGTGGATATCAAGGACACCACCAAGGAAGAGCTTTCCCGCCGCATGGTGGGCCGTGACGTGCAGCTGCAGGTGGAAAAGCAGCCCGCGCACCCCGGCGAGACCGTGCTGGACGTGGAGAATGTTACCATCCACAATGACCAGCGCAAGAAGGATGTGGTGAAGGATGTGTCCTTCAAGGTGCACGCAGGCGAGATCGTCTGTCTGGCGGGCATCGAGGGCAACGGTCAGACCGAGTTCATCTACGGCCTGACCGGCCTGAGCAAGCTGTCTGGCGGCAAGCTTACGCTGGACGGCAAGGATATCACCCACGAGAGCATCCGCCAGCGCTCCAAGGACGGCATGGGTCACATCCCGGAGGACCGCCACAAGCACGGTCTGGTGCTGGATTTCAGTCTGGAAAACAACATCGTGCTGCAGCGCTACTGGCAGCCGGAGTTCCAGAAGGGTGGCTTTATCCGTGCCGATAAGGTGCGCGAGTACTCTGACAGACTGATCGAGCAGTACGATGTGCGCAGCGGTCAGGGCAGTCTGACCACCGTGCGCAGTATGTCCGGCGGCAACCAGCAGAAGGCAATCATTGCCCGCGAGATCGACCGCGACCCCAAGCTGCTGGTGGCAGTGCAGCCCACCCGTGGTCTGGACGTGGGTGCCATTGAGTACATCCACCGCCAGATCGTGGCCGAGCGCGATAAGGGCAAGGCCGTGCTGCTGGTCAGCCTTGAACTGGACGAGGTGATGAACCTTTCTGACCGCATCCTTGTAATGTACGAGGGCGAGATCGTGGGCGAGTTTGACCCCAAGACCACCACCGTGCAGGAGCTGGGTCTGTATATGGCAGGCGCCCGCAAGCAGGGAAAGGAGGAGCAGTAACACATGAATAAGAAAAAACTTTCCCGCAGCAGCAGCCTGCAAAGCTCTGTTACCAGCGTGCTGGCTGCACTGCTGTGCATCCTGATTGGTTTGCTGGTGGGCTTTCTGGTGCTGGTAGCCATCAACCCCGCACACGCATGGGGCGATGGCTTTGTGCGCATCATCAAGGGCGGTTTCCACGATGCCCCCTACGGCGTGGGCAAGGAGCTGGCCAATGCTGCACCCCTGATCATGACTGGTCTGTCTGTGGCCTTTGCCTTCAAGACCGGCCTGTTCAACATCGGTGCAGCCGGTCAGTATACGCTGGGCGCTTACGGTGCGCTGTATTGCGCCATCATGCTCAAGCTGCCCTGGTTCGTCTGCCTGCTGGTAGCAGCAGTGCTGGGCGGCCTGTGGGGTGCGATCCCCGGCTTTTTCAAAGCCTACTTCAACATCAACGAGGTCATTACCTCCATTATGTTCAACTGGATCGGCCTGTATCTGGTGAATGAGCTCATCTACCAGAACGGCACCGGCCCCATGTACGATGTGCGCAACACCCGTACTTTGAACCTGAGCAAGAATGCCGATTTTGCCCAGTCCCTGATCCCGGACTTTGGCTTGAACAAGCTGTTCCAGACCAACAGCACCACCATTGCCATCTTCTTGGCGGCAGCGGTGGCCGTGCTGATCTGGGTGGTGCTGAACAAGACCACCTTCGGCTACGAGCTCAAGGCCGTTGGCCTGAACAAGAACGCCGCCCGTTACGCCGGTATCAACGAGAAGAAGAACATCATCCTCTCCATGGCCATTGCCGGTGCGCTGGCGGGCTTCGGCGCAGGCCTGTTCTATCTGTCCAACGTGTCCCAGTGGAACCCGCTGAACTCCACCAGCCTGCCGGGCATGGGCTTCAACGGTATCTCGGTGGCACTGCTGGCAAGCTCCAACCCCATTGGCACCGTGTTCTCTGCGCTGTTCATCTCCCACATCTCGGTCGGCGGCTCCTTCCTGTCCACCAAATTTTACCCCACTGAGATCTCGGATCTGATCAGCGGCATCATCATCTACCTGTGCGCATTCTCTATGCTGTTCCGCGGCAAGATCCAGAGCCTGCTGTTCCGGAATGCCGAAAAGACCAATGTGAACGCAGAGCCTGCATCTGCCGCAGAAAAGACCAAAAAGGAGGGCAAGTAATATGCTGCTTCTGATCAAATATACCCTGCTGTACGGCATCGTGCTGATGCTGGTGGCACTGGGCGGTATGTTCAGCGAACATTCCGGCATCATCAACATTGCACTGGAGGGCATCATGGTCATCGGCGGTGTGGCCGGTGTGCTTACCCTGACCATGCTGCCTGCAAGCCTGTCGCCCTTCCTTGTGGTGCTGATCTCCATTCTGGTGGCAGCGCTGGCGGGCGTGATCTACAGCCTGCTGCTGGCCTTTGCCTCTATCAACCTGAAGGCGGACCAGACCATCGGCGGTACGGCACTGAACCTGCTGGCTACCGCCATTGCCGTGGTCATCTCCAAGTACTTCAGCGAGAGCGGCAGCGCCAAGCTGAACTATTCCAACAAGCCCTTCCTGTTCAGCATCGGCGGGCTGGAACTCAGCGTGTTCGTGCCGTTGGGGCTGATCTTGCTGGTGGTCAGCTACATCGTGCTGTATAAGACCCGCTTCGGCCTGCGTCTGCGTGCCTGCGGCGAGCATCCGCAGGCTGCGGACTCGGTGGGCATCAACGTTTACAAGATGCGCTACGCCGGTGTCATCCTTTCCGGTGCGCTGGGCGCCGTCGGCGGTCTGGCGTATATCGTGCCCCCGGTGCAGACCTGGAACTTTGAAGTCGGCGTGGCCGGTGCAGGCTTTCTGGCACTGGCAGTTATGATCTTTGGCCAGTGGAAGCCTTTCCACATCTTTGGCGCGGCCATGTTCTTTGCTGTGTTCAAGAGCCTTGCCAACATTGCAGACTCTACCTTCCTTGCGCAGCTGCACTGGTCCAGCAACATCTATAATATGATGCCCTTTGTGGCCTCTATGGTCATTCTGGCCTTCACCTCCAAGAACAGCATGGCACCCAAGGCCGAGGGTATCCCCTACGATAAGGGCTCCCGCTAAGCGTATTCGCTAAAAATCTGTAAAACGAAGGCATCCGCAGCCATCCATGTGCTACGGATGCCTTTTTTGTACGGGGCAGGGCATATTTTGTCCATATATTTGCCGGCAGAAAATGGCATTTTTACTTGTAAAATACAACAAGATGTGCTATCATTATAAAACGAATGTGTATCTATAGGAACCCGGTGTACATTTCTTGCACTGCGGAAAACAAGAAAGGTGAGTTTCGCTATTATGGACGAAAAAGCAACTATGGGACAGTCGCTCCGGAACATGGAGGACGAAGAGACCATTGATCTGATGGAACTGGCCCGCCTGCTGTGGGCGCATGCTGTGCAGATCGTGGCAGCAGCTGTTGCGGCAGCGCTGATTTGCCTGCTGGTGTGCGTGTTTGCGCTTACACCCAAGTATCAGGCTTCTATCAACATGATCGTGAATACCCGGCAGGATAACTCCTCCACCTTTACCAGTGATAACTTCAATTCTGCCAAGAACCTGATCAGCACCTATGCGGTCATCATCAAGGGCAACACCGTGCTGAACGAGGTCATTGATGAGCTGGATCTGGACATGACCTACGCCGAGCTGTACGACATGGTGGATGTTGCCGATGTGGACGCTACCCAGATCATGAAGATCACGGTCACCGATACCGATGCAGAGCGCGCAGGCGAGATCGCCCAGACGATCTCCGACATCGTGCCCGGTGTGCTGGTGGAAAAGGTGGAAGCCGGTTCCTGCAAGACGGTGAGCGATGTGTCTATCAACCCCAACAAGGTGTTCCCCCAGACCAAGAAGTACGTTGTGCTGGCCGGTCTGCTGGGCGCTGTTCTGGTGTGCGGCGTGCTGGTGCTGGCACATCTGCTGCATGACACCGTTGTGGATGACGAAGATGTTCAGAAGAAGCTCGGCCTGCCCGTGCTGGGCCTGATCCCGGAGGTGTAAGACGATGTGGAATCTGTTTAACAAAAAGAACAAAACTGACGACGAGCACCGCACCCTGCAGCTGATCACCGATAAAAAGATGCCCTTTGGCTATGTGGAGGCCTACAAGTCTCTGCGCACCAATCTGGACTTTATGGCAGGTTCTATGGACGTGCACACGCTGGTCATCACCAGTACCGTGCCGGAGGAATCCAAGAGCAATGTGGCGGTCAATCTGGCGATGACGATGGCCGAAAGCGGCAAAAAGGTGGCTCTGATCGACTGCGACCTGCGCAAACCGGTGCTGCACCGCTACCTGAAGGCAGGCCACAACGTAAAGGGCGTTTCCAACGTGCTGTCCAACCAGTGCACGCTGGACGAGGCACTGCATGAGTTGAAGGAAATGAACCTGACCTTCCTGCCCGCCGGCACTCCGCCGCCGAACCCCTCCGAGATGCTGAGCCAGCCGCAGATGCAGGCCATGGTGGATGCCCTGCGGGAAAAGTTCGACTTTGTCATCTTTGATGCGCCTCCGGTGTCGGTGGTCACCGATGCAGCCGTCATTGGCCGCTATGTGGATGGCGCGATCTTTGTGGTGCGCTCTGACTTTGCCCCCGCCGATGCAGTGCGCGGCGCAGTGAAAAAGCTGCAGGATGCCGGTGTTCGGGTGCTGGGCAGCGTGCTGACCCGCTACGACATGAAGAAGGCACTCAAGGGCTCCAGCTACGCATACAGCTATGCCTACAATTACAACTATGCCTACGAAAAACAGAAGGCTGATGTTACTGAATAAGGAAGCACTGCTATGACGGATCTGCATTGTCACATTCTGCCCGGCATCGATGACGGCGCAAAGGATACAGCAGTCTCGCTGGAGGTGCTGCGCAGGGAATACGAGGACGGTGTGCGCAACATCGCGTTCACCAGCCACTTCAACAGCGAGCGCACCACGGTGGATGCCTTTACGGCAAAGCGGCAGGCTGCCTTTGAACAGCTGACCGCCGCGCTGGAAGGACAGCCCATGCAGTTTGACTTCAAGCTGGGGGCGGAGGTGTTCTTCTCGCCCGGCCTGTGCGAGCTGGACACCCGGGCACTGTGTATGGGGGACACCGCTTATCTGCTGCTGGAATTCCCCACCACCCACAAGCCGCATTTTATCCGGCAGACCCTGTACAATCTGCAGCAGCAGGGCATCGTGCCGCTGATTGCGCATATCGAGCGCTACCCCTATGTGCTGGAGGATCCCACCCTGCTGTACGACTGGGTAGCCGCCGGTGCCTATGCGCAGATCAACGCAGGAGCACTGCTGGAGCCTAAGCTCTGCAAAAAGTTGTGTAAGTTCATCCAGTGGGGATTGGTTCATGTCATCTCCACCGACACCCATTCCCCGGACAAGCGCCCGCCCCGCATGGCGCAGGGTGTGCAGCAGCTGGAAAAGCTGCTGGGCAGGGAAGCTGCTGCCCGCATCGTGCGCAACGGCGATGAACTGTTCCATGATCAGGAACTGGACGCGGCGACCCTGCATCAGCCCAAAAAGTTTTTGGGCATGTGGGTCTGATTCTAAAGTAAGGAGAAAACTGCCCGGGCAGAGAATTACTCTGCCCGGGCAGCGGATTTTGGTATGAAGAAAAATAAGGTCCTGAAAATCGTGTTGATCGTGCTGGGCGCGCTGGTGGCTCTGCTGGCAGCAGCTGTTCTTGGCGTGCTGTTCTACCTCCACAGTATGGCAGCCGGTATTCCTGAAACCCTGCCGGATGCCCCGGCGGACAGCACACAGGTCACCCTGACGGATGATGAGATCGATAAGCTGCTCAGCGGTGAGATCACGCTGGAGGAACTGGCAGATGAAGCCGCCGCGTCCGGCAGCGGGGAACAGGAGGCATCCGCCAGCTCTCCGCAGCAGGAGACAGGTGCGGTTTCCTCCCCGGCAGGTTCTTCTGCTTCTTCGGGGAGCGCTGCCTCCCAGACGGAGAGCAGCAGTACAGCGTCCTCCAGCAAGCAGGAGACTGCCGGTACAGCCAATTCCGGTACAGAAAAACCGGCGTCCTCCTCCGGCAAACAGGAGGCCGGCTACGAGGCCGAGGTCAAGGCACTGCTGCGGCAGCTGTACAGCGTCAAGGCACGCGCCGAGGCAGAGCTGAACAGCTGCATTGCCGGAGCAAAGGCAGAGTTCAAATCGCTGCCGGAGTCTCAGCAGACACAGGCGCGCAAGATCTCCATCGTGCTGGCCAGAAGCGGCAGACTGTACGCGATGCAGGCCTCCTACGACAGGGAAGTGGAGAGCATCGTCAGCCAGATGCGCGCCATTCTGACCGCCAACGGCCAGAGCACCGCATTGGCAGATCAGGCGATGGCCTCCTATAAGGCACAAAAGAGCGCCATGTACTCCCGGCTGACCGCAAAACTGTACTCCTGACCCGCAAAACGACCACGGACCATCCGCAGCACATTTCCCGGGCACCGACCGTGCTGGAGAAGGGGCTGCGGATGGTTTTGTTTTGCCTTTTTGCTGTAATATGGAGAAAAATGCCAAGGACATGGAGGGATGACTCTGCGGCAGAGACGCTGCCTTTTACGCCGACAGGGGAGGGCGGATTGTACGCGCCAACGGAACAATCCCCCAAAAGGTCGGAAAAGTAGCACTTTTACCTACAAATATACAGGAAATTTGTATAAAGTATAAGATTTCACTCATGCTTTGCTATAATAAAGTGAATTCTTTTCATGTAAATTGACAAAAATCGTGGTTATCCTTATAATAAATAGAGTGTTTCTCGGGTATGGACGATGGTGTTTGTGCAACCGCAAGATGCCATCGTTTTATTATTCGCTTTTCTGTCCGCGTGCCAAGGACAGACGTCCGCTATGTGTGAGGCTGGCGGACTGCGGGAAAGTGTGGCTCGGCCTGAGAGCAAAAACAGTAATTCATTGATAGGATTGGAGTGGCATCAAACGATGGCAAAGTACATCATCAAGCGTGTCGCAATGGGTATCTTCAGTATCTTCATTGTGGCTACGGTTACCTTTTTTGTCATGAACCTGGTCCCCGGTGGCCCGTTCGTGGCAGAAAAGTCCATCAGTGCCGCTGCTCAGCAGGCTCTGGCCGAAAAGTATGGCCTGGATAAGCCGCTGGGTGTGCAGTACGTCAACTACATGGAGAGCCTTCTGCACGGCGATCTGGGTCTGAGCCTGCGTCAGCGCGGCCGTACCGTGAACCAGATCATCGCCAGCAAACTGCCGGTGTCCTGCCGTCTGGCAGGCATTGCAGTGGTGGTGGCTCTGTGCGTGGGCATCCCGCTGGGCTGCATTTCCGCTTACAACCGCGGCAAGTGGCTGGATAACGTTATTATCGTGTTTGCTACCTGCGGCATCGCGATCCCCAGCTTTATCTCCAGCGTGCTGCTTTTGTACCAGTTTGGTATGAACATGAAGGTGCTGCCCACCGTTGGCCTGAACAGCGCAGCCGCCTATATCATGCCGGTTACCGCACTGGCCATCTATCCCTCGGCTTATATCACCCGTCTGATGCGCTCCAGCCTGCTGGACGTCATGGGTCAGGACTATATGCGCACTGCCCGCGCAAAGGGCGTGTCCCAGTTCATGATCCTGTTCAAGCACGCACTGCGCAACGCCATTCTGCCTGTCATCACCTACGTTGGCCCCATGCTGGCCAGCCTGATGACCGGTTCTTTTGTGGTGGAAAAGATCTTCTCCGTGCCCGGTCTGGGCCGCGACTTCGTGTCTGCCATCACCAACCGTGACTACACCATGATCATGGGCACCACCATCCTGCTGTCCAGCATGGTCATCATTGCAAACGTGATCGTGGATATCCTTTATAAGATCATCGACCCGCGCATCAAACTGCAGTAAGAGAAAGGAGCGATTTTCATGGAAAACATTAAAAAGAATCCGCTCAGCCTGCAGCTCAACGCGGAGGATTTTCTGCCCGCCAGCAATGAGGAAAAGCAGAGCCTGGTGGTCATGCGCGAAAGCGTCAACTTCTGGAAGGACGGTATCCGCCGCCTGAAGAAGAACAAGATCGCCATGGTCAGCTTTGTGTTCATCATTGCCATTGCTATCTTTGCCTACATTCTGCCCGCCGTGTGGCCCTACAGCTACTCCGAGCAGGTGAAGGGCAGCAACAATCTGGCACCGTTCGAGTACTCTGCCGCTGAGCAGGCCCGCATCGATGCCGGCGAAAAGGTGTTCCCGCACATTCTGGGCACCGACCGTATGGGTCGTGACTTCGCTGTGCGTATCATGATGGGCACCCGCGTCAGCCTGTCTGTCGGTCTGATCGCTTCTGTGCTGGTGCTGATCATCGGCGCTACCTATGGTGCGGTTGCGGCCTTTGCCGGTGGATGGGTGGATAATATCATGATGCGTATTACAGATATTCTGTACACCATCCCCGATATTCTGCTGATCATCCTGCTGGGCATGGCCCTGAAGGACCCGCTGGACAAGCTGTCCACCCAGCCCGGCTTCAAGTGGATGCAGACCCTTGGCCCCAACATGATCTCCATCTTCATCATCTTTGCTCTGTTGTACTGGGTCGGCATGGCGCGTATCGTCCGCAGCCAGATCCTGATCCTGAAGGAGAGCGAGTACGTTACCGCTGCCCGCGCACTGGGCGCATCCAGCGGCCGTATCATCAAAAAGCATCTGCTCACCAACTGCATCGGTACCCTGATCGTTACCACCACCCTGCAGATCCCGGCTTCCATCTTTACCGAGAGCTACCTGAGCTTCATCGGTCTGGGCGTTGCAGCCCCGCTGCCTTCTCTGGGTTCTCTGGCTACCGATGCCGTCAAGGGCATGAACACCTACCCCCATCTGCTGATCGCCCCCGCACTGATGATCAGCGTGATGATCCTTGTGTTCAACCTGTTCGGCGATGGCCTGCGCGATGCCTTTGACCCGAAGCTGAAGAATTGATGAGGTGAACAGAAATGAGCGAGAAAATTCTTGACATCAAAGAAGAACGCCTTTCTTTCTTCACCCCTGCGGGCGAAGTAAAGGCACTGAACGGCGTTTCCTTTACCATGAATCAGGGCGATGTTCTGGGCGTTGTGGGTGAGTCCGGCTCCGGTAAGTCGGTCACCGCCTACTCCGTTATGGGCCTGACCGCTTATCCCGGCAAGCTGGTGGGCGGCAAGGTGTGGTTCAACGGCCACGAGATCGAGAACATGAAGGAGAAGGACTTCCGCAAGATCCGCGGCAACGAGGTCTCCATCATCTTCCAGGACCCCATGACCAGCCTGAACCCGGTGTACACCATCGGCAACCAGATCGTGGAGGTCATCCGCCTGCACACCGATAAGAACAAGGCCGATGCATGGGCACGCGCCAAGGAGCTGCTGGAGCTGGTTGGCATCAACGAGCCCGAAAAGCGTCTGAAGCAGTACCCCCACGAGCTGTCCGGCGGTATGCGCCAGCGCGTGATGATCGCCATTGCACTGGCCTGTGAGCCCAAGCTGCTGATCGCTGACGAGCCCACTACCGCATTGGACGTGACCATTCAGGCACAGATCCTTGAGCTGATGCAGGATCTGCGCAAGAAGCTGGGCATGAGCATCATCATGATCACCCACGATCTGGGCGTTGTGGCTTCCATGTGCGAGAAGATCGCCGTCATGTACGCCGGCCACATTGTGGAGTACGGCACTACCGACGAGATCTTCTACCAGCCGGGTCACGAGTACACCAAGGGTCTGATCAACTCTATCCCCAAGCTGAACACCGCAGAGCACGAGCGCCTTGTGCCCATCGAGGGTACCCCTGTGGATCTGCTGAATCCGCCGGCCGGCTGCCCCTTTGCGCCCCGCTGCAAGAACTGCATGAAGATCTGTCTGAGCAAGATGCCCCCGCGCACCGAGCTCAGCGATACCCACTATACCTACTGCTGGCTGCAGCAGAAGGCTGCATTTGAGAAAGGGGAAAAGGCAGAATGAGTGAACACAAGACGCTGGTCGAAGTCCAGCACCTGCAGCAGTATTTCCCCGCCGGCGGTGTGGGCAAGAACCGCAAGTACGTTCAGGCTGTGGATGACGTAAGCTTTGCCATCCGCAAGGGCGAGACCCTTGGTCTGGTAGGTGAGTCCGGTTGTGGCAAGACCACCACCGGCCGCACCCTGCTGCGCCTGTACGAGCCCACCGGCGGTAAGATCTACTATGACGGCAACCTGCTGTTTGATAAGGACAACAAGATCGCAGTGGATATGCTGCCCTACCGCCGCCGGATGCAGATCGTTTTTCAGGATCCCTACGCAAGTCTGGACCCCCGCATGACCATTGGCGACATCGTGGGTGAGGGCATTGATATCCATCATCTGGCTGAGAATGAAAAGGACCGCCACGATAAGATCATCGCCCTGCTGGAGCGCGTTGGTCTGAACAGCGAGCACGCAAACCGCTACTGCCACGAGTTCTCCGGCGGTCAGCGTCAGCGCGTGGGCATTGCCCGTGCACTGGCTGTGAACCCCGAGTTCATCGTTTGTGACGAGCCTGTTTCCGCACTGGACGTTTCCATTCAGGCACAGGTCGTCAATATGTTCGAGGATCTGCAACAGGAGATGGGTCTGACCTACCTGTTCATCGCCCATGACCTGAGCGTTGTGAAGCACATCTCCAACCGCATCGGCGTGATGTATCTGGGCAAGATGGTGGAGCTGGCCGACAGCTACGAGCTGATCACCCACAGCATCCACCCCTACACCCGCAGCCTGATCTCCGCAATTCCGGTGGCAGACCCCATTACGGCCCGCCAGTCCAAGCGTATCGTGCTGCAGGGCGATGTGCCCAGCCCCCTGAACCCGCCGTCCGGCTGCCGTTTCCGCACCCGCTGCCCCTATGCAGACGAGCAGTGCGCCAACGAGGTGCCCGAGTTCAAGGAAGTCTCCACTGGCCACTGGGCAGCCTGCCATCACCTTGACCGCGTGAAGTGAGAACACTTCACACCAGCAAAAGGTGAAAGCAATTCAACTTAGCGCTGAAATGTTGTCACAAAATGGTTACAGTCCAAGTTTTGGACTTGTAACCGGCATGAGAACGCATTATAATCATTCGTGTTCCTCCGGTGTACAAATTATTTGCACCGGATCGAATATAGAGGCGGCTGGGGGAACCTGGCACACTCAAATTTGATATAAGGGAAGGATATTATTATGAAACGCATTTCTCGTCGTAATTTCCTCAAGGTTGCAGGCGTGGGTGCCGCTGCTCTGGGTCTGGCAGCCTGTGGCGGCAGCAAGTCCGGTTCTACCGCAACCTCCGGTACTGCTTCTTCTGCTGCTGGTTCCTCTACCGGCAGTGTCAACACCGCTGGCTTCACCGTCCAGTACGGCCCCAACCCCGAGACTCTGGATCCCTCTTTGAACAGCGCTGTTGATGGCGCCAACACCATCATCACCATCTTCGAGCCCCTGCTGATCATCAACGAGAACAACGAAGTTATTGGTGGCCAGGCTGAGAGCTGGGAAGCAAGCGAGGACGGCCTGACCTGGACCTTCACCATGCGTGACGGCCTGAAGTGGAGCGATGGCACCGACCTGACCGCTAAGGACTTTGAGTACACCTTCAAGCGTATGGTCAACCCCGACACCGCAGCTCCCTACGCAGAGACCTGCCTGGGCATGATCGATGGTTTTGACGCAGCACAGGCCGGTGATACCGATGCTCTGAACGTCAAGGCAAGCGACGACGGCAAGACCCTGACCATCGTGCTGTCCTACCCCTGCTCCTACTTCGACAAGATGGCCGCATTCGCATCCATGAGCCCTGTGCAGCAGGCTACCGTTGAGGCCAACGGCGATGCATGGTGCACCTCCGCTGAGACCTTCGTCTCCAACGGCCCCTACATGATCACCGAGTGGACTCCCTCCGAGCGTATCGTTCTGACCAAGAACCCCAACTACGTTGGCGGCTGGGATAGCTCCAAGATCGTTTCCGACAGCATCACCCTGCTGTTGCTGGAGGACTCTTCTGCTTCCTACGCTGCTTACAACAGCGGCGAGGCTGTCCTGATCAAGGACGTGCCCACCGACGAGATCCCCAGCCTGACCAAGGCAGAGGACGGCGGCGACTTCTACGTTGACACCATTCTGGGCACCTACTACGTCAGCCTGAACCTGCAGCGTGATGCCTTCAAGGATGCCAAGGTCCGCAAGGCTCTGGCTCTGGCCATCGACCGCGACTATGTTGGTAACACCATCATGCAGGGCACCTACTCTGCTGCATCCAACTTGGTTGGCCCCGGCATCGTGGACGAGCAGGGCTACTTCTACGACAACGCGAACGGCGGTTCTCCCTACATTGCTGATGACTACGAGGCAAATATGGCCGAGGCTAAGAAGCTGCTGGAAGAAGCTGGCTACCCCAATGGCGAGGGCTTCCCCACCATCGAGTACAGCACCAACGATTCCGGCTACCATGTGCCTCTGGCAGAGTACCTGCAGCAGACTTGGGGCGATCTGGGCATCACTTTGAGCATCAGCAAGATGGAGTGGTCTGCCTTCACCGCTGCTCGCCGTGCCGGCGAGTACGATGTTGCCCGTAACGGCTGGGTCATGGACTACAACGATCCTTCCAACATGATCGAGCAGTTCTGCACCGACAACGGCAACAATGATGGTAAGTACTCCAACCCTGACTTCGATGCTGCTATGGAGGCTTCCAAGGTTGCTGATCCTGCCGAGCACTTTGCGCAGCTGCATAAGGCTGAGGACATCCTGATGGAGGATATGGGCTGCATCCCCGTTGCTTACTACAACGACTTCTGGCTGCAGAGCTCTTCTCTGAAGGGCGTCTGGCACAGCCCCTACGGCTACTGGTACTTCCAGTACGGCTACATCGAGGAGTGATTTCCTCCCTGTGCTGTGCAGCGTAAGCTGAACCGTAAACTATAAGCACCAAGCACCCCGCTGACCGGAAATGGTTGGCGGGGTGCTTTTTTGCTGTTACCCTGCAAAAAAGACGAGTGCTCGGTTTTGTCGAGCACTCGTCTTTTATATGTAAACCAGATTGAAAAGGTACCAGCTTACACCGCAGCCATGGCGGCCAGAACGCTTTGCCAGCTCTTGCTGCGTGCGGCAGGCACCGGCGCGGGGCGGGTGCGCCGTGCAGCAGGGGCACTATGACCGGTTGCAGAGGATACCGTCAGGGCAGGGGAGGGGCAAAAGAACACAGCGGTGTCCTTTGCCAGCCACTGCGCAGCCAGTGCGGCGGCCTGCGGGTCAGACTGCAACGCACGGCGCTCGTTTCCGGCCAGAAAATCAGCCAGCCAGTACAAAATTGCGGCCAGCGGCAGGCAGGGGGAAGCGTCCTGACTCCAGTAACTCCAGCGTGCGCCGCGGCCGAGGTGGCTTTCGACTGTGATCTGTGCGCCGGTGCGGGCATTCTGCGGGATGATACCAACATAGTTCGTGCCGGCGCGCTGCCCCAGTTCCTCCACAAGGCGCTGGGTGCGGGCGGCATCCAGCCGATCCTCCCGGCAGTAGGCGCGGAAGTCGGTCTGGCTGAGCAGGCTGTCGGCACTGGACGGAAAACGTCCGGTCAGCTGCCCATCGGCATTGTGGCACAGCTGCCAGCCCTTGCGGAACAGCTGAAAATTCAGGCAGCGCCGCCCCATGGTGGAGTAGCACACAAGGGCGCTCTGCTCCCCGGGCAGCTGTTTTACTTCAAGATAGGCATCGTTGCCGCAGGTGTCCTGCAAACGGATGGTGAGCAGCAGCTGTGCACCGGCGTGCAGGGTGGACATGGCGTTGTGCATGGCGTCAAAATAACGGGAAGCGTCCATGATTGATCTCCTTCCTAAAAAGCAAACAGCGAAACGTTGTAAAAGTGCCAGCCGGGTGATCGGGCCGACAGGCTGTATAAAACTTCTCTGAACGTAGTATAGCATACTTTTGAGGAAAAAACAACTGCAAGTTTCTTCGAAACGACAAAATTTTGCAAAAGCTTATGGCATGGAGCAAACAGAAGTTCAAAGCATGGTTGTGCTTTATGATAATCGGTTGTGAAAAATGACCCCTGCGGGAGATGCCGGCTAAGGCAGGAGTTGCTCCCACAGGGGTCATTTTATATTTTTCAATCGCCAAGCTCCCGAATCTCGTTCTGGATCAATCGCCCGGCAGCGCGGGCAAGCTGATCCATGCCGCGGATGCGCGCCATATTTTTGCCGTAGATCTGCGTGGCGGCACCGGCGCTGCTGTCCTCGCCCATAAAAACGGCAGACACCCGCACCCCCTGCCGCTGCAAGGTGCGCACCTGCGCGGCGGTATCGGTAACACCGGCGGCGTCCTCGTAGGCGCAGCCCAGCGGGTTCTCTGCTGTGGGCGGAATGCGGCGGCTGTCGTTGGGGCTGGCATCGGTCAGCAGGATCATCAGGTGGCGCGGGGCGGGGCCGGGGGCGTACTGAATCAGATCACCCGCTGCCCGCAGCGCCAGACCGTCTCGGTTCCAGCCTGAGGCGAAGTACCGGAAGATGTTCTGCCTGTTCTTGTCCGCAAAGCCTTTCAGCACCCGCAGTACCGTGTAGCCCCGCAGGCTGCTAAAGGCGCTTACTCGCACCGGAATACCGCAGTTGGCCAAGCTTTCGGCCAGAATGACACCCTGCGCCGCAATCACCTCCTGACAGTGTAGGCGGGAGGCGGAGGCGTCCAGCAGCAGATCCACTGTAAAGGCGGGGCAGTTTTCCTCCTCCGGGCACAAAAACACCCTGTTATCGTTCAGGTAAGGGGCGCGCCACACCCGCCCGGCGCACAGGTTGCCGCTGCGTGCCACCCGCTGGTCGGGCTGCTGATGCACCAGAATGCAGTTGCGGATCTGTTCGGTAAGGCGCAGCACCACGCTGCGGTGCAGCTCCTGATTTTTTGCATAGTAGGCGCGGTTGCGTTCGGCCTGCAATTCGGCCTGCTGTGCCAGCTGCCGCGCTTCCGGGGTGGGGGCCTGCGCCGGGCTGGGTACACCGGCGCTGAACCACAAGTGACAGCCCAAATGCACCCCAGTGCACAACTCCTGCTCAGTCTTGCGCAGCTGCTCCGGCGGGTAGAAGCAGCGCCCGAAGCAGCTTTCAATGTAGGCGCGGTCCTGCGCGGCGCGCTGCTTCAGGGTGATGTTTGCCCGGCGCTTGTCCACCGCCAGCCCGCTGCCAGTGGCATCCACCGCACCGGAATGCTCCACCGTCACCCGGTCGGTCTTGATCATCTGGGTGGGCATGGTTTTGGTAGCAAGCTTTGCCCAAAAGCCTTGCAGCCGCAGATGCAGCGCGGGTTTCTGGCGTACCTTGCCGTCAAACAGGGCAAATTTTGCAAACAGCGCCAGCAGGTCGTTTTTGAGCTGTGCTGGTTCCGGTACGGTCTCCGGTTCCAGCGCGGCGGCAAGGCTGCTCTCGTAAGGGGTCATGACCGGGGCGGTGTGTCCCAGCACCTTGCGCCAGCGCGCAGCCTGCATGGTGTACACCAGCTGGTTTTTCGCCATCCACTCCTGCCGCGAAAGCTTGTACTGGATGGCAAAAAAGTAGTCCGCGTGGGCAAACCGCAGCGCCTCCAGCACCGGGCGGCGGGGCAGCTCCAGCCGGTATGCGGCGTTTTCCAGATATAGCCACGCCATATCGTCCAGCATGGGCTGGCGCACATCGCCCTCCCAAGCGGAAAAAATGTCCCGGATCAGCGCATCACCGTAGTATTTATGCACCAGCCCTACGATGCAGTTCATGTAAAAATCAATGGTGCCGTCTGTGTTATGGGCCAGAAACAGCGGCTCAAAGCCGTAGGCTCCGGCAGCGGCCCAGACCTGATTGGCCGCACGCCGCTCCTGCGCGGTGTAGCTTTGGGCGTCCATCAGGCAAACAGCTTTCCGGCATCCAACTTGGCCGGGATGCGTGCGGCGATCACGTCCCGGATCAGCCCCTGCTCGTAGGAGTCAAAGGCCTTGTTGGTGATGCCCATATCCAGCGCCGCCCCGGCCGGGATGCCCCTGCGGATCAGCCGCAGCGCGTCCAGCATACCGCGCAGATCCAGCGCTTTGGTGGAAATCTCGGCACTGTCGCACTTTTTCTGCAGGTCCAGAAACAGCAGTGCAAACTGGTGCACATATTTTGCCGAAAGATCCGGGAACTGCGCCCGCAGCAGCTTTTCCAGATTATCTTGGGTGATGGTGGGCATCTGCACCACTGCAAAGCGGGAGGTAAGCGCCTCGTTCAGCTCCCGGGTGCCCGCGTAGCCGTAGTTCATGGTGGCGATAAAGCGGGTCTCCTCGGCCAGCGGGATGCGGTCGTAACCGGGTACATCGATGGCGCGGCGGAAGTCCAGCACCGCGTGCAGCACCGCCAGCGCCTCGTTTTTGGCCATGTTGATCTCGTCCAGCACGCCGAAGCCGCCGCACTGTGCGCAGCGGTACACCGGCCCGGGACGGAACACCACCTGCCCGCCCGCAAAGGTATCCATGCCGATGAGGGAGGCGGCATCCATGTTTACATGAAAGGAGATGTCCCACGCGGGGCGGCCAAAAGCGGCGGCAAGGTTTTCTGCCAGCACGTTTTTGCCGGTGGCTTTGCCGCCGGCCAGCAGCAGGTTTTCGCCGCAGAGGATGGCCGCCAGCGCCTGCTCCCACACCTCTTTGCCGTAGTAGGTAAAGGCAGGGGCAGGGATGCGCGGGCGCAGCGCCTCGCTGAGCGGATGGGCGGCGCGGTATTCCTGCACCGCCGTAAGCAGGGCGGGGTCCACCCCTTCCTGCCGTAATGTATCCAGAATATCCGACATTTGTACAAACACCTCGATCTCTGACCGGGCGGGAATGAACTGCCCGGTTTCACGCTTATCATAGCACAATCGCGGGCATTTGTGTAGAGGGCGTGCGGGGCAAAAACACAAAAAGGGGCAGCCCCAAATGGGGCTGCCCCTCTTCACATGAAAAAGAAAAAACGCTTAGAGTATGCCGGAGAACTGCGCTTTATCAGGCGTTCTCCAGACCGGCCATCTGCTTGACGGATTTGATGGCAAAGGTCAGGGTGCGGCCACAAGCGGTGCCGCCCATGACGCAGGGGTAGTTGTTCTGGAAGAAGCTGCCGGACATATCGCCGGTAATGTACAGGCCGGGAATGGGCTCGTTGTTGCTATCCTTCGCCTGGCAGTTTTCAGTGATGGAAATACCCTGCATACTGCACAGCAGAGAGGCACCCAGCCAGCAGCCGTAGAAGGGCGCGGTGCGGATGGCGCTCAGGCGGCTTGCAGGCTTGCCGAAGTCCTCGTCGTTCTGCTTGTCGTACAGCTCGTTATAGCGGGCAACGGTGGCTACAAAGTTGTCCTTGTCAGCACCGGTAAAGCCCATCTTGTCGGCAAGCTCTTCAATGGTGTCCGCCTTCATGATCAGGCCCTCACCCTCGTACTGCTCCAGCTGACCTTCCATCATGCCGGGGATGTAACGGGTCAGTGCAGAGCAACCGATGGTGTGGAAGCGATCTACGTCGCTGCGGAAGTTTGCATCGTGGATCATGGCATAAACGTGCCCCGGCTGCTGGAAAGAAGCATGGGAGGCATTGTCGTATTCCTGACTTTCGTTCATAAAACGCTCGCCATGGCGGTTGACCTTCAGGAAGGGCTGGCTGCCGGGGTTGTACTGACCCACAGTGCCGGGGAAGGCCTTGCCGCCAAAGGCAGAGCCGTTGTCCGCATAACCGGCATCCACACCGGGTGCCACCAGACCGCGGTCGAACAGCACGGGAGCAGGCTCTGCATCCAGATGTGCACCTGCCCAGATAGCGGCGCGGATACCATAGCCCTTGTCAGCAGGGGTATAGGAGCAGGCGGTGGTCACGCTGGTGCCCAGCGGGTCCAGCTGCTCCATCATGTAGGGATTGCCTGCATAGCCGCCACAGGCCAGCAGTACGCCCTTGGCTGCGTTGATGCGGATGAAGTGGTCGTCGGCAGTGCTCTGGGCGATAACGCCGGTGATGCGGCCGTCGGCATCCTTTTCCAGCTTGGCAAGGCCGGTGTTAAAGTCGATGCTGTAGCCCTTGCTCTCGATATACTCCTGAAATACCACGTTGCGGGGCTTTTCGGCGCTGCTGTAGTCGACTTGCTGCACAGGGAACATCAGCTTGCTCTGGCTCACCTGCGTATCATCCGGCCATTTGGCTTCATCGCCGGAGGTCAGGTTGCATACATAGTTGTAGGGCTCGCTTTCCAGAATGCCGGAAACAAAATCGTGCATGGCGGCAGACTCATTGATCCAGGTCTTAACTACGCGCTGGTCGCAGCGACCGCCCATGGAGCGGGAAATCTCGCTCAGCAGCTCGGCGCGGTCAACAGGAGCGATGCCCTTTTTCTTTGCTTCGCTGCTGTCGATGGTGCCGTACCAGTGGCGGGTATCCATAACGGCAGAATTCTGCTCGATGATGCGGAAGTCCAGTCCGTTCTGTGCAGCATAAGCGGCTGCGCACATACCACCGTTGCCAGCGCCCACAATGACGATATCGGTATCCCATGTCTCAGTGATGGAAGCCTCGTCGATGTCAGGCTCTTTGCCCAGCCAGTCGTTCTCATCGCCGGTGGGCAGCTGCACGCTGGAGACCACGGCCTCGCCCTTAGCCTGTGCGTAGCAGCTCTTGGCGGCCTTCATCACGGCGTCAGAGGTGACGGTGGAGCCGGAAACACCGTCGATCTCGGCAGAGCCGGCGGCCATCAGCTGCTTGCGCAGCTCATCGGCAGCGGCAGCGCCGTAGGAAGCGGTCTCGCCGGAGGTGTCCACCACCACGTCGGTGACAGCGCTGTCGGAGAAGGTCATGGTGACCTTGACAGTGGAGGAGATACCCTCGGCAGTGCCCTCGTAGGTGCCGGGGGTGTACTGGCCGGCAGCACCGGAAGTGGAAGCGGAAGCAGAGCCGGAGGCGGCATTGCAGGCAGCCAAAGCACCGGCGGTCACACCGCTCATGGCGGCAGCAGCGGCGATCTTGATAAAGCCCTTACGGGAGATCTTGTTCATAGGTACGCTCTCTTTCTTTTTTCTCTTCTTGTTTTCCTTCTTGTTGTGCAGCAAGGTGAAGGCCACTTTGCTGAATCCTTAACAATTGTAGCGTAGAAAAATGCTGTTTACAATTCAAGTTTATCATATTATAATTAAGGAAAACCTAATGTATTTAGGAGGAAGGAAAGAATGAACCAGAGCGCGATGGCGGGCTTTGTAAAGATCGTGGAGATGAACAGCTTTTCTGCGGCGGCAGAGGCGCTGTATCTTTCACAGTCGGCACTTTCGCAGCAGATCCGCACGCTGGAAGGGCAATTGCAGTTTGAACTGTTCCAGCATGTGCCGCGCCGTGTGGTGCTGACCCCGGCGGGATGGGATTTTTACCCCAAGGCAAAGCAGCTGCTGGAATTGTACGATGAGGCGGTGCATCATGCGCAGGCAGTAAAGCTGAATGCAAATCCACCCAAACGGCATCTACTGATCGGACATCAGAATATGCCGCTGCAAATGCTAGGCTTTGACCTGTTTGCCGCTACAGGGGAGTTGAGCAACCGCTTTTCTCCTATAATGCACCGCTGTGCCAGCATAAAGGATGTCTGGAGGGCGTTGCTGAATGATGAGATCGATCTTTCATTACAGATCGAGTGTGCAGAGATCGCGGCGCGAGGCTTGCACTTTTATCCGGTAGTGTATATGCCAGAGATCGGCGTCCCATTTCATACGCCGCCGGAGGTGCCCCGTGGATATATTACGCTGGAACAGGCGGTGCAGTATCGGTGGATGTTTGCAGAAACACCAGAGCAGTCACTGTATGAGACCGCATTGCTGCACGAGGCTGCGAGACGGCAGGCAGAAATCATTCGCAGCGTAAAAAGTGTACAGTATGAACTGCCCAGCCTGATGCTGACCCCGGCAGTGTACTACCGCAGACCGGATCCTTCACAGGTGTTTATTCTGGATTGGAACAAGGGAATGCGGTTTGGTATTGTTACGAAAGCGGAGCCGGACTCGGTGGTGATGGCCTATGTCCGCGCCTTGCAGCAACAGCTGCCGTCCCTCTCGGAAAAGCTGTTCGGCCTGAAGCTGGAACCGGTGGAGGAATCATAAAGAAAAGACGAAAAAACTTTCAGGCACGACAGATGTAGAAAAGCTCCCCCTCTCGGGGGAGCTGGCATCGCGCAGCGATGACTGAGAGGGGAATGCAAAGAGCACCTATTGCCCTAAAAAGGCAACAGGTGCTCTTTTTTCAGTTATATTGCGATAACAGGTGCTTTAATCCACCACGTCCTCGAACTGGCTGTTGTACAGGTCAGCGTAGAAGCCGCCGGCCTCGATCAGCTGGTCGTGGGTGCCCTGCTCCACAATGTCACCGTCCCGCATCACAAGGATGAGGTCGGCATCCCGGATGGTGGAAAGGCGGTGGGCGATGACAAAGCTGGTGCGCCCCTCCATTAGGCGGTCCATGGCGGTCTGGATGCGCTGCTCGGTGCGGGTATCCACGCTGCTGGTAGCCTCGTCCAAAATCAGGATGCGGTTATCTGCCAGAATGGTGCGGGCGATGGTAAGCAGCTGCTTCTGCCCCTGACTGACGTTGGAGGCGTCCTCGTTCAGCTCCATCTGGTAGCCGCCGGGCAGGGTGCGGATAAAGTGGTCGGCGTTGGCAGCCTTTGCGGCGGCGATCACCTCTTCATCGGTGGCGTCCAGCCGGCCGTAACGGATGTTCTCCATGATGGTGCCCTTGAACAGCCATGTGTCCTGCAGCACCATGCCAAAGCCCTCGCGCAGGGCGCTGCGGTCAAAGTCCCGCACATCGTGGCCGTTCAGGGTGATAGAACCGGCGTCCACATCGTAAAAGCGCATCAGCAGCTTGACCATGGTGGTCTTGCCCGCACCGGTGGGGCCTACGATGGCTACCTTCTGGCCGGGCTGCACTGTGCAGCTGAAGTCGTGGATAACAGTCTTGTCCGGGGTGTAGCCGAAGCGCACATGGTCAAAGGTGACCTGTCCGTCAATGTCGGCGGGGTCGGCGCGGCGGGCGGGGTCTGCCAGCTGCTCTTCCTCCGGCTCGTTCAAAAACTCGAACACCCGCTCGGCGGCAGCGGCCATGCTCTGCAGCATATTGGATACCTGCGAAAGCTGCTGGATGGGCTGGGTAAAGTTTTTGACATACTGGATAAAGGCCTGAATATCACCAATGGTGATAACGCCGTTTGCAGCAAAAATGCTGCCCACGATGGCCACTGCCACATAGCCCAGGTTGCCCACAAAGTTCATGATGGGCATCATAAGGCCCGAGAGGAACTGGCTCTTCCATGCGGATTCGTACAGCTTATCGTTGGCGGCGTTGAAGTCAGCCAGCACCACGGCTTCGCGGTTAAAGGCCTTGACCACGTTGTGGCCGGCGTAGACCTCCTCGACCTGACCGTTGACCACGCCCAGCGTGGCCTGCTGTGCCTTGAAGTACTTCTGGCTGAACTTGACCACCACCAGCACCAGCGCCAGCGATACCGGTAAGATCAGCAGGGCAATCAGGGTCATGCGGGGACTGATGGAAAGCATCATCACCAGCACACCGATCATGGTGGTCACGCTGGTGATCAGCTGGGTGATGCTCTGGTTCAGGCTCTGACCCAGTGTGTCCACATCGTTGGTGATGCGGGAGAGCACCTCGCCCACGGTGCGCTTTTCAAAGTACGCCAGCGGCAGGCGGTTGATCTTTTCACTGATCTGGCGACGGAAGTCGTAGCAGACCTTCTGAGAAAGGCCGGTCATCAGCCAGCCCTGAATAAAGCTGAAGGCGCTGCTCAGCAGGTACATCCCCAACAAAAACAGCAGGATGCGGCCGATATACACAAAATCAATGCTGCCGGTGCCGCGCAGCCGGGCGATCCAGCCGGTGGCAAGGGCGGTGGTGGCCTTTGCCAGCACCTTGGGGCCTGCAATGTTGAAGATGGTGGACAGAATAGCAAACAGCATGGCTGCCGTAAGGGGCAGCTTGTAGTGGCTCATGGTGCGGATGAGCTGCCGCAGCGTGCCTTTAAAGTTTTTGGCGCGCTCGGTGGTGGGACGTCCGGGTCTGGGCATATCACTCACCCTCCTTTTCTGTATTCAGGGTATCCAGCGCCAGCTCCTTCTGGCTCAGCTGGCTGCGGGCGATCTCCTGATATTCCGGGCAGCTGACCATCAGCTGGGCGTGGGTGCCCTTGCCCACCAGCCTGCCTTCGTCCAGTACAAGGATCTGGTTTGCGTGCAGCACGGTGGAAATGCGCTGTGCCACAATGATCACAGTGGCGTTGTCGGTCTGTGCCTTCAAAGCGCGGCGCAGCGTTACATCGGTCTTGTAGTCCAGCGCCGAGAAGCTGTCGTCAAACAGATAGACCTTGGGATTTTTGGCAATTGCCCGGGCAATGGAAAGCCGCTGCTTCTGGCCGCCGGATACGTTGGAGCCGCCCTGTGCAATGGGGCTTTGGTAGCCTTCGGGCTTTGCCTCGATAAAATCAGTGGCCTGTGCAATGGCGGCGGCTTTGTGCACCTGTGCATCGGTGATATCCTCGCCGCCGAATTTCAGGTTGCTGTCAATGGTGCCGCTGAACAGCACACCCTTCTGGGGCACATAGCCCAGCAGGTCGTGCAGCTGTGCCTGTGGCATCTCGCGCACGTCAATGCCGTCCACGGTCACCTTGCCGCCGGTCACATCGTAAAAGCGGGGGATCAGGTTGAGCAGGGTGGACTTGCCGCAGCCGGTGGAGCCGATGATGGCGGTAGTCTCGCCGGGCTTTGCGGTAAAGCTGATGTGTTCCAGCGCATCGCTGTCTGCACCGGGGTAACGGAAGCTCACGTCCTCGAACTGCACAACGCCCTGCCAGTCGGTGTGCGCCTGTGCAGCTTTTGCGGTGGCTTCGTCCGGGTCGTGGATGGAGGCTTTGGTGCGGATGACCTCGTCAATACGATCCGCAGCCACACCGGCGCGGGGCAGCATGACGGCCACCATGGCCAGCATCAGGAAGGACATGACGATCTGCATGGTGTAGGTGATAAAGGCAATCATTTCGCCCACCTGCATGGTGCCGGCATCCATGGCCTTGCCGCCGAACCAGACGATGAGCAGGCTGGTGCCGTTCATGATCAGGGTCATAAAGGGCATCATAGCCACCATGGCGCGGTTTGTGAACAGCTGGGTGCCCATCAGTTCCCGGTTGGCCTTGTCAAAGCGCTGCTCCTCAAACTTTTCGCGGCTGAAGGCGCGCACCGGCATGATGCCGGTCAAAATTTCGCGGCTGACCAGATTTAGCCGGTCCACCAGCTGCTGCATCACCTTGAATTTTGGCATGGCAACGCTCATCAGGAAAATGATGAGCAACAGCAGGATGGCCACGTCCAGCACCACGATCCAGGAAAGGCCGGAGCTGCTGCCCACAACGTGCAGCACGCCGCCAATGCCCAGAATGGGCGCGTAGGCCACCATGCGCAGCAGGATGACGCAGACGAACTGCACCTGCTGGATATCGTTGGTGGTGCGGGTGATGAGGGAGGCGGTGGAAAAATTCTCGATCTCTGCATTGGAGAAGCCGATAACGCTGGAGAAGGTCTCCCGGCGCAGGTCGCGGCCGATGGCGGCAGATACCCGGGAGGCAAGGAAGCCCACGGCCACAGCCACGACCACCATCAGCAGAGTAAGGGCAAGCATCTGGCCGCCCACCCGGAACAGGTAACCCATCTGCACATTCCGTGCAACGCCCTGTGCCTCGTATTCCAGCTGCACCAGCAGCAAAGACTGGCTTTTCAGGTTTTCCAGCAGGGTGCTGTCCATCTGGCTCATGGCACTGTCCAGCTGCTTTTGCAGCATACTGCGGTCAAAACCGGGCATCTGGCTCATGGCGGCAAACTGGCTGCAAACGGTGTCCAGATCTGCTGCCGTGGGGGTAACGGTCTCGGTGTCGGTGTCCGCAGCGGCAGAGGGCATCTCGGCAAGGCCGGTCATGCCCATGCTGTTCTGCCCAGCGGGGGTGTTGGCGGCCTGTGCGGCAGCCATATACAGCACGATGTCCGGGGTGGTCACGGCGTCCTCCAGTGCGGTGCGCTCGTCCTCGGTCAGGTCAGAGCGCAGCTGCAGCACGCCATCGTCCTGCAGGTAGTACTGGTAGGCGTTTTGCAGCTTTTGTGCATCCTCTTCGCTCATCAGCAGGCTCAGCGTGTCCAGCGTGCTCTTGCGCAGCGTCTGGGGCAGGGGACTTTCAATGCCGCCCTGCTGGATGCCGGTGTCCACGATCTTGCTGGTGTAGTCCGGCAGTGCAAGGTCGCAGTACGCCTGCACGAACAGCAGCGCGAACACCACAAGGCAGACCGCCCAGTGCCGGGCCAGCTGCTTAAAGATCTTTGTCATGGTTCGTTTCTCCCTTCGGGTCAATGTTGCGCGCGGCATTTTCCGCAAGAATGGCATCCATCAGCGCGCCGCGCAGCGCGTCCATCTGGGCTACCTGCTCCGGCTCTAACCGTGCCAGCACGCTGGCAAAGTAGTCGCGCAGAGCCTGCTCACACTGGTGGCACAGCTCATACCCCTTGGGGGTGACGCGCACCAGCGTTTTGCGGCGGTCGGCGGGGTCCGGTTCCCGCACCACAGTGCCGTCCTGCTCCATCAGCCGCAGCCCGCGCGAGACCGCCGGCAGCGGCTGACGGATCTCTCGGGCAAGGTCGGAGACATAGATAGCGCCGTCCTTTCCGTGGCAGTTGATGGAATGCAGCAGGCCTTCCAGCATATTAAAGTGGCATTTGGGGCAATCAGCCAGCGCCGCCCGCATCCCGGCCTTGGATGCCTTGCTCAGCTGCCCGATATAGTGGCACATCCCCTGAAAGCTGGGGGTGCTTGGCTCGGACACGACAGTCCCTCCTCGTTTGCATTTTTCAAATACTTAACAGATGTTAAGTATTAACGCCTGATAAGCATATTCCTTTTGCAGCCGGATTGCAAGGGAATGGGAAAATATTAAACAAAAATTCACAAAAAACTTGTAGGTTTTGTCAATGCGCAAACCGGCTCTCGCTGCATAAAAATAAAGGACAGGCAGAAACGGAGGGTGCGGATGGAGCAGGGATTCCAAGTGTTGTTACAGGTATTCGGCGGATTGGCGCTGTTTTTATATGGAACGGACAGCCTGTGCAGGGCAGTACAGCAGGGAGCGGGCAGGCGGCTGCGCAGTTTGCTGGCGCGGTGCACCGCAAACCCGGCGGCAGGGCTGCTGAGCGGGGCGGCGGTCACGGCGGTGCTGCAAAGCAGCTCGGCGGTCACGGTCATGGTGATTGCCTTTCTGGCGGCGGGGCTGTTGCAGCTGCGGCAGGCGGTGCCGGTGGTGTTCGGAGCGAACATCGGCACAACGGTCACGGCGCAGCTGCTGGCGTTCCGGGTGGAAAGCTGGCGGTATCTGCTGCTGTTTGGCGGGGTGCTGCTCTGTCTGGCCTGTAAAGGCTGGCGGGGCCGCTGCGTGGGCGAGGCAGTGTTCGGCTTCGGACTGCTGTTTGAGGGCGTTACGGTGATGCGCAGCGCCATGGAACCGCTGCTGCAAAGCCCTCTGCTCCGGCTGGAGCTTGCCCGGGTGCAGCAAAGTCCCATGCACGGGCTGCTGGCGGGCGTCTGCATGACCTTAACGGTGCAAAGCAGCTCTGCCACAGTGGCGCTGCTGCAAAGCATGACGGCGCAGCCCGGGGCAGACGGCGTGCACAGCCTGCTGGGGCTGACGGCGGCCATTCCCATTTTGCTGGGGGATAACATCGGCACCACCATCACGGCGGTGCTTGCCGCCATCGGGCAGGGAAGAGACGCCAAGCGGGTGGCGGCAGCCCACGCCATTTTTAACCTGAGCGGAGCGGCGGTGTGCTGCGCACTCTTGCAGCCCTTTGCGGCGCTGGTGCGGCTGTGCTCGCCCGCAGGGGTGGAGTGCGCCGTGATCGCCCGGCAGATCGCCAACGCACACACCTTATTTAACGTACTGTGCGCGCTGGTGTGGCTGCCCCTGACCGGGCAGATGGTGCGGCTGGTCTGCGCGCTGCTGCCCGATAAAAAACGCCCGCAAGAACGGTTGTAAACCGGAGCGGGGAATGGTATACTGAAGCAGACAATACTATTATATATAAAGGATGGAATGCAATGAAACGGAAAATCGGCAGGCTGTGCATGGTGCTGGGCGCGGTGCTGATCTTATGCGCCGCCGGGTTGCTGGGCTACAACCGGTGGGATGCCGCCCGGGCAGAAAAGGCTTCGCAGGAAGTATTGGGCGAGCTGGAGCAGACCATGCAAAAGACCATTACGGAGCACCAGCAGGAAAACGAGACTGCAGCCCCGCAGCCGGTGCTGGACCCGACGCAGGAGATGACCACTGTGGAGGTGGAAGGGCGGGACTACATCGGGGTGCTTTCCATCCCGGCGGTAGAACGGGAGCTGCCGGTGATGGCGCAGTGGAGCTACGCCGGGCTGAAGATCGCCCCCGGGCGGTACAGCGGCACCACCTATGGCGATGATCTTGTGATCTGCGGCCACAACTACGCAATGCACTTCAGCCCCATCAAGTGGCTGGCCATCGGCAGTTCGGTCTATTTTACGGATGCGGACGGTCTGCGCTGGAGCTATGAGGTGGAGAGCGTGGAGACTTTGCGCCCCACCCAGATCGAGGAGATGACCACCGATACCGAGACGGACAACTGGGATCTGACCCTGTTCACCTGCACCTCCGGCGGCGGTTCCCGCTACGCGGTGCGCTGTGTGCGGACAGGCTACCCCGTCCGTGTGACGGACGCGGCAGAATAATGCTTTGCACAGCAGGATGATTTGGAAGGGCTTCCGCTTTGCTATAGCCATTATCAGCGGAAAATTTATTTTTAATTTCAGGATAGCGGAGCGTCTGCGGACGCTCCGCTATCCCATTTTCACAGTAGTGGGTCGTGACGGAAAACGGCAGCTCCAGCGCCTGTTTCCTGCGGAAATGCGGCGCTGCGGGGACTGCCAAAGACCTGATCTCCGAGGAAAATGGCCGTGTACAGCGTGAGCAGACTGGGGAGCATACGCTGTTTTTTACGCAAAAATCCGCAAAAACGTTTGAAAGTCCTTTTTATGGTATCTGAATTATGCGATACTGTGTTCACTGGGAAAGCCCCGGAACAAAACAGAAACACAGGAGGGAAACACCATGAAGGATTTTGAGTTGCGTTATGTGGGCAGTCATGTGGAGGTATACACCGGCAGTGGTGTGTTCCTGTTTTCGGCCGACACAGTGCGGGAGGCCATGGAAGAGCTGGCCGGGTAAGCGGCGGCATATCGCATCTGGGAAAGCTGAATGTAAAATGTATGTAAAATAACGGAAATCTTTTTGCTTGCCGCCCGGAAATATGTTGCGGAATGTGTAAAAAAAGTAACTTTCCTGTAAAATAAACCTTGTTGAGACGCCCCCTTTGATGGTATAATAAAAGTAAGCGGCTTCCGGAACAGGGCAGGCGTTGCGCGTGCAAGGTTCCGACGGCTGTGTGCTGTAAAGGATTAAAAGGGAAGTTTCATATTAGGAGTATCGTTATGGATATCACACACATTACCTCTCTGCTGGGCGGCGTTGCGCTGTTCCTGTACGGCATGTCCATCATGGGCGCCGGTCTGGAAAAGCTGGCAGGCGGCAAGATGCAGGGCGTATTGCAAAAGCTTACCTCCTCTACCATCAAAGGCGTGATCTTCGGCACACTGATCACCGGCGTCATCCAGTCGTCGGCTGGTACGGTGGTTATTTGTGTCGGTCTGGTCAACTCCGGTATCATGACACTGACGCAGTCGGTAGGCGTGATCATGGGTGCAAATATTGGTACTACGGTAACAGGTCAGTTGATCCGCATGGCGGATATCTCAGGCGACAGCCTGTGGCTGACCTTGATCCAGCCCAAGACCTTTGCCCCCGTGGTGGCGTTTATTGGCTGCATTTTTTATGTGTTCCTGCGCAATGCCAAAAAGAAGAATATCGGCCAGATCATGCTGGGCTTCGGCATTTTGTTTACCGGCATGAGCCTGATGGATACCGGCGTTGCTCCCCTGCGGGAGAGCGCCGTCTTTCAGAATCTGTTTGTCACCATGACCAACCCCATTCTGGGCGTTCTGGTGGGCGTGGTGGTCACCGTGATCATCCAGTCCTCCTCCGCTTCGGTGGGTATTCTGCAGGCACTGTCCAGCACAGGGCTTGTCACCTTCAGCTCTGCCATTCCCATCATTCTGGGTGCACATATCGGTACGGCGTTCACCCCGCTGCTCACCATCGGCGGCTCCTCCAAGGATGGTAAGCGGGCAGCGCTCATCCACCTGTACTTCAACGTCATCGGCAGTGTGATCCTGCTGGCGCTGATCTATGCGGTGCAATTCACCATCGGCATCCCCATGTGGGGCGATGTGATGAACAAGAGCTCCATTGCAAACATCCATACCTTGTCCAGCGTATGCGCCATGCTGCTGTTCCTGCCTTGCAGCGGAGTGCTGAGCCGCTTGGCGATGCTCACGGTGCCCAGCAGCGTGGAGGAAGCACAGGAGCTGAGCATGCCGGTGCTGGACGAGCGTCTGTACAAGAGCCCGGCAGTGGCCTTGCAGCAGGCGAAGAATGCGGTGATCAAGATGTCTCGCCGCGCCGCCCGCAACGTGGGTCTGGCCGCGCCGCTGCTTTTGAAAATGGACGAGGAGACCGTGAGCGCCATTAAGGTACGCGAGAACCTGATCGACCGCATGGAGGTGGAGATCACCAACTACCTGATCAAACTGACCGATCAGGAGCTGGGCGACGACGAAAGCCACGCGGTGACCGAGCTGCTGAATTTTGTCACCGAGTTCGAGCGTATCGGCGACTATGCCGTGAACATCATGGAAAAGGCCGAGGAGCTGTACGACAAGGAAGCCAGCTTCAGCGAGAGCGCCAAAAAGGAACTGCAATTGCTGGATGCCGCATTGGAGCGCATTCTGGTTCTGACGGACGAGGCCTTTGAAAACGATGATGTCCAGAAGGCTGCACAGGTGGAGCCGCTGGAGGAGATCATTGATGTGATGGTGGAGCGTCTGCGCGACCAGCACATCCTCCGTCTGAAGGACGGGATCTGCTCCATCGACACCGGCGTGGTGTTCCTGGATGTGCTGAACAACGCCGAGCGTATCTCCGACCACTGCTCCAACATTGCGGTGCGCATGGTGGGCATGGAGGCCGGCGATGATTACGACTCTCACACCCTGAAAAACATCATGCACCACAGCCCCAGCAAGGACTATATGCTGGAGTACGAGCAGTGCCGCAAGGAATACCTTGTGCCGCTGGAAGAAATGGAAGCCTGAATCATATAAATGCAACGAGCCGCTGCACATCGTGCAGCGGCTCGTTGCATTTACTCCCCCAAATCCTCCAGCAGCAGGTCCAGCTCCCGGGGGCTGTTGACCACAAGCCCGCGCTTGATGCGTAAGGCGTCGTTTTCGGGCAGAAGATTGGTGTAGATGCCGGTCACGCGGATCAGGGTGCCCGGGGTACCGTCGGCGCGGCAGGTGTACACCGCCACCCGCCCGCCGCTGTCTTGCAGGCAGTAGCGGGCAGTGTTCGTCTGGGGCACTGCCTGCGCGGCAAGGCTCAGGGGAGAGGCGGGGTCGGTCTCAGACCCGGCGGGGCTTTGGGACAGCGGCAGCTTTGGCAGCGCCATCCAGAACAGACTGAATACAATGGTGAATACGCAAAGCCCGTAGAACAGGCAGACAGACAGCTTGCGCATAAAAAACACTCCCTT
Organism: Faecalibacterium prausnitzii; assembly: GCF_003324185.1. Taxonomy (GTDB): domain Bacteria; phylum Bacillota; class Clostridia; order Oscillospirales; family Ruminococcaceae; genus Faecalibacterium; species Faecalibacterium prausnitzii. The sequence continues at coordinate 62,112 of NZ_PXUP01000003.1, forward strand.
CCCCGGTAAGTATGCCCCGTTTTGGCGGATGGCAGACAATTTTCACACGCAGATACTGTACTTTCCACAAGAGAGTGTGTTATACTATTTATATCTGCTCAGCGCGCAAAGATTGGTTCTTGCCCGGCTGGGGCTTGCGTGCTATAATATGGTATTGCAGTTTGAAATTTCGTGTCACAAACGTTGTGGATAAAGCCCGGTGCAGCTATGCCCGGCAACAGTCTTGAAATGTCAGGAGGCGATCCCTATCTCCAACAATGAGATGAGAAAGATCCACCGGGGCGGCGAGGAGCAGCCTGCCCGCCCGGTGGGACGTAAGGTCAATGTTTCCCAGAGCCGCCGCGAAGCACGCCCCGCAGCGGAAAACCGTACCCGCGCGCCCAAGGCACCCAAAAGCCCCAAGCCGCCAAAGGAAAAGAGCAAGCATCCCATCCTGCGGTTCATTGGCCGCACCGTCGCTACGGTGCTCTGCCTTGGCATCATGCTGGGCAGCGTGGTGGCCGTGGGCATGGTGTTCTATGTGGTGCAGGCTACTGCCAACGACGGTGACCTGCTGGACTTGGACAACATTCAGCTGAGCCAGTCCAGTATGGTGGTAGCTACCGACCCGGATACCGGCGCACAGGTGGAGTATGCCACCCTGCGCTCTTCCAACAGCCACCGCGTTTGGGCAGACCTTGAGCAGATCCCCTCCAATTTGCAGTATGCCTTCATCTGCACCGAGGATAAGGACTTCTACTCAGAGCCTGGCGTCAACTTCAAGCGCACCATCGGCGCAATGATCAATGAGTATCTGCTGCCCATTTACAGCTCCAAGCAGGGCGCATCCACACTGGAACAGCAGCTCATCAAGAACCTGACCGATGACAACAGCGCCAGCGGTATCGATGGCGCATTGCGCAAGGTGCGCGAGATCTACCGCGCCCTCTGCCTGAGCCGCAGCTACTCCAAGGAGACCATTCTGGAGGCGTACCTGAACACCATCAGCTTTACCGGCACCATTCAGGGTGTGCAGACGGCGGCCAACGAATACTTCAACAAGGACGTCAGCCAGCTGAGCCTGTGGGAGTGCGCCACCATTGCATCTATTACCAAAAACCCCACCAACTATAACCCCTATACGAACCCCGAAAATCTGATCCACCGCCGCAACTTCATCATGTACAATATGTGGCAGCAGGGTGTGATCAGCGAGGAGGACTACCGCAACGGCGCTGCACAGCCCCTTGTGCTGGCCGAAGAAGACAGCGGCAAAAAGCCCAGCACCGTCACCTCCTACTTCACCGATGCACTGTTCAACGAGGTCGTGCAGGACATCATGACCAAGGAGGGCATCAGCGAGTCCGAGGCACAGAAGCTGCTCTACACCGGCGGCTTTACCATCGAAGCCACTGTCAACACCAAGCTGCAGTCCCAGATGGAAAACCTGATGCTGAACACCGACGATGCCTACTTCCCGGCGGGCTGGCATGAGGAAGAGGTCACCTCTATTTCGGACGATGATGTGCAGGTGTTCAACGAAGACGGTACCCCCAAGACCCGCACCGGCGAAGATGGCACCGTCTACTATTACCGCAACGTGCGCACGCAGGCTGCTATGGTCACGCTGGACTATGACGGCAATGTGCTGGCCATTGCGGGCGGCCTGGGCGAAAAGACCAAGAGCCTTTCCCTGAACCGCGCCTATAATGTGGAGCGGCAGACCGGTTCTACCATCAAGCCCATCGGTGCCTATGCGCTGGGCATTGAGTACGGTCTGGTCAACTGGTCCACCATGCTCAACAACTCCCCCCTGTACCAGAAGCAGGATATGATCATCCGGGACGAGGACTACTGCCGCAAGAATGGCCTGATGGGGCTCTCCGACAAGCAGCTCCGCGCTTACCCCAACGCATGGCGCAGCTGGCCGCGCAACTACGGCGGCAACTATGGCGACGGCAGCGATCTCCCGCTGTGGAACGGCCTTGCCCGCTCGCTGAATACCATCGCAGTCCGCGTGGGCGACCTTGTGGGCGCAAGCAATATCTTCAACTTCGTCTACAACACCCTGCAGCTGAATACGCTGGACCCCACCAACGATGTGGGTCTGGCGCAGATGGTCATGGGCAGCCAGACCAAGGGTGTTACGCCCATGGCGCTGGCCGCAGCCTTCCAGATCTTCTATGACGGCGAGTACACCACCCCGCACCTGTACACCCGTGTGCTGGACCGGGAAGGCAACATCTATCTGGAAAACAACGCCACCAGCTATCAGGCACTGACCCCCGATACCGCTTATGTCATGAACCGTCTGCTGAAGAACGTTCTGTTCTCCAGCGTAGGTACTGCCAGCGGCCGCTACCCCAACTCCAACGGCATGGAGGCCTTTGGTAAGACCGGTACTGCCAGCGACGAAAAGGATCTGTGGTTCGTGGGCGGCACGCCCTACTATGTCACCGCTGTGTGGTGGGGATATGATGCACCTTACGATATGACCAAGACTCTGTCCAAGCAGCAAGCCAAGACCCGCACCTGTGTTATGGCGTGGAAGGCACTGATGGAGCAGGCACAGGCAGACCTGCCCTATAAGGCATTCCCCACCTCCGCAGGCGTGGTGGAGCGCCGTTACTGCACCCAGAGCGGATTGCTGGCCGGTGCAGGCTGCCCGAGCACTGCCGTGGGCTACTACCGTGCCGATGACCTGCCCGATACCTGCACCTATTCCCATGCCGCACCGCAGGCTGCTGCCCCTGCCGAGAACACAGACGATGCTGTGCCTACCCAGCCGGTCATCCCCACCGATACCAGCGCACTGGACACGGAATAAGGACAAAAATCGTACTTTTTCACCCCTTTGCTGAAAAATCCGGCAAGGACAGGGCGCACTTCACAAGACAAAACTGGACAAAGTGACAAAATAGCATCCGGGCACTTGCATTGCAGGGGTTCGGATGCTATTATATTTTCTACAAGAACACTTGTGTTTGAGAGGTGAACAAGTTGGAACGCCGTTTTTATCTGGTGGATGCGCAGGTGCTGCCGGAGGTTTTTCTCAAGGTGGTACGCGCCAAGGAGCTGCTGGCCAGCGGCGAAGCCCGCAGCATTTCGGCTGCGACCCGCGCCGTAGAGCTTTCGCGCAGTGCATTTTATAAGTATAAGGATTGTATCTTTGATTCAGAGAACGGCCGTGAGGTCATCACGGTCATGGCCACCCTGCGGGACGAGACCGGTGCACTGCAAAGCCTTCTGGCCGGCATCAGCGCCGCAGGTGCCAGTATTGTGACCATCAACCAGTCCACCCCGGAGAATGGGGCTGCGCTGGTGGCGGTCACCATCCGCACCGATACCATGCAGATGTCCCCGGAGGAGTTGACCGAGAAGCTTTCGCGCCAGCGCATGGTGGTGAGTGTGCGCTGTGGGTATAACCTGTAACAAAACAGGAAACGAGGGAAAGAGAGTATGGCTAAAATTGCAATTCTGGGCTTTGGCACGGTGGGCAGCGGCGTATACGAGGTGCTGTGCCACAATGCTGCAAGCGTCTCCCGCCGGGCTGGCGAACCGGTGGAGGTAAAATATATTCTGGATCCGAAGGATTTTACCGGCAACCCGGTGGAGCCTTTGGTGGTCAAGAATATCGACGTGATCCTGCAGGACCCGGAGATCCGGGTGGTGGTGGAGACCATCGGCGGTACCCGCTTTGCTTACCCCTACGTCAAGGCGTGTCTGGAGAGCGGCCGTAGCGTGTGCACCTCCAACAAGGAGATGGTGGCCACCTACGGTGCAGAGCTGCTGGCACTGGCCAAGGAGCACGACTGTGCCTTCCTGTTCGAGGCCTCTGTGGGCGGCGGTACGCCCATCATCACCCCCATGCACCAGTGCCTGGCGGCCAACGTCATCACCGAGGTGGAGGGCATCGTGAACGGTACCACCAACTTCATGCTCACCAAGATGGTGCGGGAGGGACTGGGCTTTGAGGATGCGCTGCAAATTGCGCAGGAGCTGGGTTACGCAGAGACCAAGGACCCCAGCGATGACGTGGACGGCCGCGACGCCTGCCGCAAGATCGCCATCCTGTCCTCCATGGTGTGCGGCCACCAGATCTACCCCCAGAACATCCCCACCCGGGGCATCCGCGCCATTACCGCCGCCGATGTGGCCAGCGCCGAAAAGCTGGGCTGCGTTATCAAGCTGATCGCATGGATGAAGCTTGGCAAGGACGGCAGCGTGGCCGCCGGTGTAGAGCCGTGTCTGGTGCCCAAGGCAAACCAGCTGGCCAGCGTGGACGATGTGTTCAACGCGGTGCTGGTCAAGGGCGATATGCTGGGCGATGTGGTGTTCTACGGCAAGGGCGCAGGCAAGCTGCCTACCGCCAGCGCTGTGGTGGCAGACGTGGTGGATGCGCTGAAAAACGGCGCACAGGTGCACGACAGCCTGTTCTGGCAGCCTGCGGACCCGGTGGACGGCATGCTCACCGACCCGGCTCCTGCTGCATATTATGTGCGTGTGGCGGGCATTGCACCCGCTGTGGTGGAGGCCATCTACGGCTACGGCAAAGTGGTGGATGAGCGGTACGAGGGCTGCGCCTACTTTGTGAAGCGCACCGATGAACGTGCGCTGGCAGAGGCCGCGCGCAAGGTGGAGGCCGTGGGCGGCAGCGTGAAGCTGGTGCTCAAGCGTCTGCCCGAGGAAGTGTAACGGAAAGGAACTGCGGCAATGAAGATCAAGGTTTCGGTCCCTGCCACCAGCGCCAACGTGGGCTCCGGCTTCGATGCGCTGGGTCTGGCAGTTACGTTGTACAACACGGTTACCTTTGAGGACAGCGAGGTGCTGGAGATATCGGCATCGGACGGCACCCGCATCCCCCGGGGCGAGTCGAATCTCGTGTACCGCTCCGCCAAGGGTCTGTTCGAAAAGGTTGGCAAGCAGATCCCGCCCCTTAAGATCACCCAGACGAACCCCATCCCCATGGCACGGGGTCTGGGCTCTTCTTCGGCCTGCATCATCGCGGGTCTGCTGGGCGCAAACCGGATGCTGGGCGATGTGCTCAACACGCAGGAGCTGCTCACGCTGGCAACTGCCATTGAGGGACACCCCGATAACGTGGCTCCGGCACTGCTGGGCGGCCTGACCAGCAGCGTGTTCGAGGACGGCAAGGTGTATTCGGTCAAGCGGAATGTGGATGAAAGCCTCTGCTTTGCTGCCATCGTGCCGGACTACAAGCTGCTGACCGAGGCAGCCCGCGCTGCCCTGCCTAAAGAGGTATCCCATAAGGACGCGGTGTATAACCTGTCCCGTGCGGCGCTGGTGCCCGCAGCTTTCTGCGAGGGGCGGCACGACCTGCTGGCCATTGCCACCGAGGATAAGCTGCACCAGCAGTATCGCATGCCCCTGATGCCCGGCTCCCGCGAGGTGTTCGATATGGCGCGGCTGTGCGGCGCAAAGGCCGTGTATGTGTCCGGTGCAGGCAGCACCGTCATGGCTGTGGCAGAAAAGGCCGAGGCCGAGAAGTTCTATTCCAAGCTGGAAAAAGGTCTGGAGCTGCTGGAAGGTCTGGACGGATGTGAAGCATTTACACTGTTGCAGCTGGATGCCGATAACACCGGCGCAACCGTGGAATGATAAATGGGTAAGGGAAGTGCAAGGACGCTTCCGCCCGGCAAGCCCCCCGCAAGCGCGGGGCGTTAAAGAGGAGAGTGACAAGATATGGCGTTGATCGTACAGAAATTCGGCGGTTCTTCCGTAAAGGACCGTGACCGTATCTTCAACGTTGCGCGGATCGTGGCCAACACCCACAACGCGGGCAATGACGTAGTGGTGGTAGTCTCCGCACAGGGCGACACCACCGATGACCTGATCGCCAAGGCAGGGGAGATCACCCATAACCCCTCGGCGCGTGAGATGGATATGCTGCTGGCCTCCGGCGAGCAGATCAGCATCGCACTGCTGGCCATGGCGCTGAACGAGCTGGGCTGCCATGCCATCAGCCTGACCGGCTGGCAGGCGGGCTTCCGTACCGACCGTGCCTACACCAAGGCGCGCATCACCCGGCTGGAGACCGAGCGGATCTCCTCCGAGCTGGAGCGCAACCGCGTGGTGGTGGTGGCAGGCTTCCAGGGCTTGAACAAGCTGGATGACATCACCACTCTGGGACGCGGCGGCTCCGACACCAGTGCTGTGGCGATTGCCGCTGCCCTGCACGCTGACCGCTGCCAGATCTACACGGATGTGGAGGGCGTTTATACCGCCGACCCGCGCAAGGTGAGCAACACCCGTAAGCTGGAGGAGATCACCTTTGACGAGATGCTGGAACTGGCATCTCTGGGCGCACAGGTGCTGAACAACCGCAGCGTGGAGCTGGCTAAAAAGTACAATGTGGAGCTGGAGGTGCTCTCCAGCCTGAACCCCATCCCGGGTACGGTGGTTAAGGAGGTTACAAAGGACATGGAAGGTATGCTGATCAAGGGTGTCGCCAAGGACACCGATGTTGCCGTTATCACGATTCTCAACGTTCCCGATGAGCCGGGCATGAGCTTTAGGATCTTCGGCCTGCTGGCACAGAAGAACATCAACGTGGACATCATTCTGCAGTCCACCGGCCGCGACGGCAAGAAGGACATCAGCTTTACCTGTTCCGAAGGCGAAGCCGAGCTGGCCATGCGTGTGCTGAAGGAAAGTGCACACTTCAGCGATGTCAGCGTGGACACCACCTGCGCTAAGGTCTCCATTGTGGGTGCCGGTATGCAGAGCCACAGCGGCGTTGCCTCCAAGATGTTCGAGGCAATGTCCAACAACAATATCAACATCAAAATGATCTCCACCAGCGAGATCAAGATCTCCTGCATCATCGACCGTGCAGACGCCGACAAGGCTGTCGGTGCCATCCACGATATGCTGTTTGACTGATCTGCGTAAAATTTTCAGTTATGGCCTGTCTGCTCCCTGCCGGGGGTGGGCGGGTCATAATTTTTTTACACACGGCGGCGTTTACACAAATTGCAAAGGGGTGTATAATATAGTTTGAATCTGTGCGGCGCACCGGCGCTGCAACAATGCCGAAAAGGAGCCCCGCCGCATGAGTGAATCCACCCGTACCTCCAGAGCGCCTGCTGAGAAGCGCCTGACCTATCAACAATGGAAGCGCCGCAAAATGCTGCGGCTGGCCCGCAACTGGGTACTGTTTCTGGCCGGCTGCGCGGCAGTGGTGGCGCTGCTGACCGGCGGCATCCTGTGGCTGCTGCCCAAGGTGCACGGCCTGCTGGCCGGGCCAAAGGTATTTGCAGCCAGCGTGTACGACGGCACAGACTATGTATTTAACGCCGCAGATGCCCGGCTGGTACTGGTGAACGCCAACCTGCCCTATACCGCCGAGCCCGCCCCGCTGCTGGACACCGCCGACGAGGCCACCGGCCAGCAGCTGGAAGCCGAAGCAGCCATGCAGTATCGCAGCATGGCTGCCGCCGCGCAGGCGGACGGCGTCAGCCTGACCCTTGTGGCCGGTTATCAGGGCGCCGACACCCGTCAGGCCGCCTACGAGGCCCGGGTGCAGACCTACCGCGATAAGCGCAAGTCCGAAGAGGAAGCTGCCCGTCTGGCGGCTACCATCCAGCCCGCCGCCAACGCCAACGAGCACGGCACCGGCTACGCGGCAGATATCCTCAGCGCGGACAATCCGCAGCAGGACACCGGTTTTGCCGAGACCCGCGCCTACGAGTGGCTTACGGCCTACGCGGCGGAATACGGCTTTATCCTGCGCTACCCGCAGGACCGGCAGGCCGCCACCGGCATCGTGTTCGAGCCGTGGCACTGGCGCTATGTGGGGGTGGAAAACGCCCTTGCCATCCGCGCCAGCGGCCTGAGCCTGGAAGAGTTCATCGCCCTGCAGAGGGCAGACTGAATCAAATGCTCTGTGCTGCGGCACAGAGAGAAGGGAACTATCATTGGAACGTACTCTCATTGCACCGGGCGTGCATCTTTCCTGCGACCCGGCTTCTAAATTCAACCGCTGCCGCATCAGCATCCATTTTGCTTTCCCGGCCCAGCGTAAAACGGCCACTGCCCATGCGCTTTTGCCGCTGGTGATGGAGCGCGGCTATGCGGACTGCCCGGATATGACCCGCCTCACCAAAAAGCTGGCAAAGCTCTACGGCGCAGACCTGACCGTGGACGCCCGCCCCATGGGCTGCAACCATAACCTCTGCGTCAGTGTGACCGGCATCAAGGATGCTTTTGCGCTGGAGGGTGAGGCGCTGACCGCCGAGTACACGAAAATTGCGCTGGGTGCGGCCTTCCATCCGTATTTTGTGGACGGCTGCTTTGACCCGCAGGCCGTCAGCATTGAAAAGCAGATGCTGAAAAAGGGCCTTGAGGACGAGATCAACGATAAACGTATCTACTGTCTGCATCAGGCCAACCGGGAATTTTTTGGCGACAGCCCGGCGGGCGTGCGGCAGGAGGGCTATCTGGAAGAGGTGGACGGCCTTACCCCGGCCATGCTGACCGCCGCCTACCGGCAGATGCTGCGCACCGCCAATATCGAGCTGCTGGTGCTGGGCTGCGATGCCGCCCAGACCGCCGCCATCCGGGACGCTTTGCTGGCAGAACTTGCCTGCATCGACCGCGCCCCGCTGCCGCTGGTGGAAAACATGGCCATGCCCGCCATTGCACCGGTGCACAAGACCGAAAACTACGATATGGTGCAGGCAAAGTTGTGTATGCTGTTCACGCTGGGGCAGCCCATGCAGCCGCAGCAGCTGGCAGCCGTGCGCCTTGCCATGGCACTGTACGGCGGCAGCGTGACCAGCCGCCTGTTCCTCAATGTGCGGGAACGGGACCATCTGTGCTACTACTGCTCCTCCTCGTTCCAGAGCTTTACCGGCAGCATGGCGGTGAACAGCGGCGTGGAGCACGCCGATGCCGCCCGCGCAGAGCAGGCGATTCTGAAAGAGCTTGCAGACCTGTGCACCGGCCCCATTACCGATGAGGAATTTGAGGACTGCCGCCGGGGTTTGCTCAGCGGCATGAACGGGGTAGAGGACAGTCTTGGCGGCATCGAGAGCTGGTACTACATCGAGGTGCTGCGCGCCGGTGCCAACAGCGCTGCGCCTATCCAGAGCCCGGAGCAGGCGCGGAATGCCCTGCGCACCGTGACCAAGGACGAGGTGCGGGATATCCTGCGCCGCCTGACCCTCTCGGTCAGCTATCTGCTTACAAAGGAGGATGCTGCCCATGCCGCAGAATAACCAGACCCTGCTGGAAAAGACCGTGGCCGACCAGTGGCAGACCCTGCCCTCCGGCCTGACGGTGCTGGTGCGCCCCATGCCGGGCTATTCCAGCACCCATGTGATCTATGCCACCAAGTTCGGCTCTATCGACCGGGATTTCTGCCTGAACGGGCAAACGGTGCATCTGCCGGCGGGTGTGGCGCATTTTCTGGAACACAAGATGTTCGAGGACGAGGACGGCGACGCTTTTGCCAAGTACGCAAAGACCGGTGCCAACGCCAACGCCTTTACCAGCTTTGACCGCACCTGCTACCTGTTCACCGCCACCCAGCAGCTGGACGAAAGCTTGGACGTGCTGCTGGGCATGGTAGGCCACCCCTACTTTACCGAGCAGACCATCGCCAAGGAGCAGGGCATCATCGGGCAGGAGATCAAAATGTACGATGACAGCCCGGACTGGCGGCTCATCACCGGCCTGTTCGAGTGCCTGTACCACAGCCACCCCATCCGCAGCGACATTGCGGGCACGGTGGAAAGCATTGCCGAGATCACGCCCGCCATGCTGTACAATAGCTGCAAGGCCTTTTATGCCCCGGGCAATATGGTGCTGGCTGCTGCCGGCAACACCACCATGGAGCAGATTTTGGCTGCCTGCAAGCGGCACGGCCTGATGGAGCCCCGCCCGGCACAGAAGGTGCAGCGGCTGTGGGCTTCGGAGCCCATGACCCTTGCCGCCACGGAAAAAACGCTGACCATGCCGGTTTCTAAGCCCTGCTTCGGCGTGGGCTTTAAGGAAGAGCCGCTGCCTGCGGATGATCTGCGCACCGAGGCGCTGTACGACCTTGTGCTCAGCTGCATCGTGGGCGGAATGTCGCCGCTGTACCGCCGCCTGTATGACGAAGGTCTTGTGAACCCCGGCTTTGGCGGCGAGGTGCTGCGGGTGGACGGCTGCTGCTGCATCCTGTTCACCGGCGAGAGCGATGTGCCGGACACCGTGCGCCAGCTGCTGCTGGACGAGATCGCCCGGGTGCGCGCCGCCGGTGTGGACAGGGAAGTGTTTACCCTGTGCAAGAACGAAAAGTACGGCCAGCTGATCGAAAATCTGGAAAACGTGGAGGACTCCGCCAGCCAGATGGCAGACTTTGCCCTCAGCGGCCAGACGGTGGCGCAGCAGATCTCCATGCTGGCTGGGCTGACCGCAGAGGATGCGGACGCTGCCTTGCAGCACATCCTGTGCACCGACCGCATGGCTACCATGTACATCCAGCCGGACGGCACGGCGCAGGCGGCAGAAGAGGACGAGGAGGAAGAAGGATGAACCATCTTACAAATCTGGTACAGTTCCCGGGTCTGGGACTGAGTTTTCATCTGAACCGCGTGGCCTTTACCATCGGCGGGGTCAGCATTTACTGGTACGGCGTGTGCATTGCGGTGGGTCTGTGTCTGGCACTGGTCTTTGCCTTCCGGCACAGCATCGAGTTCGGCGTAGACCCGGACGGCATGGTGGACGTCATCCTCATCGGCGTGGTGCTGGGTATCATCAGTGCCCGCGCCTACTATGTGGCTATGGCACCTTTTAAATATGAAAGCATCTGGGAGATGATCGCCATCCGCGATGGCGGCCTTGCCATCTACGGCGGCATCATTGGCGGCTTTTTGTTCGGTGGTCTGGCCTGCAAGTGGCGGGGCGTGCCGGTGCTGCCCATGTTTGACCTGACCGCTATGGGCTTTCTCCTCGGGCAGGGCTGCGGCCGCTGGGGCAACTTTTTCAATCAGGAAGCCTTTGGCTGCAACACCACCCTGCCTTGGGGAATGTACAGCGAGACGACCCGTGCTTACCTGATGAGCAGCACGGTCACGGTGCCCAATGGTGTGGTCATCGACCCCAACCTGCCGGTGCACCCCACCTTTTTGTATGAGAGCATCTGGTGCTTTGTGGGCTTCTTCCTGCTGTTCCGCTACATCAAAAAGCGCAAGTTCAATGGCGACATCACCCTGCGGTATCTGATCTGGTACGGCGCAGGCCGTTTCTGGATCGAGGGTCTGCGCACCGACAGCCTGATGCTGGTGCCCTCCATCGGGCTGCGGGCTTCCCAGCTGGTGGCAGGCATCGCCGTGGTGGCGGGCATTGCGGCAGAGGTGTACTTTACCCGCAAGTGCAAGGGCAAGCCTCTGCTGGTGCCGCTGGCGCTGAACGCCGAGAACAAGGCGGCTAAAAAGAAGCTGGACGGCCCCATCTCCTTTGCAGGTAAGGACACCCAGCTGCTGGCTTCCAGCCCGCGCAAGCTGTTTTTGGAAAAGACGGAGGCCTATAATGCGCAGGTGAAAGCCGCCATAGAGCAGGCCGGGCAGAAAAAAGCGTAAAAATCTGCGCAAAAGGGGAAATTTCCTCTTGCAATCCGGTTTGGTTTTTGCTATAATATTCTAGCCGCATGGTGTGGGCGCCTGAAATGGCCCGCTGTAAGGGTCTGCCTTTACGACCAGCGAGTACAACGAAAAGGAATGAACAAAATGTACGCAATCATTGTTACCGGCGGTAAGCAGTACCGCGTGGAGCAGGGCGACATCGTCTACATCGAAAAGCTGGACGTTGAGGCCGACTCCGAAGTGAAGTTTGATCAGGTTCTCGCTATTGGCGAGGAGGGTTCTGTGAAGGTTGGCGCTCCTGTTGTTGAGGGTGCTACCGTTTCTGCCAAGGTCATCAAGAATGGCAAGGGCAAGAAGCTGAACATCATCACCTATCGCGCAAAGAAGCACAGTGCTCGCCGTATGGGCCATCGTCAGCCCTACACCAAGGTTGAGATCACTGCGATCAACGGCTAAGGAGGTAAATTACAATGGCACATAAAAAGGGCGTAGGCAGCACCAAGAACGGCCGCGATTCCGCAGCACAGCGTCTGGGCACCAAGCGTGCAGACGGTCAGTTCGTTCTGGCCGGCAACATCCTGGTTCGTCAGCGTGGCACCCACATCATGCCGGGTGAGAACGTTGGCAAGGGCAGCGATGATACCCTGTTTGCTCTGGTGGACGGCACTGTCCGTTTCGAGCGCGTGGGCAAGAGCGGCAAGAAGTGCAGCGTTAAGCAGTAACTTCTTTCTGAATAACTGCAATCGTAGAGCCGGACCCTTGTGGCCCGGCTCTTTTTGATGAAATAAGGCTATGTGTTCGGGTGGCGCTGTCTCGGATGAGGGCGCTGAAACGCAAAAGCCTATAAAGCTAAGGAGGGGCTGTATGGCAGCACAGACTAACTTTATCGACATCGCCACGATATGGCTCCATGCGGGCAAGGGCGGCGATGGCGCGGTGAGCTTCCACCGCGAAAAATTCGTGGCCGCAGGCGGCCCGGACGGCGGTGACGGCGGCCGGGGCGGCGATATCATCTTTGTGGCGGACGACCATCTGTCCACCCTGATGGACTTCCGCTATAAGCGCAAGTATGTGGCCCCGGAGGGCGGCAAGGGCGGCGCAAGCCTGTGCCACGGCAAAAATGCCGAAAATCTGGTCATCAAGGTGCCGCTGGGCACCGTGATCAAGGACGCAGAGAGCGGTCTTGTTATCGCAGACCTGTCCGACCACACCCCGGTCACCATTGCTAAGGGTGGCCGCGGCGGCTACGGCAATGCACACTTTGCCACCCCCACCCGCCAGATCCCCAAGTTTGCAAAGCCCGGTATGCCCGGCGAGGATCTGCAGGTGACCTTGGAACTGAAGCTGATTGCGGACGTGGGTCTGATCGGTTTCCCCAACGTGGGTAAGTCCACCCTCATCTCCACCATCAGCGCGGCAAAGCCCAAAATCGCAAACTACCACTTTACCACCCTTGTGCCCACGCTGGGCGTTGTGTCGGTGGGTGAGGGCGCAAGCTTTGTCTGCGCCGACATTCCCGGCCTGATCGAGGGTGCCAGCGAGGGCGTCGGTCTGGGTCATGATTTCCTGCGCCATGTGGAGCGCTGCCGCCTGCTGCTGCACGTTGTGGATGTTTCCGGCAGCGAGTGCCGCGACCCCATCGAGGACTTTGAGAAGATCAACGAGGAGCTGGCAAAGTTCAGCCCCGTGCTGGCCGAGCGTCCGCAGATCGTTGTGGGCAACAAGTGCGACCTTGCCACCGAGGAGCAGATCGAGACCTTCCGCCAGTATGTGGAGGGCAAGGGGCTGACCTTTGTGGCAATCTCTGCCGCCACCATGCAGGGCGTCAAGCAGCTGCCGGGCCTCGTGTACAACCGTCTCAAGGATATCCCGCAGGTGCCGGTGTTCACCCCCGAGTACAAAAAGCCGGAGCCCAAGAAGAACGGCCGCGACTTCACCATCCAGCGCATGGAAGCCCATGTGTGGAGCGTGGATGCCCCGTGGCTGGAGTATATTCTGGCCGGCAGCAACGTGGACGACTACGAGAGCCTGCAGTTCTTCCAGCGTCAGCTGGGCGAGAGCGGCATTCTGGACGCGCTGGTGCAGAAGGGCGTGGAAGAGAACGATACCATTCTCATCGGCGAGTATCAGTTCGACTATATCTTCTAAGGATAAAGCATCATGAACGAATCAGAAAAGATCGACCTGCGGGAGCTCAGCCCGCTGGCGCTGGCCTTTGTAGGGGACAGCGTGCTGGAACTGCTGGTGCGCCAGCGTCTGGTGGAGCACCACCGCCTTTCAGCCGGAAAGCTGAACGCCGAAAAGGTCAAGTATGTCTCTGCCAAGGCGCAGTTCCGGGAAGAGCAGCTGCTGGAGCCGCTGTTCACCGAGGACGAGCTGGCTGTGTTCAAGCGCGGCCGCAACGCCAGCAAGGCCAGCGTCGCCAAGCACGCCTCCCCGGAGGAGTACCGTGCCTCTACCGGCTTCGAATGCCTGCTGGGCTGGCTGTACCTGAACGGACAGCTGGAGCGCGTGCACCAGCTGTTTGAGGTGCTGTGGCAGCAGTTTGACCCTGACCAGAAATAAGAATGCGAAAGCCCGCTGCTTTCCGCACTGGAAACCAGTGGTGGAAGGCAGCGGGCTTTGCTTGTTGGCATCTGCGGTCCGTCAGATGCCGCTTACGCCATCAGCGGCTGTTCTTCGCGTTGGTGGAACGGCTGTTGGTGGAGTTCTTGGCGCTCTCGTCATCGGCACCCTTGGTGTACTGGTTGGGGTGCTTGTGCTCGTTGGTGGCGCTGTTGGTGGTCTTGCTGCTGGTACGGTTGGAGGTCTGGTTCTTGCAATTGGTACTGCGGTTCTCACTGCGGTTTTCCATGGTGTGAATGCTCCTTTCGGTCGTTGCTGTGGGGGCGGGGCCGCCCTCACAGTCCATAGTGTGGCCGCAGCCGGCGGCTTTATACATCCCATGGGAGGAAAAGAATATGCCTACGGAATATTTTGAGCAGCGGGAGCGTGCCCTGCTGGGCCAGCGGTACGAGCAGCTGTATGCCGCCCCGCAGCAGACGGCAGAGCGCGGGGTCACCGTGTCGGCGCTGCGCACCACACCGGAGCAGTTTGCGCAGAGGGCAGATTTCCCGCTGGAACCTTCGCCCTTCTGCAAGGCAGCCTTTGTGGTGCATCAGCCGGATTTTAAGCCCGGGCGGCATCCGTACCACCATGCGGGTGTGTTCTATTCGCAGGAGCCCTCGGCTTCTTCGGCAGCGCCGCTGCTGGGGGTGCAGCCGGGGATGCGGGTGCTGGATCTGTGCGCCGCGCCCGGCGGCAAAAGCAGCCAGCTGGCGGCGGCGCTGCAGGGACGCGGTGTGCTGGTGAGCAACGAGTATGTGGCTGCGCGTGCCGAGATTTTAAAAAGCAACCTTGAGCGCATGGGCGTTTCCAACGCCGTAGTGCTCAACGAGACCCCCGCCCGCATTGCCGAGGCGCTGCCGGAGTTTTTCGACCGGGTGCTGGTGGATGCGCCCTGCTCCGGTGAGGGAATGTTCCGCAAGGAACCAGTAGCGCTGCAGCAGCACTGCGAAGCACTGGTAAAGCAGTGCGCAGAGCTGGGCGCGCAGATTCTGGACTGCGCCGCAGCGGCACTGGCTCCCGGCGGGCAGCTGGTGTACTCCACCTGTACCTTTGCGCCGGAGGAGGACGAAGCGCAGGTGGCGGCCTTTTTGCAGCGCCACCCGGAGTTTGCGCTGGCCGATGTACTGGGCAACGTGGACTACACCTTTGGCAGCGCGGGTGAAGAGAACCGCACCGGCGGCCTGTCGCTGGACGTAAGTAAGGTGCGCCGCATCTGGCCCTGTCAGGGCGGCGAGGGGCATTTTATGGCCCGGCTGGTCAAGGCGGGCACGCCCCGCACCCTGCCGCCGGAGGGGGAATACCCCCCGGAGGAGCAGCTCTGGCTTGCCGCTGCTGCACAGGCGGGCAAAAAGGGCAAGGGTAAGGCAAAGCCTGCCAAGGCGGCAGATGCCCGCAGCACTCGCCGCGCAGACAGCCGCGCCTGCCGGGACGCTGTGCAGGGCACGAGCCGCCGCACCCGGGACACCGGGGCAGGGGAAGCCACCCCGGCGCAGAGCCTTGCCGCATGGCAGGAGTTTGCCCGGCAGTATTTTCCCGCACTGGCGCAGCGCCCGGCTGTGGTGCACGGCGGCGGTGTGCTGCTGCCGGTGGCCTTTCCGCAGACGGGGCTCCATGTGCTGCGGGCGGGGGTGTTCGTAGGCAGTGTGCAGAAGGGGCGCTTTGTGCCGGAGCATCATCTGTTCACGGCCTTTGGCAGCCTGTGCACGAACTGCGAGCAGCTGACCCTTGCCGACTGCCGCTGCACCGAGTATCTCTCCGGCCGCGAGGTGGAAGCCCGCACGGCAGCGGACGGCTGGTGCTGCGTGACCGTGGACGGCTGGCCGCTGGGCGGCGGCAAGGTGTCCGGCGGGCGGGTGAAAAACCACTACCCCAAGGCACTGCGGCTGCTGTAAACCGCAGATTTACACGCATCCGGGCGAAAATCAGGCTTTTCAGGCTTGAACGCGCCGGTGGATTGTGATAGAATAACAGAGTTAGATTTTGTGTGCTGCCACAAGCGGGCGACCACAGCCCGTCTGCCCGCAGGCGGAGATACCGATAAATTTAGGAGGCTCTTTCCCATGTCTGGACATAGCAAATGGAACAACATTAAGCGCAAGAAGGAAAAGACTGACGGCGCCCGCGCCAAGGTCTTTACCAAGATCGGCCGCGAGATCAGCGTTGCCGTCCGTGACGGCGGCCCCAACCCGGCTTCCAACAGCAAGCTGGCAGACCTGATCGCCAAGGCAAAGCGCATGAGCGTGCCCAACGATAACATCCAGCGTATCATTAAGAAGGCCGAGGGCGGCGACAAGACCGAGTTCGAGGCCATCACCTACGAGGGCTACGGCCCCGGCGGCGTGGCAGTCATGGTGGAGACCCTGACCGACAACCGCAACCGTACCGCTGCCGACCTGCGCCACTACTTCGATAAGAACGGCGGCAATCTGGGCGCTATGGGATGCGTGGCCTTCCTGTTCAACCAGAAGGGTGTCATCGACATTTCTCTGGAGGATAAGGACGCCGACGAGGCCATGATGGACGCTCTGGATGCCGGTGCCGAGGACTTTGATGCCAGCGAGGACGCAGCCGAGGTCACCACCGATCCCGAGAACTACTCCGCTGTGGTCAAGGCTCTGGAAGAGAAGGGCTACGAGATCCTGTCCGATGATCTGGCCATGGTGCCCATGACCACCACCCGCCTGACTGATCCCGATCAGCTGAAGCAGATGGGCAAGCTGCTGGATTCTCTGGAAGATAACGATGACGTCCAGAACGTCTGGCACTCTCTCGAGAACGAAGAGGACCTGCCGGAATAAGCTTCCGCAAGGCTCTTTGCTCCTAGAATAAGACGATAAAAAGCCGCTTTTTGTGCTGCAAGGCACGAAAGGCGGCTTTTGCTTGTTATCTCTGTGCCAGCGCTTTGCCTTTTGCGTAGTAGCGCTGCATTTCTTCCCGGGGAACCATATTTCCGCCGGTGGCCCAGACCAGATGGGTGGCGTTTGCCAGCGCACCGGCGGGCAGGGCGGTTTCGGTGTAAGCGCCAAGCAGCTGCCCGGGCTGGGTGAGCACCGGGCCGTACATTCCCGCCAGAGCACTGGGCTCAAGGAAAAGCTCTTCTGTATCAGCCAGCTGTGCCAGAAGGGTGTACATCCGCTCGTCCTGCAGGGTGTAGCAGCCGCTCATAAAGGGACGCATCAGCCCGCCCACAAAGCCGGAGGCGCGCCCCACGGCAAGACCATCGGCGGCGGTACGGTTATCGATGCCAAAGTCTTGCACACAGACGCTGCTGTTTTCGCCGGTAGCCATGCCCAGCATCATGCAGGGGGAGTGGGTGGGCTCGGCGAAGAAGCAGTGTGCGGCATCGCCGAACAGCATCTTCAGGCCAAAGGCCACGCCGCCGGGGCCACCGCCCACGCCGCAGGGCAGATAGGCGAAGAGGGGATGCTCCGCGTCCACGGTGACGCCCTGCGCGTCCAGCTGCTTTTTCAGCCGCAGGGCAGCCACAGCATAGCCCAGAAAGAGGGTCTTGGAGTTTTCGTCATCCACAAAGTGGCAGTGGGGGTCACCCGCCGCCAGCTTACGACCCTCGGTCACGGCGATGCTGTAATCAGAGGCGTACTCCACCACCTTGACGCCCCGGCTGCGGAGCAGGTCTTTTTTCCATTGCCGCGCGTCAGCGGACATATGCACAGTGACCTGAAAGCCCAGCTTCGCGCTCATGATGCCGATGGAAAGCCCCAGATTGCCGGTGGAGCCCACCGCGATGGAATACTGTGAGAACAGCTTGCGGAAGCGCTCTTCTGCCAGAACGGCGTAGTTGTCGGTAAGGTGCAGCATCCCGCTGTGCAGGGCAATGTCCTCGGCGGTTTTCAGAACCTCGTAAATGCCGCCCCGCGCCTTGATGGAGCCGGAAATGGGCAGATGACTGTCCAACTTGACCCATACCTGCCCGGCGACGGGGGTACCGCTGCGCTCCTCCAGCACTTTTTGCATCCGGGGGATGGGCTGAACAGGGGACTCGATGATGCCGCCCGCCGCAGCGGTCTCGGGAAAGACAACGGCAAGATAGGGCGCAAACCGCTCCAGCCGTGCGGCGGCGTCCTCAATGTCGGCCAAGCTCAGCGGGCAGGCAGCCGCAGCCTGTGCAAAGGGCAGCTTGTCCGGGTTTACCCATGCAGTCTCCTTCAGGGCGCAGAGGTCAGAGACCACGGGATATGCCGCGATCCAATCGGCAACAGAACGCCCGGCAATGCACTTGGTAGGTGAAACCATAGAGGATCCTCCTTTATATATAAAACCAGATGGCGCGCCCGGCGGTTTTTGCGGAGCGCTGCATGTCTTGAATATAAAGGTTTTTACAGGAATTGTCAACCGGCTGCTTTTTGTGCCGGGCGGGTCAGAGCGCCACGATCTCGGTGGTCACCAGCTGCTGCTCTGCGCCGTAGTTCAGCTTCATGGCATAGTCGGTCAGGGCGCAGAATTCCTCTGCCTCCTTCCGGGTGGCAAAATAGTTTTCGGTAAGTACCTCGGAGCTGCCGCGGGCGTGGAAGATGGTCTTTACCACAAAGTTGCTTTCGTCCATAGTGTGCCTCTCTTTTTCCGGTTGATGGGGAGATGCTGCCGTCCCTCGGTGTAATTGCAGTATAACAGGGCAAATGTACCACAGAACGGACTTTTAACGGAAACAGGACATATTTTTACGCAAACCGGTCGAAAAGCTGTGCTGACCGCAAGAACAGGAAAAGCTTGGAAGAAGAGCAGCACACTGCCCAAAAACCTTGTTAAAAAACTGGCATTTTGCCATTTTTGTGTAAAGTATACAAGAATAAACACAAAAAAATGGCATTGTGCGTATTGCTATTTTAAAACTGATATATTAGAATATAAGCAAGAAGAGCGTGCAGGCGTACTGCGCGTGCCATAAGATAAATAACGACAGGAGGAACTTCTCTATGCCTATGAAAATGGGTTGGCGCTGGTATGGCGAGGGCAACGACCCCGTCACCCTGAGCGACATCAAGCAGATCCCCGGCGTGACCAGCATCGTCTGGGCACTGCACAACAAGATGCCCGGCGAGATCTGGGAAATCGACGAGATCCAGAAGGTTGCAGACCAGATCCACGCCTACGGCTTTGATATGGATGTTGTCGAGTCCGTCAACGTGCACGACGATATCAAGATCGGTCTGCCCACCCGCGACCAGTATATCGAGAACTACAAGCAGTGTATCCGCAACCTGTCCAAGTTCGGCGTCAAGGTCATCTGCTACAACTTCATGCCCATCTTCGACTGGACCCGTACCGACCTGTTCCACCCGGTAGGCGATGGCTCCACCGCACTGTTCTACGAGAAGGACAAGATCAAGGGCGATTACAAGGCGATGGCTGAGTATATCATGTCCTTCACCGAGAAGTATAATATGACCTTCCCCGGCTGGGAGCCGGAGCGCATGGCAAAGCTGGACGAGCTGTTCAAGGCCTACGCCCCTGTCACCAAGGAGAAGCTGTGGGAGAACCTGAAGTACTTCCTGGAAGCTCTGATGCCCACCTGCCACGAGTGCGACATCAAGATGGCCATCCACATGGACGATCCTCCTTGGGATATCTTCGGCCTGCCCCGCCTGCTGGTGGACGAGCCCAGCATCGACCGCTTCCTGAAGATGGTGGACGATCCGTACAACTGCCTGACCCTGTGCACCGGCAGCCTGAACGCAAACCCCAACAATAACTGTGCCGAGATCATCCGCAAGCACTGCGACCGCATTGCCTTCGGCCACGTCCGCAATATCCACCACTTCCCCAACGGCGACTTCTCTGAGGCTGCGCACCGCGACTGCTGCGGCGAGACCGGCATCATTGAGGTGATGCGCGCTTACCATGACTGCGGCTTTGAGGGCTACATCCGTCCTGACCACGGCCGTCAGCTGTGGGAGGAAGGCCCCGGCGTCTGCCGCCCCGGCTATGGCAAGTATGACCGTGCTCTGGGCATCCAGTATATGCTGGGTATCTGGGATCTGCTGGACCGTCTGGATGAAGAAAAGAAGGGCTGATGATTATGAAGCTGTCTGATATCAAAAACGGCAATCTGTCCGCCGAGTGGGCAGAAAAGGGCTACGAGCTGCCCAAATTCGACATCGAGGCTGTCAAGGCCAAGACCCACGCCGAGCCCACTTGGGTGCACTTCGGTGCCGGCAACATCTTCCGCGCTTTCCCCGCTGCCGTGCTGAACGATGCACTGAACAGCGGCAAGTACGACCGCGGCGTCATCGTGGCTGAAAGCTTCGACTACGAGATCATCGATAAGGCTTACCAGCCCTACGATAACCTGAGCCTGCTGGTTTGCCTGAAGTCCACCGGCGAGATCGAGAAGAAGGTCATCGCTTCCGTTACCGAGAGCTTGAAGGCTGACTACTCCTTCGGTGCCGACTGGGCACGTCTGGTGGAGATCTTCCAGAACCCCAGCCTGCAGATGATCTCCTTTACCATCACCGAGAAGGGCTACGGCGTTGCTCCCGCTGATCTGGAGCGCGGCCTGACCCCCGTGCTGGCCATGGGCAAGGTCACCGCTCTGCTGTACGAGCGCTTCAAGGCCGGCAAGCTGCCCCTGACCGTGCAGAGCATGGATAACTGCTCTCACAACGGCGATAAGGTCAAGACTGCCGTCCACGCCTACGCTGCAAAGTGGGTGGAGCAGGGTCTGGTGCCCGCCGAGTTCCTGGCCTATGTGCAGGACGAGACCAAGATCACCTTCCCCTGGAGCATGATCGATAAGATCACCCCGCGCCCGGACGCAAAGGTGCAGGAAATGCTGGCAAAGGACGGCTTTGAGGACAACTACACCATCGTGACCGAGAAGCACACCTTCACCGCTCCCTTCGTCAACGCCGAGGAGACCCAGTACCTGTGCATCGAGGATCACTACACCAACGGTCGTCCTCCGCTGGAACTGGGCGGTGTGCTGTACTGCGACCGCGAGACCGTGGACAAGATCGAGAAGATGAAGGTCTGCACCTGCCTGAACCCCCTGCACACTGCCATGTCCATCTATGGTTGCATGCTGGGTTACAACCTCATCTCTGCCGAGATGGCAGACGAGGATCTGCGCTCCTTTATCCAGAAGATCGGCTATATCGAGGCTATGCCTGTTGTGGTCGATCCCGGCGTGCTGAACCCCTACGAGTTCATCGGCGCTGTCATCAACCGCCGTCTGCCCAACCCCTTCATGCCCGATGCTCCCCAGCGTATCGCTACCGATACCTCTCAGAAGCTGGCTATCCGCTTCGGCGAGACCATCAAGGCTTACGAGGAGCGCGGTCTGGACAAGTCCAACCTTGTGTTGATCCCGCTGGTGCTGGCAGGCTATGCCCGCTACCTGAAGGGCATCGACGACAACGGCCAGCCCTTCGAGATCTCTCCCGATCCGCTGCTGGCTGAGCTGCAGGCCATCGTCAACCCCTTGGAGGTCAAGGAAGGCGAGCAGGACTTCAGCTGCCTGAAGGCTCTGTACAGCCGTGCCGATGTGTTCGGCGTGGATCTGTACGCCGTCGGTCTTGGCGAAAAGATCGAGGGCATGGTCAAGGAGCTGTACGCTGGTAACGGCGCAGTGCGCAAGACCCTGCACAAGTACACCCTCGCCCGCTAAAACTTTATAACGCTATTTCCGTGACCCACGCTGCGCTTTTGCTTTGCCGCAGCGTGGGTTTTTGTTTTGTGAAAATTGTTATGTAAAAATAGAATCCCGGAGCGTCCACAGACGCTCCGGGAGTTCGAAAGAAAAATAGATTTTCCGCTGCCCTTATTTCCGGCAGTCGTGCAGGCTGGCGGCGGGCAGGGCGCTGCTCAGCAGGCTCCATGCGGCATCCATGCTCTCGTTCAGCAGATAGGCCTGATTCTTCTGGACGTAGATGTACACCGCCTCTTTGGTGCGGTAGGCGCAGTACACGGTGTTCCAAGTGTAGCGGTTGGTGGGCTCGGTCTTGTTCTGCTCACCGGCCATCCAGACCGAAAGCCCGGCGGCGTCCAGTTCCAGCCGGTAGAAGGGACGGGGCAGACCCAGCTTTTTGATCTGCTTGGAGAGGTTGGCAAAGAAGGTACCGAAGTATACGGCGGGCAGACCGATGGCTACGATGGCCAGCACGGCGGTCAAAAGCCCGGCACCCTCCCGCTTGCCGATCTGGCTCAGGCAGATGCCGGCACACACCAGCAGAATGGCGGTGAACACCGCCGGACGCTGCCAGCCCTTGTTGTGGCGCAGCAGGTCAAAAGATGCAAAATCGTGAAAGCTTTTTTCGTCCATCTGAACGGAAACGCAAATATTCTGGGTCATAAAGTTACCCTCCTTTTTGGGCATAGTACCACATTTACCGGCAAGAAGCAAGCAAAAGATGCATCGGCGGCGGTGCATCCGGCTTGCAAACCGCCCGCAAGGCGTGGTAAAATAAGATATTATCTGGGGTGTATCTGAAAAGTCGAAAATTTAGTCTATTTCTACAAGCACAGCTGGCTTTTGCGTGAATCAGCCTTGAAATCCACAAAGGATTCCTGCGGCTATTTGCCTTAAATCCCGCTTGTGCTTGCGAAATATTCGTCATTTTCTTTGTTTTCAGATACACCTTACGAAAAAGGGGGAAGCCTTGCATGGAAAAGCGCAACTGGAAGCACATCGTTACGCTCAAGCAGCGCATGGTGCTGTGTCTGGCAGCATTTTTTGCGGCCTTTGCATTGCAGCTTGCCCTGAACGGCTATCAGGCACGGGCGGTGCAGCAGGTGCAGGACGACCAGATGGGCAACTTTAACGCCATCAGCCGCTTTCAGGGCGGTGTGGAAAGCTCCATCAGCATTCTGGAAGCGTACCGCTGGGAGAACGGCGAGACTGAGGAAATGCTGGAAAAGCTTCAGGCAGCCTGCTCCACCAGCAACGCATGGCTGTGGCGCATCCGATCCAATATGGACGGCTTGCAGAACGTCAGCGATGAGCAGTGGGTGCTGTACGGCGCGGTGGAGACCACCTACGGCAGCTACAACACCCTGCTGGAAGAGCTGGAAGGCTACCTTTCCAGTGGGCAGGAAGCAAAGGCTTCCCAGCTGTACTACAACAAGGTCTCGGTCTGCGGCGGGTATCTGAGCCAGTACACCATGCAGCTGCTGAAAGCCTCGATCTTGGATGCCCAGACTACTTACACCGAGATCTCGGAGCTGGGCGAGCGGATCGCCCTGATGCAGATCGTGGTGGTGGCACTGTGCGTGGCGCTGGGCTGTGCCTCCGGTCTGATGGTCATGCGGCTGCTGACTCCGGTGTCTCAGATGATCGTGGCCTCCCGCGCTATCAGCCGCAGCCAGTTCGATACCCCGGACATCCCGCTGCCCAAGCAGCCGGAGATCGGCCAGCTGGCGGAGTCCTTCAACCGCATGAAGCACTCTATGGCGCAGCAGGTGAACACCCTGCAGGAGAAAAACGAGATCGAGCGGGAGCTGCATCGCCAAAAGACCGAGGCGCTGGAACTGCAGAACCGCATGGAGCGCAGCCGGTTGCAGCAGCTGCGCAGCCAGATCGACCCGCATTTTCTGTTCAACACCCTGAACGTCATCCAGCAGATGGCGGGCACAGAGTCCGCCTACCGCACGCAGGCGCTCATCATGGCGCTTTCCCATCTGCTGCGTTACAGCCTGATGAGCAACGATGAGCAGGTGCCCCTCTCCCGGGAGGTGCGCGTTGTGGATGAGTACTATTCCATCTACCATGTGCGCTTTGGCGACCGGGTGCAGATGGAGTGGGCGTTCTCGGATTCACTGGACCTGACCGAGACGATGGTGCCGTCCTTTATCTTGCAGCCCATCGTGGAAAACGCTTTCAAGCACGGCATCTGCCCCAAGGAAGAGGGCGGCGTGGTGCGCATCCGCATGATCCCCCTGCGGGAAAAAGGTCTGCTGTGCATCCGGGTACTGGACAACGGCATGGGCATTGAGCCGGAGCAGCTGCAGCAGCTGCGCACGGCACTGGAGCAGCCCGCGCCCCGCTGGGAGCATATCGGTATTTATAACGTGGCCGCCCGCCTGCGGCTGCTGGATGCCCGCTGCCGGGTGGTGGTGCGCTCCCGGCCGGGGCGGGGAACTGCGGTGATCCTGTATCTGCCGCTGGTGGAGAATGAGGAGGAATTTGAGGAATGATTCGTCTGTTGATCGCGGATGATGAGAGAATGGAGCGGGAGGCGCTGGCGGATATCGTCATGCGCCGGTTCGAGCATGAGGTGACGGTGGAGATGGCGGAAAATGGCCGCAAAGCCGCCGACACCGCTGTGCTCTGGGAAGCAGACCTGATTTTGATGGACATTGAGATGCCGGGCATGAACGGCCTGGATGCCGCCCGCGCGGTGCTGGAGCAGCGGCCGGAGTGCAAGGTGATCTTCATCACGGCGTACAGCCTGTTCCAGTACGCCCACGAGGCGGTGCATCTGGGTGCCTGCGACTATCTGCTGAAGCCGGTGGACCCGGACGAGACCGAGGCCGCCATCCGCCGCGCTATCCGGCAGATCGAGGCCGGCCGCCGCTTGGCCGAGCTGGCTGCGGAAGCCCCGGAGCCGGAAACCGCCCCGGAGCAGGAGACCGAGCCCGCCGGGGAAGGGGAGAGCGACCGCAACGCACTGGTGATGGACCATGTGCGCAAGTATATGGAAGATAACTATATGGCAGACCTCTCGCTGGACAGCGTGAGCGAAATTTTGCACATCAGCCCGGCGTACCTTTCGGCGCAGTTCAAAAAATACCAGAAGATGAATTTTCTGGACTGTCTGACCGAGCTGCGCATCAACGCAGCTAAAGAACTGCTGGCCGACCCCTTCCGCTCCGCAGCGGAGGTAGCCTCTATGGTGGGCTACGAGGACGCCAGTTACTTTGCCCGCGCCTTTAAAAAGCGCACCGGCATGACCCCCACCCAGTACCGGAAGGAAGCGGCAAAGGCAGCCCGGGAGGCGCGGCTGTGACCCGCCGTCAGCTGCTGCGTCTGCTTGCGGCAGCCCCGGCGCTGGCAGTTACAGGCTGTACGGCGCAGTCTGCTTCTTCGCAGCAGGAGAAGCCGCTCATCCTGCGCTATGCGGAGAACCAGCCGGAGGACTACCCCACCAGCAAGGCGGCAAAGGCCTTTGCCGAGCTTGTGGCGCAGCGCACGGGCGGCCGGGTGAAGGTGCTGGTTTACAGCGGGGCAGAGCTGGGCGCAGAGCAGAGCGTCATCCAGCAGATGCAGTTCGGCGGGGTGGATTTTTCCCGCGTGTCCCTGAGCCAGCTGGCAGAGTACGAGCCGGAGCTCAGCGTGTTGCAGCTGCCTTACCTGTACAGCGATGCCCAGCAGATGTGGCGGGTGCTGGACGGCAGCATCGGGGATGAGTTTCTGGCCATACTGGACGGGATGGACTTAGTGGGGCTTTCGTGGTTCGATGCCGGTGTGCGCAGCTTCTACACCCGGGAAAAGGTGACCGGGCTGGATGATTTGCAGGGGCTGACCATCCGGGTGCAGGAGTCGGACATGATGAGCGACATGATCACCGCACTGGGTGCAAAGCCGGCGCAGGTGGTGTACAGCAAGGTATATGCCGCCCTGCATAACGCCGAGATCGACGGGGCAGAGAACAACTGGCCCAGCTACGAAGTGATGGGACACTACGAGGTGGCGCCTTTTTTCCTGAAGGACGAGCACACCCGGGTGCCGGAGGTGCAGCTGGCCAGCCCGGCGGTGATGGAAAAGCTTGCCGCATTGGACGAGAGCTTCCCGGAGGTGATCCGTGCCTGCGCCCGGGAGAGCGCACAGACAGAGCGGGAGCTCTGGGCACGGCGGGAGGCGAACGCAGAGCAGAATATGCGCAAGCGAGGCATCTGCGTCACCGAACTGGACGAGGCCGAAAAAGCCCGCTTCCGCGCAGCGGTACAGCCCATGTACGACCGGTTCCGCAGCCACGCCAAACTCATCCAGCGGATCCGGGAGAGCTGAAGAACAAGATATACGAAATAACTCGTCTCTATGTGATATATCAGTTTAGGGACGAGTTTTTTTGCGAACATTTTTCGGCAAGCTCGACAATATCCCCCAGGCGAACTTGTTGAATATGCACAGATACGTTTTCACTTTTTTGCAAAAAACAGGACATTTTATCAATCCTCTTGATGGCTAAAATCTTTTGCGTTAGAATGAGGCCACGAGCAATCAGGCCATGCAAAAACGCCTAAATGTACCCTATCAAGATTCAGATCGTGCAATGCAAAAAAGGAGGAAATTTGGTTATGTTTTCCAAAAAGATCTCGCGCCGCAGCTTTCTGAAGGTCAGTGCTGTGACCACCGCCATGGCCGCCATGGGCCTGCCTGCCTTTGCCGCAGAGGACACGGCAGAGGAGAACTGCTTCCAGACCCTGAACATCCCCCGGGCCACCGGCAGCACCGTGGACAAAAGCGTCCTGCTGGACGAGAGCCGCCTGTACCTCATCACGGATTTTGGGGCTGTGTCGGAGGGAGACCCCGTCCAGAACACTAAAGCCATCAACGCCGCCATCCAGGCTGCCAGTGAGGCCGGCGGCGGCACCGTGGTGGTGCCGGCAGGTGACTTTAAGAGCTACACCATCCGTCTCCAGAGCGGCGTCAACCTTCGCATCGACGCCAACGGCATCATCCGGGCTGCCCGGGCAGACCTGTACGACTGGTATGGCAACCAGACCATGGTGGGCGAGGGCGGAAACTACGATGAGCCGGAAGTGAACCTCTACGCCGGTCTCCAGGACCACGGCCACACCTACTTTGCCAACAGCCTGTTCTACGCCGCCGACAAGCACGACATCATGATCTACGGCGAGGGCCTCATCGACGGCAGCTACATGGACGACACCGGCACCCTCATCAATGTGCTGTCTGGCAACGACCCCTCCAACCCCAAAAACCGCACCGACCGGGGCTACAGCTCCACCTGGTACGGCAACAAGGCCATTGCACTGGTGCGCTGCGAGAATGTGGTGCTGGACGGCATCCGCATCCTGAACGGCGGCCACTTTGCCATCATCGCTGAGGGCACCCGGAACATGACTGTCAACGACCTGATCGTGGACACCAACCGGGATGCCTACAATATCGACTGCAGCCAGGACGTTACCGTCAGCAACAGCCACTTCAACTCCCTTACGGACGACGCCATCGTCATGAAGGCTTCCTACGGTGCCGGCGTGTTCATGCCCACCCAGAACGTCCTGATCGAGGACTGTGTGGTCAGCGGCTACGATGCCGGTTCTGTGATTACCGGAGCCTGCACTACCGATAAGATCGTGGCCACCGACGCCTGCGGTCCCACCGCCCGTGTCAAGTTTGGCACCGAGTCCACCTGCGGCTACCACACCGTCACCATCACCCGGGTCCGGTTCGAGCGTTCCCGTGGCTTCTGCATGGAGGCCGTGGACGGCAGCTCCCTCACCAACATCGTGATGACCGACTGCACCATGGACACCGTTTCCTCCTCTCCCATCTTTATTCGGGTAGGCGATCGTGCCCGGTACCCCGTCACCGGCCACACCACTGAGCAGGCTATCAACGCCGCCAACGATGTGCGTCTGGACAATTCCGGCTGGGTGCTGCCCAACCGTGCCGAGTATCAGCTGTACCCCGTGGCCCGCTACAGCCCCTCTTATAATAAGAGCAAGACCGTCTCCATCGATGGCGTCTCCTCCTTTAAGGTGGTAGACCCTGCCAACCCCACCCGGATCAACAACGCCAACCTAGCAGAGATCGACGGCAAGCTGTACCTCTACCGCTGGGATGATGCCCAGCACCAGTATGTGCCGGATATGACCCGGGAGATCAGTCGGAAAGACGCTGTCTACTACGCCAACGCCACCGCTGCCAAGGACCTGGCCAGCGTCAGCAATGTGGAAATCAGCAACATCCGCATCACCAACGTAGATCCCCGGTACCCCATCCTGCTGGAGGGCCTGGTGGACAGCAAGGTGAAGAACGTGATCCTGCGGAACATCTCGGTGCAGTACCGGGGCGGCCTGTCTCTCCAGGAGGCTGTGGAACAGCGGCAGCTGGGCACCTACTGGGTCTACTCCCAGAGCGGCTCTGCCCCCACCGTGCAGAAACTGCCTTGGCTGGTGAACACCTTCTTCAGCAAGTGCGAGGGCCTGCTGCCCCGTGTGGCCTGGAAGAACGGCACCTGGGTAGACGACCCCTACAACGTACCGGAGATGGTAGCCGAGTACCCGGAGCCCTCCATCCTGGGCATCCTGCCGGCCTACGGCATCTACGCTCGTCACGTAGAGGGTCTGGTGCTGCAGAATGTGGCCCTGAACTATGTGATCCAGGATAAGCGTCCGGCTATCGTGCTGGATGACGTTTCCAACGCCGACCTGCGTACCGTGGCCGCCAAGACCGCTCTGGGCGTCAAGGCTGTAGTCACCGTGACCAACCACTACAAGCGTCATGTGGGCAACGAGTATGTGCCTGAGGAGCCCTATTTCACCACCACCTGCGAGAACTTGAAGCTGGGCCTGCTGAGCCGTGAACAGGTCACCGTGGATACCCCGGCACCCGGCACCCCGGCGGACAGCCTCTATGGCGACATCCGCCTGCCCATCCCGGAAAATGGCTATCAGTTCGCCACTAAGACCCAGGACTATCCCCTGCCTCTGACGGTGCACCGCCCCTACTTCAGCCACATCGGGGACCAGACCCTCCAGTTGGGCCAGACCCTGACCCTGACTGTCTCGGGCCGGAACCCGGCCAACGGCGTCCGCACCACTCAGCCCCAGCCTGCTGCCGTCATCGAGGCTCTGGACGGCGGCCTGACCTACGGCACCGCCGGTCTGCTGCCTCTGGGCGCATCCTTTGACGCCGGTTCTCACACCCTCACCTTTACCCCCAAGGCCAAGGGCACCTATAAGGTCACCTTTACCCTGGACGACGATGTCATCCCCGTAAGCAAGACCGTTAAGATCACCGTAGTGTGATCCTGTCGGTTTTCTGCCTGCTCATAGGCCCCGGCTGGTTTCTCCCACAGCAGACCGGCCGGGGCCAGAGCAGTTTCGGAGCTACTTGAACCGTAAGTTGTATCCAACGTGTCGGTAGTGTTGCACAAAC
Source organism: Faecalibacterium prausnitzii (assembly GCF_003324185.1). GTDB lineage: Bacteria > Bacillota > Clostridia > Oscillospirales > Ruminococcaceae > Faecalibacterium > Faecalibacterium prausnitzii. The sequence goes on from NZ_PXUP01000003.1 coordinate 91,371, forward strand.
AAGATAGAAAACGGCTGTGCAATATGGCAAAAACTATCTTGACATTCTTTCGAAAAACAGGACATTTTTCGAAAGCCCTTGTTTCATTTCGGAAAATTTGCTAAAGTGTGTACAGTCAATGAACGAAAGCTCCGGCACCTGTGCGCCCGGAGAATTTCACAATTATTTAAGGAGGACGATTCCTATGAAAATGATCTCTCGTCGTAGCTTTATGGCCGTTGCCGGTGCAGCTACCGCTGCTGTTGCTCTGACCGCCTGCGGTGGTTCCAAGAGCGGCTCCACTTCTACCGCTGCTTCCACCTCTACCGCAGCTTCTGCTTCTGCTGCTGCCGGTGATGCAGCTGCTGCTGCCAACGATCCCAAGGTGACTCTGGTCTACGCCGAGGTCAACCCGCTGGATACCATCGTTGGCCAGACCGGTTCTCACTTCAAGGAGAAGGTCGAGGAGCTGAGCGGCGGTTCTGTGGTCGTCGATGTGCAGGCTTCCGGTGTTCTGGGCTCTGAGAACGACGTTCTGGACGCTATTCTGGGCGGCTCTACCTCCATCGATATCAGCCGTATCTCTGCTTTCGCTCTGACCAGCTACGGCTGCAACAAGTCTAAGCTCCTGTCCATCCCCTTCACCTTCAACAACCGCGCTCACTTCTGGAACTTCGCCAACAGCGATCTGGCTCCTGAGTTCCTGAACGAGCCCCAGGAGCTGGGTCTGCCCGTTCGCGGCCTGTTCTACGGCGAGGAGGGCTTCCGTCACTTCTTCACCGTCAAGCCCGTTGCAACCATCGATGATCTGAAGGGCATGAAGCTGCGTGTGTCCAACGACCCTGTTATGAACGGCATGGTCGAGGGTCTGGGCGCTAACCCCACCGTCGTTGCTTTCGGCGAGCTGTACAGCGCACTGCAGACCGGCGTTGTGGATGGCGCTGAGCAGCCCATCGCAAACTACAAGTCCAACGCTTTCCCCGAGGTTGCTAACAACCTGATCTTGGACGGCCACACTCTGGGCGCTGTGCAGGCTGTTATCACCGACAACGCATGGGGCAAGCTGACCGCTAACCAGCAGGCTGCTGTTATGGCTGCTGCTGCCGACACCCAGAAGTTCAACGCTGATCTGTCTGAGACCGCTGAGAACAAGGTTCTGGAAGAGCTGCGCTCCTCCGGCTGCAACGTTGTGGATGTGGACGACAAGACTCCTTGGCAGGAAGCTTGTGCCAAGGTCATCAAGGACAACACCTCTGATCAGGCTGAGCTGTACCAGAAGCTGCTGGACATGAAGGCATAAGCTGGCTTTCCATCCAATCTAGGTAGTACATTGCCCGGCGGAGGCCCACGGGAATACGCCCGCAGGCTTCGCCGGGTTTTTATATGGAGGAATTTCTATGCCGAAAATCTTTACCACTCTGGATAAGATCAGACCGGCGTACGACTTTACCTACAAGGTGGTTCTGTTCATCTGCAAGATCCTGCTGATCGCAGATATCCTCATTACCACGATGTCGGTCATTGGCCGTTACGTCCCCTTTATCCCGGACCCCTCCTGGTCTGAGGAGGTCGTTCTGACCTGCATGAGTTACATGGCTGTGCTGAGCGCTGCGCTGGCCATCCGCCGCGGCGCACACATCCGCATGACTGCCTTTGATATGTACCTGCCCAAGAAAGTGGTCAAGGCGCTGGACATCCTGTCTGACGTGGCCGTGATGATCCTTGGTGTGGTGATGATGGCGGTCGGCTGGAACTACGCCACCACGCTGGGCGGCCGTGGCTTCTATGTTTCCATGCCCTGGCTGAGCCGCTTCTGGATGTACTTCCCGGTGCCGCTGGCCGGCGTTGCCATGGTCATCTTCGAGATCGAGTCTCTGTATAACCATATCAAGAGCTTTTTTGTAAAGGAGGAAATGTAATATGACAGTTCAGACACTGGCAATCATTGTCCTTCTTGTCAGCTTTTTTGTTATGATCTTCCTGCGCTTCCCCATTGCATACGCCGTTGGTCTGTCCAGCGTGCTGTGCATGCTGGTGCAGGGTCAGGCACTGACCGACGTCTGCCGCCTGATGGTCAAGGGCATCTCCTCCTTCAGCCTGATGGCTGTGCCGTTCTTTATCACCATGGGCGTGCTCATGGGCTCCGGCGGCATCTCTGAAAAGCTGATCGCACTGGCTGACGCCTGCGTGGGCTGGATGCGCGGCGGTATGGCCATGGTCAACATCGTGGCTTCCTACTTCTTCGGCGGCATTTCCGGTTCTGCTTCCGCCGATACCGCTTCCATCGGTTCTATCATGATCCCCATGATGGTGGATCAGGGCTACGGCGCAGACTTCTCCACCGCTGTTACCATCACCTCCTCCTGCGAGGGTCTGCTGGTTCCCCCCAGCCATAACATGGTCATCTACGCTACCACCGCCGGTGGTATCTCCGTGGGCAGCCTGTTCCTGGCCGGCTACCTGCCCGGCGCTCTGCTGGCTATCGTGCTGATGATCGGCTCCTACATCATCTCGGTCAAGCGCAACTACCCCAAGGGTGATCCCTTCAGCATCAAGGCTTTTGTCAAGCAGCTGGGCACTTCCATCTGGGCACTGGCCGCTGTCATCATCGTGGTGTTCGGCGTTGTCGGCGGTGTGTTTACCGCTACCGAGTCCGCTGCTATCGCCGTTATCTACTCTCTGCTCGTTTCCGTGTTCGTCTATAAGGGTCTGGACTGGAAGGGCGTGTGGCACGCTCTGGACGAGTGCGTCAACACCCTGTCCATCGTGCTGATCCTGATCGCTACCTCTGCAGTGTTCGGCAACTGCCTGACCATGCTGCATGTGCCTGATCTGGCAGCAACCGCCATCACCGACCTCACCGATAACCCCTACATCATTGCACTGCTCATCGACCTGATCCTGCTGGTGCTGGGCATGATCATGGATATGGCTCCCATCATCCTGATCGCTACCCCCATCCTGCTGCCCATCGCCACCTCCATCGGCATCGATCCCATCCAGTTCGGTATCATCGTGGTTCTGAACTGCGGCATCGGTCTGCTGACTCCTCCCGTTGGCTCCGTTCTGTTCATCGGCTCTGCCGTTGCAAAGCGTCCCATGGAGAAGGTAGTCAAGGCGACCCTGCCGTTCTACCTGTGCATGTTCATTGCACTGCTGCTGCTGACCTACATCCCCGACATCAGCCTTGCTATCCCCAAGCTGCTGGGCGGCTATGTAAGTCCCATTGCAAACCCGCTGGGTCCTGTGTTCATCCACTAAGCGCAGCATAAGGGAAACCCCTTGCATCTTTAAGACCGGAGCCTGTCAGCCCTTTGGGCTGCGGGCCCCGGTCTTTTTTGCGTGTGCACCAAAATGCGGACAGCTTGCACGGCGGGGAACACTATGATACAATAAAGTGTATAGAAGCTTGGAAGGGGAGAGAACACTATGGAGCAAAAACGCCTGTGTCCGTTCTGCATGGGGGAACTGCCGCCTGCGGCGACCGTCTGCCCCCATTGCGGGAAGATCTTAGAGGAATGCAACCCGGCGGGCTGCCTGCCGGTGGGCACGGTGCTGGCCGGGCGCTACACCGTGGGCGAGATGCGCAGTCTGGACGGCGAAGGCGTGCTGTACAGCGGCGTGGAGAATCTGGGTGGCTTCCGAGTGACCATCAAGGAGTACCTGCCGGTCACCCTGTCTGCCGAGCGCGGGGCGGACTGCATCCTGCGCCCCAAGCAGGGCAGCGAAGTGCTGTTCAAGACCACCCGCATGGACTTTGCAGACCTGTACCGCGCCATCCAACGCATTACCCCCGCCAGCGGTCTGGAGGCCGTGCTGGACGTGGTGGAGGCCAACAACACCGTGTATGCGGTGCTGGAAAACCTGGGCGGCACCCCGCTGGAGCAATGGCTGGAAAATCGTCCCGCTCCGGTGCAGGCAGAGGATGCCTGCGCCATGCTGCGGCCGGTGTTTGAGGGCGTGGCGGCCATGCACAAGGCAGGGCTGGTGCACCGCGGCATCTGCCCGGAGAATATCCGGGTGATGTCGGATGGCCGCTGTCGTCTGGCCGGGTACGCCACCGTGGGTCTGCGCACCGCAGGCAGCGGTCTGCACGAGCAGCTGTACGAGGGTTACTCCGCGCCGGAGCAGTACACCACCGCCGAGTTTGAGGGGCGCTACACCGACGAATACAGCCTTGCCGCCGTCTTTTACCGCATGGTATGCGGGCAGGCGCCCATGCCCGCTGCCCAGCGTGTGGTGTCGGACTCTAACCCCCGGGCACGCACCGTAGAGCCTGCCGTACCGGCCTATGTTTCCGATGTATTGCAGCTGGGGCTGCGGCTCAAGGTCATGGAGCGCATCCAGACCGTGCCGCAGCTGTATCAGGCGCTTTCTTCCAAGGAATATACCGCCGAGCTGACCCGCACCATGAAGCCGGAGACCCCGATGCATCCGGCGCGGACAGAGCAGAGCGGGCAGGGCAGGGAACACCTGCTCAGTTTGAAAGGGTTGCTGGCGGGCATCCTGATCCTGCTTTCCGTTCTGATCTTGCTCACCCTGTGGGGCATCGTGAGCAGCAAGGAGGAACAAACTCCCTCTTCGGAGCCGAGCTCGGAAGCTGCCAGCAGCGAGGAAATGAAGCCCCAGCACCTTGTGCCCAACTTTGTGGGCATCGATTACGAGCAGATCAAGAATAACCGCGAGTACACCAGTATGTACCTGTTCCGGGCGGTGCTGGAGTACAGCGATACCGTGCCTTCCGGGCAGATCATCCGGCAGGAGCCGGAGGCCGGCGAGGTGATGGAGAACGGCGAGGTGATCCAGATCGTGGTCAGTCAGGGCCCGGAGAAGGTGGAGATGCCCAAGATCGTCGGTGCATCGCAGGATAAGGCTATTGAGATCCTGAGCAGCCGGGGGCTTGTGGCCAGCTGCTTTATGGTGGTGAATGATGGCTCCTACGCTACGGGCTGTGTGGTCTCTGCCAGCGAGGAAGAGGGCGCCATGGTCACGGTGGGCACGGTGATCACTGTGTATATCGCCGCAGACCCCAGTGTGCAGATCACTGCCACCCCGGAGGAGCCTGCCGCTACCGAGCCTACCACCCCGGAAACGCCCCCGGAGGGCAGTACAGAGCCGGAATACGATACCAATTAAACAGCATACAACAAAAGCAGAAGCGGGAGCCTTGAACGGGCTCCCGCTTCTGCTTGTTTAGGATAGGAAAGAGAATGGCAAATTAAAGGTTCGAGTAGCCCATTAGGCAGCGGTCCACCTCGGCGGCGCAATCGCGGCCCTCGCGCAGACCCCACACCACAAGGCTCTGGCCGCGGCGCATATCGCCGCAGACGAACACCTTGTCCACATTGGTCTTAAAGCTGTGGTCGGCTACATTGCCCCGGGCGGTCAGCTCCACCCCAAAGGCATCGGCTGTGTAGTTTTCGCAGCCGGTAAAGCCTGCGGCGATAAACGCCAGCTGGCAGTCGTAGGTAAATTCCTTGCCGGTGGGCACCATGCTGGTGCGGCCGGTCTCGGGGTCGCGCTCCGGCTTCAGGCAGCTGATGACGGCACCGGTCAGGTTACCGGCCTCGTCCTTCAAAAACTCCTTGACGGTGGTCTGGTACACGCGCGGGTCCTTGCCGAACTTGGCAATGCACTCGGTCTGACCATAGTCCACCTTCAGCACCCGGGGCCACTCCGGCCACGGGTTTGCGGCGGTGCGCTCGACAGGGGGCTGCGGCATCATTTCCAGCGCCATCAGGTCGGTGCAGCCCTGCCGCAGGGCAGTGCCCTGACAGTCGTTGCCGGTGTCGCCGCCGCCGATGACCAGTACGTTTTTACCGGCTGCATTGATGGCCTTGCCGTCTGCAAAACCCGAGTCCAGCAGGCTCTTGGTCACGCTGGTCAGGTAGTCCACGGCAAAGTGTACACCCTTGGCGTCCCGGCCGGGCACGTTCAGGTCACGGGGCTTTTTTGCGCCGCAGCACAGCACCACGGCATCAAAATTTGCCAGCAGCTGCTCGGCGGGCACGGCACCGCCCACATCCATGCCGGTGCGGAACACAACACCCTCGGCCTGCATCAGCTTGACCCGGCGCTCGATGACCGCCTTGTCCAGCTTCATGTTGGGGATGCCGTACATCAGCAGACCGCCTACACGATCGGCGCGCTCAAACACCGTAACGGCGTGGCCGCGCTTGTTCAGGTACTCTGCCACCGAAAGCCCCGCAGGGCCGCTGCCCACCACGGCAACGCTCTTGCCGGTGCGAGTCGGCGGCGGGGTGGCTGTCAGCCAGTTCTTGGCGTAGGCTGTCTCAATGATGGCGTGCTCGTTTTCGCGTACGGTGACGCTGCTGCCAGTCACATCCCCGCAGGTGCAGGCGGCCTCGCACAGGGCGGGGCACACCCGGCTGGTAAACTCCGGGAAGCGGTTGGTGGCCATCAGGCGGTGGAGCGCAAGCTCCCACTTGCCGTGGTACACCAGATCGTTCCACTCCGGGATGAGGTTGTTCAGCGGACAGCCGGAGGCCATGCCGCCGATCATCATGCCCGCCTGACAGAAGGGCACGCCGCAGTCCATGCAGCGGGCGGCCTGCGTCTGCTGCTGCTCCCGCGAGAGCCAGATGTGGAACTCGTTAAAATTTTCAAGGCGCTCCAGCGGCGCAACGTCCGTGCTGGTCTTGCGCGCATAATCCATAAATCCTGTTGTCTTACCCATGCTGCTGCCCCTCCTTACTTATGCTTCTGCACTGCATAAAATGCTTCGATCTGTGCCTGCTCGCCGTCCAGACCACGCTCCTCTACCGAGGCGATGACCCGCAGCATGCGGTCGTAATCGTAAGGCAGCACCTTTTTGAATTTGGGCAGGAACGCGCTGAAATTGTCCAAGATCTCCTTGCCGCGCGGAGAGCCGGTGGCCTCCACATGGGCGCGGATCAGCTCCTTCAGGGTGGCAACATCGTACTTGTGCTCCACCGGCTCCAGGCTGACGGTCTCCTTGTTCACCCGCTGGTAGAAGTCCCAGTTTTCGTCCAGCACATAGGCAATGCCGCCGGTCATACCGGCTGCAAAGTTCTTGCCGGTCTGTCCCAGCACCACCACGGTGCCGCCGGTCATGTACTCGCAGCCGTGGTCGCCCACGCCCTCCACAACGGCGGTCGCGCCGCTGTTGCGCACACAGAAGCGCTCACCGGCCACGCCGGAGATGAACGCCTTGCCGCTGGTAGCGCCGTACAGCGCCACGTTGCCGGTGATGATGTTCTCCTCGGGCTTGAAGTCGATGCCCTGCGGCGGGCGCACCACGATCTTGCCGCCGGAAAGGCCCTTGCCCATGTAGTCGTTGCAGTCACCCACCAGCTCCAGCGTCAGGCCATTGGGGATAAAGGCACCAAAGCTCTGGCCGCCTGCACCGTTGCAGTGCACGGTGTACACATCGTCCGGCAGGTCGTTGCCGTATTTACGGGTGATCTCGCTGCCAAAGATGGCACCAAAGGCGCGATCCACGTTGGAAACATTCAGGCTGACGCTCTGGGGAGCCTTGCTGCCCAGCTTGAACTTCTTCATCAGCACCTTCATGTCCAGCGTGTTTTCCAGATGGAAGTCGTAGCTGTCCTCCTTGATAAAGTGGACGTTGCTGTTTGCAATGGCGGGGTTGTGCAGGATGCAGTCCAGATCCAGCTTTGCGGCGCGGCTGCCCGGGGCAGCGGGCTTGACCCGCAGCAGATCGGTGCGGCCCACCAGCTCGTCCACGGTGCGCACGCCCAGCTTTGCCATGTACTCCCGCAGCTCCTCTGCCACAAAGGTGAGGTAGTTGATGATGTACTCCGGCTTGCCCTTGAAGTTCTTGCGCAGCTCGGGGTTCTGGGTGCAGATGCCCATGGGGCAGGTGTCCAGATTGCACACGCGCATCATCACGCAGCCCTCGGCCATCAGCAGGGTAGTGCCGAAGCCGAACTCCTCTGCGCCCAGCATACAGCTGATGGCCACATCCCGGCCGGACAGCAGCTTGGAGTCGCTCTCAATGCGCACGCGGGTGCGCAGACCGTTCAGGATCAGGGTCTGGTGAGTCTCGGCGATGCCCAGCTCCCAAGGCAGACCTGCGTGCTTGATGGAGGTGCGGGGCGCAGCACCGGTGCCGCCGTCATAGCCGGACACCAGAATGACCTGTGCGCCGCCCTTGGCAACACCGGCGGCAATGGTGCCCACACCGGCCTCGCTGACCAGCTTGACGTTGATGTTAGCGCTGCGGTTGGCGTTTTTCAGATCGTAGATCAGCTCTGCCAGATCCTCGATGGAGTAGATATCGTGGTGGGGCGGGGGAGAGATCAGGCCCACGCCGGTGGTGCTGTGGCGGGTCTTGGCGATCCACGGATACACCTTGGCACCGGGCAGGTTGCCGCCCTCACCGGGCTTTGCGCCCTGTGCCAGCTTGATCTGGATCTCCTCGGCGCTGACCAGATATTTGCTGGTCACGCCAAAGCGGGCAGAGGCCACCTGCTTGATCTTGGAATTGCTCTCGCTGTGGTAGCGCTCCTCAGGCTCGCCGCCCTCACCGGTATTGCTGCGGCCGCCCAGACGGTTCAGGGCAATGGCAACGGTCTCGTGCGCCTCACTGCTCAGTGCGCCGTAGCTCATGGCAGCGCCCTTGAACCGCTTGACGATGCTGGAGACCGGCTCTACTTCTTCCAGCGGGATGCCGCCGTCTGCGGCGTAGTTGAAGTCCAGCAGACTGCGCAGATGCACGCCCTCGGCACCCATGTTGTCCACCGTCTGGGTGAACTGCTTGAAGGTGTCGTAATCGCCGGTGCGGCAGGCCTTCTGGAACAGGTGGATGGTCTGGGGGTTGAACAGGTGCTCTTCCTTGCCGCTGCGGAACTTGTGGGCACCGCTGTCGGCCAGCTCCATGTTGATATCCAGTCCCAGCGGGTCAAAGGCAGCGTTATGCAGCGCCTCCACATCGGCCTGAATGTCTGCCATGCTGATGCCGCCCACGCGGCTCACCGTGCCGGTAAAGTATTTATCAATGACCTCCTTCGAGATGCCCACAGCCTCAAAGATCTGGCTGCTCTGGTAGCTCTGGATGGTGGAAATGCCCATCTTGGAGGCGATCTTCACGATGCCGTTGAGGATGGCGTTGTCGTAGTCCTGCACAGCGGCGTAATAGTCCTTGTCCAGCAGACCCTCGTCGATCAGCTGCCCGATGGTCTCGTGTGCCAGATAGGGGTTGATGGCGCAGGCACCGTAGCCCAGCAGGGTGGCAAAGTGGTGCACCTCCCGGGGCTCGGCGCTTTCCAGGATCAGCGCCAGCGCGGTGCTCTTTTTGGTGCGGATGAGGTACTGGGACACTGCCGACACCGCCAGCAGGCTGGGGATGGTCACATGGTATTCATCCACGTCACGGTCGGACAGGATGATGATGTTCGCACCCTCCTTGTAGGCGCGGTCAACTTCCAGAAATACCCGGTCGATGGCCTTTTCCAGACTGGTGTTCTTGTAGTAGTTGATGGACACCGTAGCCACCTTGAAGCCCGGCACGTTCATGTACTTGATCTTCAACAGGTCGGTGTTGGTCAGGATGGGGTTGTGCACCTTGAGCACCTTGCAGTTCTCCGGCTTATCCTCCAGCAGGTTGCCGTGGGCACCGATGTAAACGCTGGTGGAGGTGACCACCTTTTCCCGGATGGCGTCAATGGGCGGGTTCGTCACCTGTGCGAACCGCTGCTTGAAGTAGTTGAACAGCGGGGGATGCTGGCTGCTGAGCACAGCCAGCGGGGTGTCGGTGCCCATGGCACCGGAGGGCTCTGCGCCCGCCCGCGCCATGGCAAGGATCATGGTGTTCACGTCCTCGTACTTGTAGCCGAACACTTTCTGCAGCCGGGTCAGCTGCTCGCCGGTGTAGCCTTCCACCTTCACGTTGGGGATCTTCAGCCCGCTCAGCTGCACCAGATTGCGGTCGATCCACTCGCCGTAGGGCTCGCGGCTGGCGTAAAGCTCCTTCAGCTTTTCGTCGTCCACCACCTCGCCCTTGACGGTATCCACCAGCAGCATCTTGCCGGGACGCAGGCGCTCCTTGACCAGAATGTTCTCCGGGTCGCATTCCAGTACACCCACCTCAGAGGACAGGATCATGCGGCCGTCCTTGGTGATGTAGTAGCGGCTGGGGCGCAGACCGTTGCGGTCCAGCACCGCGCCCATCACATCGCCGTCCGAGAACAGGATGGCGGCGGGGCCGTCCCACGGCTCCAGCATGGTGGCGTAGTACTGGTAGAAATCCCGCTTTTTCTGGCTGATGTTCTTGTTGTTCTCCCACGGCTCGGGAATGGTGATCATCACGGCCAGCGGCAGATCCATACCGTTCATCACCATAAACTCCAGAGTGTTATCCAGCATGGCGGAGTCCGAACCGGAGGTGTTGATGATGGGCAGGATCTTGTTCATATCGTCCTGCAGAATGGGGCTGGAGATGCTCTCCTCACGCGCCAGCATGGCGTCGGTGTTGCCCTTGATGGTGTTGATCTCGCCGTTGTGCAGGATAAAGCGGTTGGGGTGTGCACGCATCCAGCTGGGGTTGGTGTTGGTAGAAAAGCGGCTGTGCACCATGCCGATGGCGGATTCATAATCCGGGTCCTGCAGATCAGCGTAGAAGCGGCGCAGGTCGTGCACGAGGAACATACCCTTATACACGATAGTGCGGCTGGACAGGCTGGGCACATAGGTGCCGTTGCTGGCCTGCTCGAACACGCGGCGCACGATGTACAGGCGGCGGTCAAACTCGATGCCCTTGCTTACCTTGGCGGGCTTTTTGATGAAGCACTGCCAGATGGCGGGCATGCAGTCCCGGGCCTTCTGCCCCACGGCATCGGGGTCTACGGGCACTTCGCGCCATGCCAGAAACTCCAGCCCCTCCTTGCGGGTGACCACCTCGAACAGCTTCATGGCCTGTGCCCGCAGGTGCTCGTTCTGGGGGAAGAAGAACATACCCACGCCGTACTCCCGCTCGTTGCCCAGCCGAATGTTCAGCTCCTCGGCAACCTTGGAGAAGAACTTGTGGCTGATCTGCAGCAGGATGCCCACGCCGTCGCCGGTCTTACCCTCGGCGTCCTTACCGGCGCGGTGCTCCAGCCGCTCCACGATGGACAGTGCATCGTCCACCGTCTGGTGGCTTTTACGTCCCTTGATGTCCACCACAGCGCCGATGCCGCAGGCATCGTGCTCGAACTGTGGGTCGTACAGACCAAGGGTGGTTTTCTGCTCTGTAAAGTTTTCCATAGTCTTTCCCATCCTTTTTACTTGTTTACCGGGGGCCGCGGCACCCTCCGCAGCTTTTTATCCCCTGCAAAAAGAAAAAAGCGCCCCGCAAGAGCATAGGATGCCCCTGCGGAACGCCTTTGTTCCGATACCTGATATTATACAGATTCCTGAAAAATCTTCAAGTGACAGCTGCACCAAATATGCTACACACATTGCGCCGCTTCTTGTGCGAAACGCCGCGAGCCCCCGCAGCTGTGCGCGGTATACAAGCAAAACCGTCGCACCCGGCGTTGTGCACGCGGGTACGGCGGTTTGGAGGAATTTGCCCTGAGTGATGCGGAACACTCAGGACTCAGGAATGCTTTGATTTGCGGGTTTGTTGTAAAATAACCAAACGAAACCTCACCCGCCCAGAATGGCCTGCAGGTCGGCTTCCGGGGTGGCAATGGGCTTGAGGCCGTACCGTTCCTGCAGGGTGCGCACCACCCCCGGCGAGAGGAACGGGGGCAGGGTAGGCCCCAGCCGGATGTTCCGGATGCCCAGCGCCAGCAGCGCGATGAGGATGCACACGGCCTTCTGCTCAAACCAGCACAGCACCAGCGAGAGGGGCAGGTCGTTGACGCCGCAGCCAAAGGCGTCGGCCAGCGCCAATGCGATGCGGATGGCGCTGTAGGCGTCATTGCACTGGCCCACGTCCAGGATGCGGGGCAGGCCGGTGCCCGGCACGGTGCCAAGGGGCAGGTCGTTCAGGCGGAACTTGCCGCAGGCCAGGGTCAGCAGGATGGTGTCGGGCGGGGTAAGGCGGGCAAACTCGGTGTAGTAGCGGCGGCTGGGCCGGGTACCGTCGCAGCCGCCCACCAGAAAGAAGTGCCGCAGCTTACCGTCCCGCACCGCCTGCACGATCTCGTCCGCGTGCTGCAGCACGGCGGTGCGGGCAAAACCGGTGGTCACCGTGGAGCCGCCGTTCAGGCCGGGTAGCAGGGTGTCCTGCGCGTAGCCGCCCAGCTCCAGCGCCTTTTCAATCACCGGGGAAAAGTCGCGCCCTTCGTCGATGTGGGGCACGCCGGGGTAAGCCACCACCGAGGTGGTGAACACCCGGTCGGCGTAGCTGGCGCGCAGGGGCATGATGCAGTTGGTGGTGAACAGGATGGGCGCGGGGATGTCCTCGAACTCCCGCTGCTGGTTCTGCCATGCGGTGCCAAAGTTGCCCTTGAGGTGGGGGTAGCGGCGCTTCAGCTCCGGGTAGCCGTGGGCGGGCAGCATCTCCGAGTGGGTGTAGACGTTGACGCCCCGGCCTGCAGTCTGTTCCAGCAGCTGCTGTGCGTCGTAGAGGTCGTGGCCGGAAATCACAATGAACGGCCCCTTTTCAATGGTCAGGGGCACCTGCACCGGTTCCGGATCGCCAAACGCGCCGGTGTTGGCCGCGTCCAGCAGCTCCATGCAGCGGTAGCTGGCTTCTCCTGTGGCCTGCACCAGCTGCCACAGGGCGTCGGTGGTCTGGCCGGGGTCGCCCACGGCCTGCAGGGCGGTACAGAAGAACCGGTCCAGCTCCGGGTCGATGCGGCCCAGCACCCGGGCGTGGTAGTTGTAGGCGGCCATGCCCCGCAGGCTGAACAGCACAAAGCATTTCAGGCTGCGCCGGTCGGCATCCGGTTCCCGCCAGAGGGCCTGCATGTCGTAGTCCGGGCCGGTGCCGGGGCTGGCGTCGTGCACCCGGCGGGTCAGCGCGTCCACGGCGGCGGGGTCAAAGTTCACGTTGGTAATGGTGGTGAACAGCCCCTGCATCAGCAGCCGGGCCTGTTCCGGGGCCGGGCCGCGCCCCGCCGCGATGAGCTGCCCGGCAAACGCGATGAGCGCCCCGGTGAGCCGGTCCTGTGCGGCGGCTGTCTCGGCCGACTTGCCGCACACCCCCGCTGCGCCGGTGCAGGCGGTGCAGCCCGCCGCCTGCTCACACTGAAAACAAAACATCTGCTCGTCCATACGAAACTCCCTTTCTGCCATAAGATACTGCCAGTGTGGGCAGAGCGGGGCGGGGTTATACCAAAAAAGAGCCGCACCCCTGCGGGCGCGGCTCTTGGACGATGCAGTATGACTTAGTAGGTAATGCCCTGTGCCATCATGGCGGTAGCAACCTTCAGGAAGCCGGCGCAGTTTGCACCGACCATCAGGTTGCCCTCAGAACCGGCAGCCACAGAAGCGTCGTAGGAAGCGTGGAAGATGCCCTCCATGATGCCCTTCAGCTTGGCATCCACTTCCTCAAAGCTCCAGCTCAGGCGCTCGGAGTTCTGGCTCATCTCCAGACCGGAGGTAGCCACGCCGCCTGCGTTGGAAGCCTTTGCGGGTCCGTACAGGATGCCGTTGGACAGGTAGACCTCGATGGCCTCCGGGGTGCTGGGCATGTTAGCGCCCTCGCAGACCACGGTGCAGCCGCCCTTTACCAGAGCCTCGGCAGACTCCTTGTTGATCTCGTTCTGGGTAGCGCAGGGCAGGGCGATATCGCAGGGGACAGTCCAAACCTGGGTGCAATCAGCCACATAGGTAGCACCGGCGTGGGTCTCGGCGTACTCCTTGATGCGGCCACGGCGCACTTCCTTCAGATCCTTGACGTAAGCCAGATCGATGCCGTTGGGGTCGTAGACGTAGCCGTTGGAGTCGGACATGGTAACCACCTTGGCGCCCATCTGGGTCGCCTTTTCGCAGGCGTAGATAGCCACGTTGCCGGAGCCGGAGATGACTACGGTCTTGCCCTGGAGGCTGTCGTTGCGCATGCACTTCAGGGCCTCAGCGGTGAAGTAGCACAGGCCGTAGCCGGTAGCCTGGGTACGGGCCAGAGAACCACCAAAGGTCAGGCCCTTGCCGGTGAGCATACCGCCCTGGAAGCTGTTGGTCAGGCGCTTGTACTGGCCGAACAGATAGCCGACCTCGCGGCCGCCGACACCGATATCACCGGCGGGGCAGTCCACGAACTGGCCGATGTGGCGGTACAGCTCGGTCATAAAGCTCTGGCAGAAGCGCATCACTTCCATGTCGCTCTTGCCGTGGGGGTCAAAGTCAGAGCCGCCCTTGCCGCCGCCCATGGGCAGGGTGGTCAGGCTGTTCTTGAAGGTCTGCTCGAAGCCCAGGAACTTCAGGATGCCCTGATTGACAGAGGGATGGAAGCGCAGGCCGCCCTTGTAGGGGCCGATGGCGCTGTTGAACTGCACGCGGTAGCCGCGGTTCACCTGCACCTTACCGGCATCGTCCACCCAAGGCACACGGAAGGTGATGATGCGCTCCGGCTCCACCAGGCGCTCGATCAGACCGGCCTTCTCGTACTCGGGGTGCTTTTCCACAACGGGCTGGATGCTCTCTAACACCTCGCGCACAGCCTGCAAAAACTCGGGCTCGTTGGCGTTGCGCTTTTCCAGACCCTCGTAAACACGCTTCAGGTATTCATTCGTCAGCATAATAGAATACTCCTTTTCCCAATTACTCTATAAATTTGAAAAAGCGGAAATGCCCCTGCCCGCCGCACAGCGGGTATATCCTTGCAGATGCCGGGCGCTTCCGGTTCTCCATGCTTGCACGGCACGCCCGCAATGGCGGGCAATGCTTACTTTATTATTATAAAGCTTTGCGGTGGGTTTTACAATAGCAAAAAGCAGAATTTGTTTAAAAAAACAGATAAAAAGTCACAGCTGCTTCACAAAACGAAAATTAAAAGCCGGAATGTGCCGCGAACCTTGTTTTTTAAAGTGCGCTGCCGCTCCAAAGCCGCACGGAAAAGAATGTCTTTTGCACGGCAGCGGGCTTATCTAAGCAAAAAGCCCTGTGTCACAACGGGCACAGGGCGGGGTGCAGTTACTTCTTCAGCAGCTTTTCGCAGGCGTCTGCGGCACCTTCCAAAAATTCGCCGCCATAGGTCTCGATCATGCCGGCATCGGAAAGCTCTGCCAGTTTGGGGTCGATGGGGCACTTGGCCAGCACGGGCAGGTGATGCTTTGCGGCCACCTCGTCCACATGGCTGTTGCCAAACACATTGATGTGCTTGCCGCAGTCCGGGCAAACGATGTAGCTCATGTTCTCCACGATGCCCAGCATGGGCACCTTCATCATCTCAGCCATGTTCACGGCCTTTGCCACGATCATGCTTACCAGCTCCTGCGGGCTTGCCACCACAACGATGCCATCCACCGGCAGGCTCTGGAACACGGTCAGGGGCACATCACCGGTGCCCGGGGGCATATCCACGAACAGAAAATCCACGTCCTTCCAGACCACATCGGTCCAGAACTGCTTGACCGCACCGGCAATGACCGGGCCGCGCCACACAACGGGGTCTTCCTCGTTCTCCACCAGCAGGTTGATGCTCATTACATCAATGCCCATGCGGCTCTGGATGGGCCAGCAGCCCTTGTCGTCCGCCATGGCACGGCCATGAATGCCGAACAGCTTGGGGATGGACGGGCCAGTGATATCGGCATCCAGAATGCCGCAGTGGTAGCCGCGGCGGGCCATGGCACAGGCCAGCAGGGCGCTGGTCATGCTCTTGCCCACGCCGCCCTTGCCGGAAACAACGCCGATGACCTTTTTCACACTGCTGTTAGGGTTGGGGGCATCGTGCTGCGGAGCGGCATCGCGGGAAGAACAGGCTGCACTGCAATTAGAGCAGTCATGGGTACATTCTTCGCTCATTCTCTTTGTCGCGCACGGCAGGGGCAGGACCCGGGCGGTGCGCTTCCTCCTTGCTCAAAATACAGGCGGGGGCTTGCGCCCTGCCTGACCACTGTTAACTATACCATAAAAAGTGCGCAGAAACAACCCATAGCGCCGCTCATGTTTTGCAAAGCCGCTGCATAGGCTGAACCGTGAACGCCCATTCCGGGGCAGGGGGAGGTGCAGGGTGCGGCAGAGTTATTTTAAGAACGCGGCGCTGCTTACCGGCTCGGACGTGGTGCTGCGGCTGGCAGGCATGGGGCTGCGCATCTGGCTGGCCAACGCCTTGGGCGGGGTGGGTATGGGGCTGTATCAGCTGGTGCTGGCAGTGTACGGGCTGTTCGTCACGCTGGCCACGGCGGGCATCTCGGTGGCCGCTGCCCGGCTGCTGACCGAGGAGCTCAGCCGGGATAAAGCCGCTGCGCGCGGGATGCTGGTGCGGCTGGTGCTGGCAGGGCTTACGCTGGGCGGGTTTGCCATGCTTGTCCAGATTGCCACCGCAGGCCTTGCGGCAAAATGGTGGCTGGGGGATGTCCGCGCCGCTGCCGCGCTGCGCACCTCGGCGCTGGGGCTGCCGTGGATGGCGATCTCGGCAGTGCTGCGCGGCTTTTTTCTGGCGCGGCGGCGGGTGGAACCCAACGTGCTCAGCCAGCTGGCAGAGCAGACAGTGCGCATTGCCGCGGTGGTGTGGGCGCTTTCCCGCACGCAGGGCTGGCCGGACGGCAGCCGCTGTGCACTGGTGCTGGCTGCCACCGCCTTGAGCGAGGCCGTATCCACCGCCCTGATGGCATTGTTTTACCGGCGGGAGGCGGCACGCTGCTTCGGCAGCACAGCGCCGCGCCCGCCAAGGGAGGCGTCCCGGCGGCTGTGGGACATCCTGTGGCCGGTGGAGGGCGGCAGGGTGCTTTCCAGCGCGCTGCACACCGCCGAGAATATGCTGGTGCCCGCCTGCCTTGCGGTGTATCTGGGGGCTTCCGGCGGGCGCACCGCTGCGCTGGAGCAGTACGGCACCTTAAAGGGCATGGCGCTGCCGCTGCTCAATTTCCCCTTTGGGCTGCTGGGCAGTCTGGCGGTTTTGCTGATGCCGGAGATCACGCAGGCACATATCGAGGGGCAGACCGCCCGGCTGAACGCCCTGCTGGACCGGATGCTGCGGCTTACGGGATACTTCTCCATGCTGGCGGGCACGCTGTTCTGGGTGTGGGGCAGGCCGCTGGCGCAGCTGCTCTACCATAGCCCGGAGGCCGGGTTCTATCTGGAGACCCTTGCCCCGGCCATGCCGCTGATGTATCTGGAAAGCATGGTGGACGGCGCCATGAAGGGCATCGGGGAGCAGAAGGCCGCTTTCCGGTACAGCGTGTGGGACGCGGTGCTGCGCATTGGCGGGGTGGCGGTGCTGCTGCCCCGGTACGGGATGCGGGGCTTTCTGACGGTGATCTTACTTTCCAGCTTTTACACCTGCGCAGCCAACACCGGGCGGCTACTGCTTTCCAGCGGTACAGGGCACGCTTTCCGCCGCTGGCTGGGTGCGCCGCTGCTGGCTGCTGTTGCCGCCGGTGCGGCAGGGCGGGGTGTGCGCCGGGCGCTGACGGGCTTTCCGGCACAGGGGCTGTGGGAACAGCTGGCAGTGCTGACGGCGGGCGGCATGGTGACTGCCATCGTGTTTTTGCTGGCGGCGCTGCCGCTGGGGCTTTGGGAGGAGCTGCGGGCGGTGCTGCGGCAGGCAAAGACCGGGAAAAACAGGGGAAAGTGATAAAAACGTAAATTTTCTGGACACAGGCGGGGATTGTGAGTATAATACAAACGTGTAGTTGTATCCTTCCGGCATTGCCGGGGGAGAACACTGCCGAAAAAGCAGCGCAGGGCAAACCCTTGGCGCTGAGAGGAAAAAAGAGGATCGTAAGTGAAAGATAGAACCAAGAATACCCCGCAGGTGCTGCTGCGCCGTGCGCTGCTGGTGCTGCTGGATGCAGCCATTGTGGCATTCAGCTTTTATTTTGCCCTGCTGCTGCGGGCAGACGGTGCCGTGGAGGCCGGGTGGTGGCCGCACAACCGTGCCCTGCTGTACGAAAACCTGCCGTGGATCGTGGCGGTGTATATCGTCTGCTTCCTGGCAGGCGGGCTGTACTCGGTGCTGTGGAAGTACGCCGGCGAGCGGGATCTGATCCGCCTTGCCGGGATGATCGCCGTGCCCACCGCCGTGGTGTATGTGGTGAACCGCCGTTTTATCCACGGTGTGCTGTTTAATTCCGCCAACTGCATGGCCTCGGTGCTCATCTTTTTGTTTATCGGCGGTAGCCGCTTGGCTTGGCGGCTGTTTTTGAACCATCCGCTGGGTGAGCGGATGCGCAAAGTGCCCGCCAAGGACCCCAACCGCCCGGTGTTGATCGTGGGTGCGGGCGAAGCCGGTGCATGGGCCATCAATGTGTGCAAATCCAACAAGGAATACGGCCACGCCGTGGTGGCGGTGGACGATGACCCCGCAAAGCTGAACCAGACCATCCACGGCGTGCCGGTCAAGGGCACGCTGGAGGATATCCCGGAGCTGTGCACGCGCTACGGCATCCACAGCATCATCATTGCCATCCCAACCTTAAAGGGCAGCAAGCTGAGCCACGTTATCGACCTGTGCGTCAGCACCCACTGCGCGGTGCAGCTGCTCAGTGACCCGCAGCTGGTGGGCAGCGGCGCACCCCAGCAGGAGGTGTTCCGCGAGCTGAACCCCGCCGACTTCCTCTCCCGCGAGGAGGTCACGCTGGATACCGACAAGATCTCCGGCTACCTCACCGGCAAAACGGTGCTGGTAACGGGCGGCGGCGGTTCCATCGGCAGCGAGCTGTGCCGTCAGGTCATGCGCTTCAAGCCCGGCAAGCTGCTCATCTTTGATATCTACGAAAACTGCGCCTACGAGCTGCAGATGGAACTGCAGCAGAAGTACGGCCGCGATATCCCGGTCACGGTGCTTATCGGCTCTATCCGGGATAAAAAACGTCTGGACGAGGTTTTTGATACCTACCACCCCACGGTGGTGTTCCATGCGGCGGCACACAAGCACGTGCCGCTGATGGAGGTAAGCCCTGCCGAGGCCGTGAAAAACAACGTGCTGGGCACCAAAAACCTGCTGGTCAGCGCCAGCGAGCACGGGGTGGAGCGCTTTGTGCAGCTTTCCACCGATAAGGCCGTGAACCCCACCAGCGTCATGGGCTGCACCAAGCGCATCTGCGAGATGCTCATCCAGACCTTTGCGGGCAACACGGATATGAAGTGTGTGGCAGTGCGGTTCGGCAACGTGCTGGGCAGCCACGGCAGCGTTATTCCGTTGTTTGAAGCCCAGATCAAAAAGGGCGGGCCGGTCACCCTGACTGACCCCAACATCGTGCGCTACTTTATGACCATCCCGGAAGCAGCCCAGCTGGTGCTGCAGGCGGGTGCACTGGCAGAGAGCGGCAATATCTATGTGCTGGACATGGGCGAGCCGGTGCGCATTATGGATCTGGCCAAGCAGCTCATCCGCTTTTACGGCTACGAGCCGGGCGTGAATATGGAAATCAAGATCGTGGGCCTGCGTCCCGGTGAAAAGCTTTACGAAGAGCTGATGATGGACGAGGAGCAGGACAAGATGCGCCGCACCCAGCACAATAAGATCTTTGTGGCAAGCCCCCGCACCATTGATCTGGCCGAGTTCTACGAGCAGCTGCAGGCGCTGGAAGCCGCTGCTGCCCACAACGATGAGGGCGTGGTGCGTCAGCTGGCGGCTATGATCCCCACCTTTACCCCCACCCGGGAGAACCTGAAACTGTAACTGGTTGAACTGCGGCACTGGGCCGCATGGGATAGACCGCAGGCCGGAATATGCCGGGCTGCGCAAAACGAGAGGGATGTTATTATGGAAAAGAAACCGTTTCTGACCGAGGCGATGGCACAGGAGATCATCGAGGATGTGCCCACGCCGTTCCACGTCTACGACGAAAAGGGCATCCGGGAGAATGTCCGCCGCATCAACAAGGCCTTCAGCTGGAACAAGGGATTCAAGGAGTATTTTGCGGTCAAGGCACTGCCGAACCCTGTCATCCTGCAGATCCTCAAGGAGGAGGGCTGCGGCGTGGACTGCTCCTCCCTGACCGAGTTGATGCTCAGCGAGGCCTGCGGCTTTACCGGCCACGAGATCATGTTCTCCTCCAACCAGACCCCCGTGGAGGATATGCAGAAGGCCTACGAGCTGGGCGCTTACATCAATCTGGATGACGCCACCATGGTGGAGTTTCTGGAGCGGGTGGCCGGGGTGCCGCAGGAGATCTTCTGCCGCTATAACCCCGGCGGGACCTTCCAGCTGGGCGAGAGCGAAGAGGGCTTTCAGGTCATGGACAAGCCCGGCGATGCCAAGTACGGTATGACCGAGCAGCAGATGATCGACAGCTACAAAAAGCTGATGCAGAAGGGCGCAAAGCAGTTCGGCATCCATGCTTTCTTGGCCTCCAACACCATCTCGGACGCCTACTACCCGGAGCTGGCAGGCATCCTGTTCCAGCTGGCTGTCCGGGTGCAGCAGGCTACCGGTGCGCACATCAGCTACATTAACCTGTCCGGCGGTGTGGGCATCCCGTACCGCCCGGAGCAGACCGAGAACGACATCATGGCCATTGGCGAGGGTGTGCGCAAAAAGTTTGAGGAGATCCTTGTGCCCGCCGGCATGGGCGATGTGGCCATCTTCAGCGAGATGGGCCGCTTTACCACCGGCCCCTACGGCGCACTGGTGTCCACCGTCATCCACGAAAAGCACATTTATAAGGAGTACATCGGTCTGGACGCCTGCGCCGCAAACCTGATGCGCCCCGCCATGTACGGCGCTTATCACCACATCACCGTGCTGGGCAAGGAGAACGAGCCCTGCGACCACAAGTACGACGTGGTGGGCGGCCTGTGCGAGAACAACGACAAGTTTGCCGTTGACCGGATGCTGCCCAAGATCGACATCGGGGACATCCTTTACATCCACGATACCGGTGCCCACGGCTCTGCTATGGGCTACAACTACAACGGCAAGCTGCACTGCGCCGAGGTGCTGCTGTGCGAGGACGGCTCTCACCGGCTGATCCGCCGCGCCCAGACCCCCCGCGATTACTTTGCAACGCTGGACTTTTTGCCCTTTATGAAGCCCCTGTTTGAGGACTGATCCGCTTTTCGTATCCTGATAAAAACGAGGTATGACCCATGTTTTTTGGCTTTCAGCTTACCCTTGGCCTGATGATGGCCTTTTACGGTTTTTCGGTGATGAAAAATCCCCGCGTGTGGGGCGATCAGGGGCGCAGGGCGGTCAAGGCCGAAAACTTTGAGGAATACTGCCGCCAGAACGGCCAGTTCTTTTTAAAGGCAGGCTGTGTTGTGGCAGTGATCGGCGCACTGGATGCCCTGATCACGCTGGATGCCCTGCTGTACGCCCTGCTGTACATTTTTGGCTTGGCCTTTGCCTTCTACCCCCTTACCCGCTGGTGCAAGCAGAACGAGGGTTTCTCATGGCCGTGGCCCCACGTCCAGAGCGAGAAAAAGCGCATCAAAGAGCTGCGCCGCGAACAGCAGGCACAGGAGAACGAGGAAAAAGGGGAGAAGTGATCCCCCGGATAAAGCATAAATAGCAAAAGAACAGCTCCCGGTCACGCCGCTTAACGTGATCGGGAGCTGTTTTAGCTTACTGCTGGATAAGTGGGCGCTTACTCGGCGTCCTTCGGGTCGGTCATCAGCTCCTTGATGCTGGGCACAACGCCGCCCAGATTCTGCAGCTCAGAGGGGATGATGATCTTGGTGGCCTTGCCGTTGGCAACTTTCGCCAGCGCTTCAAGGCTGCGGATGGCCAGCACCTTGTCGCTGGGCATGGCCTCGTTCAGCAGACGGATGGCATCGGCGTTGGCCTTCTGCACAGCCAGAATGGCCTGTGCCTCGCCCTCGGCCTCCAGAATGCGCTGCTGCTTCACAGCATCGGCGCGCAGGATAGCGGCTTCCTTTTCGCCCTCGGCGGCGGTAATGGCAGCCTGCTTTTCACCGTCTGCCTTCAGGATGACGGCGCGCTTCTCGCGTTCAGCCTTCATCTGCTTTTCCATGGCTTCCTGAATTTCCCGCGGCGGGATGATGTTCTTCACCTCCACGCGGTTCACCTTGATGCCCCACTTGTCAGTGGCTTCGTCAAGGATGGCGGTGATCTTGCCGTTGATGACATCGCGGCTGGTCAGGGTATGATCCAGCTCCATCTCACCGATGATGTTGCGCAGGGTGGTGGCAGAAAGGCTCTCGATGGCGGCAATGGGCTGGTTGACGCCGTAGGTGTACAGCTTTGCGTCCATGACCTGAAAGAACACCACCGTGTCGATCTGCATGGTCACGTTATCGCGGGTGATCACAGGCTGAGGGGGAAAGTCTGCAACCTGCTCCTTCAGGCTTACCTTTTTGGCAATGCGCTCAATAAAGGGGATCTTGACGTGCAGGCCGGCAGTCCATGTATCGGAGTAGCTGCCCAGCCGCTCAATGACATATACCTTGGACTGCGGCACAATGACGATGTTGGAAACAATGACCAGCACCAGAACAAAAACAAGCGCAAGGATGACAAAAAACAGGACCATAATACATCTCCTTTGTCAGGTGGTTGTGTGGGGGTTGCGGCTTTCGGTCAGAACAGGCTCTACGATGAGCAGGGTGCTGTGGATCTCGGTAACGCGGCAAAGCGAACCGGGTGTGAGGGTGTCGCCGGGGGTGGCGCAGCGGGCGTTCCAGTCCACGCCGTCCAGCCGCACCCGGCCGGGGACCTCGGCAGTGACAGGGGAAAGCACGATGGCCTCCCGTCCCAGATTGCGGTCGCCGTTGGTGGCGGTATGCTTGAGCCGCAGCTTTGCCGCCAGCGGGCGGAAGGCTGCCAGACACAGGATGCTTACCACCAGAAAGACCACCGCCTGCACCCGGAACGACCCGGTGAACACGCAGCACAGCAATGCGGCGGCAGAGCCGATGGCAAACCAGATGGAGGTCATATTAAAGGTACTGGCCTCCAGTGCCAGAAAGCCCACGGCTGCAGCCAGCCAGAGAATGGGGGAGATCTGCATGGTATGTTACCTCCTTATGCTGCTATTATACGGCATCCCCTTGGGGGAAGGTCAAGAGCTTTTTACTGGAACGTTGCACAGAAAACAAAATATAGACAAAAATGGGAAAAAAGCCCGTAAATCACTGCGCCCCACCCTGTGAAAAAAGTAAGTCGGGAGGCTCCGCAGAGCCTCCCGACTTACAAATAAAGAATAGGATCCCGCTATGGATGCTCAGAGCGCAAGCGGAGAGCATTTTAAATGGTTACAGCCTCGCAGGCATCACTGGATATCGTAGTAGCTGTGGTTGGGGTTATGGCCGTTTTCCTCCACCACGATGGTGAAGCCCATGGGGTTTACCTCAGTGTGCTTGCCGGAAGCCAGCGGCTCCACGATGATGTGCTCAGAACGGTTCACGATGATCTCCGCAGTCTCGGTCTTACCGATGCGCTGGTAGTGCAGAATGCCGTCCTCAGCCCGCAGCACCCGCAGTTCACCGGTGCGGAAGGCCTCGCAACTGTGGCGCAGCTGCGCCAGCTGTGCCAGCACCGGGCGCAGACGCTCCTCGTGGCTGTCCCAGCAGAAGAAGGCGCGGTTGAAGGGGTCGCGGTAGCCCTGCATCCCGATCTCGTCGCCGTAGTACAGGCAGGGCACGCCGGGCAGGGTGTAAATGATGGCATAGGCCATGCGCAGGCGCAGCATCCCTTCCTCGTAGGCTTCGCCGGTCACGCTGCGGCCGCTCTGCCACTCCCGGCCGCGTCCGTTGGCGGGCTCGTCCGCAATCACGGTCAAAGCGCGCTCGGTGTCGTGAGTGGACAAAAAGTTCAGCGCCGTGTTGATGGCAGGGGCAGGGTAGTGCTCGCAGATGGAAAGGATCTCGTTGGCGGCCTGCTGGGCGGGCTTGCCCTTTACAAAATCCAGCACGGAGTTCTTGAAGGGGTAGTTCATCACGCTGTCCAGCCCCTTGCCCAGCAGGTAGGTGCGGCGGTGGTCAAAGCCGAACTTGGTTGTGGCGTCCTCCCACACCTCGCCCAGCAAAAACTTCTCCGGGCTTACCCGCTTGACGGCGGTGCGGATCTTCTCGATGAATTCGTCCGGCAGCTCGTCGGCCACATCCAGCCGGAAACCGGCAGCACCCCGGCGCAGCCATGTGTCGATCACGCCGCCCTCGCCGGTGATGAATTCCACAAAGGAGGGGGTCTCCTCGTTGACCTCCGGCAGGGTCTCAAAGCCCCACCAGCTGCGGTAGCCGCCCTTGTACTTGGGGTCAAAATCGTACCAGCTGCGGTAAGGGGAGTTGGGGTCGCGGTAAGCGCCGCCCTCGCCGTAGCGTCCCTCGCGGTTGAAGTACCGGCTGTCGGAGCCGGTGTGGCTGAACACACCGTCCAGCACGATGCCGATGCCGTACTTGGCGGCCTCGCGGCAGAGTACCTCAAACTCCTCGTTGGTGCCCAGCAGCGGGTCCACGTTCAGGTAGTCGGCGGTGTTGTAGCGGTGGTTGGAGTGTGCCTCAAAGATGGGGTTCAGGTACAGGTAATCCACGCCCATCTCCCGCAGGTAGGGGAGTTTGATGCGGATGCCCTCCAGATCACCGCCGAAGTAGTCCTCGTTCAGGTGGCCGCCAGTCTCGTTGGGCTGCCAGAAGGGTTCGGCGTGCTTATCGGCCTGATACAGCCGGTCCGGGAAGGGCATGGGCTTGTTCTCGATGCCCTCGCAGAACCGGTCCGGGAAGATCTGGTAGAACACCTTGCCTTTAATGCACTCCGGCGTCTGGAAATCCGGCTCGTAGACCGTGATCTGCCAGCTTTCACCCTCCTGCCAGCTGACCACGCCGCAGTTATCGGCCCCGCGCACGATGCGGCGGAAGTCAGTATACAGGTCAAAGTAATAGAAGTATAAGCCCGGGTCGCCCAGCACAACATCCACCGAAAAGTGGTTCTGGTGAGGCGTCTGGCCGTCAAATTTCATGCGGTAGTGCACGGGCACATCGTATTTGCCCTCCTTTTGCAGCACAAGGTGCGGGTCCACATAGCCCAGTTCCTCGGGGATGCACAGGGACAGGTGCACGGTCTGCCCGGCGCGCACGGCACCAAAGGGCTGCTTAAAGTAGGGGTCGTAGCTGTTGAACAGACAAGACAAAAAAGATCGTCCTTTCTCAAAAAAGCCCCGGCGGGCGAAATGCCACCGGGGCTTTGCGGCTTTACAGGGGAAAATTACTTGCCCATGGGCACGGGGGAAGCGTACCAGATATCGCGGGCGTAGTCCAGCACGGCGCGGTCTGCGCTGAAGATGCCGCTGTTGGCAATGTTCTTCAGGCTCATGCGGGCCCAGGTCTCGCGGTCAGCATACAGCTTCTGCAGGTCGGCCTGTGCACGGCGGTAGTCCTTGAAGTCGGCCATGACCATGTACGGGTCGCTGCTGCGCAGGTTCTCGGTGACCTCGTGGAAGTTCTCGCCGTTCCAGCCGCGCTCCAGGAAGTTCAGGGCGCTGTTGGCAACGTCGTCGCCCATGATAAAGGCGTTGGGGTGGTAGCCCACCCGCTTCAGGTTGTTCACCTCAGGGGTCAGCATACCGAAGATCAGCTCGTTCTCCTTGCCGGCAGCATCGGCGATCTCCACGTTTGCACCGTCCAGAGTGCCCAGCGTGATTGCACCGTTCAGCATGAACTTCATGTTGCCGGTACCGGAAGCCTCGGTGCCTGCCAGAGAGATCTGCTCAGAAACCTCGGCAGCGGGCATCAGGTGCTCGCTCAGGGAGACGCAGTACTCTTCCAGATACACCACGCGCAGCTTGTCGCGCACAGCGGGGTCATTGTTGATCAGATCGCCCAGCTTGCAGATCGTGCGGATCATCTGCTTTGCCATGTAGTAGCCGGGAGCAGCCTTTGCGCCGAAGATGTAGGTCTTGGGGATAAAGTCGGCGTTGGGGTTCTCCTTCAGGTACAGGTACTGTGCAGCGATGTTCAGCGCATTCAGGTGCTGACGCTTGTACTCGTGCATACGCTTGACCTGGCAGTCAAAGATAGAATTGGGGTCGATGACCTGACCGGTGCTCTTTGCCAGATAGCTTGCAAAGTCCTTCTTGTTGGCCAGCTTGATCTCGTTCAGCTTCTTCAGCACGGTCTTGTCGTCGGCGTACTTGTTCAGCTTGGTCAGATCAGAAGCATCGTGCTTGTAGCCGTCGCCGATGGTCTCGTCCAGCAGCTTGCACAGGCCGGGGTTAGAGGCCAGCAGCCAGCGGCGGTATGCAATGCCGTTGGTCACGTTCTTAAAGGCGTTGGGCTTGAACAGGTAGTAATCGTGGAAAACGCTCTCCTTGATGATCTCACTGTGCAGCTTGGAAACGCCGTTGATGCTGTTGGCGGTGTAGGCGCAGATATTGGCCATGCGCACCTGATTGTCGCCGATCAGTGCCATGTAGTCGATCTTGCCCTGATCGCCGGGGAAGGCCTTTGCCAGCTCCTCGCGGGCGCGGCGGTCCATCTCCACCACGATCTGGTAGATGCGGGGCAGGGTCATCTTGAAGATGTCCACGTTCCACTTCTCCAGAGCCTCGGCCATAACGGTGTGGTTGGTGTAGGAGAACACCTTCTGGCAGATGCTGAAGGCCTTGTCCCAGTCAAAGCCGCACTCATCCAGCAGGATGCGCATCATCTCGGGGATGGCCAGCGTGGGGTGGGTGTCGTTCAGCTGGATAGCGACCTTGTCGGGCAGGTTCTCCAGCGTAGCGTAGCTGGACAGGTGGTTCTGCACGATATCGCCGATAGAAGCAGCGGACAGGAAGTACTGCTGACGCAGGCGCAGGATCTTGCCCTCAACGTGGTTATCGTTGGGGTACAGCACCTTGGAGATGAGCTCAGCGTTGGCGTTCTTGCTCATAGCAGTGTTGTAGTTGCCCAGAGAGAAGCTGGACATATCAAAGTCCGGGGCCTTTGCCTGCCACAGACGCAGCTTTGCAACGCCCTTTCCATCGTAGCCCTGCACATACATATCGGAGGGAATGGCCATGACGCTGTTGTAGTTGGTGTGCTGGATGTAGTGGAAGCCGTTGTCCCAGTTCTCGTGGATCTCGCCGTCAAAGCGGATCTCCACAGCCTGATCCGGGTGGCTCTTCAGCCACACCTGACCGCCGGGCAGCCAGTTGTCGGCGCGCTCCTGCTGCCAGCCGTCCACGATCTTCTGCTTGAAGATGCCGTACTCGTACAGGATGGAGTAGCCGGTGCCGCAGATATCGGTGGTGGCCATGCCGTCCAGATAGCAGGCAGCCAGACGGCCCAGACCGCCGTTGCCAAGGCCTGCATCGGGCTCTTCCTCAAAAATGCTGTCCAGATTGATGTCGGCGTCGGCCAGTGCCTTCTTGGCAACCTCGTCCAGACCCAGATTGAACAGGCTCATCTTCAGGCTGCGGCCCATCAAGAACTCCATGCAGAGGTAGTAGACCTGCTTGGTGCCGGTGCCGATGGCCTTGGACTGGAACTTTTTGTGGTTCTCGCTCATCATCTGACGGCAGATCAGAGCCAGAGAACGGTAGATCTGCTGGTTGGAGGCAACATTCAGCTCCACACCGTACTCACTGGTGAGCTTGTCCTGAAGAATTTTGCCAAATTCTTTTGATGTCATAGTGTGCTCCTATCCGCATAAGCGTTTGCTTTGCTAAAATAATTGAGTAGATAATAGCAGCAGAAACGTTCCCTCTTTCGCCCGGCTGCCAACATAACAAAGTTATTATAATATGAACGATTTATAAATGCAAGGAAACAGGCGCTTTTTTTCCGTAACTGCTATTTTTTCAGGCCACTTTCTGACAAATATGCCGAAATTTCAAAAATTCCACTTTTTCTTGCGGCGTATTTATATTATAATAGAAGGCAGAACTGAGCCGCGAAACGTTTTTCGGGGAGTAATTCCGGCAGTAATGGCACAGGAAACTCCGCCGAAACGTTTTCGGAAGCCGAAACGTTACCGGGAACGATACCGAATCCCGGTAAGATGCAGAACAAACGGCCTTGCGCCGTACAGATACAGGAAAAAAGGGGAAAACACCATGGTAAACAAGGTAAGGGTCAACATCGCGGGCACACCGTATGCCATCGCCACCACAGATTCGGAAAAATACATCCTGGGTCTTGCCAAAAAGCTGGACGAGGACATCACAAAGCTGCTGGACACCAACGATAACCTCTCGGTGACCAAGGCGGCGGTGTTCTGCGCGATGGATTATCTGGACGAATACCGCAAGAGCACCGGCAGCGCCGAGAATATGCGCAGTCAGATCCAGGACTACATTGCAGATGCAGCCCGGGCAAAGCTGGCTGAGGACAAGGCACTGGCGGAAAACGCCGTGCTGCGCCGGGAAGCTGCCGCCCTGCGGGAGCAGCTGGCCAAGGAGCGCCAGCGCGAGACCCGCCGGGAGGAGCGCGCCGCCCGCGCTGCGGCAGAGACGGAACGGGAGCAGCCCGCCCCGGAAGCCCCGGCGGCAGACAGTGCGCAGACAGACGAGACCAACTGAACGCACCTTATATAAATAGAAGTCAGAAGGAGAACTATGGCAAGGATCGAAATCTTAGCCCCGGTGGGCAGTGAAGAAATGCTCCGCGCTGCGGTGTTCAGCGGCGCGGACGCAGTATATCTGGGCTTTTCGGGCTTCAACGCCCGCACGGGTGCCGGCAACTTTGATGCAGACAGCCTGCAGGAGGCCGTGCGCTTCTGCCACGCCCGGGGCGTGGCGGTGCACGTTGCGCTGAATACGACCGTGTATGGCACCGAGCTGCCTGCGCTGGAGCAGGCTATCCGCGCGGTAGCAGCCAGCGGCGCGGATGCAGTTATCTGTCAGGATCTGGCAGTGGCTACTTTAATTGGTAAAATTGCCCCGCAGCTGCCCCGGCACGGCTCCACCCAGATGAGCGTCCACACCCTGCAGGGTGCACTGGAGCTGAAAGAGCTGGGCTTTACCCGGGTGGTGCTGGCGCGTGAGCTGAGCCTGCCCGAGGTGGAGCACATCACAAAGCACTGCGGCATTGAGACCGAGTGCTTCATCCACGGTGCGCTGTGCATGAGCGTGAGCGGCCAGTGCTATATGTCCGCCTTTCTGGGCGGGCGCAGCGGCAACCGCGGTTCCTGTGCGGGCCCCTGCCGTCTGCCCTTTGAAGCCAATGCCCTGCCGGAAGGCAAGCCCGGACGGCTGCACCACCTCTCCCTTAAGGACAACTCTGCCATCGATAAGCTGGACAAGCTGCAGGCGCTTGGCGTAGCATCGGCAAAGATCGAGGGTCGTCTGCGCACGCCGGAGTATGTGGCAGCGGCGGTCAGTGCCTGTCTGGCAGGCCGCGAGGGCCGCGCCTACGACCGCGACCTGCTGAAGAACGCCTTCAGCCGCTCCGGTTTCACCTCCGGCTATCTGGACGGAAAAATCGACGGTACCATGTTCGGTGTGCGCAGCGAGGCCGATGCCGAGCTGACCAAAAAGACCCTGCCCATGCTGCGCGAGCTTTACCGCCGCGAGCGCTCCCGCGTGCCGGTGCAGATGAAACTGGAGATCGAGGAGGGCGGCGAAAAGCTGACCGTTACCGATGCCGACGGCAACAAAGCCTTTGCCTATGGGGATGCCGAGCCGCAGCCCGCCCGCACCGACCCCACCGAGAGCCTGAACCGCAGCCTGACAAAGACCGGCGGCACCCCCTTTACGGCGGAGAAGATCACTGTGGAAATGGACGGCGGGCCGTGGTTCATCCCCGGCAGTGCCGTGAACGAGCTGCGCCGGGAGGCACTGGATGCCCTGCTCAAAAAGCGGGAGGCGCTGCGTCCTTGGCCCACCACCGAGGAGCACGTCGCCGCCCTGCCGCAGCGCACTCTGCCGCCCCGCCGCACCCTGCGTGCCCGGTTCGAGCGCTGGGAACAGGTGCCGGAGCGGGCACTTGACGGGGTGGAATGTCTCATTCTTCCCATTGCGCAGGCCGACCGTGTGCCCCGGGAGTGGCGGGCAAAGACCCTTCTGGAGCTGCCACGGGTCATGTTTGGTGCGCTGGAACAGGACACTGCCCGCCGCATTGCTGCCACGCAGGACGCGGGCTTTGCCGGATACGAGGTCAGCAACATCGCCCATCTGCGGCTGTGCCGCGGCCTGCCCATGACCGGCGGCTTTGGACTGAACATCACCAACAATGTGGCAGCACAGTTCTATGCAGAGCAGGGACTTTCCAGCCTGCTCATCCTGCCGGAGGTGAAAGATAGCGATATTGCGTCTATTGCACCCGCCCGGAACGGTAAACCGGTGCCCACCGGCGTAATGATCTACGGCCATATGCCGCTGATGCTTACCCGCGCCTGTCCGCTGCAAAATATCCACGACTGTGCTCACTGCGACAAGACCGGCGTGCTGACCGACCGCAAGGCCAAAAAGTTCCCGGTGCGGTGCGGCCTTGGGGTGCGCACCATCTATAACCCGGTGCCTATCTACATGGGCGATAAGCCCGGCGCACTGGCGGTGGACTATGGCGTGGCCTACTTTACGCTGGAATCCCGCGAGAAAGCGGCGCAGATCTTGGACAGCATCCGCACCCACGCCCCCTTTGAGGGCGATTTTACCCGCGGTCTGTATTTTAAAGGAACGAACTGACGAAAGCAGAAAAAACGAAACGAGGTTATACGATGGAACCCATCACTGTAAAATATAAGGTACTGGATGCCCGGGCAAAAGTGCCCGCCTATGCCACCCCCGGCGCAGCTGCCGCTGACCTGTGCGCTGTGCTGGACGCACCACTGACCGTTGCCCCCATGCAGCGGGTGCTGGTGCCCACCGGCCTTGCCATCGAGCTGCCCGGCGCCCATAGTGTGGCGCTGGTGTATGCCCGCAGCGGCTTGTCCATCAAGCACGGCCTGTGCATGGCCAACGGCGTGGGTGTGGTGGACAGCGACTACCGCGGCGAGCTGAAGGTGCCCATGGTCAATCTGGGTGCCGAGGCTTATACCATTCAGCCCGGCGAGCGGGTAGCGCAGCTGTGCATCGCCCCGGTGTACACCGCCGCCTTTGTGCCAGCCGAGGAGCTGGGCGACACCCAGCGCGGTGTGGGCGGCTTTGGCTCTACCGGAAAATAACCCTCTTCGTCAATGCTTCGCATTGACACCCGAGAGGGGAGAATTTAAAAGAGTAAACCGATTGATGAAAAAAGCTCTCCCCTTCGGGAGAGCGGTCACCGCAGGTGACTGAGAGGGTTTTATGAATCATTTGATCTTAGCCTCTGGCAGCCCCCGCAGACGGGAGCTGCTTTCCCTGTACACCACCGATTTCACGGTCTGTGTCAGCGATTTTGATGAGAGCGCCGTCACTGCCCCCACTCCGGCGCAGCTGGTGGAGCAGCTGGCCATCGGCAAGTGCCTTGCAGTGGCAAAACAGCACCCGGATGCCGTGGTCATCGGCTGCGACACCGTGGTGGACGTGGACGGCGCTGTGTTCGGCAAGCCCCATGACGCAGAGGATGCCAAGCGGATGCTGCGCGCGCTCTCCGGCAAGACCCATCAGGTGCACACCGGCGTGTGCATTGCAAAAGGGGACAGGGCAGAGCATTTTGTGGACAGCTGCAAGGTGACCTTTTTCCCGCTGGGGGAGGAAGAAATCGCGTTCTACACTGCTACCCCGGAGCCCTACGATAAGGCCGGTGCCTATGCCATTCAGGGGCGCGCAGCCCTGTGGCTGGACCGCATCGAGGGCGACTATTACACCATTATGGGGCTGCCGGTCAGCCGCACCGTACAGACGCTGGCGCATTTTTTGTGAGAAAAATGGAAAAATGATAGAAAACTTGCCGAAACGCTTGAGAAATGGAGCACTTGCGGCTATAATAGAACCGTGTTATTCTGCGCAGGAGGGACTGTTTGCAGCAGACCGTCCGGCATTCTGGGATAGATTTAAGGAACGATCGTAAGGAGATTTGGAACAATGAGTTTTCTGTCAAAGGACGTTGGCATTGATTTGGGTACTGCCAATACTCTGGTCTACATGAAGGGCAAGGGCATCATCATGCGCGAGCCCTCGGTCGTGGCGGTGGACACCAAGACCGATGAGGTGCGCTGCGTGGGCGGCGAGGCAAAGGCTGTTATCGGCCGTACCCCCGGCAGCATCGTGGCAGTGCGTCCCCTGAAGGACGGCGTTATCGCCGATTTCGACATCACGGCCAATATGCTGGAGAACTTCCTCAAAAAGGCCTGCGGCAACAGCATGTTCTCCCGTCCCCGGGTGGTCATCTGCATTCCCTCCGGCGTTACCGAGGTGGAGCGCCGCGCTGTGCGCGAGGCTACCCTGAAGGCTGGTGCCCGTCAGGTGTCTGTCATTGAGGAGCCCATGGCAGCTGCCATCGGTGCAGGCCTGCCCATCAGCGAGCCCACCGGCAGCATGATCGTGGATATCGGCGGCGGCACGGCGGAGATCGCCGTCATCTCTCTGGGCGGCATCGTGGCTTCCCGCAGCGTGCGCATGGCCGGTGATATGTTCGATCAGGCCATCATCGCTTTCATCAAGCGCAAGTACAACCTGCTCATCGGTGAGCGGACTGCCGAGCAGATCAAGATCGAGATCGGCTCTGCCTATGCACTGGATCCGGAGCTGACCATGGAAATCAAGGGCCGCAACCTTGTAGACGGTCTGCCCAAGAACATCGTGGTGCACTCTGAGGATGTGCGCGGCGCGCTGCTGGAGTGTCTGGTCAAGATCACCACTGCCATCAAGGAGACGCTGGAGCGCACCCCGCCGGAGCTGAGTGCGGACATCATCGACCGCGGCATCACCCTGACCGGCGGCGGCGCTTTGCTGCGCGGCCTGGATCAGCTGATCCAGAGCGAGACCGGCATTGATGTGCATATTGCGGAGGATCCGCTGGATTGCGTGGCCAAGGGTGCCGGTGCGGTGCTGGATCATGTGGATGTGCTGCATGACGTGCTGGACACCGATGGAGGACATATGTAAGAGCGGCTCTCTGCGGAGAGTGCTGCTCAGAATGCGGAAAAGTTTCAGACACAGCAGCTGTGCGTTTTTCCGCTGCAAACACTGCATCTTGCGCGGATGGCACGGCTGTCCGCGCTTTTTTCATGCAAAGGCCTGCGGTAGGGCGCGGGCATCCCGACAGGAGGGAAGCACCCTTTGAAAGATTTTTTTGATACCTGGAAATTCAAGATCCTTGTGGCCGTGGCGGTGTTTCTGGTGGGCATCATGGCCTATGCCGGTGCCAACGGACGCCTGACCGCTGCCCCGCAGGAACTGCTGGGCGTGATCCTGACCCCATTCCAGAAGGCAGGGGCTGTGGTCAGCGGCGGTGTAGGCGCGATGTGGGAAAAATATGCCAGCATCGACAAGGTTATGGAACAGAACGAGCAGCTGACGGCGGAAAACGCCGAGCTGCGCCAGCAGATGGTGGATTATGACCGCATCAAGGCTGAAAACGAGGCCTACAAGGCACTGGCCAACATTCAGGAAAAGAACAGCAATGCCACCTATGTGTCCGGCTTTGTCATTGGCCGCGACCCGCTGGACGAGTTCGGCGGCTTCACGCTGGACAAGGGCACCGCAGACGGCGTAGCGGTGAACGATGCGGTCATCAGTGACCGGGGCTATCTGCTGGGCATGGTGGTAGAGGCTGATCCGACCAGCTGCAAGGTGATGACCATTCTGCACCCCAGCTTCAACGCGGCGGGCGTGGTATCCCGCACCCGGGAAAACGGCATTCTGAACGGCAATACCACCTATGCAGCGGACGGCCTGTGCACCCTGACCAATCTGGAGCGCAGCACCGAGACCCATGCGGGGGATCAGGTCATCACCACCGGTCTGGGCGGGGTGTTCCCCCCGGATCTTCTGGTGGGTACGGTGCAGGACGTGGTGCCGGAGACCAGCGGCAAATCCTCCATTGCGGTGGTGCGCCCCGGTGCCGACCCCCGCACCGCCAAGCACGTTTTTATCGTTACTGCGTACTAAGGAGGACACACTGCTATGGAATCTCGCCGCAGGCGCAGCCGCAGCCAGCTGCTGAAGTGGGGCTGTTATGTGCTGGCGCTGTTTGTGTGCGCCGCTTTGCAGACCACGCCCGGGCTGTTTCAGCTGGGGGAGGCAAAGCCGCTGCTGGTGCTGCCGCTGTGTCTGGCGGTGGCGGTATTTGAAGGAGAATTTGCCGGAGCACTGCTGGGCACGGTGGGCGGCCTTTTGTGGGATTGCACAGCCGGACGCACGGTAGGTATGCTGGCGCTGGAGCTGCTGCTGCTCTGCTTTGCGGTATCGGTGCTGGTGCAGTTGTATCTGCAGGTGAACCCCGGCAATTTTGCCGCAGTAAGCACCGCAACGGCGCTGGTGGTGCTCTCGCTGGACTGGCTGTTTTTCTACTATATGCCGGGTTATACCGGCGCAGCGCTGCGGTATGTCACCTTTGTACTGCCCGGCGCGGCGCTGACCATCCCGGCGGCGCTGCTGGCCTTCTGGCTGGTGCAGCGCATCCATGACGGGTTCAGGATCGACAACGGTGTGGTCTAGCCCATAAAAGGAGAACCAGATGAACGAAAATGAACGCAAGGTCGTGGTGCGGCGGATGCTGCTGCTCATCGCAGTGGCCTGCACCATCATGGGGCTGTACACCTTCCGGCTGATCTTTTTGCAGCTGGTCAACGGGGACGACTTTAAGGCAAAAGCCACCAACACCACGGATTATAAGTTTACGGTCACCGCTGCGCGCGGCGATATCGTGGACAGCACCGGCAAGCACATCGCTACCACCAGCACCGGTTATAATGTGGTGCTGAACAAGCTGCAGATGGGGGATCAGGATCTGGACACCATGCTGCAGCAGATCGTGGAGCTTTTGCGCCAGAACGATGAAAAATGGCTGGACACCCTGCTCATCAGCGAGCCGGATGCCGCCGGAAACTATACCTTTACGGACAGCGCCGACAGTGCCAGCGACCAGAAAACGCTGGCAGACATGAAGGAGACGCTGGGTCTACAGCAGTACGCCACCGCCAACGACGTGATGGAGATGCTGGTGGAGAAAAACCAGCTGGAAAGTTTCTCACTGCCGTGGCAGCGGGTGCTGGCGGGCATCCATTACGAGATGGACCGACAGGCCTTTTCCAACGTAAATAACTTTGTTATGGCTGAAAACGTCAGTCAGGTGACGGTGGCTACCATCAAGGAGCATTCCCTCACGCTGCCGGGCGTGGAGATCGTGGAGACCAGCACCCGCAGCTATGAGCAGGGCGATATCCTGCCCGCTGTGCTGGGGCGCGTGGGCAAGATCACCGCCGAAAAGTGGAAGGTGACCGACGAAAACGGTCAGGTGACCTATCCGCTCAAGGAAAAAGGCTATAACATGAACGATGTGATCGGCATCTCCGGCCTTGAGTCTGTGTACGAGGACGAGCTGCGCGGCAAGGATGGTGTGGAGACCATCACCCGTAATTCGGACGGCGTGATCGTGGACACCAAGATCACCACCGTGCCGGAGCCGGGGCATACCGTGCAGTTGACCATCAACAGCGACTTTCAGCGGGCGGTGGACAAGGCCCTTGCCAATAACATCGATATGATCAACCGGGTGTACAACACCGGCGATATGAAAGCCGCTGCCGGTGCTGCGGTGGTGCTGGATGTGAAGGACGGCAGCGTGCTGGCGGCCTCCAACTATCCCAGCTTTGACCAGAACCTGTACGCCACCAACTATTCGGAGTACAACGCCGACCCCAGCCTGCCCCTGTTCAACCGGGCGCTGCAGGGCCTGTACACCCCCGGCTCCACCTTTAAACCCGCGGTGGCAGTGGCGGCGCTGGACAGCGGCCTCATCAACCAGTACTCCACCGTCAACTGCACCGGCGTGTATACCTATTATAAGGACTACCGCCCCCGCTGCACCCGCCACGGCCACAGCGGCAACATTGATGTGGTCACCGCCATCAAGTGGAGCTGCAACATCTTCTTCTACGATGTGGGACGCCGTCTGACCAGTGACGTCTACGATGCCTACGCCTACAAGCTGGGGCTTGGTCAGCGCACCGGCGTGGAGGTAAACGAGGCTCTGGGACGCCTGACCAAAAAAACGGATAAAAACTACACCTCCTCGCTGGATATTCAGGCTGCTATCGGGCAGGGCAACACGGTGGTAAGCCCCATCCAGCTGGCTACCTACGCCGCTACACTGGCCAACAACGGCGTGCGCTACCGCACCCACTTTGTCAAGGCCATTCTGGATACCAACACCGGCGAGGTGCTCAGTGAGACCCAGCCGGAGGTGATGGATATCATCGAGGGCAACGGCAACACCTTTGAGCAGGTGCGGCAGGGCATGAAACAGGTGCCCAGCACCATCAGCGGCAAGATCTCCAGCTACCCCATTGCCATCGCCTGCAAGACCGGTACCCCCCAGCGCAGCGAGACTTATGCCTCGGGCAAGCATTACCTGAACGCCATGATGATCGCTTACCTCCCGGCAGACGACCCGGAGATCGCCATCGGCATCACGGTGGAGTACGGCGGCTACGGTGCCCGCACCGGTGATCTGGTGGTGGATATCGCCAACGCCTACTTTGCCATGAAGGACGGCACGCTGGAGGTGGACCCCTATGTGGACCCGCGCACCGTGGCACAGGAGGACGCCGCAGCATCGGATACCGCCGCCCAGACCGCTCCGGATGCTGCAAATGATGCACAGACCGATACCACAGCCGCAGAACCGCAGCAGACGACCGCGCCCGTAGGGGTGACAGAGGAAGAAAACAACGATGCAATGCTTGCGCAGTAAGGCGCAGCTGCGTGCAAAGAAGTGAACTTGAACGAAAATTTGAATATTGTGTCCAAAAACCTGTTGTAAATGAGTTGCATTTGTGATATCATGTATAGCAAAGGAAATTTAGCAAGTGTTTTATATACAAATGTTTCAATAGAGGAGAGATCTACAGATGACGATTGCCCTGATCGCGCATGACTCCAAAAAGGAGCTGATGGTTCAGTTCTGCACGGCGTACTGCCGCATTCTGAGCCAGCATAAATTGGTGGCGACCGGCACTACCGGCAAACTGATTTCCGAGGCCACCGGCCTGCAGGTACAGCGTTTTCTGGCCGGGGTGCAGGGCGGCGACCAGCAGATCGCGTCCCGCATTGCCTGCAACGAGATCGACCTGCTGCTGTTCTTCCGCGACCCCATCAATGCAAAGCCCAGCGAGCCGAATGAGATGACTCTGCTGCGCCTGTGCGATGTGCACAACATCCCCATGGCCACCAACATCGCCACCGCCGAGGTGCTGATCCACGGCCTCGAGCGCGGAGATCTGGACTGGCGCGATATCGTGCACCCCCAGAACTAAAGTATGTAAAAAAGAAGCGCTGCATCGTACAGATGCGGCGCTTCTTTTTGCGTAAAAAGCGGTTGGCTCAGACCGTTCCGTTCACTTTAAAATCCTGTGCCATCTCCTGCACATCGGCGGCGGTAAACTCGCCCAAGGGCAGCAGCAGCCGGGCAAGGGTGTCCTGCGGCAGCGCCGCCAGTGCGGCGCTTTCGTCCAGCGCAGCGTCCACAGCGGGGCAGACGGTGTGCACACCATCGCGGCCCAGCTCCACCCGGGCGTGATGCCCGGTGGCAATGTACTGGATGCCCAGCTTGTCGGCAGCGGTCAGCAGGGCGGCAAACCGGGCGTCGTTGCCGCTGCCCAGCACCTCGGCGGGCTGGTCTGCCAATGCTTCTGCCTTGAGCACGATGCACTCAATGCCAAGAGCCTCGGCAGCCTGCCGTGCGGCTGCGGCCCACGCGCTTTGGTCAGCGGTCAGCTGCACCACAGCCCCGGCCACGCCGAAGCCCTGCTGCTGCAAAATGCGCACCACAACGCCGCAATCTACGGAGCCGTCCATGCTGACAAGCACCTTGTCCTGTGTTTCGTAGGTGTCAAACCCGTTGCCGGGTAAAAATGCGTCGCTCATGTTCCTTGCCTCCCGCCATGTGCTTTGCTTTGTGCTACGGCCAGCTGGTCGCAGCGTTCGTTTTCCGGGTGGCCTGCATGGCCCTTTACCCAGACATAGGTGATCTTGTGCCGTGCCTCCTGCTCCAGTGCCTGTGCCCATAAGTCCGGGTTCAGGGCAGGGGAGCCGTCGGCTTTTTTCCAGCCCCGGCGCTTCCAGCCCTTGGCCCAGCCTTTTTCCAGCCCGTTGATGACATACTGGCTATCGGAGCACAGCCGCACCTCGCAGGGCTCCTTGAGCTGGCGCAGCGCCTCGATAAAGGCCGTCAGCTCCATGCGGTTGTTGGTGGTGCTGGCGTCGCCGCCGCTCAGTTCCTTTTCGTACACCTTGCCGTCAAAGCGGTAGCGCAGCACCGCACCCCAGCCGCCCGGGCCGGGATTGCCGCTGCAAGCGCCGTCTGTGTACACCTCTACCTGTTTC
Source organism: Faecalibacterium prausnitzii (assembly GCF_003324185.1). GTDB lineage: Bacteria > Bacillota > Clostridia > Oscillospirales > Ruminococcaceae > Faecalibacterium > Faecalibacterium prausnitzii. The sequence goes on from NZ_PXUP01000003.1 coordinate 129,743, forward strand.
ATGGGGTTCTCCTTATAGAATAGAATACCTTTATTTAGCGCTATTTTGCCCGGGATGTCAAGAGCCAATGTATACGCCGGCCCAGTTTTGCCAAACCTTGGAATTGACAAAACCGGTGCGAGATACTATACTTAGCGTAACAAAATGCGTATAGGGGTGCACCAAAGGTGTGCGCCCGGCTGTTCCGGCAGAAACGCCACGGTCGCATCGAACAGATGGACTTACCTGGCCAAGAACCTCTTGCGGAACCAACAGCGCTGCTGCAAAAAGCACGCTGAACGATAAATTCTATACGATGCATCAACCGGAAGCCGATGCAGTTTCAGGTGCTTCCCCTGTGCAAGGTGCGGCTGCTCTCCCCGGTGGGGCGCGGCCTGGCCTGCAATTGAATCTGGAGGTAAAGAATGGCTCAAGCAAAAGAAAATAACCCCGCACCCCGCGCAAAAGCCCCGGCAGCGCCCAAGGCAGCCGCCGCAAACGGCACTGCTCCCGCAGGGGAAAAGCGCACCCGTCCCACCACCCGCCGCCCCTACTATAACCGCCGCCCGCGCCGTGCGCAGCAGCCCAAGGAGGCAGCGACCCCCATCCATATCTACCCGCTGGGCGGTCTGGGCGAGGTCGGCAAGAACATGACCGTCTACGAGTGCAACGGCGATATGATCATCGTGGACTGCGGCCTGGTGTTCCCGGACAGCGAGATGTTCGGCGTGGACATGGTCATCCCGGACTTCACCTTTGTGGTGCAGAACAAGGATAAGATCAAGGGCCTGCTCATCACCCACGGCCACGAGGATCACATTGGCAGCATTCCCTATCTGCTGCAAAAGATCAGCCTGCCGGTGTACGGCACCCGCCTGACCTGCGGCCTGATCAAAAACAAGCTGGAGGAGTTCGGACTCGCCGGCAAGACCAAGTTTGTGGAGATCGTGCCCCGTCAGAAGATCAAACTGGGCTGCTTTACCGTGGAGCCTATCCATGTGAACCACTCCATCCCGGATGCTGTGGCTTTTGCTATCGACAGCCCCGCCGGTACCATCATCCAGACCGGCGACTTTAAAATTGATTACACCCCGCTGGCCTGCGGCGTGACCGACCTGTCCACTCTGTCCGAGTACGGACAGCGCGGTGTGCTGGCTCTGCTGAGCGACTCCACCAACGCGGAGCGCCCGGGCTTTACTGCTACCGAGCAGAAGGTGGCCGCCGGTGTGCGCAGCCTGTTTGCCCGCGCCCGCAATAAGCGCATCATCATTGCGACCTTTGCGTCTAACATCTACCGCGTGCAGCAGATCATTGATCTGGCCGTGGAGGATGGCCGCAAGGTGGCCTTCAGTGGCCGCAGCATGGTCAACAACACCGCCATGGCGCAGGAACTGGGCTATATGCACATCCCGGAGGGCACCCTGATCAGCGTAGACGAGCTGAACCAGTACCCGCCGGAGCAGGTAGTGCTGGTGACCACCGGCAGTCAGGGCGAGCCCCTGAGCGCGCTGAGCCGTATGGCTTCCTGCAGCCACCGTCAGGTGCGGGTAGGCCCCGGCGACTTCATCATCATCTCCGCAAACCCCATCCCCGGCAACGAAAAGAGCGTGACCAAGATCGTCAACGGTCTGCTGCTGCTGGGCGCAGAGGTCATCTACGAGAGCATGTACGATGTGCACGTTTCCGGCCACGCCTGTCAGGAGGAGCAGAAGCTGATGCTCACCCTGACCAAGCCCAAGTACTTCCTGCCCGTGCACGGCGAGTATAAGCAGCTGAAAAAGCACGCCCTCACCGCTGCAAGTCTGGGCATTCCCACCAGCAACATCCTCATTGCGGAAAACGGCTCCAACGTTATCCTGTCGCAGGACGAGATGAAGCTGGGCGAGCCGGTGACCGCCGGTGCCGTCATGGTGGACGGCCTCGGCGTGGGCGATGTGGGCAACGTGGTGCTGCGGGACCGCAAGCACCTCTCCGAGGACGGTCTTGTCATCATCGTGGCTACCGTGGACAGCAAGACCGGCAAGGTGCTGGCCGGGCCGGATCTGGTAAGCCGGGGCTTCGTGTATGTGCGCGAGAACGAGAGCCTGATGGACGGTGCCCAGAGCATTGTGGAAAATGCACTGGAGCGCTGTGTGGACGAGCACGTCCGGGACTGGAACAGCGTAAAGACCCGTGTGCGTGAGGCACTGAGCAGCTATATCTACCGGCGCACCAAACGCAGCCCGATGATCCTGCCCATCCTGATGGAGGTCTGATCCGGGCGCACCGCAAGGCGGTGCAGCGTCTGAGGAGGCAAAAAACCAATGAAACGTAAACCGAGATGGACACTGGAAATGCTCACGGCCAGTCTGGCGGTGCTGTGCGGCCTTTTGCTGCTGGTGCTGCTGGTGCAGCGCCCCACGGCATGGCTGCTGCTGGCCGTGCTGGTGGTGCTGTGGGGCATAGGGGCAACCTTGTTCCGCTGCAAGCTGCGCCGCTGGGTGGTGCGCTGGACAAGCGGCACCACCTTTGAAAAATCCAAGGTGCAGTTCAGTCTGGAGCCCCTTTCCCAGCCTGCGGCGCTGCTCTCCGGCGAGACGGTGCTGTGGTACAACAGCCAGTTCCGCACCCGCCTGCTGGGCGGGCAGGATGTGCTGGCCAGCCGGGTGCAGAAGCTGCTGCCCGGGCTGGATCTGCAGCTGTGCCGCAAGCGCGAGGGGCAGCTGCTGACCCTTGCCGACGGCTACTGGAGCGTGCACAGCTCCACCGTGCCCGGCGAAGCCGAAAGCGTGACCCTGCTGGTGCTGAACGAGGAGACCGAGCTGCGCCGCATCGAGGCAGAGTACAAGGCCAGCCGTCCGGGGTATCTTGCCTTCCAGCTGGACGGCTACGATGATGTGTTCGGGGATCTGATGGACAGCGAGCGCGCGCGCCTGCTGGAGGGCGTCAACCGCATTCTGGAGGATATGATCGGGCGCGGCAGCGGCTTTCTGCGCCGGGTAGGCAGCGGCGGCCGCTACATCGCAGTGGTGGAGGAGCGCCAGCTGGAGCAGTTCGCCAACCGCGGCTACGACGTGCTGGATAAGATCCGCGCACTGGACCCCAGTGTGAGCCTTTCAATGTCCATTGGTATCGGACGCGGCGCGCGCACCCTGCGGGAGGCGCAGGATATGGCCGAGCACGCACTGGATATGGCGCAGGGACGCGGCGGCGATCAGGCCGCTGAGATGACGCTGGACGGCTTTACCTTCTATGGCGGCGTGAGCCACGGCGTGGAAAAGCGCAGCAAGGTGCGCAGCCGCCTTGTGGCCGACCAGCTGGTCAAGCTGATCAAGGAGGCCGACCATGTGGTCATCATGGGTCACCGCATGAGCGATCTGGATGCCATCGGCGCAGCCGAGGGTGTGCTGCGCATTTGTAAGATCTGCGATGTGCCGGCGGTCATCGCCGTCCGGCGAGATGCTACGCTGGCGGCCAGTCTGATCGATGCGCTGTGCAAGGCGGGGCAGAAGGATGACTTCATCGACCCCAAGGACGCCCTGCCCATCATTTCTAAGCGTACCCTGTGTATCGTGGTGGATACATATCAGGCGGGTCTTGTGGAAAGCAAGGACATTCTGGAAAAATGCGGCAAGGTGGCCGTCATCGACCACCACCGCAAGGGTGTGGGCTACATCGAAAACCCGGCGCTGGTCTGCCACGAGCCCTATTCCTCCTCGGCCAGTGAGCTGGTCACCGAGCTGTTGCAGTATGTGGGCGAGCGGGACGACAAGCCCAACCGCGTGGAAGCCGAAGGTCTGCTTGCCGGCATTTTGCTGGATACGCAGGACTTTACCCTGCACACCGGTGTGCGTACTTTTGAAGCCGCTGCTGCCCTGCGCCGCTACGGCGCAGAGACCGAGCGGGTGCGCCGATTGTTCGATGTGACCATGGTGGAGTACAACGCCAAGGCCGATCTGGTGGAAAAGGCGCAGATGTACAAAAATTGTGCCATCTCCATTGGCGGCGAGGTGGCCCCGGAGGCCCGGGTCGCCATTGCGCAGGCTGCCAACGACCTGCTGCGCATTCAGGGCGTGGACGCCAGCTTTGTGGCGGTGCAGGTGGGCAACGGGGTCAACGTCTCTGCCCGCAGCATGGGTGCCGTGAATGTGCAGGTGATCATGGAGTCGCTGGGCGGCGGCGGTCATCAGACCATGGCAGCAGCCCAGTTAAAGCATATCACCCCGCAGGCGGCTCGCAGCCGCATTCAGGATGCCATCGACCAATATTATCTCTCCCAGAAAAAGACTACGCCGGAAGCACGACCGGCAAAAGGGGAATAAAAGCATGAAACAGTATGATTATCTTATCGTTGGTGCCGGTCTGTTCGGCGCCGTGTTTGCCCACGAGGCCAAAAAGGCAGGCAAAAAGTGTCTGGTCGTTGATAAGCGCGACCATATCGCGGGCAACATCTACACCGAAGCTGTGGAGGGCATCAATGTGCACCGCTACGGTGCGCATATCTTCCACACCAACAATAAGGCTGTGTGGCAGTATGTGAACCAGTTTGCAGAGTTCAACCGCTACACCAACAGCCCGGTGGCCAACTACCACGGTCAGATCTACAACCTGCCCTTCAACATGAACACCTTCAACAAGATGTGGGGCGTTGTGACCCCTGCCGAAGCCAAGGCCAAAATCGAAGAGCAGAAGGCCGCTGCAGGCATCACCGACCCGCAGAACCTCGAGGAGCAGGCCATCAGCCTTGTGGGCACCGATATCTACGAAAAGCTCATCAAGGGCTACACCGGCAAGCAGTGGGGACGCCCCTGCACCGAACTGCCCGCCTTTATCATCAAGCGCCTGCCGGTGCGCTTTACCTACGACGACAACTACTTCAACGCCCTGTATCAGGGCATCCCCAATGGCGGATATACCGCCATGGTGGAAAAGATGCTGGCCGGTACCGAGGTGCGCCTGAACGTGGATTATCTGGCAGAAAAGGCTGCGCTGGACGCACTGGCTGAGAAGGTGGTCTACACCGGCCCGGTGGATGCCTACTTCGGCTACCGTCTGGGTGCGCTGCAGTACCGCAGCGTCCGCTTTGAGACCGAGGTGCTGGATACCGACAACTATCAGGGCAACGCGGTGGTCAACTACACCGATGCCGAGACCCCCTATACCCGCATCATCGAGCACAAGCACTTTGAGTTCGGCACCCAGCCCAAGACGGTCATCAGCCGGGAGTACAGCGCCGAGTGGAAAAAGGGCGACGAGCCCTACTATCCCGTCAACGACGAGAAGAACGGCGCGCTGTATGTGCAGTACAAGGCACTGGCCGATGCCGAGCCGGGTGTGATCTTCGGCGGTCGTCTGGGCGAGTACAAGTACTACGACATGGACAAGGTCATCGAGGTAGCGCTGGACGTTGCTGCAAAGGAGCTGGCATAAACGGATTTCTCATGGAAATCAACTTTCCGAATGAAGGCTTCCCCCGGTCGGGGGAAGCTGTCACCGAAGGTGACTGATGAGGGCGCAGGCAAGCAGCAGCTTCCGGGAAAATACCCCTCATCCGGCGCTATGCGCCACCTTCCCCCCAAGGGGTGAAGGCTTTTGCTCCGAGGTAAGCTGCAAAAGTTGATTTCCGTACCGTTTTCCCGCTTCCTCTTGCCCAAAAACGACAAATGCGCTATACTATTACCATAAGACTGCACCGGTTTTCCGGTGAGAAGTGAGGGATACTATCATGAAAGTGATTCTGAAGCAGGATATCAAGGGCATCGGCAAGAAGGACGAGATCCACGAGGTCTCCGACGGCTACGCCCGCAACTACCTGTTCCCGCGCAAGTTGGCCGCTGTGGCAGATGCCAGCGCTGTGAACATGGCGCGCGGCAAGGAGGCCGCAGCCGATTTCCACGAAGCCGAGAATGTGGCAGCCGCCAAGGCTCTGGCTGCCAAGATCGAAGGCAAGACCGTGACCATCAAGGCCAAGGGCGGCGCATCCGGCCGTCTGCACGGCAAGGTGACCGGCAAGGAAGTTGCCGAGGCACTGGCTGCGCTGGCAGGTGCACCCATCGACAAAAAGAAGATCGAGCTGGAGACCAAGGACATCAAGGATGCCGGCGTGTTCAACGGCAAGGTCCGTCTGTACGTTGGCGTCGTGGCTTCCTTCAAGATCCAGGTGGAAGTGGAACAGGCCTGATCTGTGTGCCGTTTGCGCCCCCTCACAGCAGGGGGCGCTTTTTGGCTTTACAGGATGCTTTGGATTTTGGATAAGGACAAACTACTATGCCGAACGAACGACGTTATTCCAATGAACTGAATCTGGAGAGCGTGGGCATCAATCTGCCCTACAATATGCAGGCGGAGCAGAGCGTGCTGGGCGCGGTGCTGCTCAAGCCAGACACTTTGACCGATCTGGTGGAGATCATCAAGCCGGAAATGTTCTACACCCGGCAGAACGCCCAGATCTGGACGGAGATGCTGCGCCTGTTCACCAACGACCAGACCATCGATTTTGTCACCCTGCTGGATGCGGTGGTGTCCGATGGTGTGTTCCCCAGTGCAGACGAAGCTAAGATTTACCTGACCGGTCTGGCAGAAACAGTGCCCAGCATCTCCAATGTAAAGGCCTACGCCCAGATCGTGCAGGAAAAATATCTGGTGCGTCAGCTGATGGGTGTCGCCAAGGACATCTTGCAGGACGCCGGGGACGAGCCGGACGCCGACCTTCTGCTGGAAAACGCCGAGCAGCGCATCTACGAGATCCGCTCCGGCCGCGATTCCAGCGCCCTGACCCCGCTTTCATCCAGCATGGTGGAAACGCTGACCAACCTGCAAAAGATCAGCGGCCCGGATGCGGACAAGTACAAGGGCATCCCCACCGGCTTCCGTCTGCTGGACACCGTGCTTACCGGCCTTGGCCGCGGCGATCTGGTCATTCTGGCAGCCCGTCCCGGTATGGGCAAGACCAGCTTTGCGCTGAACATCGCCACCCGCGTGGCCATGCAGCAGAAGGTGCCGGTGGCTATCTTCAGTTTGGAAATGACCAAGGAGCAGCTGACTAACCGTATCCTCTCGTCGGAGGCCGGTATCGACAGTCAGGCCTTCCGTACCGGTGCGCTGCGCGCCGAGGACTGGGAGTACCTGGCGCTGGCGACTGAAAAACTGCACGATGCACCGATCTATATGGATGATACCTCCGGCATTACCATCACCGAGATGAAGGCCAAGATCCGCCGGGTGAATCAGGATCCTGCCCGCCCCAACGTGGGCCTGATCGTCATCGACTATTTACAGCTGATGACCACCGGCCAGCGCAGCGAGAACCGCGTGCAGGAGATCAGCTCCATCACCCGAAACCTGAAGATCATGGCAAAGGAGCTGAATGTGCCCATCATCGCGCTGAGCCAGCTGTCCCGTGCGGTGGAAAAGCAGGGCAACAACTCCAGCCACCGCCCGCAGCTTTCTGACCTGCGCGACTCCGGTTCCATCGAGCAGGACGCAGACTGCGTTCTGTTTTTGTACCGCGATTCCTACTACGCCAGCCAGAACCCGGACGGCGCTGAGGTGGATGCCGATACCGCCGAGTGTATCGTGGCAAAGAACCGTCACGGCGAGACCAGCACCGTGCCGCTGGGCTGGGATGGTGCCCACACCCGCTTTATGGATGTGGACTTCAAGCGCTGATGGATACTGTGATTCTTGCCCGGGTGGAGGATTTCTGCATCCGGGAGGGGCTTTTGCAGCCCGGTACACCGCTGCGGCTGGCGGCGGCGGTCTCCGGTGGGGCGGACAGCATGGCGCTGCTGCTCTTGCTGCGGCAGCTGCAGCCGAGGTTCGGCTATACGCTCTCTGCCTGCCATGTGAACCACGGTCTGCGCGGGCAGAGCGCCGACCGAGATGAAGCCTTTGTGCGGGCAGAGTGCGCCCGCTTGGGTGTGCCGCTGCGGGTGTTCCATGCCGCAGAGCTTGCCCCGCCCCCAGCGCACGCCGGGGAGGACTGGGCGCGCCGTCTGCGCTACACGGCCTTTGTGCAGCTGCAAGGGCAGGGGATAGATGCCATCGCCACGGCCCATACTGCAAATGACCAAGCCGAAACGCTGCTGCTGCGGCTGGCGCGCGGCACCGGGCTGCACGGGGCTGGCGGCATCCGGCCAAGACGCGGGTGCTACCTGCGCCCGCTGCTTTGCCTGAGCCGCGCCGAGACCGAGGCCGTCTGCCGGGCAGCGGGGCAGCCGTGGGTCACCGACGAGACCAACGATACCAATGCCTACGCCCGCAACCGGCTGCGCCACAGCGCCCTGCCTGCGCTGGAAAGCACCAACGCAGCGGCGGTGCAGAATCTGGCACGGTTCTGTGAAAAGGCCGCGCGGGTGGATGCCTACCTTGCCGCCGGGGCTGCAAAGCTTCTGGCGGCGGCACGCCTGCCCGGCGCAGAACCGGCGTGGCAACTGGCGCTTTTGCAGGCGGCAGATCCGCTGCTGCTGGAGACCGCGCTGCACAGCCTTGTGGCTCCGGTGCGGGACGCAGAGGAAAAATATGTGCAGCTGCTGTGTGCCGTGGTGCGGCAGGGCAGCGGCGCAGTACAGCTGACCGGACAGGTGCGCTTTTGCGCCGGGAACGGCTGTCTGCGGCAGGAAACGCTGCCGCAAGCGCTGCCCCAACAGCCGGAGAACCTGCCGCCGCAGCTGCCCTTTTTGCCCGAAAAACAGCCGGAATTCCGGCTGCGCGGGGGCTGGAAGGGGACTGCGGAGCTGTTAAGAGCCGATTTTGAAGAAAAAATACAAGTCGTTCATAAAAAAGACTTAAAAAATCGGGCGGATTATGCTAGAATAACTACGTTGTACACTAGTCTTGTTCTGCGTGCCCGACAGCCGGGAGACCGCTTCCGGCCTGCGGGGCGGGGGTTGAGCAAACCGCTGCGCAAGTGGATGAACGAGGCCGGTGTCCCGAACGAACTGCGGGATACGCTGCCGCTGCTGGCCAGCGGAAGCGAAATTTTATGGGTGTGTGGAGAAGGCTTTGCCGATGGACTTGCACCGGACACGGAAAGCAGATGGATCCTGCACTTGGATGCAGAGATCGAAACACAGGAGGAAAAACAAATGAGTATGCACGATGATATCAAGACCGTTCTGGTCAGCGAAGAGCAGCTGAAGGCCAAGGTGGCAGAGCTGGGCGCTCAGATCAGCCGGGATTATGCCGGTAAAAATCTGGTGCTGGTGTCCATCCTCAAGGGCTCGGTGGTCTTTATGGCCGATCTGATGCGGGCTGTGAGCATCCCCTGCAATATCGACTTTATGGTGGTCTCCAGCTACGGCGGCAGCAACACCATCACCAGCGGTCTGGTCAAGATCATCAAAGATCTGGACGGTGATCTGTCCGGCAAGGATGTGCTGATCGTGGAGGACATTCTGGACACCGGCGTCACCCTGTCCAACCTTGTGCCCATGCTCAAGATGCGCAACCCGAACTCCGTTAAGATCTGCACCATCCTTGATAAGCCCAGCCGCCGCAAGGCCGACATCCAGCCGGATTACGAGGGTTTCCAGGTGCCGGACGAGTTCGTGGTGGGCTACGGTCTGGACTACGATGAAAAATACCGCAACCTGCCCTATGTCGGCGTGCTGAAGCCCGAGGTCTACACGAAGTAACCTGTCCATTATAAAAATCCAGAACTGGAGTTGATTTTTTTGCAACCGAAGAAACCCCGTTTCAATCCGCTGGTGATCGCCATTGTGCTGGCAGCCGTGCTGATGGTGTGGTCGGTGCTGGGCGGCACCGGCGGCAGCGCCAGCGGCTCTTCCATGGCTTATTCCACGGTGGTACACTATTTTGAAAGCAATCAGGTCACCAAATTCTCGCTGGATCTGAATACCGGCGTGATCACCATGACCCTGAAGGAGGGTGCACAGGAGCTGCCCAACGCTGCCGAGCAGACCACCACCCAGTCCACGGGCGGGCTGCTTTCCGGCCTGCTGTCCTCCTCTTCCTCTGCCCCCACCGGGGTAAAGAAGAACGATGACGGCACCGAGACGGTCAGCTATAAGCTGCCCTACGCCCGGATGTTCGTGGATCATGTGTCGGACTACATCGCCCAGTACGATGCAGCCAACCCCGATGCGCCCATGGTGTACGACTATGTACCTGCCAAGGAAACCATCCCCTGGATGGAGATTTTGTTCTATCTGGCTATGCTGGGTTGCACCGGCTTTTTGCTGTTCTCCATGATGCGCGGCGGTGCTGGTGGCGGCGGCATCATGAACGTAGGCAAGGCCAAGGTAAAGGACGAGCACGAGAACAAAAAGACTGCCACCTTTGCCGATGTGGCCGGTGAGGACGAGGAAAAAGAGGAGCTCAAGGAAGTTGTGGAGTTCCTCAAGAGCCCGGATAAGTTCAATACGCTGGGTGCCCGCATCCCTCACGGCGTGCTGCTGGTGGGCCCTCCGGGTACCGGTAAGACCCTGCTGGCGCGTGCTTGTGCTGGTGAAGCCGGGGTGCCCTTCTACTCCATCTCCGGCTCTGACTTTGTGGAGATGTACGTTGGCGTGGGTGCATCCCGCGTGCGCGATCTGTTCGATAAGGCCAAAAAGACCATGCCCTGCATCATCTTTATTGATGAGATCGACGCTGTGGGTCGTCAGCGCGGCGCAGGTCTGGGCGGCGGTCACGATGAGCGCGAGCAGACCCTGAACCAGCTGCTGGTGGAGATGGACGGTTTCGAGGCCAACGACGGCATCATCGTCATGGCCGCTACCAACCGCGCCGACATTCTGGATAAGGCGCTGCTGCGCCCCGGCCGCTTTGACCGTCAGGTCTATGTGGGTCTGCCGGATGTCAAGGGACGCGAAGAGATCCTGAAGGTGCACACCCGCAACAAGCCCCTTGCACCGGACGTCTCCCTGAAGGTCATTGCCCAGCGCACCGCCGGTTTTGCCGGTGCAGACCTTGAGAACCTTGTCAACGAGGCCGCGCTGCTGGCAGCCCGCCGCAACCGCAAGGCCATTACCATGGAGGACATCGAGGAAGCTTCCATGAAGGTGATGGCTGGCCCCGAGAAGAAGAGCCGCGTGGTCACCCCGGAGGAGAAAAAGCTCACCGCCTACCACGAGGCTGGTCACGCTGTGGCAGGCTTCTACTGCAAGCACCACTCCCGCGTGCACGAGATCACCATCATCCCGCGCGGTCAGGCCGGCGGCTACACCATGTATCTGCCCGAGAAGGATCGCAGCTATGTGACCAAGGGTGAAATGTTTGAGGACATCGTGTCCAGCTTGGGTGGCCGCGTGGCCGAGCAGCTGATCTTGGAGGACATCTCCACCGGTGCTTCCAACGACCTGCAGCAGGCCACCAACATCGCCCGCCAGATGATCACCCGCTACGGCTTCTCCGAGCGTCTGGGCCCCGTGGTCTACGGCACCTCGCAGGAGGAGACCTTCCTTGGCCGCGACTTGGGTCAGGGCAAGGGTTACAGCGAGACCACCGCTGCCGAGATCGACAGCGAGACCCGTGATATCATCGATGAGGCTTACGAGACCTGCCGCCGCACCCTGACGGAGCACATCGACCAGCTCCATGCGCTGGCCAAGGCTCTGATGGAGCGCGAAAAGCTCAACGAGGAGCAGTTCAACACCATTATGGCCGGCGGCACCCTGCCCCCCTGCGAGGACGCAAAACCCGAGCAGGCGCAGCCCGACCAGACCGTGCAGCCTGCCCCGGTGCAGCCCGCAGAGCCTGCCCAGACCGCTGAGCGCGCCGAACCCGCCGAGCAGGCCGAGCCTGCCCAGCCGGAAGTGCCGCAGCCGGATGCCCCGGAGCAGCAGGACTAAGCTTTTTTAGGAAAGGAGCGAGCATCGTGGAGGAAAATTTTAACCCGGTCGCCCAGACCCGTGCAAACTATTATACCCCCGGCAGCCCGGTGCAGTTCGTCTGCGTGGAACTGCTCAAGGGGGATGTCAGCGGCGAGCACGCTGTCTGCCTGACCTTCAAGAATATTTCCCGCGTGACCCTGACCGCACTGGAGATCCACTTCAAGTGCAAGGGCGTGGACGGTGTGATCCTGTGCGAGGACAAGTTCGAGTACCGGGATCTTCAGGTAAAGCCCGGCGAGCTGTTCGGGCAGGACGATGCCGTGTTCATCACGGCAAAGGCAATCACCAGCGTGGATGTTTCGCTGTGCAATGTGTACAACGGCAAGCGTGTGGTGCATCTGGACGGCATCAAGCGTGTGCGTCTGCCTGCGCCCCGCCGTCTGGCCCCAGAGCTGCAAAAGGCGCTGGAAGCCCGCATGAACCGCACCGGGCTCAAGTATCAGCCGCAGGTGTTCGAGAACGGCTGGTACTGCGCCTGCGGTGCCTTCCACCCCACCGAGGAGGATACCGTTTACTGCTCGGAGTGCGGCTGTGACCGCATTCTGCTGCAGAACGCGCTGAACACCCTGCTGCAGCCCGCCGCCCCGGCAGACGAGATGGAAATGCCCCTCAGCGCCCCGGCGGCTCCCGCAGCGTCCGCTGCGGTGGAGGAGCCTACCCGCATCGTGGGTACAGCTCCTGCCGCCCCGGCAGCGCCCGCAGAGGAGCCCACCCGGGTCATGGGCGCAACGGTTTACCAGCCGAAGGCAGCCCCCGTCCAGCCCATCTCGGAGCCTACCCGGGTGCTGGATGCCCCCGCCCGCGCACCGTATTCCGGCGCTGCTGTGGCAGACGAGGGCACCCGCGTGATGCCCGCCGCCGCCCGCCGTCCGGCTCCGGCTCCGGTGCGTCAGCCCGCGCCTGTGGAAGAGGACGAGGAGTACGAGGACAGCCGGGACAGCGTGGCAGAAGCGCTGATCCGCTGGGTGCCGCCCATTACGGCCATCCTGTGTGCAGCCATTGCGCTGTGCGGTTTTGTGTACTACCAGTTCGTGCTGTAAAATAAACTATCCCGGCGGAGGGGGCAGCGTGCCTTCTCCGCCTTTTGTGTGCATTGCACAGAAAGGAAATACCATGCCGGAACAAGCTTTACAAGTGGCTTTTGAGATCAAAACCGCCTGCGATGAGATCAGCCGCCGCCTGCTGCGCTGGCACTGGGAGCGCAAGCCCGGGGCACACAGTCTGGATGCACTGCTGGAGCATATTGCCGCCCGCAAGCAGGAAAGCCCGGATTACTACGACCGTATGCCGGACCTTACCGGCAAGACCAGCTGGCAGCAGCTGGACACCACCCTGTGTATGCGGGTGCTGCTGGACCCGGAGACCGATGCCGCCCGCCCGCTGGATCTGCTGGGCAACACGGCACACCCCTCTGCCGCACGCCATGCCTGCAACGCCATCCGCACCGCCCGCAACGAAGCTGCCCACGCGGCGGTTGCAGCGGACGGCGCACAGGCGGCGCTGCTGTTCAACGAAGCCATCGAGGCGCTGGAGGAGGGCTACGCCGGTACCGCCTTTAAAGAAAACGAGCTGGCGCAGTATTACCGCGAAGCCGAGGACTACCTGAGCCGCTGCAGCGAGGGAAAACCCCTCAAAGCGCGTCAGAGCAGCCCGCAGAACGCACAGCAGGGAAAAGCCGCCGCCCGCAGCAAGCCCCGCAATACCCAGACTGTCCGCAGCACCAAAAGCACTGGCGGGCGGCAGAACACCTCTGCCCGCAGCCGCAGCACCGGTACAAAACAGAGCCACAGCACGGCATCCCGCAGCAAAAAGCAGCAGACCGGCGGCGAGAGCAGGGTGGCGCTGGGCATTATTCTGGCGGCGCTGGTGCTGGGACTTATCGCACGCGCCATCAGCATGGGACTTGTGTAATTGCAGTGTTTTGCGATTCTGGCAGTAAATTGGAAAGCAAAAACGTTTGTGCTGTACAAAACAACCAAAAAAACTGCAGACTGTCCCGCAGAAAAACGGTCATTGCACCTCTTGCGGGAAATGTGAAACGGATTTATAATAAGCATGAAAACGTTTACACATTGCCACCGAAGAGGGAACGGAGAAAATATCCCATGACCATCAGTGATATTGCAAAGCTGGCAGGTGTTTCCAGCGCTGCGGTCAGCCGCTATTTGAACGGCGGCCCCCTCAGCGAACAGAAACGTGCCGTGATACAAGCCGTAGTGGAAAAGACCGGTTACAGCCCGGACACTGCCGCCCAGACCCTGCGCACCGGCAAGGTGCGTCAGGTGGGGGTCATCGTGCCCAGCATCAGCTCCCAGTCGGTGGGGCAGATCACCAGCGGCATTGCAGCCGAACTGGGCGCAAGCCGCTACCTGATGCTGCTGGCAGACACCGAACTGGACGAGCAGATGGAACTGGAATATCTTACAGCATTGCAGCGCAACCATGTAGCCGGTATCATTCTGCTGGGCTATGATTCCAGCCCACAGCTGTGCAAGGCACTGAAGGACTGCCGTGTGCCCGTGGTGGTAACAGGACAGCGCTTTGCAGACCTGCCCTGCGTTTATAACGACGACCGCGCTGCCGCCCGCGACCTGACCCGGAAGATGCTGGAGCATGGCCGCAAAAATATCGTGTATATCGGCGGTAGCGAGCAGGACGCCGCCACCGGCATAGCCCGCCGTCAGGGTGTGCAGGATGCACTGCGGGAGGTGGGACTGAACGCAGATGGTCTGCCCCGCGCTTACTGCGCCGCCTTTTCCATGGAAGAAGGGCACCGCTGCATGGAAGAGCTGCTGGCACGCTGCCCGCAGTTGGACGGTGTAGTCTGCGTGACAGACACCGTGGCCTTTGGCGCTTTGCAGGTGCTGCGCGCTGCCGGGCGCAAAGTAGGGCAGGATGTCGGCCTTGCCGGTATCGGAGACAACTGGGCGGGCAAGGTGGTGGAGCCCGGACTGACCACCATCCGCTTCTACCAGCGGCAGGTAGGGCAGGAAGCTGCCCGGATGCTGCTGCAAAGCTTAGAACATACTGAGCCGGACGCTGCACCGGTGCGCCAGACCACGCTGGGCTATACGCTGGTAGAGCGCGGCTCACTGTAAAAAAGAGGAACGAATGAAACAAAAGCTGATTTTTTTAGATATCGACGGCACTCTGCTGCCCCCGGGCGAGATGCTGATCCCCCAAAGCACGGTCGGGGCGCTGCACAAGGCGCACGCCAACGGCCACAAGCTGTTTCTGTGCACCGGGCGCAACCGGCGCATGACCCAGCCGCTGCTGGACTATGGCTTTGACGGCGCAGTGTGCAGCGCCGGCGGCTATGTGTTCTGCGGGGACAAGGTACTGGTAGACCTGCCTATGGAGCCGCAGCTGGCACAGGATGTGCGCAGCGCCATGGAGCGCCACGGCGTGGAGTGCACACTGGAAGCGCGGGATGCCACCTACGGCAGCCTGAAGATGATAGAGCGCTGGAGCTTTACCCACCGGGATGCAGGCGATCTGAACAGCGAAGCCGCCCGTTGGCGCAAGGCCATGGAGGACGGCATGACCATCAGCCCGCTGGCCGATTATAAGGGCGAGCCGCTGTATAAGATTGTGTATATCGCGGAGCACAGCGAGGACTTGGACGAGGCGAAGCGCCTGTACGAGGACAGATTCGTGTTCTGTGAGAGCAAGCTGGACGGTCTGGATGGCGGCTATGTGAACGGAGAGCTTATCAACCGTAAATTTGACAAGGGACGCGGCATCAAGGCTGTCTGCGACTATTTGGGCGTGCCCCTGCAGGACAGCATCGGCTTTGGCGACAGCGACAACGACCTGCAAATGACCGATGTGGTCGGCATCAGTGTCTGTATGGCCAACGGCTCTGCAAGCCTGAAGCAGCGCTGCGACCGCATTGCCCCCTCGGTGTACGAGGACGGCATTTCTAAGGAATTTGCAGCCTTGGGGCTGATTTGAGATTTCTTTTAGTAAAAACAGGGCAGGGGAACATCCGCAGACGTTCCCCTGCCCTGAAATTATAAATAATACTTTCGCATCATTTTGTAACAAAAAGAGCGCTGCACGGTATTTTGTGCGGCGCTCTCTTTATATTGACAGATCAGTAGTGCAGATCCTCTGCGGTCAGCGCTTCCAGCACGGGCAGCATGGCAGCGGCTTCAGCCTTGGCGGCAGGCAGATCCATATCGCGGTAGTTGCCGCACTCCACCTCGCTGGCACCGGGCACAGTGCCCTCAAAGCCAGCCATAAAGCGGTAGGCATCCACCGTCAGCTGCAGCGCCTGTGCCGGGGTCAGCCCCCGGGTGAGCAGGTAAAAGCCGGTGCGACAGCCCATGGGGCCAACATAGATCACCCCATCCTTCACGGCGCTGTTGCGCGCGTAGGTGGCAAACAGGTGCTCCAGCGTGTGGGCGGCAGCAGTGGTCAGATAATCGCCTTGATTGGGCTTTTTCATGCGGATGTCCCAGGTGAGCACATCGCCGTCCTGACGGCTCAGGTACATCCCGCGCTCCAGCCGGGTGTGATCCACGCAAAAACTTGCGATACGTTCCATACTACGGTTCTCCTTTTATGTCTTAGCCCTGCAGGCGCTGCACACTGCCGTGTGCGCAGTCCACAGCCACCATCAGGCCATCGCGGATGTGGCTGGTAGCACCGGCGGCACCCACAACGGTGGGCTTCAGCAGTGCCTTGCCGGCAATGGCGGCGTGGCTGTTCAGGCCGGGCTCCTCTACCACCAGAGCGGCAGCGTCGCGCACAAAGCTCAGCATCTCGTTGCTGGTGGAGGGCACTACAAGCACCATGCCGGGCTTGAACTTGGCGCGCACCTCGTCCATGGTGCGGCAGACGCAGGCCTTGCCGCTGGCAACATCGTTGTTCTCAGGGCCGACGCCCACGCCGGTAGCCAGACAGTTGCCCACCATGTGGATCTTGATCATGTTGGTGGTGCCGGAAACGCCCACGGGCACGCCTGCGGTCACAACAGCCAGCTCGCCGTTGTGCAGGTATCCGTTCTCCTTGGCCAGAGCAGTGGACATCTCAATCAGCTCATCGGTGCTGTGTGCCAGAGACATCATCAGCGGGGTGATGCCCCAGCTCAGGGACAGCTGACGCTGCACCTGCTCGCGCATGACGCAGGCAATGATGGGCTGCTGCGGGCGGTACTTGCTCAGCAGGCGGGCAGTGGTGCCGGACTCAGACACGGTAACGATGGCGGCGGCGTTCACATCCCGTGCGGTCAGGCAGGCGGCATGGGCGGTAGCGTCAGAGACGCTGATCTTGCCGGGGTTGGAATCCATCATGCGGCCGCGCAGATGGAAACCCTCCTGCTCGGTGCGCTCAGCAATGGCGGACATGGTCTTGAGCGCCTCCACAGGGTAGGCACCGGCAGCGGTCTCACCGGACAGCATAATGGCAGAGGTACCGTCGTAGATGGCGTTTGCCACGTCCGAGATCTCGGCGCGGGTGGGGCGGGGGTTCACGATCATGCTGTCCAGCATCTGGGTAGCGGTGACGATGGGCTTGCCGAAGGAGAAGGAGCGGTCGATGATGGTTTTCTGAATGCCGGGCAGCTCGGTGAAGTCGATCTCCACGCCCAGATCGCCACGGGCCACCATCACGGCATCGGCAGCAGCCAGAATGCTGTCGATGTTGTTCACGCCCTCGCGGTTCTCGATCTTTGCAATGATGCGGATGTTGGAATCGTACTGGTTCAGCAGGTTGCGGATATCGTACACGTCCTGTGCGGTGCGCACAAAGGAAGCGGCGATGAAATCATAGCCCTGCTGGATGCCGAAGATGATATCGTCCTTATCGCGCTGGCTCATATACGGCATAGACAGGTGCACGCCGGGCACGTTGACGCCCTTCTTGTTCTTGATCTTGCCGTTGTTCAGCACGGTGCAGACGATGTCGGTGTCGTTCACGGTCTGGATCTGCAGCTTGATCAGGCCGTCGTCCAGCATGATGGTGCCGTTCGGCTCCACGTCCATGGGCAGATCTTTGTAGGTGATGGAGCAGATCTCGTTGGTGCCCTCCACATCGCGGGTGGTCAGGGTAAAGGTCTGGCCTGCAACCAGGTTCTCTACGCCGTTCTTGAAGTCCTTCAGGCGGATCTCGGGGCCCTTGGTGTCCAGCAGTGCGGCCACGGGCTTGCCCAGCTCCTCGCGCAGAGCCTTCAGCTTTTCAAGGCGTCCCAGATGCTCCTCGTGGGAACCGTGGGAAAAATTGAAACGAGCCACGTTCATGCCGTTGGCGATCAGCTCGCGCAGAACGCCTTCCTTATCGGTGGAAGGGCCAAGGGTGCAAATAATTTTCGTCTTTCTCATGCAATATACCTCCGTCAACTCTCTCTTACCTATATCCGGCACAGCATCCCTGCAGGCTGCTGTGTATGACCAATGGGAGTAAAAGCTCCCGGTACAGCGGGTCGGTTTATATGGCAGAGCGGGAAAACCCAAAACTCTACCACCTATTATTATAATCATTCCGGCGCAAGAGAGCAAGAGGAATTTTTGCTTGAATACAAGTTTTTGCATCTGTTGATGCCCAAAGGAAAGATTGCAAAACTTTTAACGATGCGCCGCAGCTTTCTGCGTGCTGTCTGACAGGGGAAAACTGCTGCAAAACGTGAAAACTGATAAGAACATACAAGACTGCTTCCTCTTGCATCGGAGGGGGTTTTTGCTTATAATAGGGGTAATAAAGTAGTACTGTTCCGGGGAACGCCCGGAGAATGGAGTGACCATTATGGAAAAACGTGTTTTTCTGATCGTGCTGGACAGCTTTGGCATCGGCGCAGAGCCGGACGCCGCTGCCTTTGGCGATGCAGGCACCAACACCCTGGGTGCCATTGCGAACCACCCCAATTTCAATTGCCCCAACCTGCGCAAGCTGGGCTTGTTCAACATTGACGGTGTGACCGCAGGGGAGAAAACGGATGCCCCGGCGGCTGCCTTTGCCCGCCTGCAGGAGCAGAGCATGGGCAAGGATACCACCATCGGCCACTGGGAAATCGCCGGTGTGGTCAGCCCGGAGCCGCTGCCCACCTTCCCCGAGGGCTTCCCGGAGGAGCTGATCCGGGAGTATGAGCAAAAGACCGGCCACAAGGTACTGTGCAACAAGCCCTATTCCGGCACGCAGGTGCTGAAGGACTACGGCGAGCAGGCCATGCGGGAAAATGCCCTCATCGTCTATACCAGCGCCGACAGCGTTTTTCAGGTGGCTGCCAACGAGGAGCTTGTACCGGTGCAGGAGCTGTACCGCTACTGCGAGATTGCCCGGGAAATGCTCAAGGGCAAGTACGGCGTGGGCCGTGTGATCGCCCGCCCCTTCCTTGGCAACAGCGCGGATACCTTCTACCGCACCACCAACCGCCACGACCTGAGCCTGAAGCCGCCCCGCGCCACCATGCTGGATCTGCTGAAGGATGCCGGTAAGGACGTGATCGCTGTGGGCAAGATCTACGATATTTTTGACGGCGAGGGCGTGACCGAAAAGATCAAGACCACCGGCAACACCAACGGCATCGCCTTTACCAAGGCCTTGCAGACCCGGGATTTTGAAGGCCTTGCTTTCGTAAATCTGGTAGACTTTGATATGCTCTATGGCCACCGCCGCGATGTGGCAGGCTACGCTGCCGCCGCTACCGAGTTCGACCGTTTTCTGGCTGATTTCCTCCCGGGAATGCGGGAGGGTGACCTGCTCATGATCACTGCCGACCACGGCTGTGATCCCTCTTACACCAAGACCACCGACCATACCCGCGAGTATGTGCCGTATCTGGTCTGCGGCAAGGGTGTGAAGGCGGGGACGGATCTGGGCACCAAGCTGTGCTTCGGCACCATCGCCCAGACCATCTGCGAATATCTGGAAGTGGACGCCTCCACGCTGGACGGCAAGAGCGTATGGCAGGAAATCCGGGCATAAAACGCCCCCAAAAACAGTAAGAACAGGAGCGTGAAACGATGCGTATTTATGATCTGATCGCAAAAAAGCGGGATGGCGGCACCCACACCCGGGAAGAGCTGGAAGCTATTGTCAACGGCTTTGTCAGCGGGGAAGTGGCCGACTATCAGATGGCTGCATGGATGATGGCGGTGTATCTGCGCGGCATGACCAATGAGGAGACCGCCGAACTGACTGATGTGATGGCGCACAGCGGTGTGATGGTAGACCTTTCGCCCATTCCGGGCATCAAGGTGGACAAGCACTCCACCGGCGGCGTGGGCGATAAGACCACGCTGGTCATTGCGCCCATCGTGGCAGCCTGCGGGGTGAAGATCGCCAAAATGAGCGGCCGGGGCTTAGGCCACACCGGCGGCACCATCGACAAGATGGAGAGCGTGCCCGGCACAAAAACTGCCCTCTCGCAGGAGGAGTTTTTTGCACAGGTGAACCAGATCGGTCTGTCGGTCATCGGCCAGAGCGAGGGCATTGCCGTGGCAGATAAAAAGATGTACGCCCTGCGGGACGTTACCGCTACTGTCAGCTGCATCCCGCTGATTGCGTCCAGCATCATGTCCAAAAAGCTGGCCTCCGGTTCAGACGCCATCCTGCTGGACGTCACCACCGGCACCGGTGCTTTTATGAAAACTGTTGACCAGAGCATTGAGCTGGCACAGCTGATGGTCGCCATTGGTACCCACCATGGCCGCCGGGTAGCCGCCATGATCACCGATATGGACACCCCGCTGGGGCACAACATCGGCAACAGTCTGGAAGTGATGGAGAGCATGGACGTGCTCAAAGGCCACGGCCCGGCAGACCTGACCGAGGTGTGTCTGCAATTGGCGGCCAATATGCTGGTGCTGGCAGGCAAGGGCGATGCCGCCCACTGCCGCGCTATGGCCGAGGCTGTCATTGCGGACGGCTCTGCCTTTGCCAAGTGCAAGGAAATGTTTGCCGCGCAGGGCGGCGACATCCGGGTGCTGGATGATTACAGCCTGTTTGCACAGCCCGCCGCCAGATACGAGCTGCTGGCCGAGCAGGACGGCTACATCACGGCCAACGATGCGGAAAAGATCGGTTCTGCCAGCGTGCTGCTGGGCGCGGGCCGCCAGAAAAAAGGCGACCCGCTGGACTTTGCCGCCGGTATCACCCTGCACAAAAAGCGCGGTGACTACGTCCATAAGGGCGAAAGCCTTGCCACCTTCTACGGCGCTGCGGACAAGTTTGAAGCTGCCGCAGCCGAGTACCGCAGCGGCCTTGTGTACGGCGCTGAAAAGCCGGAGGAAGCCCCGCTGGTGTACGCCCTTGTCACCAAAGACGGCGTAGAGCGGTACTGAGACCGGACAGCAGGGGAGAACCCTGTTTTCCGCGAAAATGCAAGGTCGGGCAGCCCGCAGGCTGACCGACCTTGCTCTTATAACAATATTTTTTCCGCTGAGGATGCCCAAAGCGTACGCGGTGGGCATTCTAAATCGTTTCGTCCCAAGGGGACTGCTGCACAAAGCTGTGTGGCAGTCCCTTTTTGCGCTTTCACGCTGAGAACAGGCCATCTTGCACAAAAGAACTGTCGCTTTTTAAGCAATTCGCTGTATTTGCGGGACAAACGGTAGAACTTTGCATCGGGATATGGTATACTACACTGTACTTGTATGCCCCGGGAAAAGGGGCTGCCAAAGGAGAAAGGACTTGTTATGAAGATCATTCTGGTGGGCGGCGGCAAGGTCGGTACGGCTCTGGCACGCCAGCTCAGCGAGGAAGGCCACAACGTGACTGTGGTGGACACCAACAAAGCGCGCGTGGAACACCTGACCGAAAGCTACGACGTGCTGGGCATCGTGGGCAATGGCTCGTCCATCACCACCCTGTCCGAGGCGGGCATTGAGGATGCGGACGTGTTCATTGCGGTCACCGGCTCGGACGAACTGAACCTGCTTTGCTGCATGTTCGCCAAAAAGGCGGGCCACTGCCACGGCATTGCCCGCGTGCGCAACCCATCCTACAGCCACGAGCTGGACTTTATCAAAAAGCAGATCGGCATTTCCGCCATCATCAACCCGGAAATGGCAGCGGCAAAGGAGATCTCTCATCTGCTGCGTTTCCCCGGTGCCAGCAAGATCGATACCTTTGCGGACGGCCGTGTGCGGCTGATCAAGTTTGCGCTGCCCGATGCACTGGACGGCGTAGCCATTCGAGAGATCCCCACCCGGCTCAAGAGCGATATTCTGGTGTGCGCGGTGGAGCGTGAGGGCGGGGTCATCATCCCCAACGGTAACTTTGTGCTGCAAAAGGGCGATCAGGTCACTTTCCTTGCTACGCAGGAAAAAGCTCACGCCTTCTTCCAGCAGCTGCATCTGCCGGTGCAGCCGGTACGCAACGCCCTCATCGTGGGCGGCGGTGCCATTGCTTACTACCTCAGTCAGGAACTGCTGGAAAACCATGTGCGGGTGCGCATTGTGGAGCGGGACGCTGCCCGCTGCGTAGAACTGGCTGAGCAGCTGCCCGGTGCCCAGATCCTGAACGAGGACGGCTCCAACCGCGAGTTTTTGCTTTCCGAGGGTCTGGAATCCACCGAAGCCTTTGTGGCGCTGACCAACATCGACGAGGAGAACGTGCTGCTGACCCTGTTTGCCAAAAAGCACTCCAACGGCAAGCTGGTGACCAAGGTCAACCGTCTGGAATTTGACGATATTCTGGCCGGGCTGGATCTGGGCAGCGTGGTCTACCCCAAGTACATGACCTGTGACTACATCGTGCAGTACGTCCGCGCCCTGCAAAACGAGGCAGGCAACAACATCAAGACTCTGTACCGCATACTGGATGACCGCGTGGAGGCACTGGAATTTACAGTGCACGAGGAGAGCGCCGCTACCGGTGTGCCCCTGAGCCAGCTGCACCTGAAAAAGAACCTGCTGCTGTGCTGTATTACCCGCGGCAGCAAGATCCTGATTCCCCGCGGCGGCGACCAGATCCAAGTGGGCGATAACGTCATCGTGGTCACGCTGGAGCATGGTCTGCACGATCTGCGCGATATCGTGGAGCACTGACGGAGGCGGACTATGAATTATGCGATCGTTTTCCGTCTGCTGGGCTATGTGCTAATGATCGAGGGCGCGTTGTTGCTGCTGCCCGCCGCCGCCAGCTTAGTGTATGGCGAGTGGATGGTGCTGGGCGTGTTTCTGCTCACAGCTGCCGTCAGCGCCGGTATCGGCTACGCCCTGCACACCATCAAACCCCGCAGTAAGGTGTTCTATATGCGCGAAGGCTTTGCGGCTACCTCGCTGTGCTGGGTGTTCATCTCGGTGATGGGCGCGGTGCCCTTTGTGCTCACCGGCTGCATCCCGAACCCTGTGGATGCCCTGTTTGAGACGGTCTCCGGCTTTACCACCACCGGTGCCAGCATTCTGCCCGCCGTGGAGGGGCTGCCCAACGGCATTCTGTTCTGGCGCAGCTTCACCCACTGGATTGGCGGCATGGGTGTTCTGGTGTTTCTGCTCTCGCTGCTGCCGCTGACCGGCGGCTCCCACGTCAACCTGATGAAGGCGGAAAGCCCCGGCCCGCAGGTGGATAAGCTGGTGCCTAAGGTACAGTCCACCGCTAAGATCCTGTACGGCATCTACTTTGCCCTTACCATGCTGGAGCTGGTGTTCCTGCTGATTGGCCGAATGCCTCTGTTCGAAGCCATGCTCACCGCCTTTGGTACGGCGGGTACCGGCGGCTTCGGCTTCCGCAACGACAGCTTTGCCAGTTTTTCGCCCTACATCCAGTGGGTCGTGACCATCTTCATGATCCTGTTCGGCGTCAACTTCAACGCCTATTTCCTGCTGCTCATGCGCAAGTTCCGCCGCGCTGCTGCCAGCGAGGAGGTGCGGGGCTACTTTGTGGTCATCGCAGTGGCAGTGGGTATCATCACCGCCAACATTTATAGTATGTACAACAGCTTTGGCGAGGCGCTGCGGCAGGCCGCTTTTCAGGTGGGCTCCATCATCACCACCACCGGCTTTTCCAGCTGCGATTTTGACCTGTGGCCAACCCTCTCTAAAGAGATTCTGGTCATGCTCATGTTCATTGGTGCCTGCGCGGGCAGCACCGGCGGCGGCATCAAAGTGAGCCGTTTCCTCATTCTGGGTAAGACCCTGGCCAAGGAGCTCAAGACCGCCCTGCACCCGCAGGTGGTAGCGCCCGCCCGCATGGACGGCAAGCTGTTGAACCACGAGACCATCCGCACCACCAACGTGTTCATTGCGGCCTATATCTTTATTTTTGCGGCCTCCTTCTTCCTCATCAGCCTGAACGGCTTTGATATGGTGACGAACTTTACCGCCGTGGCTGCTACCCTGAACAACATCGGCCCGGGCTTGGAAATGGCAGGCCCAATGCAGAACTTCGGCTGCTTTGCAGACCCCGCAAAGCTGGTGCTCATCTTCGATATGCTGGCCGGCCGTCTGGAGATCTTCCCCATGCTGGTGCTGTTTATGCCGGATACATGGCGGCGGTTCTAAGCCTTTTTGGCGCGAAACAAGAAAGAAAATTATTATTTCAGAACACCGGAGTCTCTATGGACGCTCCGGTGTTCTTTTTTGTGAAAGAAGCTGCAAAGGCAGGTGGCAACGGTTAGAAATGCCTTGCGTTCAGCGCCGCATTGCAGTATGATTATAATATCAATTATCTGACCCTTACCCCTGAGCAGGCAGAACCATTTTTGCAAATGAAATCGTTCTGCATGATAAAGAAGAGAGCAAAAACAATAAAACATACAGGAGGAAATTATTATGGGTTTGATCAAAGCAGGTATGGGCGCACTGGGCGGAACTCTTGCAGACCAGTGGAAGGAATTTTTCTACTGCGATTCTCTGGATAAGGATGTGCTGATGGTCAAGGGCCAGAAGCGCACTTCCCGCCGCAGCTCCAACCACGGCGAGGATAATATCATCACCAACGGCAGCGGCGTTGCCGTGGCCGATGGTCAGTGTATGCTCATCGTGGAGCAGGGCAAGGTGGTGGAAGTGTGCGCCGAGCCGGGCGAGTATACCTTCAATTCCTCCACCGAGCCCAGCATGTTCACCGGCAACTTCGGCGATAGTCTGGCAGCAACCTTCCAGACCGTAGCCAAGCGCTTTACCTACGGTGGCGACACCGGCAAGGATCAGCGGGTGTACTACATCAACACCAAGGAACTGGGCGAGATCCTGTACGGCACCGCAACGCCCATCCCGTTCCGCGTGGTGGTCAGCGAGGAGCGGGGCTACAAGCTCTCGGTGAACATCCGCTGCAACGGCAGCTTTACTTACCGCATCTGCGACCCGCTGCTGTTCTACACCAACGTGTGCAGCAACGTCTCCACCCAGTACGATGCCTCGGAGCTGGCTCCTCGCCTGAAGAGCGAGCTGATGAACGCTCTGCAGCCTGCGCTGGCCACCCTTTCGGCCAACAAGGTGCAGTATTACGAGATCCCCGCCCACACGCTGGAGATCTCCGAGGCGCTCAACGAGCAACTGTCCAACGTCTGGCGCAAAAAGCGCGGCATTGAGGTATTCTCCTTCAACATCAACTCCCTGTCCATCCCGGAGGAGCAGCAGAAGAAGATCACCGAGTGGGAAGAAAACGCCATGACCACCGATCCCACCACCGCCGCTGCCCGTCTGGTGGGCGGTCAGATCGACGCCATGAAGACCGCCGCCGGGAACACTGCCGGTGCCATGACCGGCTTTATGGGCATGGGCATGGCGGCCGGTGCCAACGGCATGAACGCCCAGAACCTGTTCGCCATGGGGCAGCAGCCCGCAGCACCCCAGCAGCAGACTTCTGCCGCCGACAGCTGGAAGTGCAGTTGCGGCGCTATCGCCACCGGCAAGTTCTGCCCGGAATGCGGCAGCAAAAAGCCGGAGCCGAAGCCCGCGGACAGCTGGACTTGCAGCTGCGGTGCCACCGTCACCGGCAAATTCTGCCCGGAGTGCGGCAAGCCCCGCTCGGCGGCAGCAGAGGGCTGGACTTGCAGCTGCGGCGCGGTGAACAAGGGCAAGTTCTGCTCCGAGTGTGGCAAACCTAAGCCCGCCGGTACCCCCAAGTATAAGTGCGACAAGTGCGGCTGGGAACCGGCAGACCCCGCACACCCGCCTAAGTTCTGCCCGGAGTGCGGCGACCCCTTTGACGAGAACGACCGCAGCTAAGCCCGCTGCACAATAACTGAACACACTGCGGGGCAGGGAAGGAAAGTCAATAAGTCCCTGCCCCGCAGATTATAATAGGAGGAAACGCTATGGCAGGAATGCTGGAATATAAGTGCCCCTGCTGCGATGGTGCAATCCAGTTCGACAGCACCACCCAGAAGATGAAATGCCCCTACTGCGACACCGAGTTTGAGGTGGACGCACTGAAGGGCTACGATGAGGACCTGAAAGACCAAAAGCCCAGCAAGATGAACTGGGCCACCCCCGGCGGCAGCTGGGCAGAGGGCGAGACCGCCGGTCTGCATACTTATGTCTGCAAGAGCTGCGGCGGCGAGATCGTGGGCGACGACACCATGGCAGCCTCGGCCTGCCCTTTCTGCGGCAACCCCATCGTCCTCACCGGACAGTTTGCCGGAGACCTGCGCCCCGACCTCATCATCCCCTTCAAGCTGGATAAAAAAGCGGCGAAGGAAAAGCTGCAGGAGCACCTCAAGGGCAAGACCCTGCTGCCCAAGGTGTTCCGCAGCCAGAACCACATCGACGAGATCAAGGGCGTGTATGTGCCCTTCTGGCTGTACGACAGCGATGCCGACGCCCAGCTGCGCTTTACCGCCACCCGCACCCGCTTTTGGTCGGATGACGACTACGATTATACCGAGACCAGCTACTATTCCGTGCGCCGGGACGGCGTGCTGGGCTTTGACGCGGTTCCGGTGGACGGCTCCTCCAAGATGGCAGACGACCTGATGGAATCCATCGAGCCGTTTACCATGAGCGATGCCGTGCCCTTCAAGACCGCGTATCTGGCAGGCTATGTGGCCGATAAGTACGATGTGGACGCCCAAAAGAGCATCCAGCGCGCCAACGAGCGTATCCGTCAGTCCACCGAGGACGCCTTTACCCAGACCGTTACCGGCTACGACTCCGTGAAAATGGAAAACAGCAGCATCCAGCTGCACGGCGGCAAGGCAAAGTATGCCCTGTTCCCAGTGTGGGTGCTGAGCACCAGCTGGCAGGGCAACAACTACATTTTTGCCATGAACGGCCAGACCGGCAAGTTTGTGGGCAACCTGCCGGTGGATAAGGCCGCCGCCCGCAAGTGGACGCTGGGACTTACGGCAGCCGTCGGTGCTGCATCCTATGCGGTCATGTGGCTGCTGTGGCTGGCCGGGATTCTGTAAAGGAGGGACGGAAGATGAAAAAGACTGTTACCCCACTGCGCTCCCTCTGTGCCGCGCTGGCAGCACTGGTGCTGCTGGTCGCGCTGGCCGCACCGGCCTTTGCCGCAGACGGCTTTGCCGACCTGTATTACCGCATGAACGACAGCGCAGAAGTTCTGACCGAGGACGAGGACGGCGAGCTGGAAGCTTCACTGGAGGAACTGAGCGTCCGTCAGAGCTTTGATGTGATCATTGCTACCATCGACTCGCTGGAAAACGAGGGCTGCACCAGCATGGAGGAATATGCCGATGACCTGTATGATTACTGCCAGTTCGGCTACGGCGAAAACCGGGACGGCGTGCTGCTGCTGGTGAGCATAGGCGACCGCAAATGGCATATCTCAACCTGCGGCTACGGCATTACCGCCTTTACGGATGCCGGCATCCAGTACCTTGGCGAGCAGATGACCCCCGATATGGCAGACGGTGATTACGCCGCCGCCTTCCGCACCTTTATCCAGTGGACGGATGCGTATGTTACCGCCGCCCGCGAAGGCCACCCCTACGATGTGGACAATATGCCGCATGAGCCCCTCTCCATCCTGTATCTGTGTCTGGCGCTGGTCATTGGTCTGGTGACGGCACTGATTGTGACCGGCGTGATGAAGAGCCGGCTCAAGAGCGTGGCACCGCAGCGGGACGCAACCAGCTATGTGCGGCAGGGCAGCATGAAGCTGACCAACCAACGGGATCTGTATCTGTACCGTGAGGTCCACCGCACCGAGCGGCCGAAGGAGTCCAGCTCCAGCGACTCCGGTGACAGCTCCACCCACACCTCCTCCAGCGGCTCCACCCACGGCGGCGGAGGCGGTTCGTTCTGAAAACGTTCCCCGCAAGATAAAATCTCAAAAACCGATCCGCAGCAGCCGGTCGCACCCGCGTCCCGGCAACCGCTGCGGATCGGTTTTTACTTTTCTGCCGCCCGACACAAACGACTGATTTTTTCTGCGCCTTTGGGGCTATACTTCCAGTGCAGACGATTTTATATGCAGCAAGGAGCAGACACATGGGCATTTGGGAAAATCTGGGCATGGGCGGTTACCGGGGCTTTTCGCGCCCGGCGGCGCGGCTGTTGCAGCAGGCGGTGCAGCTGGCGGGGGATCTGGGCTGTGAACAGGCGGATACCAGCCATCTTTTGTTGGCAATGCTGCAGCAGCAGGGCGCTGCGGCGCAGTTCCTCACCCGGAAAAACATTACCGAGCCGGAGGTGCGCCGCCAGCTGGCGCAGCAGCGCAGCGGCCCGGCACAGCGGCTGGACCGGCAGTCCATGGCACCGGACCTGCGCCGCACCATGGACTATGCGCTCATTGGGGCGCAGAATGCCCATGTCAGCCGGGCAGAGCCGGAACATCTTCTCTGTGCCATGCTGGAAGATGACGGCTGCGCCGCCGGGCTGCTGCTGGCGGAGATGGGGCTTTCGCTCACCGAGGCGGTGCGGGAGTGCCGCCAGCTGAGCGGACAGTTTGTGCTGCCCGCCCAGCCCCGGGTGTCGGCCAGCATCCCCCGGGGCAGCCGCGCCAGCGATAAATACTGCCGCGATCTGACCCGCCGCGCCGCCGAAGGGGAGCTGGACCCGGTGTTCTGCCGGGAAGCCGAGCTTGACCGCATGGTGGAGATCCTGTGCCGCCGCCAGAAAAACGACCCCTGTCTGATCGGCGAGCCGGGCGTGGGCAAAACAGCGCTGGCTGAGGGTCTGGCGCTGCGCATTGCCGCCGGGCAGGTGCCCAGAGCGCTGCAAGGGCGGCGGCTGCTGGCACTGGATATGGCCAGCTTGGTGGCGGGCACCAAGTACCGGGGCGATTTTGAAGAGCGGCTGAAAAACCTGCTGGAAGAGCTGGTGCGGGACGGCACTGCCATCCTGTTCATCGACGAGTTCCACACCATCGTGGGAGCCGGTGCCGCCGAGGGTGCTATTGACGCTGCCAGCATCTTAAAGCCGGTGCTTGCCCGGGGCGAGTTGCAGCTTATCGGCGCCACTACCAATCAGGAGTTCCGTACCCACATCCAGAAGGACGCCGCACTGGAACGCCGCTTTGGCCGGGTGCAGGTGGAGGAGCCTACCCCTGCGCAGGCGGTGGAGATCCTCAACGGCCTTGCGCCCCGCTACGAGCGATACCATAACGTGCGTCTGCCGCCCCAGACCTTGCAGGCGGCAGTGGAGCTTTCGGTGCGGTACCTGCCCGGCCGCTGTCTGCCGGATAAGGCCATCGACCTTGTGGACGAAGCCTGTGCGGCGGCGCGTATCCTTGCCGAAAAGGAGCAGCGCACCCAGCCGGTGCTCACCCCGGAGGATATCGCCCGGGTGGTGGCGGCCGCCAGCGGCGTGCCCGCCCAGCGGGTGGGCGAGCAGGAGCGGGAGCGTCTGGACAAGCTGGAAAGCCGCCTGAATGCCGAGATCGTCGGTCAGCAGCGTGCGGTGGCTGCCGTGGCGGGAGCCATCCGGCGCAGCCGCACCGGTTTGGGAGAGCCGGGACGTCCCATCGGTGCTATGCTGTTTTTGGGGCCTACCGGCGTGGGCAAGACCGCACTGGCGCGGGCGCTTGCGGTCAGCTGGTTCGGCAGCGAGAAGGCGCTGCTCAAATTTGATATGTCGGAGTATCAGGAGCAGCACACCGCCGCCCGGCTGCTGGGTGCGCCGCCGGGCTACCTCGGCCATGACGAGGGCGGGCAGCTGACCGAGGCTGTGCGCCGCCGCCCGTACAGCGTGGTGCTGTTTGACGAGATCGAAAAGGCGCACCCGGATATCCAGAATATCCTGTTGCAGATCTTGGAGGACGGTCAGCTGACCGATGCCATGGGGCGCAAGGCAGATTTCCGCAATACCATCGTGCTGCTTACGTCAAATTTGGGCGCACGGTTTCTGGCGGGGCAGAACGCGCCGCTGGGTTTTGCTGCCGGGGCAGAGGCAGTGTTTGAAAAGCAGTCCGCGCAGGCTGTGGAGGAAGCTAAAAAGTGGTTCCGCCCGGAGCTGCTCGGGCGGCTGGACGAGGTGATCGTATTCCGCCCGCTGGCAGAGGAAAACCTCTGCGCCATTGCAGAAAAAATGCTCTGCCAGCTGGAGCAGCGCGCCGCCCGCAGCGGCTACCGGCTGCGCCACACCCCGCAGGTGGGGGCGGCACTGGCTGCCCGGGCGCAATCGGCCTATGGTGCGCGGGAACTGCGCCGTCAGGTGGACAGGGCGGTGGAGCAGGCACTTGCAAACCGCATTGCTGCCGGAACTGCCTGCGTAGGGCAGCACTGGACAGCAGACTGCGCCGCCGATGGCAGCATCGTTTTGCGGGAGGATGAAACCATAACTCTATAAGAAAATAGCAAAATAGCGTTTTTGCTTGCAACCGGCACGGTTTTCGACTATTATAGGGGAAATAGAGTTACAACAGGGAGGACCCCGATGCACACGCTGTTTCTTCTGAACCCCGCAGCCGGAAAGGCCGACTGTACCCGCACCCTGCCGCAGCAGATCGCGGCAGCTGCTGCCGGTGCCGGGCTTGCCCCGGAGGACTACACCATCCGCGTCACCACCCACGCAGGCCACGCCCGGGAACTGTCCCGCGCAGCCGCCGCTGCCGCCCAGAAGGCCGGGGTGGAGCTTCACATTTTTACCGCCGGTGGTGACGGCACCTTCAACGAGGCGCTCACCGGCGCTCACGGCTTTGACAAGACCGCCGTGGGCTGCCTGCCCTATGGCAGCGGCAACGACTTTCTGCGCACCTACGGTACAAAGGAAGAGTTTCTGGATCTGGACGCCCAGTTGGCCGGCGGGGTGGTGCCCATCGACCTGATGCGCACCAGTCTGGGGCTTTCTGCTACCATCTGTGCCGCCGGTCTGGACGCACAGGTGGCCTACGGCATCCCCAAGTTCCGGCGCATCCCGCTGTGCGGCGGCGAGGCAGCCTATGCGCTGTCCATTGTTCAGCAGCTGTGCGGGCATATCGGCCGCAGGGTGGAGTACGTCATTGACGGCGAGGTGCTGACCGTGGACTGCCTGATGTGCGCAGTGTGCAATGGCCGCGCCTACGGCGGCGGTTTTATGGCCGGGCCGGAGGCACAGCCGGATGACGGCTGGCTGGATGTGTTCATCGTGCGCAAGGTCAGCCGCCGGGTCATTGCAAAACTGCTGATGTTGTACAAAAACGGCCAGCACTTTCAAAACGGCCAGCTGACCGAGGCCGCAAAGCCCTACTTTATCTACCGCCGCGCAAAATCGGTCAGTCTGCGGGCAGCAGATGGCCGCGGACCCATCATTGCCACAGTGGACGGCGAGTGCGCCCCCTGCAAGCAGGTGTCGGTGCAGGTGCAGCCGCTGGCAGGCCGCGTGCTGCTGCCGCTGCCCGCCTACCAGCGCTTTACCACCAAAAAGGCGGGCGTGAAGTAAAAAATAAATCATCAGACCCAAACAAGGCCGCTGCACATTGTTCCGTGCAGCGGCCTTGTGTTTTGCTTATTGTTTTGCAAGGCGCTGCCGTACCCTGTGCTCCAGCGCCTTGTAAAAGCTGCTCAGGTAGAGCGTGAGCAGATATACGGTCAGGGTCCAGACCACAGGATGTACCG
This sequence comes from Faecalibacterium prausnitzii, assembly GCF_003324185.1. Lineage (GTDB taxonomy): Bacteria > Bacillota > Clostridia > Oscillospirales > Ruminococcaceae > Faecalibacterium > Faecalibacterium prausnitzii. Next base: position 161,435 of record NZ_PXUP01000003.1, read on the forward strand.
TAAGGCTGAACTTGTCCGCAGTCCACTCCATATACCGGATCAGCACCTGATGGATCAGAAAACCGTAAGGGGACAGCCCGGCCAGCCACAAAAACGGCTTTGCGGAAAGCAGCCGGGAAATGATTCCCTTGCCCACGGCAAGCAGCCAGACCAGCAGCACCGCAGAGGGTGTGAACAGCACGTTGTACCGGAAGGCCACCGCGCCCAGAACCCCCACCTGCTTGGCGGCGATAAACAGGCAGCCGCCCGCAAGCAGCACAGCGGCAAGCTCCAGCAGGGAGAAAGCACCGCCTGGCAGGCCGCTCTCCTGTTTGCGGCTGTGGTAAAGGCAGCCCATGCAGCAGCTGATGGTAAAATCTCCCGCCCGGAACACAGGGCACAGATAGGTCAGGTAAAAGGCGGCCTTTCCGCTGAGCCCGGCTTTCCAGAAAACAAAGGACGCAAGGCACTGTGCGCAGAAGATCACGACGGCAATGCAACGCAGCCTGCGGACATCGGCCTTTTTCAGTACGGCGAGAAGCGGGGGAAAGATGGCATACAGAAAAGCCTGTACCGAAAGATACCACGCCACTCCGTTCAGGCAGAACCAGAAACGGCTGGAGGGGATCCATGTTTGCAGCAGGAAAATGCTCACCACAAGCTGCGCCGCACAGGAGAGCACCCCGCGGGCAGAGGGCTGCGCCAGAAGCCACTTCAGCACAAATAACAACGCGGCAGCCATCATTATAAGGTGCAGCGGGTACAGCTTTCGTATTTTTTTAAGAGAGAAAGCTATGGCAGACCGCAGTCCCGGTGCTGTGCGGGGACGGTCGTAATAGTTGCAGGTCATCAAAAAACCGGACAGCGCCACGAATACCGTGATCGCCCACGGCCCCAGCCACGGTGCCCCGCAATGGGAGAGCACCACGCTCAGAAATGCGACTGCCCGCAGCCCCTGCAAAGATGAGATCAGCTTTTTGTCTGTCAAAGTATCCTCCGTTCTGCCGCAAAGCGCGTCAGCTGTGTTTTTGTAATGCGTTATAAGTATAAAAAAGGCGGCGCGTCCTGTCAAGGACACACCGCTTTTTTGCGTAGTAGGGTGCGATTTTTGGGCGTCATAAATTCTTAACAAAGAAAAATTGCAAAACCCCTTGATTTTTCAGAGCAAGATGAGTACAATACAATTAGCACTCAGAGAAATGGAGTGCTAAACCACTGCGGAGCACACACGAAGCCCCCGCAGGACACAACAAAGTTTCAAATAAATTCAATATAATTGGAGGGCAAGAATTATGAAAATCATTCCTCTTGCAGACCGTGTTGTCATCAAGACTGTTGAAGTTGAGGAGACCACCAAGGGCGGCCTGATCCTGACCGGCAGCGCAAAAGAGAAGCCGCAGGTCGCACAGGTCATTGCTGTCGGCCCCGGCGGTGTCGTGGACGGCAAGGAAGTCAAGATGACCGTCAAGGTCGGCGACAAGGTCCTCACCAGCAAGTACTCTGGCACTGAGGTCAAGGTGGACGGCGAAGAGTGCACCATCGTGCGTCAGAGTGATATTCTGGCTGTTGTGGAAGACTGAAACTGAATTTTCCCTTTTCAATTGAGCTTGTATTATAAAGGAGCGATGTATTATGGCAAAGCAGATCAAGCAGGGCGAGGACGCCCGCAAGGCACTGTGTGCCGGTATTGATACCCTGGCTAACACCGTTAAGATCACCCTCGGCCCCAAGGGCCGCAACGTGGTGCTGGGCAAAAAGTTCGGCGCACCGGTCATCACCAACGATGGCGTGACCATCGCAAAGGAGATCGAGCTGAAGGACGAGTTCGAGAACATGGGCGCACAGTTGGTGCGTGAGGTCGCAACCAAGACCAACGATGCCGCAGGCGATGGCACCACCACCGCTACCGTGCTGGCACAGGCCATGGTCAACGAGGGCATGAAGAACGTTACCGCCGGCGCAAATCCCATGGATATCCGCCGCGGCATGAGCAAGGCCGTTACCACCGCTGTGGAGAGCATCAAGGCACACAGCCAGAAGGTGAAGGACAGCAACGATATCGCCCGCGTCGGCACCATCTCTGCCGGCGACCCCGAGATCGGCCGTCTGATCGCCGAGGCTATGGAGAAGGTCACCTCTGACGGCGTTATCACCATCGAGGAAAACAAGACCACCGCCGAGACCTACAACGAGATCGTGGAAGGTATGCAGTTTGACCGCGGCTACCTGACCCCCTATATGGTCACCGATACCGACAAGATGGTGGCCGATTTGGACAACGCTGCTATCCTGATCACCGATAAGAAGATCAGCGTCATTCAGGATCTGGTTCCCCTGCTGGAGCAGGTGATGCAGAACGGCATGAAGCTGCTGATCGTGGCTGAGGACATTGAGGGCGAGGCTCTGTCCACCCTGATCGTCAACCGTCTGCGCGGTACCCTGAATGTCGTGGCTGTTAAGGCTCCCGGCTTCGGCGACCGCCGCAAGGAGATGCTGCAGGATATCGCTACCCTGACCGGCGGCACCGTGATCTCCTCTGATCTGGGCTACGAGCTGAAGGACGCAACCGTCCAGATGCTGGGTCATGCCCGTCAGGTGAAGGTGACCAAGGAGAACACCACCATCGTGGGCGGCGCAGGCGACAAGGACGCCATTGCAGCTCGCATTGCCCAGATTCGCAGCCAGATCGAGGCCGCTACCAGCGACTTTGACCGCGAGAAGCTGCAGGAGCGTCTGGCTAAGCTGGCCGGCGGTGTGGCTGTCATCAAGGTCGGTGCTGCTACCGAAGTCGAGATGAAGGACAAGAAGTTGCGCATTGAGGATGCACTGAACGCTACCAAGGCAGCTGTGCAGGAAGGCGTTGTGGCTGGCGGCGGTACCGCTCCCATCAATGCCATCCCCGCTGTGCGCGCCCTGTGCGATACGCTGGAGGGCGACGAGCGCACCGGTGCCAAGATCGTGTTGAAGGCTCTGGAGGCTCCTCTGCGCCAGATCGCCAAGAATGCCGGTCTGGAGGGCAGCGTCATCATCGACAAGATCATCTCTGCCAACAAGCCCAACTACGGCTTCGATGCCCAGAACGAGGTCTTTGTCGAGGATATGATCGCCGCAGGCATCGTGGACCCGACCAAGGTCACCCGTTCCGCTCTGGAGAATGCAGCTTCCGTCGCTGAGATGGTGCTGACCACCGAGAGCCTCGTGGCCGACCTGCCGGAACCCCCGGCTCCCGCCGCACCTGCCGGCGGTGACATGGGCGGCATGTACTAATAGCTGCCAAAAAACCGCATGAATCCTTGATTTTTGGAGCGCGCAAAAGCGGATTTACGCCAAACTTACGCCACTTACGCCAAAAATCAAAGCGCACTATAGGGTAACAGAATCGGCACCCGCTGAAAAGCGGGTGCCGATTTTTTGTGTCTAGGGGATTTGAAGACTCATGAAACCCACTGATGGATTCTGCGAGCGGCAGACTGTCAGCGGCTTTATTGTTGACGAAAAACAAAGGTAGGGATACAATAATAAAAAAGAAAGAAATACACTTTTGAGATCACGGCTGCTTTCTGCAACGAATGCGGCGGCGAAATGGGGATTCCCGGTCTGATGGACTATAACATAAAGGAGATCGACGAGCAGTACCATGCTATGCAGACATAAAACCACACCAGAAAACTGCCAAATGCTTTGTCGTGATTGTAATCTCAAAAAAGGTGCGCAGGAATAGATACCAATAGGTATTTGGAAAAATATAGCACTTACGAGGAGGAACTAATTGAAGAATATGTTTAATATCTACTATATCAATAACGAGAAAGCATCAGAAATTTCAATGTTATTTGATAATCAAATAGTAGAAAAAATCACTCGAATCAAGAATACAGAATTAGCAATGGCTGGCGATGGCGATGTTACCACGAGTGCTGCTTCCAAAATTCCTGTTATCGGACAGTATTTACCAAGCATAGATCTGAATGGAAATTTATCTCATAACAGGTCTAATCGAGTGGAAGATACTGTAAAAGTGGTAAGTTCTAAATCGACAATTCTTAAGCCCATTTATGAGAAAGCTAAAGAGGTACGTCGTTTAGATGATAGCAAGGTTGGTAACTTGGTGAAAATTAAGGACGTTTACCTTACCGTTGTAAATTCCGATGATGTGATGGCTACCAAAGCACTGATGAGTGGCTTGGTAAATCAGGTTCCTGTTGAGGGAATTGGTAATATGAACTTCACATCTCTTATGGAAGTTATGTTTAAGGGATCTGCATATGTTCTTTGTGGTGAACTTCCACATAGATTCGGTACTAATGAGCATATGATGCTCAAAATCCCTATGAGCGCTGAAAATGAGATGGAAAGCCAGTACAGTATTTCAGATATTGAGATTGGTAAAGTCACAGTGCTCGGTATTTATCGTGGAGAATTTGATCGTCGTGATGTTGAACGAAAAATCAATCGTATGATGGCACTGAATGATAGTGGAAAGAAGAACCAGCAGGAGACAAACGATATTCAAGATAGCGGTATGGATATTGAGGATGGCGTTCGAGAAGAAGATAAAAATGGTATTCGAAATATTTCTCTTGCGCAAGGAAAAGTTCATTACATTGATGTCATTGCCATTATTCAAGACATCAATATTTAGGTGATATCATGGACAGAGTAAGCATTTACGAATATGACAGAAAGAACAGAGAGCGTGTAGTTAAAGCGATTGAGGAAGCAGGTGGACAAATATTAAGTTGGTCTTTTTTTGCTAAGGATCAATCGAAATTTGAACTTCCACCAGGTACTCTTTCAGTCTTTATTGACTTATCTTCTTTGTTTTATAATGAAGATCGTGCAGACGCTCTCATCGCTCCAGCTGAACTCTTGTTGAATATAATTCAACAAGAGCAATCCGTTGCACTGTATGTTATCATTGAACGCCAATACAGCAAACAAGTACGAGATTTACTGTATTATAAGATTGATGAAGTTCTTGACCTTGAGGATTTTCTTGAAATTGAAAAAGACCCAATTCAAAATATCGTTGATATTGATCAATCTGATTTTGAAAATGTTTTGGCCTATCTAAATCAAAATCTTTTTGGAAATGAGCTTTTCAAAAAACGTCTGAAAGAGGAATTGACGAAATATAGACTGTTTAACCGGATTGGGCAACAGCCGATTTTTTTCCGTATTGATATGTGGTGCTTCCGGTATCGGTAAAACAGAAGTTGCAAGATTGCTTCATCAAAAGTTAGCCGCAGATGAACCTATGATAAAGATCAATTTCGGCAATTACAGTGCTCAAGATGCTCTTAACAGTTTGATTGGTAGCCCACGAGGTTATATAGGCAGTAATAAAGGTGAATTGCCCGACAAGCTTATGCGTAGCCGAAGCAAGGTAATTCTTATAGATGAGTTTGAAAAAGCAAGTAAGGCTGTTTATAACTTTTTCTTACAGTTGCTTGAAGAAGGAAAATTCACAGATTCTTTGGGACGTGAATATGACTTAGAAAAATACATCATAATTTTTACTTCCAATATGCCTAAAGAACGAATAGGTGAATTTTTGCCACCGGAACTGCGTTCAAGATTTAGTTATAAATGTGCATTTTGGCCGCTTTCCACACAAGAAAAAGAACAATATGTAGCTTTTAAGAGCGAGCACTATTTAGAAAAAATCAAACATGAGTGTCCTGGGCTTGACAGCACGTTACAGGCTTCAGATATAATAGATATTGATGTTTCACGCTATTCTAATATGCGTGATATCAATAGTGAAATAATGCGTCAAATTACCGACGCATTGTATGCGCAGATCGTTAAGTAGAAACAAAATATCAGCCGAGCAGCTAACCACTGCCCGGCTGATGCTAAATTATGCGAAAATCAATTCTGCGTTGATGAATTCCTCCGCACGGTTGCGGATGTTGTTCATGGCTCCGATCCATGCAAGTTGATTCTGTGCTTTCAGAGACTCGTTGATTCCCTCTTTCTCTGCCAGATGCGTTACAAGCAAGTCGAGCTTATTTCGAGCCTGAGTATCAATGTCAGAGAGATAGCCGTACAGCTTGCCGCTGAGAAGCAGATCAGAGTAGGATAATAGGACGGTATTCTCTGAGGTACTGCTGGTGCTTTCTGCCCCAGATACCGATGGTGTGTACTTCTTCCTCTGGGATGACCAGACACGGCAGATAGTATTCTCCATGTAGCTCATACCAAAGACCGTTGCTGTTATCGTAAATGTATTTTTCCATATTGCAAACCTCTATGTATCATTTATTTACAGTAGTACCGAGTGGCTTTGAGGTGAATCAGCTAGCGGAGGTTGCGTTGTAGCCAGTGGCTACAAAATGGCTACAGAATTCTTAGAGACGCTGCGGATAGCTTAAAATGCGTGGAATATGTGGATGAAAAGCGCACTATCAGTGCATATTATCATGAGAAATTAAGGTCTGGCGCTCGAATGGCAATGATGTAATGATTGTCGAAAAATGAGAAGCCATATTACGACGATTAACAGACTATATGTCCAATTGGAACGTATTATTCATGGGAATCATAGCGAAGATGCGCAGAAATGCTTTAGAGAAGTAACAAAAGCCGCAGATTGTGCGATAAATTTGTGCTATTTCTTTGAAAACTGGAAAGAAAAAGATATCACAGACAATAAGTATGTTACTGACTACTATAAGAAATATAAGTCTGCGCTTTGGGCAAGAGCAATGTTTTTAAACATTCAAGAAAGTAAATTAAACATGATTCTATATAAAAATATGAGTTTAGATGAAATTCGCAAAGAGTTGAATCCGGAGAAAAAAGATAACGTGAACTAACGGATAATAGACGGCAAACAGCCGCCCAGCAAGACCATAGCGGTCAACTGTTGGGCGGCTGTTGTTGTACTTATACTTATGCCAGATGGAGTTTCTCTTTCAGCGCATCCTGAAGGACGCCGGAAAAGTTGATGTGTGCCGATTCGGCGGCATCGTTGAGCCAGCCGGGAATGGAAAGGGTTTTCTTTACGGGTCTGTACCGCTTTTCGTACTCTTCCATATCGAAAGGCACCATCACTACAAAATCTTCCGGGTCAACGTGGAGCGCAGAAGGGACAGAAGGCTCCGGGCAGACTTTGCAATCTTCCAGCATAAGGCCGATGGCATCCTGTGCCATGCGGACAGCTTCGTCCATGGTATCGCCTTGGGTGAAGCAGCCCTCAATATCGGGGATCTCAACAGAGTACCCGGTTTCTTCCGGGTGAAAAATTGCAGGATAGAAAATAGCGTTCATAATGTGACCTCACCTTTTATAATTCAACAAACAATCAATGTACCTTCACTTAACAGGCCTACATTATTGGTTGGAAATTGTAGAATAGTCTATGCAGTGCTTCGCAGTTTCAGAATATGAAGTCTACAATCATCATATTCTTACTTTTTGAGTCCGGCTAATTTGAGAATGTTTTTCTCGGTACCGGGCTTCAGATCCTTTGCGTGAAATGGAACGACAGTGGTTTTGTTGGTAGTTGGGTTATGGTACTTGTAGTGTGACCCATTTGCACTGACTAAAACAAAGCCGTTCTGCTCCAGCAAGCGAATCATTTGCTTGGGAGTCATCGGCATGGCGGGTGCCCCTCCTTTCTTTCAGGATTACAGTTTTATTGTATACGTATTTTACGTATTTGTCAAGAGGGCAAATAAGCCGCCCAGCGACCTTTACGGTCTCGCTGGGCGGCTTATTTTTTGCGTTTCCAGAGCAAATATTCTTCGTAGCGGTGCATCTCGTTTTGTTCTTCTTCGGTCAGGCGCTGGCGCTGTTTGCGGGCTTCGTCCGAGGGGTCGATGTCGGTCAGACCCAGCAGGTAGTCGGCGGAGGTGCCGTAGTACCTGCAAATGGCAATCAACATCTCGTGGTTTGGGGAACTCTTTTCATGCTCCCAACTGCGGATGGTAGATGTTGCAACATTAAGGGCTTTGGCGAGTTCTTCCTGCGTTTGGTTATTCCAATCTCGCAGGTCGGCTAATCGTGCTCCAATCATCTTTTTCCCGCCTTTCTTTGCCATAAGTATAGGTGTTTCATATCACTTTTGGTAAAAAACGCCGAGAATCTTGTTAATTTGCCTTGAAAGTGATAAGATACTTGTTAGTATAGGCTGAAAGTGCTAAGAATATTATCACTTCCGCCGCAACGCTAAGGCAAAGCGAGGAAATCCCCGTTGGAACAACTGATCGACTTTCACGCACCGGAAGTGCAGGCGGTGCTGGATACACTTCTAAAAGACCGCTCCACCGGCAAAAACATCATCTGGGCAACCGACCCGCCGGAGGAGCTGCAAACGGTAATGTACGAGCCTGTCACGGATAGATCCCAGATCACCACCCAGCAGCTCGGGCTGACCCACTACGAGGTGGTGCTACCCCGGATGATGAAGCAGACCGACACCCAGCAGCAGCGCACCCGCAAAAAAGGCGAAGTGTTCAGCCCCGCATGGGTCTGCAACAAGATGAACAACGCACTGGATGCTGACTGGTTCGGTGCGCTGGGGGCAGGGGAGAGCGCCGGGCAGTTCACGGTGGAACTGCCCCAAGGCTGGCAGACGGTGGAAACGCCGGTGCAGTTCCCGGCCTGCAAGGGCAGGACCCCGGCATGGGTGCAGTATGTACAGAGCCGCCGCTTGGAGGTGACCTGCGGTGAAGCCCCCTTTCTGGCGTCTCGGTACGATGCCGCCACCGGCGAGATGATCCCGGTAGCCCGGCGCATTGGTATTCTGGACCGCAAGCTGCGGGTAGTAAGCGAGAACGCCGCCACAGAGGACGAGTGGCGCAAATATGCCACCCATGCGGTGCAGTCCACCTACGGCTATGAGTATCAGGGCGATAACCTTTTGCTGGCGAGGGTTAACCTGCTGCTGACCTATGCAGAGCATCTGCAAGCCCGCTGGCAGCGCAAACCCACAAAAGAAGAGTTACAGCCTATCGCCACCATCATCAGCTGGAACCTGTGGCAAATGGACGGCTTGCACCTGTCTGTGCCCGGCGGCAAGCCCCAGCCGGAGGCAGAACAGCTTGACCTCTTTTCCATGTTCGGGGCGGCAGAGCCGCAGCCGCCCACGGTATCCTGCAAAGTGAAAAACTGGCGCAAGGGCAGCCATGGAGCTGCCCAGAACTTTGAAACCATTCAGGAAGGGAGTACCAGCATGAAGTTTGATTATGTCATCGGAAACCCGCCGTATCAGATAAGTGATGGCGGTGCCGGCGTAAGTGCAACGCCTATCTATAATCGTTTTATCGAAGCAATCAAAACTACACATCCCGGCGCAATTTGCTTGATTATTCCTGCAAAATGGTACTCCGGCGGTAAAGGACTAGATAAGTTCAGAGAGGAAATGCTAGGAGATAGACATATTTCAACATTGGTTGATTATTCTAATTCGCTAGATGTTTTTCCGAATGTAGATGTTGCAGGTGGCGTTTGCTATTTTGTCTGGAAAGAAGCATATAACGGTAAGTGTAAGTATACAAACTATCGTAATGGAAAAGCTACAACAGCATACAGAGATTTGAATGAGTTTCAAACATTTATTCGCTATCCAGTTGCATCCGAAATAGTCAAAAAAGTAAAAGAAGATGGAGAATTAACACTGGATAAAGTGGTTTCCAGCAGAAAACCATTTGGACTTGCAACAACAGCAAAGCCAATGAAAACCGGTGATATCACACTACGATACAATGGAGGATGTGGCCCATATAAAAGAACCGAAATAAGGGCTGGAGCAGAAATGATTGACCAATGGAAAATTATCATTTCTCGTCTTACGGCAGAACACGCAGGACAACCAGCCAAGGATGGAAAGTACCGTGTACTTTCAACGATGGAACTTTTGAAGCCGGGCGAAATATGTTCCGAAACGTATCTTGTGGCGGGAGCATTTGATTCAAAAGAAGAAGCAACCAACTATATGGATTACTTAAAGACGCAATTTGTTCGATTTCTTATCCTACAAATTGCAATGACGCAGCAGTTAAGCAAAGCGTCATTCGCATTTGTTCCTTGTCAGGATTTTACAAGAAAATGGACAGACAAACAACTGTTTGAAAAATATGATTTGTCTAGTGAAGAAGTAAACTATATTCAAGGAATGATAAAGGAGATGGCATAATGGCTGGCATAACCCTGCGCACTGCCCGGCAGGTGGTGCCCATGATCTACGCCTATACCACCCCGGAAATTGCCCGGCACAACGGCTGGACAAAGATCGGCTACACCGAGCAATCGGTGGACAAACGCCTGAAACAGCAGACCCACACCGCCGATGTGCTGTTCCACGAGGAGTGGCGGGGCAATGCCGTCTACGATGACGGCAGCGGCGAGGTGTTCACCGACCACGATTTCCACGCTTACCTCCGCAAGCTGAACGTGGAGAACGACCGCAAAAACGAGTGGTTCCATCTGGATGGGCAGCAGTCCCGGCGATATTTTCAGGATTTCCGCATGAACCGGGGCCGGGTGCAGCTGGATGCCGCCATCGCCTACACCCTGCGGGAAGAACAGGCAAGGGCTGTCCGCAACACCAAGACCTATTACCAGAGTCACCCCGGCGGGGAATACCTCTGGAACGCCAAGCCCCGCTTTGGCAAGACCCTTTCTGTCTACGATTTCTGCAAGCAGGTCGATGCACAGACGGTGCTCATCGTTACCAACCGCCCAGCCATCGCCAATAGCTGGTACAGCGACTATGTGCGCTTTCTGGGCAGGGAGTCCGGCTATCTGTTCGTCAGTCATGTGGATGCCCTTGCCGGGCAACCCCATGTGCTGGACGAGCAAGGCTATCTGGATGCCGCCGCACAGGGCGAGGAGCTGTATAAGCGCATTGAGTTCGTCAGCCTGCAGGACATGAAAGGCTCCAAGTATTTCGGCGGCGAGTATGACAAGCTGCGCCACCTGACTGAGCTGAACTGGGATGTGCTGGTCATCGACGAAGCCCACGAGGGCGTGGACACCTACAAGACCGACCTTGCCTTTGACCGCATCCGCCGCCGCTTCACGCTGCACCTGTCCGGCACGCCCTTCAAGGCACTGGCGAACGACAAGTTTGCCGGGGATGCCATCTTCAACTGGACCTACGCCGACGAGCAGGCCGCCAAGCGGAACTGGCAGGGCGCACCGGGGCAGCAGAACCCCTACGCAAACCTCCCCATGCTCAACCTCTATACCTACCAGATGTCCGAAATCATCCGGGACGAGATCCAGCAGGGCGTGGAGATCGATGGCGAAACGCAGGAATTTGCCTTTGACCTGAACGAGTTCTTCAAGGTAAAGCCCAGCGGCAGCTTTGAGCACGAGGCCGAGGTAGACCGCTTTCTGGATGCCATGACCACCCAGAACAAATTTCCGTTTTCCACCCCGGAACTGCGTGCCGAGCTGAAGCATACCTTCTGGCTGCTGAACCGGGTGGACAGTGCCAGAGCGCTGGCGAAAAAGCTGCAGGCGCACCCGGTATTCCGGGACTATGAGGTGATCCTTGCCGCCGGTGACGGCAAGCTGGACGACACGGATGAGAACCAGAAGAGCTTTGACCGGGTAAAAGCTGCCATCGCCCACCACGAAAAGACCATCACCCTGTCGGTGGGGCAGCTGACCACCGGTGTCACCATCCCGGAGTGGTCGGCGGTGCTGATGCTCTCCAACCTGAAAAGCCCGGCGCTGTATATGCAGGCGGCGTTCCGTGCCCAGAACCCCTGCCTTTTCCACAAAAACGGCACCTTCCGCCGCAAAGAGAACGCCTATGTGTTCGATTTTGACCCCGCCCGCACCCTGCTGATCTACGAGCAGTTCGCCAACGATCTTTCACAGGACACCGCCAGCGGCAAGGGCGACACCGAGGAGCGCAAGGCGCACATCCAGAATCTGCTCAACTTCTTCCCGGTCATCGGCGAGGACGAGGAAGGGGAGATGATCCCGCTGGATGCAGAAAAAGTCCTCAGCATCCCCCGGAAGATCAAGTCCAAAGAAGTGGTGCGGATGGGTTTCCAGAGCAATTTTTTGTTCCAGAACATTTCCAACGTGTTCAGTGCCCCGCAGGAGGTGCTGGACATTCTGCAAAACTTCCAGCCCATCAGCGAGGCAAAGGCAAAGCCCATCCAGATCACCCCGGACACCGGCGCAGACCTCTCCCTGAACGACAAGGGCGAGGTGGATTTGGATGAGGGCTACGTCATCGGCAAGGCGGCAGATGTATTCGGGGCGAAAATTTACGAGAGCACCCCCGCACTGGACACCGCCCTGCAAGACCTGACCGATGCCCCGGCTCCTGCCAAAGAAGAGCATCTGGAACCCCTGAAAAAGAGTATCACCAAGGAGATCATCACCCCCATGGTGGAGCAGGCAAAGCAGGAGTATGGTCGGGACCTGAAGCTGTCCGACCAGAAGCGGTTTGAGAGCACCGCCAAAGCCAAGATGGACGTGGCGGTGAACAAGGTGGTGGACAACTACCGCATCGACCAGAGCCAGCTGGAGACCCAGCGCACCCAGCAGCTGCAAAGCTGCACCACTGCCCAGCAGCGCCAGCAGGTGAACCGGGAGTTCGACGCAAAGCAGCAGCAGAGCACCGCCGCCCTGATGGAGACGTTGCAATCCACCATCCAGCAGACGGCGCAGGAAATGCAGCAGACCATCGTGCGCACCGTGGAGACCAACCAGAAGGAGCAGGAGAAAAAGGGCTACGAGGACACCGTCCGTGGCCATCTCCGGGGCTTTTCCCGCACCATCCCGTCCTTTCTCATGGCCTACGGCGACGAGACCGTGACACTGGCAAACTTTGACCGGATCATCCCGGACAAGGTCTTTCAGGAGGTCACCAGCATCACGCTGGAGCAGTTCCGCTTTTTGCGGGACGGCGGACCGTACATCAACCAAGCCACCGGACAGGAGGAACACTTTGCAGGCCACCTGTTTGACCCGGTGGTGTTTGACGATTCGGTGAAGGAATTCCTGAACCTGAAGGTCAAGCTGGCGGATTACTTTGACGAGAGCCGCACCGAGGATATCTTCGATTACATCCCACCCCAGAAAACCAACCAGATCTTTACCCCTAAGTGGGTGGTGAAAAAGATGGTGGACCTGCTGGAACAGGAAAACCCCGGCTGCTTCGATGACCCCGGAAAAACCTTCCTGGACCCCTACATGAAGTCCGGCCTGTACATTACGGAAATCGTCAAGCGCCTTTACCGCAGCGAGAAGATGCGGCAAGCCTTCCCGGACGATAACGCCCGGCTGGAACATATCTTTGCCAAGCAGGTCTATGGGCTTGCCCCGACCGAGATCATCTACCGCATTGCCATCAGCTACATTCTGGGCTTTGCAAAGGATCACGGCATTACCGCCCACCATATCCGTCAGGCGGATACGCTGGAATTCGCCAAGGCGGGCACCATGGAAAGGGAACTGGATAAGATTTTCAGAGATTGACCAATAGAATACGGCATAAAACCAAAGGCGGCTGTCTGCATGGGTGCAGATGGCCGCCTTTTTGCTATTTAAAAATATTTTGAAATAGCCTTGTATAAAGAGTACATGTGTGATACAATCTATTTAAAGATTGTTTGAAATAGATTGGAGCGTGACCGCTTGGCTATAAATGAAGTGTTAGCTGCTTTAGCAGACGATACACGTCGAAAAATTCTGCTAAAGTTACAGGAAGGTAAAATAAGTTCAGGAGATTTAGCAATCTCATTGGATATGACACCACAGGCGTTGTCATACCATTTATCGAAGCTAAAAAAGGCAGACTTGATTTATGAAACTCGATACAAAAATTATATTTATTACGAATTGAATTTATCTATCCTTGATGAAACAATTATGTGGATCAGTAATTTGCGTGGAGGTCAACAATGAAAAAGAAAATGGTCGCTTTTTACAGTCTCATGTTTTTACCATTGGTAGTTGTCCTGATTGCCTTACAGTTCTTGCCAGAGCAAATCCCGGCTCATTATGATATGAATAATCAAGTGACACGTTGGGGTAGCAAATATGAAACACTAATTTTCCCTGTAATTACAGTTTTATTTGGTTATTTTATGCTTGCCATGGCTAAGTTGTCCTCAAAACAAGAAGAAAATGGAAGTAATAACAAAAATGTATGTATTGTGACTGGAATAGCATCTCTTGCACTTTTCAACGCTATGACAGTCTATTTTTTGTATGCTGATTTCAATTCGATTGAAAATCTGTCTTCCATTGCACTTGATTTGAATCAACTTGTATTTGGACTGCTTGGCGTTGCAATGATTATATTAGGTAACATTATGCCAAAACTACGAATGAACTCAGTTGTAGGACTGAGAAGCGTATGGAGTATGAAAAATGAAACAACATGGAAAAAAGGCCAACGCTTTGGAGGTATTTCATTTATCGTAAGTGGTATTATTATAATCATGGTATGCTTTTTGACGAAAGGCATTTCTTGTTTTTGGTGGACAATGAGCATCGTAGCAATTCTTTTGATTGTTGACACCTATTATACCTACACATTATCAAAAAAATACTAATGCTGTAATCCGTGCCTCGTGAGATACTTTGTATCTATGAACACTCTGCAAGACTGAAAAATCTTGCAGGGTGTTTTCTTATGCTCTGATATATATGTAACCAGCCCCGAAACCGGGGCTGAAGATTTCTCCGAAATAACGGATGCGGAAGCCCAGCAGCTGGGCTTTCCCTTCTGATGGACAGCGGTTTCAAGCAAAACACCATAGGAATCCTGCAAAGCGTTGTCAGACCGGCGTTTGAGATGGCGGTAGAGGATGACATCATCCGCAAGAATCCATTTAAGTTCAAGCTGTCGGACGTTGTGCCAAAGGACGCTTATGTGCGCAATGCCCTGACCAGAGAACAGCAGGAGAAATATCTGCAATTCGTTCAGGACTATGGCGGCAACTATTATGATGATATCGTCATTCTTATGGGAACCGGCTTGCGTGTGAGTGAGTTGTATGGCCTGACACGAGCAGATATCGACTTTGAACGGCACTGTATCCATGTCCGGCGGCAGCTTTGCCGGACGGCTGAAAAGCCCTACTTTGTCACACCGCCGAAAACAAAAAGCGGTATCCGCAATGTTCCCATGACAGATACCGTTTGTGCAGCGTTGCGGCGTGTAGTAAAAGCTAGAGCGTCCACGAAAGTGGAAGCGCTGGTAGATGGTTGCAGCGGATTTCTCTTTCTGGACAAATCCGGGATGCCGAAGGTGGCAATGCACTTGGAAAACTATATGCGTGGCGTGCAGGGAAAGTTTGAGAAGGCGTACAGCAAACCTGTTCCGCGCATTACACCTCATGTGCTGCGACACACCTTCTGCACCAATGTTCAGCAGGCCGGGCTGGATGTAAAAAGCCTGCAATACCTGGTGGGACACTCCAATGCCAGTGTGACGCTGGATGTCTACACGCACAGCAGCTTTGAATCGGTTGAAAGAGCCTTTGAACAGATCGCCGGCAACCTGTGATTTTCGACGCATGAAGCGGAATTGCTTACGCCGAAACTTACGCCGAAACTTACGCCAAAACTTACGCCAAAACTTACGCCAATCACCCGGTAAGTGGCGTAGATTTGTGTAGAAAAGCGTGGATCGTGCAAAAACGGAGAATCTGGAAAAATCGGCTTGTGGCCTTGATAATTCTACAAAAGTCTACGTTTCCCGATATTCGTGATTCGGCTCCAAAAGTGTGGTTTGGAAGGGCGGCATGTACTAAGCCGTACCAAGCTTAATAAGATATGCCAGAGAGGCGGAACTTCTCTTCGGAGAGGTTCCGCCTCTTTTTATGTATACCCCACGCCCTTACTGCCCACCCTAACCACAGGGAAAGGGGGTGCGGAGATGTCCGGCAAACGGGTGCTGGCGGTGTATGCCGCCTTGCTGCTGGGATTTGCGGTGGTGCTGTGCCGGTTGTATCTGCTGGCGCTGCACCCCGCCTATGCTGCACGGGCGGCAGCGCAGAGCACAGTCACATTACAGCTGCCCGCCCGGCGGGGAAACTTTTACGATGCGCAGGGGCAGCTGCTCACTGGTCTCGAGGAGCGCTGGCAGGTGGTGTGCTTTCCCGGGCAGGGCAATTACGACCGCCTGTATGCCTGTACCGATGCCACCGGGCAGGCGCTTTTGTACCGCAGCCGCAGCCGCGCTGCGCCGTTTTTGCTGGAGGTAAGCTGCGACCCCGCCCGCCTTGGGCTGACCGGTTATCCCGCCGCTCGGCGGTATGCGGCGGTGCCGCTGTGTCAGCATTTACTGGGCTATCTGGATGGTACAGACCACGGCGCTGCCGGGCTGGAAAAGGCGCTGGACGCCGTGCTTTCCGGCACAGGGGAGAACAGCAGCCTTGTCTGCGCCGTGACGGCGCAGGGTACGCTGCGAACCGGAGAAACGGCTAGACTTTTGCAAGCCGACAGCGGGGCGCTGGGCGTGCAGCTGACCATCTCCCGCCCGGTGCAGCGGGCAGTGGAAGCAGTGGCGGCAAGTACCATGACGAGCGGCTGCATTCTGGTGCTGGATACCGCCACAGCGGCGGTGCGCGCCAGTGTCAGTGTGCCGTGCTACGACCCGGAGAACCTTGCCGACAGCCTGCAGGCGGAGAACAGTCCCTTTCTAAACCGGGCGCTACAAAGCTACGCGGTGGGCTCAGTGTTCAAGCCGGTGCTGGCTGCGGCTGCGCTGGAAGCGGGCTTGCAGCCGGTTTTCGAGTGCACTGGCGCGGTGGTAGTGGATGGGCAAATCTTCCGCTGCGCGGGCGGGGTGCCGCATGGACAGGTGGACCTTGCCGCCGCGCTGGAAAAAAGCTGCAACGGCTATTTTATCCGTCTGGGACAGCAGCTGGGCGCGGAAAGCTTGCTGGATGCCGCCAAAGACTTTGGCTTTGGGTGTAGCCTGCCGCTGGCAGAGGGGCTTGCCGCCGAGGCAGGGCAGCTGCCCACCCCGCAGGAGCTGGCGCAAAGCGGGCAGCTTGCCAATTTCAGCTTTGGGCAGGGCAGCCTGCTGGCAGCGCCTATGCAGGTGGCGGCACTGTTCAACACCATTGCAGCGGACGGCGTATACCGCAGCCCTTATGTGCTGCAAGCCACGCTGGACGAGACCACCGGACAACCGGTGGAGACCCTCAGCCACCCCCGGGGGCGGCGGGTGATCTCAGCACAGAACGCAGCGCTTTTGCGCGCCATGCTGGTACAGGTGGTGCAGCAGGGCACCGCGCAGGATGCCGCCGGGCTTTCCGGCGGGGCGGGCGGCAAGACCGGTACTGCCCAGACCGGGCAGTTCACCCCGGAGGGCACCGAGCGCTGCAACCTGTGGTTTGCGGGGTTCTGGCCGGCAGAAAAGCCCCGCTACACCATTGTGGTATTGCAGGACGGTGCGGTGCACACGGCGTACTCCGGTGCAGCCATCTTTGCGCAGGTCTGCAACGCGCTGGAAGCAGCGGGTTAAATGCGCGGATTCTACTTGCAATTTTGGCTTTGTTATGCTACTATATAGTTGTATTTTTGCGTAGTTTTCCGTATTTACAAATAAAAGGAGCGTTACGATTCATGTCTGTTATCGAAATTGTTGGCGGTGCCATTCTGCTGGTGGCTTCGTTGGTCATCGTTTTCCTCACCCTCATGCAGCACACCCACGGTCAGGGCCTGTCCGGTGCCATCAACGGCAGTGTGGGCGGTGCCAATAATGCACGTCTGACCCCGGCAGATCAGATGCTGGCTAAGGTCACCCGCATTGCAGGCGTGGTGTTCTTTGTGGTTGCTATTCTGGCCTGCCTGTTTGCAGGCCGTCTGGCAGGCTGAGAAGGCGTTGCAGCCCCGTGAACGGACGGGGCTGTTTTTCTGTGCAGAAAAAAGTGTGGGCAGCCAGTTCTGCGGGCTGCCGCAAAGAGGGGACAGGGGAAAGTGCCCGTCCCAAGGCAGGGCTGTGCTCCGCAGGAGATGCACGGCCACGGAAGTGAAGGAGAAAATATTTTATGGCAATGCGCGATAAAATTGAGCACGCGATCCAGAATCAGCCGTGCACCGTAAAAGATCTGAAAAATAAGTTCGGCGGGGATCGCGGCGCAGACCGCAAGGTGATGGAGGCTGTGGACCAGCTGGTGCACGAGGCTGTCATCTGCCAGCGCCAGGGCGTGTTCTTCACCGTGCGCAGCGGCCGTGCCGATAAGGCACTGCTGTGCAAGGTGGTAAAGCTGGGCAAAAACTTTGCCTTTGTCATGCTGGAGGACGGCACCAGCGATATCTTTATCCCCGGCCGGTTCACCCGCGGCGCAATGCCCGGCGACAAGGTGCTGGTGGAAAAGTTTGCACACCCCCGGGTAGAGGGCAGCGATGAGGGCGAGATCCTTGCTGTTCTGGAAGAGAAAAATTCTCTGGTGGGCACCATGCACCGCATGGAGGGCCGCCTGAAGTTTGTGCCGGACGATTGCCCCGCCATCTCCATGCAGGTCATGCGGGACTGCGAAGGCAGCGCCAAGGACGGCGACAAGGTGGCAGTGGAGATCCTGCTGCGCGGCAGCCGTCAGGAGGATCACCGCGTAGGTGTGGCCATGCGCTTTGGCAGCTGCGATGAGGCCAAGCGCTGCGCAAAGGCACTGCTCTACGCGCAGGATATCCGCAACCGCTTCCCGGACAAGGTGCGGGACGAGGCCAAAAAGCTGGACAACGCCGAGGTGTCTGCTGCGGACTGCGAGGGCCGCATGGATCTGCGCGCCCTGCCCATTTTTACCATCGACAGCGCCGAGACCAAGGATATCGACGATGCCATCAGCCTGACCAAGACTCCGGACGGCGGCTTTGAGCTGGGCGTGCACATCGCGGATGTTTCCAACTACGTCAAGCCCGGTACCGAGCTGGACAACGAGGCCTTCAGCCGCGCTACCAGCGTCTACTATGCCGATCAGGTGGTGCCCATGCTGCCCAAGCAGCTGTCCAACGGCATTTGCAGCCTGAACGAGGGCGTGCTGCGTCTGGCTTTCTCCTGCCTGATGCGGCTGGATAAGGACGGCAACCTGACCGACTACCGCTTTGTCAAGTCCGTCATCCGCAGCCGGGTCAAGGGCGTGTACTCCGAGATCAACGCCCTGCTGGCCGGCAGCACCGATGACGAACTGACCGGCAAGTACCATGAAGTACTGGCGCAGCTGCCTGCTATGAAGGAGCTGTACGGTCACCGTGCCCGCCTGCGCAAGGAGCGCGGCTGCATGGATATCGAGAGCGGCGAGGTGAAGCTGATCCTGGACGAGGATGGTCACTGCATCGACGTGAAAAAGCGCACCTCCGGCGAGAGCGAGGCCATGATCGAGGAGTTCATGCTGCTGGCCAACCAGTGCGCCGCCCACTTTGCCCGCGTGAAGCAGATCCCCTTTGTGTACCGCGTGCACGAGGAGCCCAACGCCGAAAAGCTGGAGCGTCTGCACGGCCTGCTGCAGGCCTGCGGCGTCAACGACCACTTTGCCAAGGACGTGCCCACCCCCAAGGAGCTGAGCGCCATTCTGGAGGGCGTGCGCGGCACTGCCTACGAGCAGATCATCAATGTTGGTATGCTGCGCTGCATGTCCAAGGCTGTGTACGAGGAAAAACCCAAGGGACACTACGGTCTGGTGTTGCAGGACTATGCCCACTTCACCAGCCCCATCCGCCGCTACCCGGACTTGGCTATCCACCGTATCATGACCGCCCAGCTCAAGGGCACGGACAAGGACACCATGATCCTGCGTTACAGCGAGTTTGCCGAGGACGTCAGCAAGCAGGCCAGCGAGCGCGAAGTTATCGCCATGCAGATCGAGCGCAAGGCTGAGGACTGCTACAAGGCCGAGTATGCCCGCCGCCATCTGGGCGAATGCTACGAGGGCCGCATCTCCGGCGTGACCCAGCGCGGCCTGTTCATCGAGTTGGAAAACGGCGTGGAAGGCTTTGTACCTGCTTCCAGCCTGACCGCCACCGGTACCATGCTTACCGAGGGCGTGCGCCTTTCTGACCCCGTTTCCGGCAAGAACTGGAATCTGGGCGATACCATGATGATCACCATCGTGCGTGCGGACGTCAATCTGGGCAAGATCGACTTTGAGGTCGCCCCGGAAAGTGCAAAGCAGTAACTTTATAATTGAATAAATAACAGACTGCCCCCGAAGCAGCGCGCCAGATCGTGCTGTTTCGGGGGCAGTTTATCGTAGTTCTCAAAATCCTGGCAAAGTAAAATGCCCGCCTGAAAATCAGACAGGCGGGTTTGCCGTCATGTAGTCGAAATACAGTCCCTTGTGCAGAGCGTGGGCAAAGCGGGAATCGTTGGTCTCGCCAAGATTATGGCTGATGCCGCGCAGTGTAAGGCTCAGTTTTGCAAGGCGGTAGGCAGCAGCTTCCTTTTTTGCCATTGTAAAGTTCCTCCGAGTGAAATATGGTCTTGTCGCGATCTTATCATTGGCAGGTAGAAATATCAATTTTGTTATCGGATCATAAACAGTACTATGCGCAGCTTTACGGATACCATTCCGGCTGCCGCGTTTTGAGATATGGCATTCTGCTGTGATTCTTCTCGGGTTCTTCGTCAGAACGCAGAAAATGCGGAAACTGCTTGATTTAACTTGGTTTCCGTACTAGAATGGAAACTGGAAAGCTAAATACGGTTTCCACAAGGAGGACGCTCATGCAGGAAAAGCTCGATGCGCTGGTGCGCACGCAGGCGATGCAGTTATTCCGTCAACAGGGGCTGCATTTCACCATGCAGCAGGTGGCAGAGCCGCTGCATATCAGCAAAAAGACCATCTACACCGTTTATCCTTCCAAGGAGACGCTTTTGCTGGACATGGTAGACCACGCCTTTGCAGACATCCACCGCTGCAAGCAGGAGATTCTGACGGGCAGCGGTACTTTGCAGGAAAAGCTGCGGGCAGTTATCATTGCTATGCCGGCAGAATACGCCGCTTTGGATCTGCGACAGATGAAGGAACTGGACGAGAAATACCCGGTGGTGGCGGCGCGGGTGCGCAGTCAGCTGGAAAACGGGTGGGAGCCCACCATGGTGCTGCTGGAGCAGGCTGTGGCTGAAGGGGTCATGCGTCCGGTATCCCTGCCAGTGCTGCGGCAGATGATCACCGCATCCATCGAGAGTTTTCTGGCAGACCGCAGTCTGGCAGAAAGCGGGGTGCAGTATGTGGCTGTGCTGGAAGAAATGATCTCGATTTTACTGGAAGGAGTGCTGCCGCGATGAAACACAGTTTTTGCGATGGATGGGAGTTTACACGACACTGGACAGAGGCCTTTGGCAAGGGACTGCCGGTGCCAAAACAGGAAGTCGTCCGCCTGCCCCATACCTGCCGGGAGGTGCCGCTGCATTATGCCTCCCCGGCCGATTACGAGATGGTCTGCGGCTACCGCAAACGGTTCCGGGTGCCGCCGGTACAGGCTGCGCCCCGGCTGTTTGTCCGCTTTGACGGCGCTGCTCATCAGGCAGTGGTGCGGGTCAACGGCAGGGTTGCCGGGCAGCACCGGGGCGGCTACACCGGCTTTACGGTGGAGATCACCGATCTTGTTGACCGGGAAGGCGAAAACCTGCTCACCGTGCAGCTGGACACCCGGGAAGACCCGGCTATCCCGCCCTTTGGCTTTGTCATCGACTACCTGACCTACGGCGGGCTGTACCGGGAGGTCTGGCTGGAGGCTGCGGCAGAAAGCCGCCTGACTGATTTGTTCGTCTACACGCCCACCCTGCATGACGCCGTGGTGCAGTGGACGGCAGAGCTTGCGCCCGCAGCCGTGGCGGTCCGCATCCGGCTGGAGACCGCAGACGGTACCCTGCTGGCCCAGCAGACCGCACAGGCGGCAGAAACCGGGAAGATGCAGCTTTCTGTGCCGGACGCACAGCCGTGGGATACAGAGCACCCGGTTTTGCATCATGCCATTGCAGAGCTTTTGAATGCAGCCGGACAGCCCATCGACCGCAAACAGGTGACGTTTGGCTTCCGCACCGCAGAGTTCCGGGCGGACGGCTTCTACCTCAACGGAAAAAAGACCTTTCTGCGCGGCTTGAACCGGCACCAGAGCTACCCTTACATCGGCTACGCCGCACCGGAAAGCCTGCAGCGGGAGGATGCCCGCATTTTGCAGGAGGAGCTGCACTGCACCGCCGTGCGCACCAGCCACTACCCCCAAAGCCAATATTTTCTGGATGAGTGCGATCGGCGGGGTCTGCTGGTGTTCACTGAATTGCCGGGCTGGCAGCACATCGGGGACGACAACTGGAAGGACGCCGCCTGTGAAATGCTGCGGGAGATGCTCCTGCAAAACCGCAGTCATCCCAGCATCATCCTGTGGGGTGTGCGCATCAACGAAAGCGTGGATGACGATACCTTCTACACCCGCACCAACAAAATTGCCCATCAGCTGGACCCCAGCCGTGCCACTTCTGGCGTGCGGTATCTGGAAAAGAGCCATCTGCTGGAGGACGTCTACGCCTACAACGATTTTTCCCACAACGGCGTAACGCCCGGCGCTAAGCCCAAAAAGGACGTGACCCCGGATATGGGCAAGGCGCTGCTCATATCGGAATGCAATGGTCATATGTACCCCACCAAAGCCTTTGACGATGGCCCGCACCGGCAGGAGCACGCCCTGCGGCACGTCCGGGTACAGAACGCCGCCTATGCCAGCGGGGAACACGCCGGGTGTTTTGGCTGGTGTATGTTCGACTACCAGACTCACAAGGATTTCGGCTCTGGCGACCGCATCTGCTACCACGGCGTGCTGGACAGCTTCCGCAACCCCAAATTGGCGGCGGCGGTCTATGCCAGTCAGGGTGACGCTGACCCGGTTCTGGCGGTCAGTTCCTCCATGGACATCGGCGATAACCCCGCCGGGCAGCTGGGCACGGCATACGTTTTCAGCAATGCCCAGCAGGTCAAGTTGTACAAAAACGATGTGTTCGTTACCGTCCTGCGCCAAAGCGAGTGGACGGCGCTGCCCCACCCGCCTTTTGTGATGGACGATACCATCGGTGAGCTGCTGGAAACGCAGGAGCACTTTTCCCCCTCCAAGGCAGCCGCTGTGCGGGACTGCCTGCTGGCCGCCGGAAAATATGGCTTAGCGGGACTGCCGCTGGCTTACAAGGTCAAATTCGGCTGGTGTATGCTGCACTACAAAATGACCTTTGAGGATGGCGTGGCGCTTTACGGCAAATATGTGGGCAACTGGGGCGGCGAAGCCACCCGCTGGCGGTTCGATGCCGTGCAGGACGGCAACGTGGTGCGCAGCGTGACCCTTTGCCCCAGTGCAAAGCTGCACTTGGAGGTCAAGGCCAGCCGGACGGCCCTGCGGGAGCAGGACACCTACGATATGGCCGCTGTGCGGGTACGGATTCTGGACGAGAACGGCATTCCCGCCCCTTACGCACAGTTCCCGGTGCAGTTTGCGGTGGAGGGCAGCGCCGCCCTTGTCGGCCCGCAGACCGCCGTGGCAGAGGGCGGCATGACCGGTACTTATCTGCGCACCGTGGGCACTGCCGGAGAATCCGTGCTGACCGTTTCTGCACCGCAGACCCAGCCCGTTGTGCTGCGGTTCACCATCGAAAAGGAGGATGCTGTATGGAACTGACCCTGAAACAGAAAACCGCATTCGGTATTGGTGCCGTGGGCAAGGATATGGTATATGCCCTGTCGGCTTCCTACGTCATGTATTATTATCAGGATGTGCTGGGGCTTTCGGCCAGCTTTGTGGGCGTTGTTCTCATGGCAGCCCGGTTCTTTGATGCCTTCAACGACCCCTTTATGGGCGTTCTGGTGGCAAAGACCCGCACTCGCTGGGGGCGTTTCCGGCCGTGGATTTTTTCCGGTACGCTGCTCAATGCGCTGGTGCTCTACGCCCTGTTTGCCGCCCCGGTGCTGGACGAGGCAGCGCTGATGGTCTATTTCAGCGTGGTGTACATCCTGTGGGGCGTCACCTACACCATGATGGATATCCCATACTGGTCCATGATCCCTGCCGTGACTCGTACCCCAAAAGACCGGGAGAATCTTTCCATGGTAGGGCGCACCTGTGCAGGCGTTGGCTCTGCCCTCATCGCCATGTTCACCATGCTGCTGGTGGGAGCCCTTGGCGGCGACAGCGAGCGTGCAGGCTTCCGCTGGGTGGCGCTGATCGTATCAGTGCTCTTTGTGGTGACGGAATTGGTCTGCTGCGCCGCCATGCAGGAGACCACCCCCAGCGAGATGAAGACCGCCACCGTAAAGGAGATGTTCTCCGCCCTGTTCCGCAACGATCAGGCTATGGTAGTGGTGGGCAGCATCGTGCTGATCAACTCGGCGCTGTACCTTACCTCCAACTTCATCATCTATTTCTTCAAGTACGACCTTGGCGGTGCAGGCTGGAAAGCCACCTACACCCTGTTTTCCACCGTGGGAGGTGCAGCGCAGATCCTTGGTATGATGGTGCTTTACCCCTTGCTGCGCAAAAAGTTCAGCAGTACGCAGGTATTCCATCTGAGCCTTGTGCTGGCGCTGTGCGGCTACGGCACGCTGCTGGTGTTCTGCCTGACCGGCCTTTCCCGAAGCCTTGCCCTGCTGTGCATCCCGGGCGTTGTCGTGTTCGCCTGCAACGGGATGCTGAGCGTGCTGACGACCCTGTTCCTTTCCAACAGTGTGGATTACGGCCAGCTCAAGACTGGACGCCGGGAGGAGAGCGTTATTTTCTCCATGCAGACCTTTGTGGTCAAGGCAGCCTCCGGCGTGGCGGTATTCCTGACCGGTATCGGGCTGGACCTCATCGGTCTTGTGGGCAACACAGAGGAGACCGGCCCGGTGGCAGTACAAAGCGCCGGCACCCTGCTGGGTCTGCGCCTGATGATGACCGTTCTGCCCATGCTGGTGCTGGCAGGTGTGCTGGTGCTGTTCCGCCGCAAGTTTGTTTTGACGGATGAGCGTGCTGCCGAGATCAGCGCACAGCTCCATGGGGAGGAAACGCACCATGACTGAAACGCTGCACTGGTACGCGGAAACCTCCGGCGGCACGCGAAAGGGCAGCTGCGCGGTCACGGAGAATGGCAGTGTGCTGCATCTTTCCGCTGACCTGCCCGCCGGGACGCTGAAAACGGTGCGTGCCGCGCTGCCGTGGACGATGGAAGCAGACGAGCGTCTGTTCATGAACGGCTACCAGACATGGACCTACAGCCCGGAGCTGGACCGGAACGGCAAGCTGCGCGGCACCGACCACATTCCGGGATTTCTACTGAAGAAATATGCCTTTGATCGCTACGGTGATTATCATTTTGTGCCCTATGGGCATCATAACGGTCAGAGTCACGGCTTTTCCTACTGCTATTTCCGCAAGGGCAAGCAGTTCCGGTTGGTGGCATCGCTGGACGAGACCCCGGGCTACACCATCCTCCGCTACGACAGCGGCAAAGCCCTGCTGACATTGGAGCGGGACTGCGCCGGGGTGGAGCATCCCGGCGGCAGTTTCCCACTCTTCGACCTGTTTTTTGCCGAGGGCAGCGAGGTCGAGGTGTTCGACGGCTGGTTTCAGGCGATGGGCATACGCCCTCGGACGGAGAAAAAGCTGGCAGGCTATTCCAGTTGGTACAACCGTTATCAAAACATCACCGAGGACACCATCCGGGAGGACATGACCGGCTGCCGCAGCCTGCTTTGCCCGGGAGACCTGTTCCAGATCGATGATGGCTGGGAGCCGAAGGTGGGGGATTGGCTGGAAACGGATACGCAGAAATTCCCCCACGGGCTGAAAGGCATGGTGCAGGAAATTCACGCCTCTGGCTTTCAGGCTGGGCTATGGCTTGCACCCTTTGTGTGCGAAAAGGACTCTGTCCTTTTCCGGCAGCACCCGGACTGGCTGCTGAAAGTGGACGGCAAACCGTGGTGCTGCGGCAGCAACTGGAGCAGTTTCTATGCGCTGGATATCGACAACCCGGCCGTGCTGGACTATCTGCGCCGGGTGTTTGACCGGGTGCTGAACGATTGGGGCTTCGACCTTGTCAAGCTGGATTTTCTGTACGGCGCTGCTCCCTTTGGCAACACCCGCGAGAGCCGGGCAGCCAGGATGTACCGTGCCATGGAGCTTTTGCGCACATGGTGCGGGCAAAAGCAGATTCTCGGCTGCGGCGTACCGGTGATGCCGGCTTTCGGGCTGGTGGATTACTGCCGTGTCAGCTGTGACGTAGGGCTGGACTGGGACGATGTGTGGTATATGCGCCTGTTCCATCGGGAGCGGGTATCCACAAAGCAGGCCATCAACAACACTGTATTCCGGCGGCAACTCAATGACCGCGCCTACGGAAGCGACCCGGATGTGTTCTTCCTCCGGGAGGAAAACTGCAAGCTGACGGCAGAGCAAAAGCGCACCCTTGCCACAGTCAATGCCCTGTTGGGCAATGTGTTCCTTACCTCGGATATGCCTTCCCACTACACGGATGCGCAGCGGGACGAGTACCGCCGCCTGCGCAGGTTGTTTGAACATGCAAAACAGGTAGAAGTAGAGACAGAAAATGGTGTGATTACGATCCGGTATTCTCTGGATGAGAAACGTCAAGAGTTGCGGTGCAGTGCTATTTATAGAGAATAATGAGGGCATAAAAATCAGCTTTATTCTTTTTTGTTAGCCAGATGTTTCTTTATGTGAAACGCAACGGACGTCTTCCTTAGAAAAGTGGCTCACGCCGAAAGCTGTATAAACAATAAAAGCATAGCCGCCAGCGTACCGTGTGATGATTTCACATGCTACGCTGGCGGCGTTTTTGCGTTATAGGGGGATGACATCTAAATCCTACACTGGATACCCTCAGATACCTGAGTTAGTGGATTCGCTGTTAGCCCAAACATCTAATCCAGAAACTCAATTATCCACTACCCCTGTGGCTACGATTTAGATATTGCTCAAATTCTCGAAAACCGCCCTCGACCTGTTTCCAAGGACGAGAACGGCTCAGACTGTGAAATGATGTCCAAACGATATTAAACGAATCACCGCACTATATTACTGGGCTTTTGACATCAAGAGCACGCATTCGCAATGTTTCGTCCTCGGGAACAGATCCACCGGCTGCACCTTTTCTGCGTGATACCCATTCTGCTCCAGCCATGCGGCGTCTCGGGCGGCGGTGGCGGGGTTGCAGCTGACATATACCACTCGGCGGGGGGCCATGCGCACCACGGCGGAGAGGGTGGCTTCATCGCAGCCCTTGCGGGGCGGGTCCAGCATTACGATGTCCGGGTGCAGACCCTCGGCAGCCAGCTGGGTGGCAGCCTGTCCGGCATCGGCACAGAAAAAGCGGCTCTTGGCAGCCACGGCTTCGCCCATGCGGGCAGCGTTGGCCTTGGCGCTCTCGATGGCCTCCGGCACGATCTCTACGCCAATCAGCTCCCTGCATTGCTCGGCCATGGAAAGGCCGATGGTGCCCATGCCGCAGTAGAGATCCAGCAGCGCATCGTCCGGGGTCAGCTGCGCGTACTGCGCAGCAACGCCGTACAGCCGCTCAGCGGCAAGCGTGTTGACCTGATAGAAGGACAGTGGTCCCAGACGCACCGGTACGCCGCAAAGCGTGTCCTCAATGTAGCCCGGGCCGTACAGGATGTGATTTTCACTGCCCAAAATGACGTTGGTGTTTTTGGCGTTGACGTTGAGCAGAATAGTGCTGATGGCCGGGAACTGCCCCCGCAGCGCGGTGCAAAGCTGCTCTGCGTGGGGCAGCTTTGCCCGGGTGCATACCAGACACACCATGATCTGCCCGCTGTGCGCGCCGCGCCGCAGGAAGATATGTCGCACCAGCCCCTTGCCGCTCTGCTCGTCGTAGGGGCGGATGCCCTGCTGTGCAAAAAAGGCGCACAGCGCGTTGCCAATCTCGTTCAGCACGCTGGGCTGCAGCTTGCAGTCCGGGCAGGGGACGATGCGGTGGGTGCGCCCTGCGTAAAAGCCGATGCAGGGCACGCCGTTCTTGTCTATGCCCACAGGGAACTGCACCTTGTTGCGGTAGCGGTCTACGTCTGGAGAAGGCAGAATATCCAGCACCGGAACCTCCAGCCCGCCGATGCGGCGGAAGGCATCCAGCACGCTTTCCTGTTTGGCGCGCAGCTCAGCGGCATAATCCAGATGCCGCAGGCTGCACCCGCCGCAGGGGCCTGCCACCGGGCAGTCCACCGGAATGCGGTCCGGCGAGGGGGTGAGCAGCTCGTCCAAAATGCCAAAGGCGTACCGGCCGCAGTCCTTCACGATGCGCACCCGTGCTTCGTCCCCGGGGGCGGTGCCGGGGACAAATACGGCCTCGCCATCGGCACTGTGGGCCACACCGCTGCCGTCGCTGGAAAGGCGTTCGATGCGCAGGGTCAGGATCTGGTTTTTCTGTAAAGGCATGGTTTCTCCTTGTGTGATGGGCTCAGGTTACAGTTGGGCAGGGCTTGCCGGGTCGGCGTCCTGCTGGGCGGCAAAATACTTGCTGGGCGGCACGCCCTTGGCGCGCTTGAACACCCGTGAGAAGTAGAACTGGTCAAAGAAGCCTACCGACACCGCAACCTCTGCAATGGAAAGGTTGCCGGCGCGCAGCAGCTTGCAGGCCTCGTTGATGCGGTACTCGGTCAGGTAGTCGATGGGGCTTTTGCCCACGTTCAACATGAACACCCGGTACAGATGGCTGCGGGAAACCCCTACACTCTTGGCTACATCGTCAATGGAGATGTCGTGGGAGTAGTTGAACTGGATGTACTTGATGGCGTTCAGCACATACTGGCTGGAGGAGGAGGCCGTGTGGGGCTTGCCTGCGCTGGTCTCCCGCATCAAAGCAGCGATAAACAGGTACAGATACCCCACCATGGCGGCCTCGTCCTGGGGCTGCAGCCCGCGGGAGGAATAGATGTTGGTCAGCGCTGCCCGCATCCCGTCCGGGTCGCTGGTGTGGTGCACGGGGGCATCGTCCGTAAAGGGCAGCTGCGCGGCCAGCTTGTGGGCACAGGCACCGTTAAAGCCCACCCAGCTGTACTCCCACGGCTGCTGCTCGTCGGCGGTGTAGCGGATCAGCTGGCTGGGGCGGGCAAAGAACAGGTCGCCCTCGCTTACCTCCCAAGTGCGGCCGCCCACCTCAAAGATGCCCTTGCCGGATACCACCAGATGGATCAGGTAGTGGTCACGGATGCCGGGTCCCCATGTTTGACCCGGAGC
Source organism: Faecalibacterium prausnitzii (assembly GCF_003324185.1). GTDB lineage: Bacteria > Bacillota > Clostridia > Oscillospirales > Ruminococcaceae > Faecalibacterium > Faecalibacterium prausnitzii. The sequence goes on from NZ_PXUP01000003.1 coordinate 190,577, forward strand.
GCAGCGCTCCAAGCCGCAGTTGAAGATGGACAATTCGATATTGTTGGTGTAATTCTGCTTAAAGGATTGCTTATAAACGTCTGGCATGGCAGCTTTACCTCCGTCCTGTCACATTCTGCACCCAGTATACCATAGAATGCCCTGCAAATTCAACAAAAGTACATCTTATTCTTTGCACCTGACGCCAAATTTTGGATTTTTAGGTCAAATAAATTGAAAAAACGCCCGAAATGCTTTACAATAGGCAAAAAGAGCAGAATCGTTTATTCCGGAGGGGAGGAGCTGTCATGGCCACCAGTGCACAACTCAGAAAACAGATCCTGCAGGGCAGCTGGGACGCCGCACTTGCTGCACTTTACGGGGCGGATCCGGCGGTTTTGCAGCGGCAGCGCGGGCGCTATGCGGCTGCGCTGGAGCAGTTTGAACTGTATTTCGGCCCCGGGCGGCAGGTGCAGGTGTACTCTGCACCCGGGCGGGCAGAGCTGGGCGGCAACCACACGGATCATCAGGGGGGCTACGGCCTTGCGGCGGCGGTCACGCTGGATCTGGTGGCGGTGGCGGCCCGCAACACGGATGGCTATGTGCGGGTCAAGTCCCGGGGATTCAATAAGCTGGATGTCATTGATCTGGCCACTGCAGAGCCGCAGGCAGGGGAGAGCACCCACTCGGCAAGTTTGATCCGCGGCATTGCTGAGGGTTTCCGCGCGGTGGGCAAGCAGATCGGAGGCTTTGATGCCTACACCGCCAGCGATGTGCTGCGGGGCTCCGGTCTGTCCAGCTCGGCGGCCTTTGAGATGGGCATGGCCTCTATCTGGAACGAGGAATACAGCACCGGGCTGACCCCGGCAGAGCTGGCGGGCATCTGCCAGTATGCGGAAAACACCTATTTCGGCAAGCCCAGCGGTCTTTTGGATCAGCTGACCAGTGCGGTGGGCGGCATTATCTTTGCGGATTTTGCCGATCCGCGCACCCCAAAGATCGAAAAGCTCCATGCAGACGGTCTGCTGCCGGAAGGAATGTTCCTCTGCGTCACCGATACCCGGGGCAGCCACAGCGAACTGACTAGCGAGTTTGCGGCGATTCGGCAGGAGATGGAGCAGGTGGCCGCCTGCTTCGGAAAGCCGCTGCTGGGTCAGGTGAAAGAGAACGCGTTCTGGATGGCACTGCCTGTCCTGCGCAGCTGCTGCGGAGACCGTGCAGTGCTGCGGGCGATCCATTATTTTGAGGAGAATGCCCGCACGCTGGCGCAGCGGGATGCGCTTTATGCAAAGCAGTTCCCGGTGTTTGCAGGTCTGGTGAAGCAGAGCGGACAGGCTTCCTTTGCGCTGTGTCAGAATGTGTACTGCACAGCGGATGTGCGGCATCAGGGACTGTCCATAGCGCTGGCTCTGAGCCAGAGCATTCTGCAGGGCAGTGAGGGCGCATGGCGGATGCAGGGCGGCGGCTTTGCAGGCACCATTCAGGCTTATGTGCCCGGGCAGCTGCTGGAGCGGTACCATACAGCCATCGAGCAGGTATTCGGGCAGGGCAGCTGCTATGTGCTGCGCCTGCGGGAGCAGGGTGCAGTCCGGGTGATCTGAACAAAACAAAAAGCCGTGCATAGCCGGAATGCTCCGGGATGCACGGCTTTCTTATAGCTTATTACTGAAGAGAAAAAAGCTGGGGGAGAGAATTTTCGACCGGCTGGTCATTTCGCTGCTGCGTATTATCCAAGTACTGGACGGCAGTGACGGTAGCCTCGCGGGTGATGCCAAGCAGGCGGCCGATCTGCTGAGAGAGCTTGATCCCGGTCTGCACACCTGTCTTGATCACGCGGAAAAGTAGCATGGGCACAAAGGTGAAGGAAAACGAGATCAGCCCACCGTTCCATAAGAAATCATTGAAGTGCAGATTGTCAAAAAAGCTGCCGACAGCATCGCCGAATTCGCTGCCGCCAAAGGCAGCGCACTGCTCCTCGGGGGAGAGGGCTGCGTAGGAAGAGGGCAGCTGAAGCTTTTTCATAAATAAAAACACTCCTTTCCGGGTCGATGAAAGATCAGCACAGAGCTACCAGAGTAGGCAGACTATTCTGCTGCTCGGCGGCCTCCTGTTCTGCCTTCTTTTTGGCCTGAATTTCGTTGTACGTATTCTTAAAGGCGTCCACAAGATTTTTGATGGAGAGATAGATGCTGCGTGCCTGACAATAGGCATAATAACCGCCCAGACCAGCCATACCGATCGTGGCAACCTTGCTCCATGTGTTCAGCTTGCCCCAGTAGTGCCCAATTGCATCACCAACACCCAAACCATCGTTCAGGGCATTCTGCATACCGGAAACTGCAGCCTGGAACGCATAGCGGCCCATCATGCCCAGCAGGTTTACCGTGGCATTGATGCCAAAGGCCATCACCTGCTCCGGAGTGATGTTGATAGAAAGGGCACCGCCCTCGGTATAGGTCATCTCCTCGGCAGAGAGCACAGAGCAGCAGGCGGGCAGCTGCAGCGGGCGCTGATATGTATGATCCATGATGGAAAACTCCTTTCGCACACAGAACTCCCCAAGGGGCAGTTCATCTAGTAACTGAATTGTAGCATATCTGCACAAAAATGACAAGAGAGCGCGGGTTTGAAAATCATGATACATTTGTGAATATATTGTGACGATGCGTTGTAAAACTGACCTGAATACGCCATAAACGCGCAAAACTCCTGCTTTTTTACGGCGAAAAAATGTTGTAGCAAAAATGTGCTGAAAAAGCCGATCAACAACAAAGGCATCTGCCAGTACCCGTTGCGCAGAACGCAGCAGCGGGCAAAGCAGATGCCTTGTGTGTTTTACAGGTTGCCAAACGAAAGGAAAACGAGGTCAAAGTGCTTTCGGCACGCGCTCATACAGCGTGGTCAGCGCGGCGATGTGCCCGGCCAATGCAGCGGGCAGGGACTGCGCCAGCCGCCAGCGCCAGTTTGCGCCCTGCGTGCTGGGGGTGTTGATGCGGGCCTCGCTGCCCAGATGCAGCCAGTCTGCCAGCGGGATGATGGCAGTATCCGAAACGCTGGCAAGGCAGGCACAGATCATGCCTTCGGTCAACTCCTCCGGCGTGCAGCGCAGATACCGGCAGGCGTAGGCTACGTCCTCGGCGCTGGCGTTGCTGCGCCAACCCTCGGTGGTCACGTTATCGTGGGTGCCTGTATACACCACACTGTTGCGGGGGTAGGTGTGGGGCAGGTAGTTGCCCGACTCCCGGCTGTCGAAGGCAAACTGCATGATCTTCATGCCCGGGTAGCCGCTTTCGGCCAGCATCGCCTTCACCTCCGGGGTCAAGTAGCCCAGATCCTCGGCGATGATATTGCCGCCGCCCAGCGCCTGCTGCATGGCGTGGATAAAGTCCCGGTCGGGGCCTTTTTCCCAGTGACCGCCTGCAGCCGTTGTGTTTTCGGCAGGGATAGAGTAGTAACTCTCGAAACCGCGGAAGTGGTCAATGCGCACCACATCGTAGATAGAGGTAGCGTGCTTCATGCGCCGCTTCCACCAGCCAAAGCAGGTGGCCTTGTGGGCGGGCCAATCATACAGCGGGTTGCCCCACAACTGTCCGTCTGCCGCAAAGGCATCCGGCGGGCAGCCGGCTACATGGGTCAGGTGCATCTGTCCATCAGTCTGGAACAGCTCCGGGTGGGTCCACAGGTCACTGGAATCCGGGCTGACGTAGATGGGAATATCGCCCACCAGCAGGACACCTTTGCGGTTGGCATAGGCCTTCAGCGCGTTCCACTGGGTGTAGAAGAAGAACTGCACCGCCTTGTGGTAGCTGATCTGGTCAGCCAGCCGTGCCTTTGCGGCGGCAATGACCTCCGGCTCCCGGCAGCGCAGGGCGTCCGGCCAGTCGGCAAGGCCTGCCTGCCCCTGCTCTGCCTTTACGGCCATGAACAGGGCGTAGTCCTCCAGCCAGAAGCTCTGCGCGGTGCAGAAGGCCTCGTAAGCAGGGGAGGGGGCTGCCAGCAGCCGGTCGGCAGCTTTTTTCAGCAGCACCGGGCGCTGGTTGTACAGCGCACCGTAGTCAACGGTGCTCACCGGCTGCGCGGCGGGAATCTCTTCGGCGGTCAGATAGCCATCTGCCGCCAGCAGACGGAAATCGATAAAGTAGGGGTTTCCGGCAAAGGCGGAAAAGCTCTGGTAGGGACTGTCGCCATAACCGGTAGGGCCGATGGGCAGGATCTGCCAATAAGTCTGCTTTGCCTCGGCCAGAAAATCAACGAATGCGGTCGCTTCACTGCCCAGCGTACCGATGCCAAAAGGCCCCGGCAGACTGAACACCGGCATCAGAATGCCGCTTGCACGCATAACGTGCACCTCCTTAGCCCTTTACAGCACCGGCCACGACACCCTCGATGATGTACTTCTGGCAGGTCATGTAGAGGATAATAATGGGGATGATAGCAATGATGATGCAGGCCATCATGGGAGCCAGTTCCACACGGCCGTAGCCGCCGCGGAAATACTGGATCGCCATGGGGATGGTGCGGTACTTCTTGATATCCAGCACCAGCGTGGGCAGCAGGTAGTCGTTCCACACCCACATGGTCTCCAGAATAGCAGTGGAGATCATGGTAGGCTTCAGGATGGGGAACACGACCTTGAAGAAGATCTGGATGGGGTTGCAGCCGTCGATCATGGCTGCTTCCTCGATCTCCATGGGCACGCTCTTCATAAAGCCGGTAAACATGAACACGGCCAGACCGGCGCCGAAGCCCAGATAGATGATGCAGATGTTCCAAGGGTTGTTCAGGTTCAGACGGTCAGCGGTCTTGGACAGGGTGAACATGACCATCTGGAAGGGAACGACCATGGAGAACACGATCAGCAGGTTCATGAACTTGCTCAGCTTGTTGTTTACGCGGGTCAGGTACCAACCGGTCATGGAGCAGCACAGCAGGATCAGCACCACGCTGGTAACGGTAATCAAAAGGCTGTAACCCATGCTGGAGAGGAAGTTCATCTTGGTCACGCCGTAAACGTAGTTGCGCAGTCCGGCAAAGGTCTCGGCGGTGGGCAGACGGAACACCGTGGAGGTAGTAAAGCTGCCCTCGGTTTTCAAACTGTTCAGCAGGATCAGCACGATGGGGTAGATCCACAGCAGGCAGAGAAGCACCATTACAACAACAAGGATGACATCCCAGGTTCTTTTCTGTTTCGACATTACTGCTGCACCTCCTTAGAGCGGGTAAAGTGGAGCTGGATCAGCGAGATGACCACCACGATCAGGAAGAACACAACAGCCTTTGCCTGACCAATGCCCTTCCACTGCGCACCGGAGCGGCCGTAGAAGGTGTTGTAGATGTTCAGTGCCAGCATTTCACTGGCGTTGGCGGGTTCGCCTGCGGTCAGAGCCACGTTCTGGTCGAACAGCTTGAAGCTGTTGGTCAGGGTCAGGAAGGTGCAGATGGTCACGCTGGGCATGACCATGGGAATCTTGATCTTGAACAGGATCTCGCGGTCGTTGGCACCGTCGATCTTAGCGGCCTCGATCAGGTCGCCGGGCACGCTTTGCAGGCCGGCCACATAGATGATCATCATGTAGCCGATCTGCTGCCAGCACATCAGGATGACCAGACCGACAAAACCGGCCTTGGCATCCAGAGCCAGCAGAGGCTTCTGCAGGTTCGCCAGCACGCCGTTGAGCAGGATCTGCCAGATATAGCCCAGCAGAATGCCGCCGATCAGGTTGGGCATAAAGAACACGGTACGGAAGATGTTGGTGCCCTTGATGCCGCGGGTCAGCACCAGCGCAATGGCAAAGGCGCACACGTTGATGAGCACAGTGCTCACCACGGTAAAGGCTGCCGTAAAGCCGAAGGCGTGCAGGAAGGTGGAATCCTGAAATACCGAGAGGTAGTTCTGGATGCCCACAAATGTAGTCTTGGACACGGTGGTGAACCGCTGGAAGGACAGATAAACGCCCCAGATAAAGGGCCAGATGAAGCCGATAATAAAGGCGACCAGAGTAGGCAGCACAAATATCGGCCAGTATTTACTAATGGCTTTTTGCATGATATACCTCCTGAGGGAGCTGTCTGATAAAAAAGGAAAGGAGGCGGGCGAACTTTTCGCCCGCCTCCCTTTTTAATTCCTAGGGAGATCTCCAGTCAAAGGCTTAGCCGTTGGCCAGCTTGTACTCCTTGGCCCAGCCATCCACAAATGCGGTGACAACGTCGTCCCACTTGCCGGTGCCTGCTGCGTATGCAGTCAGAGCGCTGCCCACGCCGTTCTTCCACTCCTCGGAAGGCATGGTGGAGAAGCACCAGTCAACACTGGTCTTGCCGTCGGCCACATACTGGTTTGCAATGGTGATCAGGGGGTTGGTGGAGTCCTTAGCCTTCTTGAAGGGGATGACGAAGCCCATCTTGTCAGCCATTGCGCTGGTGCCGGTCTCAGAGGTGACACACCAGTACAGGAAGTCCAGAGTAGCCTGAATGTCGGCCTCGGAAGCGGTGTTGTTGACACACCAGAAGTTCTCGGAACCGGTGCACAGGCCCTGATTCTCCTCGCCGTCCACGCCGATGTAGATGGGCAGCATACCCAGATTGTCATCGCCCAGATCCTTCACGTCATTGTAAGCCCAGGTGCCGTTCTGGTAGAACACGGCCTTCTTGCCCACAAACTCAGCAACAGCATCATTGCCGGTCTTGGAAGCCAGCAGCTTGGGGTCGCAGGTGGAATCGGTGATGTACAGATCCCAGATCTGCTTGTAGTTGTCCAGATAGGTGCCCTTGATGGCGTCGGTGGAGCCGATGCCGTCTGCCTTGTACTCGTAGTAGATGGGCAGGTTTGCCAGATGGGTCTTGAAGCGCCAGTCAGAAGAACCGTCCATGCCAGCGGAGGTGAAAGCACCGTCCACACCCAGCTCAGCCTTACGGGCCTGAATGTCATCAGCGACCTTCTTCAGGTCGGCAAAGCCCTTGATGTCCTCCTGCTTGTAACCGGCAGCGGTCAGCAGTTCCTTGTTGTAGATAATGCCGTAGGTCTCAATGACGTATGCAATGCTGGTAACAGCATCGCCGTCCTTCAGTGCAAAGGAATCGCTGGTCAGCTCGCCGTACAGCTGGCTGCCGGACAGGTCGTAGCAGTAATCCTTCCAGTTTGCCAGACCAACAGGGCCGTTCACCTGGAACAGGGTGGGAGCCTCGCTCTTCTCCATCTCGCTCATCAGGGTGGTCTCGTACTGGCCGGAAGCAGCGGTGACAACGGTCACAGGCACGCCGGTCTCCTTGGTGTACTCAGCGGCCAGATCCTGCCAATCCTGATCCTGCTCGGGCTTGAAGTTCAGGTAGTAGACCTTGCCGTCTGCCTTTGCAGCGGTGCTGGAAGCAGCGGTAGAACTGGCAGCAGAGGAAGCGGTGCTGCTGGAAGAGCCGCCGCAGGCAGCCAGACCCAGAGCAGCGGCAGAAACGCCAGCGGCCTTCAGGAAGTTACGACGAGTGATCATCTTTTTCATAATAAGTTCTCCTTCTTATTAAAATTACAGATCAACTATATACTCTCCGTCCTTCGACGGAGGGAATACAAAATTTAAATTGCCCTTACGCTTTCGCCTTGTTGCAACTCCGGCTGCAGGGTCACGGTCTGGGCGGGGGAGCCATGCTCGATCTGCCGCACCAGCAGTTCGATGCTTTGCAGCGCGATCTGCTCGCTGGGCTGGACGATGGTGGTCATCACCGGCACGCAGTAGCGGGACATCGTGATGCCGTCAAAGCCAATCACCGAAACATCCTCCGGTACTCGCAGCCCGGCGCTCACCAGCGCCCGGATGGCGCCAAAGGCGATGACATCGCTCATGGCAAAGAGGACGGTGAACTCTGCCCGTCGGGCCAGCAGACTGTTCATGGCGTGGTAGGCGGATTCGAAATCGTAGTTGGACAGGCCGTACAGCTTGTCGTTGAACACAATGCCCGCATCCTCCATGGCCTGCTGCGCGCCCTGACGGCGCATCAGACTAGGGTAGCTGGTCACCGGACCACCCAGAACGGCGATCTTGCGGTGCCCTTGCCGAATGAGGTAGTCCACAGCGGTATAGGCCGCTGCCCGATCATCTACGCCCACCATGGAAAGGTTGGGGAAGTCCAACTCATCCGTGACCAGCGTGGTGAGCACCGAGGGAACATTGATACGGTCGAAGCCCCGCTGGAAGTTGGCTACGCTGCCGCCCAAGAAGATGATGCCTTTGGGCTTGATCTCCCGCAGGATCTTTTCGGCGGCGTCGATCTCGTTGGCGTTCTCGTCCAAGTAAGAGACGATGCCGTTGTACCCGTACAGGGTGGCGGCACGCTGAAGCTGCACCAGAAAATCCGAGAAGAAAATATTCCGGGTGCCTTTTACTACGAACACCAGACTGCGGGACTGCTGGATCTTCAGCTGTCGGGCGTTGGTGTTGGGCACGAACCCGGCCTCCCGCATCACCTTCAGAACGTGCTCCTTGGTCTCCGGGCGGACATCCGGCCTGTCGTTGATCACACGGGAGATGGTGCTGACAGAGCAACCGCTGATCCGTGCGATGTCCTTGATGGTCAGGTTTGCCATGTCGGCGGGCCTCGCTTTCTGAAAGTGTTTCGGGAACGTTGTCGGGAACGTTCCCAGCGACATTAGTATGGCACATTCTGCACAAAAAATCAATAAGGTGAATGCAACTTTGTACAAGGTGTGCAATGCCGCCCCTCGCATTTGTGCAGTTTGATTTGCGTGCAAAGCAGCAAATCTGAAAATACCGAAAATTCCCGGTACAAGTCAAAAAAGACCGGAAATTATCGTACCGGTTTGTAACTTTTTGCGCGAAAAACGCTTCCCGGTACACAGCTGAATGTGCTATACTATGTGAAAAAAGGAGAGGGGGCAAAATGTTATGATCTTATCCTTACAGGGTTGCATGGCAGTGGGAAAGACCACGGCAGCCCGCTATCTGGAACAGCACTGCCAACAGGTACAGGTTTGTTTTGAGGACAACGCTGCCGTCCTTGCAGAGATAAAGCAGCGTGGGTTGAATAAGAACAGCTATGCGGACTATCTGGAGATCCAACGGCTTTTTTTGCGCAATGAGCTATGCCGCGGGCAGGAAGCAAAAAAATACCCCCACGCAGTGATGGATTTCGGCGCGGAGGAGATCGAATTCTACACCTTGAACTACCCCAAGAGCAGGGGGCTGGAGTGGGAGATGGAAGCGATCCGGCAGGCTTTGGCCCCGGAGCTTGCAGCAGTGCAGGCTTGTATGCCGGAGCACATTCTGTTTCTGGACGCTTCCGAAGCCGTCCTGCGTGCCCGTAAAGCGGGAGATGCCACCCGTTCCCGGGAATTCTTTGCGTATTACCTGAACCATCTTCTGTCGCTGAAACGGGAATGGTTCCGGGAAAAGAAAAACGTAACATTTCTTTCTACCGACGGGCTGACCGCTCGGCAGGTGGGGGAGAAGGTAAAACATTGGTGTGAACAGTATATCTAACGCAAGCAAAAAAGCGCTCTCACCTTGTCATCGGTGAGAGCGCTTTGCTGATTGCTGATTATTTTGATCGGGTTGGTTCTTTAAAGATTAGTCGCTGACGTAGGGCATCAGAGCAACGTGACGAGCACGCTTGATGGCGATGGTCAGTGCGCGCTGATGGTAAGCGCAGGTGCCGGTCACACGGCGGGGAATGATCTTAGCACGCTCAGAGACGTACTTACGCAGACGGGGCACGTCCTTGTAATCGATGGTGTCGATGCGATCGACACAGAAGCTGCAAACCTTCTTGCGGCCGCGACGCATGGGGCGTGCGGGGCGAGAGCCTTCGGTTCTTTCAAAAGCCATTGCTTATTACCTCCTATTGGATTTTTAACGGATGGACCGTTTCGTGTCAGAACGGCAGGTCATCGCTGTCATCAATGACGGCGAAGTCGTCGGCATTGCCGGCAGAGTAGCTGGGAGCTGCCTCCACAGCAGCCGGACGGGCAGGCGCTGCGTTCTGGTAGGACGGAGCGGCATTCTGATAGCCGTTTCCGTCACCTGCATTGCTGCTCTTGGGGCCTGCAAAGTTGATGTTGCTGGCAACCACTTCAACGGCAGTGCGGTTTGCGCCGGTCTTATCCTGATACTGACGGGACTGCAAACGGCCGTCCACAACGATCAGGGAACCTTTCTGGAAATAGCGGCAGACAAACTCGGCCTGCCGATCCCATGCAACCACATCGATCCAGTCCGCCACGCTCTGCCCATTGGCATCGCGGCGCCCGCGGTCGCAGGCAATGCGGAACGAAGCGACATTCTTGCCGGTAGTGGTCTGACGCATTTCAGGGTCACGCGCAAGGCGACCCATGATAGCAACAACATTCAACATAGTACGGTTTCCCTTTCTGTCACGGAAGAATTACTCCTCGTGAGCAATGATCAGGCTGCGCATAACGCCTTCAGTGATCTTGTACACACGGTCCAGCTCAGCGGGGAAGCTGGGCTCGCTGGTGAAGTTGATCACGGTGTAGACGCCCTCTTCCTCGTCGTTGATGGGGTAGGCCAGACGGCGCTTGCCCCACTCGTCGATAGAATCGATCGTACCGTTAGCCTCGATCAGGGACTTGAACTTACCCACCAGAGCGGCGGAAGCCTCCTCATCGAGAGCGGCGCTGGTAATCAGCATGGTTTCGTACTTTGCCATTTTTGTAGCACCTCCTTTTGGACTTGAGGGCCCTGCGGATCTGCAAGGCCAAGGGTACACAGGCTGCGGTATCGCGGCCTGTGTGGTGTGTCTGTTCAGACAGCAATTTATTATAGCAAGCTTCTTTGCTTCTGTCAAGCTTTTTTGACAAAAAGAACGATAAAAAATGTTTTGCATTTTTTGGTAAAAAGGACTATAATGTAAACGCTTTCCTGCAGTATGGCAGGGCCGGGGCTCCGGCAGTGGCAGGGAAGTGGGAAAAATTAAAGGAGGATAATCCATGTATTCGTTGTTTCGAGATCTGGCGATCATAATCCTGAGCGCGAAATTCTTCGGACTGGTGGCGCGTAAGTGCAAGGCTCCGCAGGTGGTGGGTGAGATCATCGCCGGCCTGCTCATCGGCCCCTGTTTGCTGAACCTGGTGCAGATCAGCGACTCCATCTCCATCTTTGCAGAGATCGGCGTTGTGATGCTCATGTTCACCACCGGCCTCGGCACCAACCTGAAAGAGCTGATCAAGGCAGGCCCCATCGCCACCCTGATCGCCACCGTTGGTGTGGCTGTGCCTTTGGTGGGCGGCACCTTATTATATGGTGCGTTCTACGGCTTTGCCGCAGTGGGCAGCCCGGAGTTCTACCGTGCGCTGTTCATCGGCACTATCATGACCGCCACCAGCGTGTCCATCACGGTGGCTACCCTGCAGGAGCTTGGACACCTGAAGAGCTTTCTGGGCACCACCATCGTCAGCGCCGCTGTCATTGATGATGTCATCGGCATCGTGGTGCTCACCTGCGTGCTGGGTGCCAGCAGCGGTACCGGTACGGGTCTGGGCAAGGTGCTGTTCAACACCCTGCTGTTCTTTGCCACCGCATTGGGCGTGGGTCTTGTAGTGCACTACGCCATGAAGTGGCTGGATCAGCGCAATCCCCATACCCAGCGCATCACCATCGTGAGTATGGCGTTCTGTTTTGCTATGGCTTACATTGCAGAGGAATACTTCGGCATCGCCGATATCACCGGCGCTTACATTGCAGGCATCGTGCTGTGCACCATGGATGACGCACCCTATGTGGAGCGCCGGGTGGATATCAGCAACTACGTTATCTTTGCGCCGATCTTCTTTGCCTCCATCGGTCTCAAGACCGATATCAGCGGCCTGACTCCGGAGATCTTACTGTTCTGCGTCTGCTTCGTGGTGGTGGCACTGATCACCAAGATCATCGGCTGCGGTCTGGCGGCAAAGATCTGCCGCTTCAACTGGGACGATTCCCTGAAGGTTGGCGTTGGTATGATGACCCGCGGCGAGGTGGCACTGATCGTGGCACAAAAGGGCTTAGCCATCGGCGTGGTAGACCCGGTCTACTTCACAGCTGTGATCCTGCTGATCGTGGTGTCCAGCGTGGCCACCCCGCTGGCACTCAAGGCCATGTTCACCAAGCGCCCGCCCGTGCCGCATCCCAGTCAGGCAAAATAAATCAGATTTGTATTTGGGGTTCAGAAACGTCTGCGGGCGTTTCGGAACCCCTTTTTCATCTGAGTATATGCAAAAACGGGGCTGCTGCACATGGTTTCGTGCGGCAGCCCCGTTTTTATCATTTGCGCAGCATATTTACAGCGTTTTGCAGAACTCCTTCAGGTAGGCGCGGAACTCCTCGCCGATCTCGGGATGCTGCAGTGCCAGTTCCACCTGAGCCTCCACGACCTTGAGCTTGTTGCCCATATCGTAGTGCTTGCCGGTAAACTCCACAGCGGTCATGCCGCCGCGGGTGCGGGCATACTCTGCCATAGCATCGGTCAGCTGAATCTCGCCGCCGGCACCGGGCTTGGTGTGGGCAAGGATCTCGTAGATCTCCGGGGTCAGCAGCACGCGGCCCAGAATGGAATAGTTGCTGAACTCCTGCCCCTTCTTGGGCTTCTCGATCATATCGTCCACAAAGAAGTAGTTGTCGTGGATAGGGGTGGTCTTTAAGCTGCAATAGCGGCTCACGTCCTCCCAAGGCACAGCGGACACGCCGGCAACCGGGCGGCCGAACTCCTCGTAGGCGCGGATCAGCTGGGCGCAGACCGGATCCTCGCCCCAGATCACGTCATCGCCATAAATGACCACAAAGGGATCATCGCCGGTAAAGGCCTTGGCGGTGTTTACCGCGTGACCCAGACCCAGCGTCTCCTTCTGGCGCACAAACAGGATGTTGGCCATATTGGCGATGCCCAGACACTCCTCCAGCATCTTTTCCTTGCCGGGCTTTGCCAGCTTTTCCTCCAGCTCGGGGCTGCGGTCAAAATGATCCTCAATAATGCTCTGGTTGCGGCCCAGAATGATCAGGATATCTGTAATACCGGAGCGGACGGCCTCCTCCACCAGATACTGGATGGCGGGCTTATCCACGATGGGCAGCATTCCCTTGGGCATTGCCTTGGTAGCGGGCAGTACGCGGGTGCCAAGACCTGCAGCCGGAATAACGGCTTTGGTGACTTTTTTCATAATGATTCTCCCATGTTCTCATTTTATGCACGGTGAACCGCGCTTTTCAGCAGGATCCCCATCCTGCATGAACCGTTATCAGATAAAGGTGCCTACCAGTGCGTTCAGATCCGGCCCCAACAGCATGGAGCAAAGGCTGCCTACTAGCATCAGCAGGATGAACGCTCCGATGCAGGCTGCAAAGCTGACACCGCCCTGTGCGTTCAGCACGGCGCGGCGCTGCTCCGGGTCCGGGAACTCGGCACGGATGCGGCGGATGCGTGCCGCTGCACTGCGGCGGTAGAGCCACTTGCCATACAGCCCCCGCACCAGCATCAGTGCAAAGCTGAGAAGGGACATGATGCGGCTCAACACTACCAGCGTAGAGGCGCTGATCCCGGCGGCCAGGGGGCTGCCGGTGGTCTGCATCATACTGATTAAGGTGGGGATGAACAGCAGCAGTTCTGCGGCCAGAAAGCCGAAGGCGGGCTTCCACGCCTTGCGGTAGAAAAAGTAGAACGGACCGAACAGCAGCGCTGAAAAACTCATGGAGATCTTGGAGTGACGCAGCTGCATCTGGCTGTAATCGTTCAGGTAGACCGGCGCGGCTGTGCCGATAAAATCCACCCAGTCCTGATAGGGGACGCCGTCGATCAGTTCATCCTTGCCAAAAGCGGCGCGCACGTTGCGGTGCACCGGGTCAACGACCTTCTCGGTAAAATTGCGGTACATTTCGTCCCGGTACATCCTGCTGTAATCAAAATCCTGGTTCTGCTCGGCGCTGGCGGCAGCACGGTCGTTGGGCTGTTCTGCGCTCTCAGGGGGCAGGGCAGCGCCGCAGCAGCGGCAGACATTCTCGCTGCGCAGGGTGCGCTCCCCGCAGGTGGGACAGGTGCGCAGCTGCGCATCCTGATAAGGAAACTTCCATTCATAGCCTGCGCCATGGGCAGGGGCGTGGATGCACAGACCCATCTTCTCGTAACAGGTGCGGTGATAGGGTGCACCGCAGTCCGGGCAGACCACGATGTCGTCCTGAAGGGTCAGCGGCTTGCCGCAGCCCTCACAGGGACAGCCATAATATTTCGGCATGATATCCTCCTGTGAAATCGATCATACTGGTATTATACTCCCCCGGGTATGAAAAGAAAAGGTGAAAATCTTTAAAAATCCGGCAAGATAGTATTTTTCCTCTTTACTTTATCACAGATTCTCGGTATACTAATGAAGTATCTGTGTATAAACTGTGTCTTTTGGCGGAGCAGAAAATGCGCGCTGCGCGTGCGTTTTGCACCCTGCCGGGGACATTATTGTTATGATGTAAACCCTTGAACGAGAGGAACTTAGAGAATGATCACGACTGATGAACTGAAAGTGCAGTTGGCCGAGCACGCCAAGGCCGTTAAGGACCTGGAGGAAGCACTGGCCATTGAAGCAAGCCGCAAGCGCGTGCAGGAGCTGGAGCACACTATGTCCCGCCCCGGATTTTACGATGATGCAGAGCTGAGCAAGAAGGTCTTTGACGAGGTCGGCGACCTGAAGGGCAAGCTGAACCGCTTTGAAAAGCTGCAGGGTCTGTACGATGACGCTGAGACCATGCTGGAGATGCTGGACGAGGAGTACGACCCCGCCATGATCCCCGAGGCCGAGGAGGCCGTGAACACCGTGGGCAAGGCTGTGGAGGAACTGCAGCTGATGACCATGCTGAACGGCGAGTACGACCACAGCAACGCCATCCTTACCTTCCACGCAGGCACCGGCGGCACCGAGGCACAGGACTGGGCCGAGATGCTGTATCGTATGTATAATAAGTGGGCACAGGCACATGGCATGACCGTGGAGGTGCTGGATTATCAGGACGGCGACGAAGCCGGTCTGAAGAGCGCCTCTATGATGGTCAAGGGTGCCAACGCCTACGGTCTGCTTAAGAGCGAGAACGGCGTGCACCGTCTGGTGCGTGTCTCTCCCTTTGACGCCAACGCCCGCCGCCAGACCAGCTTTGCTTCTCTGGAGGTTATGCCCGAGCTGGACAACACCATTCAGGTAAACATCCGCCCCGAGGATATCGAGATGCAGGTGTACCGCTCCTCTGGTGCCGGCGGCCAGCACATCAATAAGACCTCCTCTGCTGTCCGTCTGATCCACAAGCCCACCGGCATCGTGGTCAACTGCCAGACCCAGCGCAGCCAGTTCCAGAACCGCGACTACGCTATGGAAATGCTGAAGGCTAAGCTCTACCAGATCGCCAAGCAGCAGCACATGGATAAGATCGACGACATCAAGGGCGTACAGAACGAGATCGCATGGGGTCACCAGATCCGCAGCTATGTGTTCATGCCCTACACCATGGTCAAAGATCACCGCACCAACTACGAGACCGGCAACGTCGATGCCGTGATGGATGGCGATATCGATGAGTTCATCTTCGCCTACCTCAAGGCCGCCAGCCGCGGCGAGCTGCAGGACGCATAAGCGCCTGTCCCTGTAAAACCATAACCGCACCTGTGTCCATTTTTGGATGCGGGTGCGGTTTTTTCGTGCTTGTCTGCGCATACTAACCCCGAAAAATGCGCAGGGAGGCCGTAAAATGTCCAAGCACAGCATCGTCAGGTGGATAAAGATAATAGGGGTTTATCTGCTGGTGGCCGCGGTGGCGGCGCTGGGCTGGCTGTGGTGCGCCCTGCCGGAGGAGGTCTATCTGGAACCGGAACAGACGCTCACGCTGCCGCGCTTTGGCTGGGTGGAGCCGCTGCGCGGGCACGGCAGCCGCAATGTGGCCAGCACCCGGGCAGCGGGCAGCTACCAGACCACGCTGGCACTGGGCGGCTGGCTGCCGGTCAAGACCATCCGCGCCACCGTGATGCAGCGCCCCACGGTCACGGTGTGCGGCACGCCCTTTGGGGTGAAGATGTTTTCAGAGGGAGCGCTTGTGGTGGGCTTTTCCGAGGTACACACCGCCGCCGGTACGGTAAACCCCGCAAAGCAGGCGGGGCTGCGGCTGGGCGACCGGGTGATCCGCATGGGGAACACCGTTACCGAGACCAACGAGCAGGTCCATGCCGCGCTGGAGGCCGCTGCCGGTGCGGCGGTGGAGGTGGTCTACGTCCGCAAGGGGGAGCAGCGGCAGACCACCCTTTTGCCGGTGTGGGATACGCAGAACGCCCAGTGGCGGGCAGGGATGTGGGTGCGGGATTCCTCCGCCGGGGTGGGCACTCTGACCTTTGTGGATGCGCAGGCCGGGGTATTCGCCGGGCTGGGTCACCCCATCAGCGACAGTGACACCGGCGAGCAGGTCGCCCTGCGCAGCGGTGAGATCGTGGCCTGCCAGATCGTGGGCTGCACCGGCGGTACCGCCGGCAGCCCTGGAGAGCTGAAGGGCAAATTTATCAGCGACCATGCCCTTGGAAGAATCTGCATCAACGGCGAAAACGGCGTCTACGGAACGGTAAGCACTGCGATTGCGGGGCAGCAGACAGAAATCGCTTTTGCGCAGGAGGTGCTGCCCGGCGCGGCAGAGATTCTGACCACCACCAGCGGCGAAACGCCCCGCAGCTACCGTGTCTATATAGAAAAGGTGAACGACGCCGACCCGCACCGCAACATGGTGCTGCGCGTCACCGACCCGGCACTGCTGGCGCAGACCGGCGGCATCGTGCAGGGGATGAGCGGCAGCCCCATCCTGCAAAACGGACGGCTGGTGGGTGCAGTGACCCATGTGCTGGTCAATGACCCGACACGAGGCTACGGTATTTTTGCACAAACCATGCTGGAACAGGCACATTCCGTGCCCGGAACGGACGCAGCAGCATAAAAAAGTATGACATTCGAGCGGAATTTCCATAATTTCCCAAAATAAACCGTTGAACTATCTGGAAAATTATGGTAAAATCCATGGTGTTAAGGGAACTGCACACATTGGAGGAAACAACCATGGATAAAGTGAGATTCTTGATGTCGGATACCGGTGCTCAGATTACAGAAGCCTGTCGTGAGGCGCTTGAGCAAAAGGGCGTGGAAGTGACCGTTGTGGAAAAGGATGGAAACAAGGTTTTACAGAAGATGCTGGCCGTTCGCCCGCAGGTAGTGCTGTTGGATGCCTTTATGCCCGGGCTGGACGCGCTGGCGGTCAAGCAGCGCTACAACGCCGCAGGCGAGCGCCACACCTCGTTTTTCGTTACCGGCGCGTTCCAGAGTGAGGAGATGGTACAGGAGCTGCTGGACGAGGGCTTTGCCTACTATTTTGTCAAGCCCTTTGACGAAAGTGTCCTTGCCGCCCGGGTGCTCAAAGCAGCCAGCGGACAGGAAAAGCACCTGCTCCACACCAGCGTGGACAGTGACGAACTGACCGTCACCGAAATACTGCACCAAATTGGCGTGCCTGCGCACATCAAGGGCTACCAGTTCCTGCGGGATGCCATCCTGCTCACCATGAACGAGCCGGAGTACATCAACGCCGTGACCAAGCGCCTGTACCCGGAAATCGCCAAGAAAAACGGTACCACCGCCAGCCGTGTGGAGCGCGCTATCCGCCACGCCATCGAGGTGGCATGGGACAGGGGAGACGTGGATACCCTCAATAGCTACTTCGGCTATACCATCCATAACCTGCGGGGTAAGCCTACCAACAGCGAGTTCATCGCGATGATAGCTGATAAGATGCGGCTGGATAAGCGGCAGAGGGTGGGGTAAAAAGCCGAAATAAACGGAAGCGGACATACAATTATAAAAACATGGGATAACCCAAAGGCTTCATCTGAAAAGGTGGAGCCTTTTCTCTTTGCATTTTCCTTCCCATCTGGTACAATGGTGCAGAAGGGAAGTGACAAAATGCCGGAAGTAGATGCGATCCGTGCGCAGCTGTTTGCGCTGCAGGATAAGGAATATCAGGTCTTTTACAGCCGCCTGATGCCCACCCTGCCGCCGGAAACGGTGATCGGGGTGCGGGTGCCGCTGCTGCGTAAGCTGGCAAAACAGATGGCAGATACCCCGGAAGCGGAGGCATTTCTGCAAGAACTACCGCATTTTTATTGTGAAGAAAACGCCCTCCACGCCTTTCTGCTGGAGTCTGTCCGGGATTACGACACAGCGCTGGCGGCAACGGAGCGCTTTTTGCCCTATGTGGATAACTGGGCAGTCTGCGATTGCTTCAGCCCCAAGGTGTTTGCGCAGCATAAGCCGGAGCTGCTGGCCGCTATCCGGCGCTGGCTGGGCTCTGACCAAGTGTATACCGTGCGCTACGGGATCGGGATGCTGATGCGGTATTATCTGGACGATGCCTTCCGGCCGGAATATCTGGCTTGGGTGGCGGCGGTGCACAGCGAGGAATACTATGTCAATATGATGCGAGCGTGGTATTTTGCCACTGCACTGGCGAAGCAGCCCGCAGCGGCACTGCCGTGGCTGACCGAAAAGCGGCTGGACGTGTGGACGCACAACAAGACCATCCAGAAAGCAGTAGAAAGCCGCCGCATCCCCCCGGAGCAAAAGCAGGCTTTGCGGGCGCTGCGCATTCGTTCACAAAAGCTTTGCGAAGAACGACGCGTTTGACTGTTTACAATGTGGCGAATTTATTGTAAAATAGAGTATAGCAAAAATGTCGGGTCTGTCCGGCGAAAGATAAAATAGGTGGTGTTTGGATTATGGCATTGAAATATAAGCGTATCCTTTTGAAGATCAGCGGCGAGGCGCTGGGCGGCGAAAAGGGCATGGGCTTTGATGAGCCCACCATGGACGCTATTTGCGGCGGCGTGAAAAAGGCTCACGAACTGGGCGTGCAGATCGGCATCGTTGTGGGCGGCGGCAACTTCTGGCGCGGCCGCTCCAGCGGTAAGATGGAGCGCACGCTGGCCGATAAGATCGGTATGCTGGCTACGGTGATGAACGCACTGGCTGTCTCCGATAAGCTGGAGCAGCTGGGCGTGCCCACCGAGGTGTTCACCTCGATCACCATGCCGCAGGTGGCTCCTGCCTTTACCCGCAAGGACGCTCTGCGCGCCATGGATGAGGGCAAGATCGCTGTGTTCGGCGGCGGCACTGGCAACCCCTTCTTCTCTACCGATACGGCTACTGCCCTGCGCGCCGTGGAGGTGAGCGCCGACGTGATGTTCAAGGCAACCATGGTGGACGGCGTTTACGATAAGGATCCCCACAAGTACCCGGATGCCAAAAAGTACGATACCCTTACCTTTACCAAGGTGCTGGAGGATCAGCTGGCCGTTATGGACGGTACCGCAGCTACCCTGTGCCGCGACAACAAGCTGCCCATTCTGGTGTTTGATCTGGCCGACCCGGACAACATCGCACGGGCTGTGCAGGGCGAGAACGTGGGCACGCTGGTCTACGAGGGCTGAGCATAGCGCCCCGGTGCAACTGCATACGATTGGATAGAGCAGCAGCGGCGCAGTGCGCTGCCTGCATGGATCAATAGAATAAAAGAAACAGGAGAACAACGACAATGAGCAGCAACACCAAGGTTTTCGAAGATAAGATGAAGAGCTCTGTGGAGCACCTGAGCCGCGAGCTGGCCGCTGTGCGCGCAGGCCGTGCAAACCCCGCCGTGCTGGATAAGGTGGTCGTGGACTACTATGGTGCTCCCACCCCCATCCAGCAGTTGGCCGCTGTGGCCGTCTCTGAGGCACGCACCCTCACCATCACCCCTTGGGACCGCACCCTGCTGCGCCCCATCAGCAAGGCGATCATGGCCAGCGATGTGGGCATCACCCCCATTGATGACGGCGTTACCATCCGCCTGAACTTCCCCGCACCCAACGAGGAGCGCCGCAAGCAGCTGGCTAAGGAAGTCTCCAAGCTGGGCGAGGACGCCAAGGTTGCCGTGCGTAACGTGCGCCGCGACGCCATGGATAAGGCCAAGGCCATGAAGAAGGCTGGCGAACTGACCGAGGACACCCAGAAGACCATGGAAGAGGATGTCCAGAAGCTGACCGATAAGTATATCAAGAACATTGATGCTGCCGTGGAAGAAAAGCAGAAGGAGATCATGGCCGTCTGATCCGCAGCACACAATAACAACTGGGAGGTGCCGTGCGCTGGTGAAAGGTGCGCGGCACTTTTTGCAGGGCAGCCCTGCTGCCGGGAGGTATAAATGGCACACCCCAAAGAATTTGCCGAGGGGCTTTCCATCGGCATCATCATGGACGGCAATGGCCGCTGGGCGAAAAACCGCGGCCTGCCCCGCACCGCAGGACACAAGAAGGGTGCAGCGGTGTTCAAGGATATTGCCAACTACTGCGATGAACTTGGCGTAGCATCGGTGTATTTCTATGCTTTCTCTACCGAGAACTGGAAGCGCCCGCTGGAAGAGGTGGGAGCCATCATGAAGCTGTTCGCCCAGTACCTCATCGAGGGCTTTGACTACAAGAACCGCAATATCCGCATTAAGTTTTTGGGCGACCGCACCGCGTTGGATCCCAAACTGCAAAAGATGATGAATGAACTGGAAGGGGACTCTGCCTGCAAGACCGGCATGACCCTGAACATCGCCATCAACTACGGCGGCCGCCCGGAGATCGTGCGGGCAGCGCAGCAGCTGGCAGCAAAGGCAGCAGCAGGCGAGATCCGCCCCGAGGACATCAGCGAGCAGATGATGAGCGATGCCATGTACACCGCCGGACAGAAGGACCCGGACTTTATCCTGCGTCCCAGCGGAGAAAAGCGGCTGTCCAACTTTATGCTCTGGCAGGCCGCCTATTCGGAACTGGTGGAGATGGATGTGCTCTGGCCGGACTTTACCCGCGCCGATCTGGACACCGCCATTGAGGAGTTCAACCACCGCAGCCGCCGGTTCGGCGGCATCTGAGCGGCAATCTGTCCGTATTGCAAACCCTGCACCTATGGTGCAGACCCGACAGACCCGGTAATTCCTCGGGTCGGAATGCGTTGCCCTGCAAGGGGCTGCTGCCGGAAGAACAAAGGAGATCAAACCTATGAAAACACGCATTATTACTGCGATCGTGGGCATTCTGGTGCTCATTGGCGTGATGTTTACCTTCAACACCATGGTGTTCAATCTGGTGATCGCAGCCATCACCCTGATCGCCATCCACGAGATTTACAGCGCCCTCGGTTTTGAAAAAAAGGACTGGCTCATGTACGCAGTGCTGGTACCCTACACATTGCTGGTCATGCTTTCCAGTTACAGCGCCATGCGCAAGCTGGTCATGCCCATGTCTTTTGTGCTGGTCACCTTTTTTGCTATCTATCTGGTGGTGCGCAACGGTACCATCAGCTACCAGAAGGCCAGCGGTCTTTTGGTGTTTTCGGGCATCGTGATCTTCTGCTTCTACTCTTTTATCCTGCTCAAGGAGCGTCTGCCGGTAGAAAAATTCGGCTATGATGCGGTTTTCTTCATCCTGCTCATCCTCTGCTTTGCATGGGGCGGCGATACCTGTGCCTATTTTGCAGGCCGCGCCTTTGGCAAGCATAAGCTGTGCCCGGTGGTCAGCCCCAAAAAGACGGTGGAGGGTGCCATCGGCGGCGTGCTGGGCACCATGGTGTTCGGCGTGGTCGCTACCCTCATCTACTCCATAGCGGCAAACCGCATGGAAGCCTTTACCCGCTCCAATATCGGCGTTTCTATGTATGTGATCATTGCGCTGCTGGGCTGCATCGCTGCGGTGCTGGGCATCTACGGCGACCTGTTTGCCAGTGTGGTCAAGCGCCAGTGCGGCATCAAGGACTATGGCACCATCTTCCCGGGGCACGGCGGCATTCTGGATCGCTTCGACAGTGTGATGTTCATCGCGCCTTTCGTGACCATGGTCATTACCGCCGTGTTCTACGCCTGATACAGGGGAGGAAACTGTTATGTCTAAAAAAATTACGCTGCTGGGTTCTACCGGTTCTATCGGTACCCAAAGTCTGGATGTCATCCGCGCTCAAGGGTACGAGGTCTACGGCCTTTCTGCCCATAGCCATGTGGAAAAGCTCTTACAGCAGATCGAAGAGTTCCACCCGAAATACGTCTGCATGACCGACCCGGACGCCGCCGCAAAGCTGGACGCTGCGCTGGCAGGCCGGGCAAATGCGCCCAAGCTGCTCACCGGCCCGGAGGGGCTGAAGGAGCTGGCTGCGCTGGACGGCCCGGATGTGGTGCTGAACAGTGTGGTGGGCATTGCCGGCCTTGGTGCCAGCCTGTGCGCCATCGAAAGCGGCCACGATCTGGCACTGGCCAACAAGGAAAGCCTTGTTACCGGCGGTCATCTGGTCACGCAGGCTGTGGAAAAGCACGGCGTGCAGCTGCTGCCCGTGGACAGCGAGCACTCCGCCATCTTCCAGTGCCTGCAGGATAAGGAAAGCGCTCCCAGCCTGACCAAAATTCTGCTCACAGCCTCCGGCGGCCCCTTTTTCGGCATGACCACCGAGCAGCTGCGCGGCAAGACCCGTGCAGACGCCCTCAAGCACCCCAACTGGAATATGGGCGCAAAGATCACCATCGACTCCGCCACCCTGATGAACAAGGGTCTGGAACTCATCGAGGCCGTGTGGCTCTTTGGCCTGCCCCCGGAAAAAATCCAAATCGTGGTGCAGCGCCAGAGCATCGTCCACTCTGCGGTGCAGTTCAGCGATAATTCGATCATCGCGCAGCTGGGTGTGCCGGATATGCGCATCCCTATCCAGTACGCCCTGACCTACCCCAAGCGTGTGCCGGGCGTAGTGCCGGAGCTGGACTTTACCACCCTGAAGCTGCTCACCTTCGATGTAGCCGATGAAGAGACCTTCCGTTGCCTTGCCGCCTGCAAAAAGGCCATTCGCAAGGGCGGTCTTGGCCCCTGCGCCGCCAACGGTGCCAACGAGGAAGCCGTTAAGCTGTTCCTTGAGGACAAGATCGGCTTTTTGGATATCGGCCGCTTGGTGGAGGCTGTTGTGGATAGCGACAGCTTTGGCGGCGACTATACGCTGGCAGACGTGTACGAGTGCGACCGCATGGCGCGCGCATTCGTGCGGGCACACCTGTAACGCTTTATCAGCAATATACGCCTCGGCACTGTTTTTGTAACAGTTCCGGGGCGGTATAGGAGAACGAATGTCATTTATTATCACCATCCTTGCCGCGCTGCTCGTGTTCAGTGCGGTGATCGCCATCCACGAATTCGGGCATTTTATTGTGGCAAAGCTCTGCGGCATTCAGGTCAACGAGTTTTCCATCGGCATGGGGCCGGTGCTCTGGAAAAAGAACCATAAGGGCACCCAGTACAGCCTACGTGCCCTGCCTGTGGGTGGCTTTGTAGCGCTGGAAGGGGAGGAAAGCCCTGAAAGCCAGCAGGCAGAAGCTGTCCATACTGTGCAGGAGCAGCCCGCCCCGGAGACGGAAGCGTCTGTGCAGCCCACCGGCATCCCTCTGAACGAGGCGCCGGTTTGGCAGCGGGCACTGGTCATGGTAGCCGGTGCTGTCATGAATTTCGTGCTGGGCTTTGTGGTGCTGGTGTTTTTGATCTCCGCCCAGAATGAGCCTATCACCAGCAAGACCATCTACGCCATTCAGGACGGTGCCCTCTGCGGGCAGACCGGCCTGCAGGCGGGGGACAAGGTTCTGGCGGTGAACGGCCGCCGCTGCTTTGTGGCCAATGATATCCTGTACGAGCTGGTGCGCACCCGGTCTTACAGCGCAGATTTTACCGTCCTGCGGGATGGCCAAAAGGTGCAGCTGCCGGGGGTGCAGTTCGACACATGGCAGGACGAAGAGGGCGAGACCCACATGAGCATCGGTTTTTCCGTCTATGGACTGGAAAAGACCCCCGGTAACGTGCTGCGGGAGGCGAGCAACAGCGTGCTGTATTATGGGCGCATCGTGTTCACCTCCCTTGTGGACTTAGTGCGTGGGCGGGAGAGCATCAACAACCTCTCCGGCCCGGTGGGCATCGTATCGGCCATCGGGCAGGCCGCCAGCTATGGTTGGCAGGATCTGCTGGAGCTGCTGGCGCTCATCACCGTCAACCTTGGCATCCTCAACCTGCTGCCCTTCCCGGCGCTGGACGGCGGCAAGGTGGTATTTTTGGTCATTGAAGGCGTCACCGGCCATGCTGTGCCGGAAAAGCTGCAAAGCGTGCTCACCCTTGCAACCTTCGGGCTGCTGTTCGGGCTGATGCTCTTTGCAACCTACAACGATATTCTCCGGCTCATCACCGGGACAGTATAAGAAAGGGGAACCCTTATGCGGCAGAAAAAACGCGAAGTGAAGATCGGCAATGTGACCATTGGCGGCAGCAACCCCATTGCGGTGCAGACCATGCTCAATGTGCCGGTGGAGGACATCGAGGGCAATGTGGCGCAGGCCAAGCGGTGCGAAGCCGCTGGCTGTCAGATTTTGCGGGTCACCTGCCCCAGCCCGGCAGATGCAAAGTGCATCGAGGCCGTCAAAAACGCAGTGAACATCCCCATCGTGGCAGATATCCACTTTGACTATAAGGCTGCGCTGGCCTGCGCGGACGTAGGCGTAGATAAGATCCGTATCAACCCGGGCAACATCGGCGATGACGACCGGGTAAAGGCGGTGGTGGATGCCTGCCAGCAGAAGAATATCCCTATCCGCATCGGCGTCAACGGCGGCAGCCTGGAAAAGCACATTCTGGCCCGCTACGGCGCACCCACCCCGGAAGCTATGGTGGAAAGCGCTTTGTACCATGTGCGGCTGCTGGAAAAGTTCGATTTCAATAACATCGTCATTTCCATTAAAAACTCCAACGTGCCCCGCATGATGGAGGCTTACCGTCAGCTCAGCGCCGTTACCGACTACCCGCTCCATGTGGGCGTCACCGAGGCCGGTACCTACCAGATGGGCCTGCTGAAAAGCGGCATGGGTATCGGCGGCATGCTGCTGGAGGGCATCGGCGACACCATCCGCGTGTCGCTGGCTGCCGAGCCGGAAAAAGAGGTAGAGGCAGGCTTCAACATCCTGCGCGCCGTGGGCTTCCCGGTCACCGGGCCGGAGGTCATCACCTGTCCCACCTGCGGACGCACTCAGTACCCCTGCACCGAGATCGCCAACGAGGTGGAAAAGCGGCTGCAGGGCTACAAAAAGTCCATCAAGGTGGCCGTGATGGGCTGCGTTGTCAACGGCCCCGGCGAGGCGCGCGAAGCCGATATCGGTATTGCAGGCGGCAAGGGCGAGGCTGTGCTGTTCATCCATGGCAAGCCCATCAAAAAGCTGACCGGCGATAACATTCTGGATCAGTTCATGGACGAAATCTATAAATTGTAAGTATTCTTTTCCCTACTGCCACACCTGCAAAAACGGGTGCGGCAGTTTGTGCTGTAAAGAACCCACCAAAAAGGAGTACCATTTGTGAAACCACTTGTTTCCCAGCTGTGGCCGCAGTTTATGGCGGACCCGGATTTTGCGGCCTGCTTCGGGCAGGTGATCGTGGAGCACGCCCGGATGCTGCGGCAGGACCGGCAGGTCGAGTTTACTCTGCGCAGCGCCGCCCCGCTGGACCAGAATCTCTGCGCCCGGCTGCTGGCTTCCCTGCAGCCGGACTACGAGGGCTTTGAACTGAAGATCAAAAACCTGTTCGGCTATGCCATGCTGGACGAGCACGCTTTGCGCATCCTGCTGGAGGACATGAAGCGGGACGGTGTGCCCATCAACGGCTTTCTGGACAGGAGCAGCATTACCATCACCGGGCAGAATATCACGGTGGGGGTGTGCCACGGCACAAAGTTTTTGCAGGAGATGGGCTTTGAGGAACTGCTTGCAAAGCGTATTGCCGAGCATACCGGCGTTACCCCCAAGGTGACGCTGCAAAGCGCAGTGACTGCGGCGGAGCAGCAGCAGATGGAGGAAAAGCTGGAACGCAAGATTGCACCGCCGGTGGTCAAATTTGAGAAAAAGAACACCGCACCGTCTATCAAGGTGGAGGGGCTCAACCTTACCGACAAGCCGGTTATCATCTTCCACGGCAAAATGTTCACCCCCAAAAACCTTACCCCCCTCAAGGATCTGGGCGGCGAGGGCGGCAAGTGCATGATCTGGGGCGATGTGTTCTTTACCGAGGTCAAGGGCAACTACCGCAAGATCTACACCGTGTCCATCACCGACTATACCGGCTCAATCAACCTGAAAGTCCGCGCACAGGAAGGGGAGGACTGCTCCAAGTGGGAGGGCATTGGCAAGGGCAGCACGGTCATTGTGCGTGGCGACTGCTCCTACGATAAATACGAGCATGACTACATCGTGTACCCCTACGATGTGCTGATCGTGGAGCGCAAAAAGCGGGAGGATACCGCCCCGGAAAAGCGGGTGGAGCTGCATCTGCATACCAAGCTTTCCAGCATGGACGGCTTCTGCGACCCCGGCGGCATCGTCAAGCTGGCGCACCGCATGGGACACCCCGCCATTGCCATCACCGACCACGGCGTGTGTCAGGGCTATCCGGAAGCCATGCTGGCAGCCGATGACATCCACAAAAAGGACCCGGATTTTAAGCTCATCTACGGGTGCGAAGCCTATTTTGTGGACGACATGGTGCCCTGCGTCTATGGCGTAAAGGATCAGCCGCTGGACGGCGAGTTCTGCGTGTTTGACACCGAGACCACCGGTCTTGACCCCGGGGTAGAGTACCTTACCGAGATTGGCGCGGTCATCATCCGCAACGGCGAGGTGGTGGAGGAGTTCGATACCTTCGTCAAGCCCGGTAAGCCTATCACCCCCAAGATCACCGAGCTGACCGGCATCACCAACGAGATGGTAGCGGACGCCCCCGGCGAAAAGGAAGCGCTGGAAGCCTTCCTTGCCTTTGCAGGTGACCGCATTCTGGTGGGGCACAATGTCCACGCTTTTGATATGCGCTTTCTGCGGGCAGCTGCCAAGCGCAGCGGCATCAAGCTGGAGCCTACCTATATTGACACCCTGACCATGGCGCAGACCATGTACCCCGGCCTGCACAATTATAAGCAGGGCACCATCAATAAGCATCTGGAACTGCCCGCCTACGAGGCGCACCGCGCCTGCGAGGACTCCGCTGCACTGGGACGCATCTTCTGCGTGATGCTGAACGACTTAGCGGAAAAAGAGGTGACGAAGGTCAGCGAAATCAACACCGGTCTTGGCGGCAACCGTGAGGTGCTGAAAAAGAAATACTACCACCTGATCATTCTGGTCAAAAACCAGATGGGTCTGAAGAACCTGTACAAAATCGTCAGCGAGGCACACGTCAACTACTTTTTCAAAAAGCCTCGCGTGCCCCGCAGCCTGCTGAACAAGTACCGGGATGGCCTACTGCTCACCAGCGCCTGTGAGGCAGGCGAGTTGTACCGCGCCATCGTGGACGGCACCAGCTACGAGGAACTGAAAAAAATCGCCGCCTACTACGATATCCTTGAGATCCAGCCGCTGGGCAACAACGCCTATATGGTGCGGGACGGCAAGGTGGACAGCGAGGAGCGGATCAAGGAGTTCAACCGCACCGTTATCAAGCTGGGTGAGGATCTGCATAAACCGGTCATCGCCACCGGCGACGTGCACTTTACCGAGCCGGAGGATGCGATCTACCGCGCTGTATTGCAGGCGGGCAACGGCTTTAAGGATGCCGATAACCAGCCGCCGCTGTTCTTCCGCACCACGCAGGATATGCTGGCGCAGTTCTACTATCTGCCCAAGGAAAAGGCCTACGAGGTGGTGGTAAAGAACCCCCGCAAGATCGCCGCCATGATCGACAACAATGTGCGCGCCATCCCCCGGGGCACCTACCCGCCCAGCATCGAGGGCGCAGAGCAGCAGCTGCGCGATGCCACGTGGGAGCACGCCAAGCGGGATTACGGTGACCCCTTGCCCGAGATCGTGGAAAAGCGGCTGCAAAAAGAGCTGGACTCCATCTGCGGCCACGGCTACGCGGTTCTGTACGTCATTGCGGTCAAGCTGGTGGCCTACTCCAATGCGGGCGGCTATCAGGTGGGCAGCCGTGGCTCTGTCGGCTCCTCCGCCGTGGCGCACTTCTCCGGTATCTCGGAGGTAAACAGCCTGCCGCCCCACTACCGCTGCCCCAAGTGCAAGCACAGCGAGTTCATCACCGACGGCAGCGTGGACGACGGCTTTGACCTGCCGGATAAAAACTGCCCTCATTGCGGCACCCGCATGCTGGTGGACGGCCACGACATCCCCTTCGAGACCTTCCTCGGCTTCTACGGTGATAAGGAACCGGATATTGACCTGAACTTCTCCGGTGAGTACCAGTCCAACGTGCACCGCTACACCGAGGAACTGTTCGGCAAGGCCAACGTGTTCAAGGCCGGTACGGTGTCCGGTATTCAGGATAAAACGGCCTACGGCTACGTTAAAAAATATCTGGACGAGCGGCAGCGCACCGTGAACCACGCCGAGGAAAACCGCCTGACGCTGGGCTGCACCGGCGTCAAGCGCACCACCGGTCAGCACCCCGGCGGCATGGTCGTTGTGCCGGACACCTACGAGATCTACGATTTCTGTCCCATCCAGCACCCGGCAGATGACGTGGCGGGCGGTCTGCTGACCACCCACTTCGAGTTCAAGTATCTGCACGACACCCTGCTCAAGTTGGACGAACTGGGCCACGATATGCCCACTTTCTACAAGTATTTTGAGGAATACACCGGCATCCCGGTAGACAGCATCCCCATGAACGACCCCAAGGTGTACAGCCTGCTGACCAGCCCGGAGGCGCTGGGCGTAACCCCGGAACAGATCGACAGCCAGACCGGCACCTTCGGCATCCCGGAGATGGGCACGAACTTTGTGCGCGGAATGCTGGTAGAAGCACGGCCTAAGAATTTCTCAGAGTTGATCCAGATCTCCGGTTTGTCTCACGGTACGGACGTGTGGACGGGCAACGCGGACGAGCTGATCCGCAGCGGCACCTGCACCATTGCAGAGGTCATCGGCTGCCGTGACAGCATCATGCTGTACCTGCTGCGCAAGGGGCTGGAACCTAAGATGGCCTTTGATATCATGGAAGCCGTGCGTAAGGGTAAGGTGGCTAAGGGCGGCTTCCAGCCGGGCTGGGAGGAAGCCATGCGGGAGCATGAGGTACCGGACTGGTACATCGAGAGCTGCCGCAAGATCAAGTATATGTTCCCCAAGGCCCATGCTGTGGCCTATCTGATGAGTGCCATCCGCCTGATGTGGTACAAGATCTACAAGCCGCAGGCATTCTATGCGGTGTACTTTACCGTGCGCGGCGACGATATCGACTACGAAGCCGCCATTGGCGGTGCTGCCGTGGCGCGCGCCCACATGGAGGCGGTCAAGCGCCGTTTGAAAGAGGAAAAGAACGCCAAGGATGAGGACGTGCTGGTCAGCTTGCAGCTGGTCAACGAGATGCTGAGCCGTGGGTACGAGTTTTTGCCCATCGAACTGGGCAAGAGCCTTGGTTCCAAGTATGTGGTGGAGGACGACAAGGTGCGTCTGCCCTTCAGCGCACTGAAAGGATTGGGCGGTGCCGCCGCCGATGCACTGGAGCGGGTGACCATCCACGGAGAGGAATATATCTCGGTGGAGGAGCTGCAGCAGGCTTCTGGCGTGGGCAGCAGCATTCTTGACCGTCTGCGTCAGGTGGGTGCACTGGGCGACCTGCCCGAGAGCAGTCAGGTGAGCTTTTTCTGAAATATTCATAAAGCAAAAAATCTCCGCGCTGGGTGCGATACCCAATGCGGAGATTTTTGTTTGCAGTGATACAGATCAGGGCAGGGGAGTGCTTACTCCACGCTGATCATATAGTAGTAAACGGGTTGGCCACCGCGGATGTGGCTTACTTCCACATGGTTGGGGCACTTTGCCTTGACGATTTCAGTAACCTTTTCGGCGTCCTCGTCGCTCACGTCACAGCCAGAGATGATGGTGACAAAGCTGGAATCCTTCTTGCACATATTGCGTGCCAGACGGTAGGTGGCCTTGGTGATATCGGTGGAGGTGGAAACGATCTTGCCGTTCTCCAGCGCCATGATCTCGCCCTTGCGGATGCGCTTGCCGTCGTACTCGCTGTCGCGGGCGGCGTAGGTAATCAGACCGGTGGATACCTTGTCGGCAGCAGCCATCATGTTGATGGTGTTGGTCTCGGCATTCACAGAGGGGTCAAAGTTCAGCAGTGCGGTAATGCCCATGGGCACAGTGCGGGTGGGCAGCACCACCACCTGACGGTCCGCCAGCTTCTGTGCCTGCTCGGCAGCCATAATGATGTTCTTGTTGTTGGGCAGCACGAACACGGTCTTGGCGGGAACACTCTGGATGGCTGCCAGAATGTCCTCGGTGGAGGGGTTCATGGTCTGACCGCCAGATACCACAGCGTCTGCTGCCAGATCGGTGAACACAGCCTTCAGACCCTCACCGGCGGCAACGGCCACAAAGCCGTAGTCACGGCTGGGGTCCACGGCAGCATAGATGAACTCACTGGCCTGAGAGGGAGCCTTCTCGGCAGAAGCCTGCTTTTCAAGGCTCTTGCCCTGCTTCTGGCGGGCGAGGAACTGCTCGTGCATATTCTCGATCTTGAAGTTGGTCAGGTAGCCGTACTTGATGGCCTCGCTCAGGATCTTGCCGGGGTCGGCGGTGTGAACGTGCAGGTTGATAACATCGTCATCCTCAATGCAGACCACGCTGTCGCCGTTGGACTCTGCAAAGGCGCGCATCTTGGCGGCGCTGGCACCCTCGTACTTATTGATGAGGAACTGGGTGCAGTAGCCGTTGGTAATGTCCTCCACCTTCATCAGGTCGTCAGTAAACACGCCCTTACCGGCATTTTCAGTGGACAGCTTTGCCTTGTTGGGGGCAGCCTCACCACCGGCAATAATGGCCTCCCCGTGGAACACCTTGCCCATGCCCTCAAAGATGACCATAATGCCCTGACCGCCTGCGTCCACAACACCGGCCTTCTTCAGCACGGGCAGCAGGTTGGGGGTATCGTCCAGTGCCTTCTGGCCGGCAGTCAGCACCACGTCCCACAGGGCGGGCACATCGGCGGCATCACTGGCAGCGGCTTCCTCAGAAGCAACGCGGGCAACGGTCAGAATGGTGCCCTCGGTGGGCTTCATCACGGCCTTGTAAGCGCCCTCAACACCCTTCTGCAGGGCAGCCACGATATCGGCAACGTCAGCCTCTTTTTTGCCCTCCAAAGCCTTGGAGAAGCCGCGGAACAGCAGGCTGGTGATAACGCCGGAGTTGCCGCGCGCACCGCGCAGCATGGCAGAAGCGGCAGTCTTGGCAGCTTCGCCCACGGTGCAGCTGTCGTCCAGAGCCTCCAGCTCACGCACGGCAGAGCCCACGGTCATGCCCATGTTGGTGCCGGTGTCGCCATCCGGCACGGGGAAAACGTTCAGCTCGTCCACGCGGGAACGCTGGTTGTTGATGTTGTTGGCGCCGGAAATGATGGCGTCGCGCAGGATCTTACCAGAAATCATTGTTCTTACTCCTTAGTAACTGGCCGGAAAATCCCGGCTCGGGTTTGCAGACAAATCAGGCGATGACGTCATCCACGGACACCACCACGCGGGCGACCTTCAGCCCGGTGGCCTGTTCTACCTCGTCCTTGACACGGTGGGAGATGCTGCGGGCGGCGGTGGAAATGTTCAGACCGTAGCTGACGGCAATGTGCAGCTCGATCACCAGACGCCCATTCTGCTGGGTCACGCGCACACCCTTTTCCGGGTAATCGGAACCGTATACCATGCTTTTCACAGCGTCAGTCATATCACGGGGAGCCATGGCAGCAACGCCGTAGCACTGTTTGGTGGCTTCACCCACCAGGGTGGAAAAATACCCATCAGTAAAGCTGACATTCCCAAGCGGGAAACGGGAAGTGATCATAGTCGCTCTGCTCCTTTATGTTATTTTTTATAAAAATACACGCAAGGGTCGGGGGCATTGGCTGTGCAAAACGAAACTTGCCTCAGATAAACACCCACCCTATTATACAACTTTGCACCGTGGTTGTACAGTTCAAATTGTTGGATTTACTGCTTTTTGCGCTCTTTTTGCATGGTTTTTGTAAAGAAAAAAGAGCAAATTCCTTCGACAGCCCTCGCGCCGCTTTGCGCAGCGGGCGTGGTATGCTGAAGGCAGGCTGTGCGGAACCCATCAAAACGGGAAGTATGACAAATAAAGAAAAACAATCTGTGAATAAATTATAAAAGCTTCCTTGTCTGGCTTTCTTTGCCTATGGAAAAGTGCTAAAATATAAATGAAAAGGAAAAGGGGCGGTCAGCCCCCTTTTTCCATGATACTTCCCGGAATACGCCGGACGCACGGCACATTACATAGCGTGGGCAGACCCTTCCAACAGGTATTGCTTGCAAAAAATGCGATAGGAGTTGTTGGCATGAACATTCTCTTTTTTCTTTCCCCAAAGCAGGATCTGATGTACGTTTACGATGACTTCACCCTCCGGCAGACGCTGGAAAAGTGGGAAAATAACCGCTACGCCTCCATTCCGGTGCTGAATCGCAAGGGCGAATATGTGGGCACCCTGACCGAGGGCGATATCCTGTGGGGACTGAAAAAATACCATGGTCTGGATCTGGAAGCCGCCGAAGACATTCCCATCTCAGAGTTTGCGCATAAGCGGGACTACAAGGCCGTCACGGTGACCACCAGCATGGATGAACTGGTAGAAGCTGCCATGAGCCAGAACTTCGTCCCGGTGGTGGATGACCGGGGCATTTTCATCGGCATTGTGCGGCGGCAGGCCATCATCCGCTACTGTTACGATAAGTCCCGCAAGATCGAGATGACCCGCACCGGCCGCCCCGTAAAGGAGCTGGCTGGCGTACATTAAAAACACAAAATGAGGGCGCTGCACAGTAAAAGTGCAGCGCCCTCGTTTTGTATTTATTATTACTTATTACGGATGTACTCGTCCATGGCCTTTGCAGCTGCCTTACCGGCACCCATGGCCTTGATGACGGTAGCAGCGCCGGTCACAGCGTCACCACCGGCGTACACGCCGTCACGGCTGGTCTTGCCCTCGTCGCCCTCGGTCACGATGCAGCCGTGCTTATTGGTCTCCAAACCCGGAGTGGTAGAGCGGATCAGCGGGTTGGGGCTGGTGCCCAGGCTCATGATCACGGTATCCACTTCCAGCTCAAACTCGCTGCCCTGCTTTTCAATGGGACGGCGGCGGCCGGAAGCGTCCGGCTCACCCAGTTCCATCTCGATGCAGGTCATGGAGTGTACAAAGCCGTCCTCGTCCGGGTGGATGGCAACAGGGTTGCACAGGGTCTTGAAGATGATGCCCTCTTCCTCGGCGTGCTCCACCTCTTCCTTACGGGCGGGCAGCTCAGCCATGCCGCGGCGGTAGACGATGTACACGCTCTCGGCACCCAGACGCAGGGCGCTGCGGGCGGCGTCCATAGCCACGTTGCCGCCGCCCACAACGGCAACCTTCTTGCCGGTGCGGATGGGGGTCTTGCTGGTGGGCAGGTAAGCTTTCATCAGATTGGAGCGGGTCAGGAACTCGTTAGCGGAGTACACACCCTTCAGGCTCTCGCCGGGGATGTTCATGAAGCGGGGCAGACCGGCGCCGGAGCCTACGAACACAGCCTCGTAGCCGTACTCGCCCATCAGCTCGTCAATGGTCAGCACCTTGCCGATGACCATGTTGCACTCAAAATCCACGCCCATCTTCTTCAGGCCGTCGATCTCCTGCTGGACGATGGCCTTGGGCAGACGGAACTCGGGGATGCCGTACATCAGCACACCGCCTGCAACGTGCAGAGCCTCGTAAACGGTGACCTTGTAGCCCAGCTTTGCCAGATCGCCGGCGGCGGTCAGGCCGGCAGGGCCTGCGCCGATGACGGCAACCTTATGGCCGTTCCATTCGGGAACGACGGGTGCAGTGTGCACGTTCTCGCGGTGCCAGTCGGCTACAAAGCGCTCCAGACGGCCAATAGCCACCGGCTCGTTCTTGATGCCGCGGGTGCACTTGCCCTCGCACTGGCTCTCCTGCGGGCAGACACGGCCGCAGACGGCAGGCAGGGAAGAGGAGCGGTTGATCACCTGATAGGCGGCTTCAAAGTCGCCCTCTGCAACGTGAGCGATAAACTCCGGGATGTCGATACCCACGGGGCAGCCGGACTGGCAGGGCTTGTTCTTGCAGCCGATGCAGCGCTTGGCTTCGTTCACAGCCATCTCGGCGGTGTAGCCCAGAGCCACTTCCTTAAAGTTCTTGTTGCGGACGTTGGGGTCCTGCGTGGGCATGGGGCACTTTTTAGGGTCCATATTGAAAGCCATTTTACATTCCCTCCTGAGTCTTGAACAGGTTGCAGGCTGCCTCACGGGCGTGTGCCTCAAACGGGCGGTACATGGTGCCGCGTGCCATTGCCTCGTCAAAATCCACCAGATCGCCGTCAAAGTCCGGGCCATCCACACAGGCAAACTTGGTCTGACCGCCTACGGTCAGGCGGCAGCCGCCGCACATGCCGGTACCGTCGATCATGATGGGGTTCATGGAAACGATGCTCTTCAGGCCGTGCTTCTGGCAGGTCTTGACCACAAACTTCATCATGATCAGCGGGCCGATGGTGATGACCAGATCGTACTGGTTGCCGGCAGCCACCAGCTCGTCCAGCGCAGCGGTGACCACGCCCTTGGTGCCGTAGCTGCCGTCATCGGTCATGATGCGCAGCTCGTCGCTGCAGGCGTTGAACTCGTCCTCAAGGATCAGCAGATCCTTATTGCGGAAGCCGACCACGCTGTGCACCACGCAGCCCTGATCGTGCAGTTCCTTGGCAATGGGCAGTGCAATGGCACAGCCCACGCCGCCGCCCACAACGCACACCTTCTTCAGACCCTCGGTCTCGGTGGCGCGGCCCAGCGGGCCGACAAAATCGTGGACACAATCGCCTGCGTTCAGGCTGTTCAGCTCCATGGTGGTACCGCCCACGATCTGGAAAATGATATCCACAGTGCCCTTTTCGCGGTCGTAACCGGCCACAGTCAGGGGGATGCGCTCGCTGTCCTCAAACGGACGTACAATGATGAACTGACCCGGCTTTGCCTTTTTGGCGATCAGTGGGGCTTCGATGACCATCTTTGTCACGGTGGGGTTCAGCGCGACCTTTTCAGTGATCTTATACATTGCGTTAGCTCCTTTTTGCTGGCAATTCCTTTTTCTTTTCGCAATTCCTTTTTCTTTTCTATAAATGGAAGCTGCATCCGCGCGGGTGCATTTTCCGTTTGACAAAGCGTCCTCTTTATTATAATAGTTTGTGAAATAGAAAGCAACTGTATTTTGCCCGTACACACAGCGGTGTGAAACAGGGTGAAAAGGGCGGAGTCCTCGCCGCACGCAAAATAAAAAAGAACGTATCAGAGCAAAAAGACATTCTTTTTTGAAAAAATGTAAATTTGTGGTTGACAACTGCCGGAGTGTGCGGTATAATAACCAACGTCGCCGGACGAAAGCCCGGTACAAACAAATGGAATGTGCGGCCGTAGCTCATCTGGTAGAGCGCCACCTTGCCAAGGTGGAGGTAGCGAGTTCGAGCCTCGTCGGCCGCTCCATATGTGGAAGTTTAGCTCAGCTGGGAGAGCATCTGCCTTACAAGCAGAGGGTCAGCGGTTCGAGCCCGTTAACTTCCACCATATGGCCCGGTAGCTCAGTTGGTTAGAGCACCAGCCTGTCACGCTGGGGGTCGTCGGTTCGAGCCCGATCCGGGTCGTATTTGCCTCTGTAGCTCAGTCGGTAGAGCAGGGGACTGAAAATCCCCGTGTCATTGGTTCGATTCCGATCGGAGGCACCACGTCGAAAATCCTGTCATTCATCGGGAAGTCTTGCAAGCAAGACTTCTGTGATGAATACCAGATTTTCTCCTTTTCCCCACAAAATCTTGCTCCGCAAGCTTTCGCGGGGGCCCCGAAATTCGCAAGAATCGCTCGGGAGGGTGCAGGGATAAATGCACCGGATATGCGGCCGTAGCTCATCTGGTAGAGCGCCACCTTGCCAAGGTGGAGGTAGCGAGTTCGAGCCTCGTCGGCCGCTCCAATACGAAGCCATCGTTGATGCAGAGATGCAAAAACGATGGCTTTTTTGTTTCGTGCGGCAATGGTCGGGAATGTCCGCAGCGTCGCGCTTCCGTAGGAAGCGGCGCTGCATCTGCCGTTTTCCATCACGACCCCACCTGTGAAAAAGGAGTAGCGGAACGCCCGCAGGCGTTCCGCTACTCCGAAATCTAAAATACTATTTCTGCTGGCTATGCCCAGCAACGACGACGACCGCCGCCAGTGGCGGAAACAGGGAGGAGTTGTTGGGGCAGCGGCCAGCAAGACGCGCGTGCCGTCCAAGGCACGATGCGGATGCTGGGTGCCGCAACCCGTAAGACGCGGAAGGCATTTTAAATCGTCCTTCTTACAATATAAATATACTGCTACTGGGCGGCGGCTCTGCTTACATCACCATGGTGATGATCAGCGCACACAGCGGCAGGGTGACGATGCTGAGCAGGGTAGTCAGCACCACGCTTCCGGCGGCAAAGTGCTCATCGTGGCCGAACTGCACCGCAAATACCGAGGTGATGGCGGCGGCCGGGCAGCATTCCAGCAGCGTGACCACCTGTGCGGCAGTGCCGTGGAAGCCCAGCACCCCGAACAGCGCCAGCGTAGCCACCGGGATCAGCAGCATACGCACGGAGGCAAGCTTCCAGATGTGCTTGTCGGTTACGATGCTGCGCACGTCACCGGCGGCAATCAGCATACCGGTAATGAGCATGGACAGCGGGGTGTTCACTCCGGCCAACAGTTCCAGTGGCTGAGTGATCAGGGTGGGAAGCGGGATCTGCAGCAGATAGATGCCCAGCCCCACCACAATGGCATACAGTACCGGGGTGCGCACCAGACTGCGGGCAACCTCTTTTACACTGGAACCGCCGCTGACAAGGCCATAACCCAGCGTCCACAGCAGAATGTTGAACACGGTAACGTAGGCACTGGCATACAAAAGACCTTCGGAGCCGAACAGCGCCGAAATAAGCGGGAAGCCCATGTATGCTGCGTTGGAAAAAATGCAGGCGAACCGGAAAATGGGCATCCTGCTGCCAGTCTTGCGTGCCGTGAGCAGCAGAGTGATCACAGTGCCCAGCAGCACGGACAGGACGCTCATGCCGAAAGCCGCCAGCAGATTGTGCAAGATCTGGGCGCTGAATTCCATGCGGTAAGAGTTTACCACCATGGCCGGCACAATGATGTACACCAGCAGATTGGAAAGCGCCTGCTTGTTTTCCAGCTTGAGCACGCCGGTTTTGACCGCCACCATGCCTGTGCCGATCAGCAGGAACAAGACCGCGACCTGCTGCACGGTGATGAGAGCCAGTTCCATAAAATTCTCCTCCTCTAGGCCATAACGCATATACCACGAAAGATACAACACAGGTATAGTACAAAACCCTGCGGATAGCAAGGCGGAACGCAGGGCTTTGCAAGATTTTGCAGTTAAAGCTTACAAAATGACATTTTTGATCAGCAGGGAAATGCTGCCGTCATCGGCGTGCAGGAACTCTACCTCCGATTCGGCGTTCAACAGTTCGGTGGGGATCTTTACCTCAATGCCGTTGGCGGTGCGCAGGCTGCGGCTCTCCATGCGGCGGATGCGGGCGGGGGCCACAGTCACCGGCTGGGCGGCGCTGTCAATGACATCGCTCTTTTCTACATAATCGTCAAAGGGCACGGCGGCAAGAGGATATTCCTCCTCCAATTGCTGGCGCACCTGCTGGATGGACACCTGATTGTCGTTGTCGGCAGCCTGATTGGCAATCATCATGGCCACCTGTGCCTCCACATGGGGCGTTTCAGCGTAGTTCTCCTGCACAGCCTGCACGGCAGCTTCCTGAATGGCCTGCAGCTTTTTCTTTTCCGGCTGGGCGGTGGTGTACTGGAACACCACGGTGGAAAGGTAAAACTCCTTGTGGCCGTCAATATCATACTTCTTTTCCAGCAGCCGCATGGAGTAATCGGTCAGGTCTACCAGTGCGCCCTCCTCCACCTTGCCGCTCTGGGTAGGCAGGCAGGCGCGCTGCTGGATGATGGAGTTCACCGGTGCGCCCTCCACAGTCTCCGTATAGTGGGTGTAGCCGTTTTTGTAGTTCAGCTTCAGGATGCCCAGCCACGGCGCACCGTCCCGGGTAAAATCCACCACGGCAAGGTCTGCCCCGGGGATGGTGGTGTGGGCGTGCATATAGTCGAACAGCACCCCGGCAATGCGGCAGGAAAGATCCACAAAGTCCTGATTGTGTTCCAGCTCATTTTTAAAGGCTGAGTCCGGCAGCGGGCGGCACTGGCGGATGTCGTCGCTGGCCAGCAGCTTTTCAATGTGGTTTTGCAGGTAGGCGTTTTTTTCGGCGGTCAGTTCCATGGGCCCGCCGCTGAGCACCGGCGCATCCATGGTGGTATCCAGAACGTGCAGAATGGCCTGATGAATGATGATCTCCATTGTTGCTCCTCATTTCGTGACGTAGTGTTTGCGCCCAGTATAGCACAACCGCCGGAAAAAGGCGAGAGCCGCCCGGGGATTTTGCGGATTCTACAATTTACAAATCCCGCCAAAAGGGCTATACTTATAATGTCTGTGCAAAAGGAGGTGGAGCTGGTGGACGAGCAGCAGCTGGAACAGATCGAAGGCGTCGTGGAGGATATCATCTACGAGAACGAGGATAACGGCTATGTGGTGTTCGAGATCTCCGGCGGCGGGGTGCTCACGGTGGTCTGCGGCATCGTAGGCGAGCTGCACGCAGGCGAAAGCGTCATCTGCCGCGGCAGGTACGAAAACCACGCCACCTATGGCCGCCAGTTCCACGCGCAGGAATGCGAGACCGATATGCCCAAGGATCTGGAAGCGGTGTATGCCTTTCTGGCCAGCCGTTCCCTGCCGTATATCGGCGCAAGAACTGCGGATAAGATCATTGATATGTTCGGGGCTGAAGCGCTGGAGGTCATCGCCAACGACCCCGCCCGGCTGACCAAGATCCCCGGCATCTCGCCGGATAAGGCCGACCGCATCCAGCAGGAGTTCAAGCGGATGTTCGGAATGCGGGAGCTCATCGCCTATCTGGCGCAGTTTGAGATCAGTCCCCGCAAGGCTATGGAGGTGTTCAAAGCCTTTGGCGTGGGGGCGATGCAGGCCATTGCGTCAAACCCCTATCTGCTGTGCGGGGAGCCGCTGCAGCTGGACTTCCGCCACGCGGACAGCATCGCCCAGTATTACCACATGGAAGGGGACTGCGCCCAGCGGCTGGAAGCTGCCCTGCTGCGCACTTTGCGCCACAATGCGGGCAACGGCCACACCTGTCTGCCCCGGGCACAGCTGCTGGCAACTGCCTCCAACTTTATCCACCAGCCGCCGGAAAAGCTGGCGCGTGCGCTGGATCACTGCATCGAAACGGAAGAACTGTGTGTAAAAATGTTCGATGCCGTGCCCTATATCTACCTGCCAGATCTGCTGGCTGCAGAGCAGGACATTGCCGACCGGCTGAACCTGCTGGCAAAGCGCGGCAAGAACACGGCCCGGGATCTGGATAAAAACATCCAGATCTTGGAGCTGACACAGGGCTTTGCCTACGCCCCCCTGCAAAGGGAAGCCATCCGCAAGGCTATGACTGAGAACTGCCTTGTGCTCACCGGCGGCCCCGGCACGGGCAAGACCACCACGGTCAACGCCATTTTGCAGCTGCTGGAAAATCAGGCCGAGCGGGTAGCCCTGTGCGCGCCCACCGGCCGCGCTGCCAAGCGGCTCAGCGAGCTGACCGGCCGCAAGGCCAGCACCATCCACCGCCTGCTGGAGGTGGACTATACCGGCGGCGTGGTCAGTTTTATCCATAACGACAAAAACCTGCTCAAGTGTGACGTGGTCATTCTGGACGAGATGAGCATGGTGGACGTCAAGCTGTTTCAGGCGCTCATTGCAGCGCTGCGCTACACCTGCCGTATTATTATGGTAGGCGATGCCGACCAGCTGCCCAGCGTGGGCGCGGGCAACATCCTCAGCGAGGTCATCCGCTCCGGCTGCGTGCCCACCGTCTGCCTGAACGAGATCTTCCGGCAGGCAAAGCGCAGCCTCATCGTGGAAAACGCCCATCACATCATCTCCGGCGAGCCGCTGCAAAAGGGCAGCAAGACCGATGACTTCTTCTTTTTGGAGTCCGATGGCGAGGCCGCCCAGCGTCTGGTGTGCGACCTTGTCACCACCCGGCTGCCCCGGAGCTACGGCTTTGACCCCATCCGGGATATTCAGGTGCTGTGCCCCACAAAGCTTGGCCCCACCGGCACACAGGCACTGAACGTGGAACTGCAAAACCTGCTCAACCCGCCCCAGAAGGGCAAGCCCCAGCTGCAAAGCGCCGCCCGGGTGTTCCGGGTAGGGGACAAGGTGATGCAGGTGCGCAACAACTACGAGATCGTCTGGAACCGCATCGGCGGTGAGCAGGGCGTGGGTGCCTACAACGGCGATATCGGCATTGTGGAAAGCATCAACCTGCGGGAGCGCTCCATGGTGGTGCGCATGGACGACCGGCGGCTGCTCTACCCGGCGGAAAACCTGAACGAGCTGGAGATCGCCTACGCCATCACGGTGCACAAAAGTCAGGGCAGCGAGTTCCCGGCGGTGATCCTGCCGGTGGCGCAGGTGCCGCCAAGGCTGTGCTACCGCAACCTGTTCTACACCGGCGTCACTCGCGCGCGCAAATTGTGCGTTGTGGCGGGCCGCAGGGACGTGGTGAACAGCATGATGAGCAACATCCGGCAGAACCTGCGTTACAGCGGTCTGTGCGCCCTGCTGCAGGCCGGACAGCCGCCGCAGCAGCTCGGTACAGAAGGGGAGAGCTCCTAATAAAACCGCGCAGAACAGCGGCAAAGCTTGTATACTTTTTGCCGCAACTATGTTATACTAAAGCAGTCTTTGTTTTTTGCCCGCAGCTGCGGGCGTTACATACATGATAGAGGAACGCAGAGAAAGGATTCAGGCAATTATGGCACAGAATGATATTGGCATCGACCTTGGTACTACTACCATCATCATCGCGCAGGAGGGCAAGGGCGTGGTGCTCAACCAGCCCAGCGTTGTGGCAATGGATACCCGCAAGAACACCGTGCTGGAAGCCGGCGACAAGGCACTGGCTATGGTGGGACGCACGCCCAACTATATCTCCGCCATCTTCCCGCTGAAGGACGGCGTCATCAGCGACCACACCATGACCCGGGAGCTGATCTGCCGCTTTGTCAAGCAGGTGTACAGCTCCCACATGGTCAAGCCCCGGGTGGCAGTGTGCGTGCCCGCCGCTATTACCGGCATTGAGAGCGATGCCGTGGTAGAGGCTGTAGTGGCAGCCGGTGCCCGTCAGGTGTACCTGATCGACGAGCCTATCGCCGCAGCCCTCGGCTCCGGCATCGACATCACCCTGCCGGACGGCCGCATGATCATTGATATCGGCGGCGGCACCACGGATATCGCGGTGCTGAGCCTTGGCGGCAAGGTCAAGGCCACCAGTGTGCGCGTGGCCGGCAACCACTACGATGAGGAGATCCTCAAGCACGTGCGCAACAAATACAGCATTGCCATTGGCCAGCGCACCGCCGAGGAACTGAAAAAGCACGTTGCCTGCTGCCCCCAAAAGACCGATTTCCACGAGAGCATGGAGATCAAGGGCCGCAGCCTGCTCACCGGTCTGCCGGTGCGCGTGACCGTTTCCACCGACGATCTGTACGAGCCGGTGATGATGCTCAGCGAGCAGATCGGCACCGCAGCCCATCAGGTGCTGGAAAAAACCCCGCCGGAGCTGGCAGGCGATATCTACCGCAACGGCGTCATGTTGACCGGCGGCGGTGCCCAGCTGCACGGCCTGACCGAATATCTGAGCCAGGAACTGAAGGTGGAGGTCACCGTCTCGCCGGATCCCGTAAACTGCGTTGCACTGGGCACGGCACAGAGCCTTTCCATCGGTGATAAGCTGGAAACCGGCTTTACGGATGCTACTCCGCGCATCGGCCGCCGCTAAGCTTGGTTCGTTTTGTCCATGTCATATCACAAAGCAGCAAAAATAAAATTTGTTAAT
The DNA here is from genome assembly GCF_003324185.1 of Faecalibacterium prausnitzii. GTDB lineage: Bacteria > Bacillota > Clostridia > Oscillospirales > Ruminococcaceae > Faecalibacterium > Faecalibacterium prausnitzii. The sequence goes on from NZ_PXUP01000003.1 coordinate 232,698, forward strand.
TTTTGTTGAAATGAATGGCAAAATACGGTATACTATACCCAAATTGATTTTCTGCTAACGATGTTGTATCGCTTGCAGTATCCAACAAACAGGAGGAAAAACCATGGACTTAGGTTTCGATGTGGTCGTTACCATTACTGGTATCGTGCTGGTGTTCCTGATCCTCGTGCTGCTGATGGCTATCATCACGCTGGAGGGCAAGATCTTCGACTCGATGAATGCCAAGAAGAAGGCCGCTAAGACTGCTGCGCAGGCACCCGCCGCAAAGCCCGCTGCCGCTCCGGTACAGCAGGCTGCGCCCGCTCCTCAGGTAGAGGAGGGCATCCCCGGTGACGTGGTGGCCGCCATTATGGCTGCTATCCATGCAATGGGCAACGGCAAGTACACCCTTAAGGCAGTGCGTCGTGGCAAAAATGGCTGGGGCAAGGCCGGCGTGAACGACACCACGGCCCCGTTTTAACACAGGAGGAAGAGCATGACACAGTTTATTGATACTCTGGTCGGTATTTTCCAAAGTTCCGGCTTTGCACAGTTTGGCCAGCCCGGCGGCTGGCTGTACGCCGTGATGATCTGCGTGGGCTGCTTTTTGCTGTACCTCGCCATCGTCAAGGAGTTCGAACCCCTGATCCTGCTACCCATGGCCTTTGGCATGATCCTTGCCAACCTCCCCGGCAGCGGCATCATCCACATGCAGTACTTCGTCGGTGACGGTCTGGAGCACCCCATGTGGGTCGAGATCCTGAACAACGGCGGTCTGGCCGATATGCTCTACATGGGCGTTAAGCTGGGCATCTACCCGCCGCTGATCTTCCTCGGCATCGGCACCATGACCGACTTTGCACCCCTGATCTCCAACCCCAAGAGCCTGCTGCTGGGCGCTGCCGCACAGTTCGGTATCTTCGGTACTTACATGGGCGCTCGTCTGCTGGCCGCTACCGGTCTGGTGGACTTCACCCAGAAGCAGTCCGCTGCCATCTCCATCATCGGCGGTGCCGACGGCCCCACCGCTATCTTCGTTACCTCCCGTCTGGCACCTGAGCTGCTGGGCAGCATCGCTGTGGCAGCGTACAGCTACATGGCACTGGTGCCCGTTATCCAGCCGCCCATCATGAAGGCATTGACCACCTCCAAGGAGCGCTCTGTGGTCATGAAGCAGCTGCGCACCGTCTCCAAGACCGAGAGGATCATCTTCCCCATCATGGTCGCTATCATTGTTTCCCTCATCGTGCCGGATGCCGCCGTTCTGGTCGGTATGCTGATGCTGGGCAACCTGATGAAGGAGTGCGGCGTTGTGGATCGTATCCAGAAGACCGCCGGTAATGAGCTGATGAACATCATCACCATCTTCCTGGCTCTGTCTGTTGGCTGCACCACCAGTGCAAACACCTTCCTGAACACCCGCACCCTGTTCATCATCGTGCTGGGTCTGATCGCCTTCTCCTTCGGCACCGCAGCCGGTGTGCTGTGCGGCAAGGTTATGTACAAGCTGACCGGCGGTCAGGTGAACCCCCTGATCGGTTCCGCCGGCGTTTCCGCCGTGCCTATGGCCGCTCGTGTCTCCCAGAAGGTCGGCCAGAGTGAGAACCCCTCCAACTTCCTGCTGATGCACGCCATGGGCCCCAACGTGGCCGGCGTTATCGGTTCTGCCGTTGCTGCTGGTATCCTGATCAACATCTTCGGCTAAGAAAAACCTAAAGCACTACCCCAAGAGCCATCGCACAAGTTTGTGCGGTGGCTCTTTTTGTGCAGGACGATTTCAAATGGCCTCCGCTGCGCTTTGGCCATATTCAGCGGAATTATGATTTATTATTTCGGGATAACGGAGCGTCTGCGGACGCTCCGTTATCCCATTTTCACGGGAGAGGACGTAAGAGGTAACAGCAGCCGTTTCCAGTTACGACCCCTTCTGTGAAAAAGAGGTTCTGAAACGCACGCAGGCGTTTCAGAACCTCAAATATTAAAATATACTTTCCTTGAACAATGGCCAGAGCGGCAGCGGAGGCCATTCAAAATTGTGTTAGCATTAGTTTCTTCCTGTTTGTGTTTGGCTGTTGCTTGTGCTATCATAGAGAAAACAGGGCGCAAAACGCCCCAAAACAGGAGGGAGCCGTTATGGAAAAAATCAAGCTTGAGATCGCAGGCATCCCGGCTGTCCTGTACGGCAAGCGCAGCCGCCGGGTCTATCTCTACGTCCACGGCAAAAACGGCAGCGCAGCCGAGGCTGCCCGCTTTGCCCGCACAGCTTGCCCGGCAGGCTGGCAGGTGCTGGCTGTCGATCTGCCGGAGCACGGCACCCGGAAAAACAGCCCGGAAAAGCTGGTGCCGTGGGTGGTCACCCGGGAACTGCAAACGGTCTATGCCCGGATGCAGCCGGTGTGGAAACATATTCGGGTGTATGGGGTCAGCATCGGTGCGTGGTTTGCCATGCAGGCGTTGCAGACGCAAACGCCGGAAAAGGCACTGCTTGTCTCCCCGGTGGTGGATATGGAAAAGCTGATCCTTGACCTGATGCAGCAGGCAGGGGTAACGGAGGAGCAGCTGCGCGCGGCAGGGGAGATCCCCACAGACTTTGGGAAGACGCTTTCGTGGCCGTATCTGTGCTGGGTGCGGGAGCACCCGCTGCACTGGAAAGTGCCTACACAGGTGCTCTATGCTGATACAGACCCCCTTACCGGGCACACCGCCATGGAGCAGTTCCGGCAGCAGACCGGGGCGCACCTGACCATTTTGGAGGGCGGGGAGCACTGGTTCCATACCGAGACCCAGCTGGCCGCTCTGCAAAGCTGGGAAAACTGTCATTTATAATAAGCAGTTTCTCTTTTCCTCAGTCTGTGAAAATGTAAGCCCGGAAAATCCGCGGATTTTCCGGGCTTACATATAAAATACGCTTCCACAACAAAACGCCGCTGACGGCTTTGTGCATCGTCAGCGGCGTTTTGTTTATTGAAAACAGGATTGTGAATGGCAGAATCAGACGTTTGCTTCGCTGTTGTGCTCAGCCTTCTTGTAAGCGGAGAAGGAGTGGAACACAATGTTCAGGCCCAGCACAATCAGCAGCACGGCAAGGATCAGCTGCAGGCCGTTTGCGATAAACACAGCGCCCCAGGTGGTCTCACCGGCAGGGATGGTAACAGAAGCGGCGGTGCTGATGGCCTTGACCATAGCGATCAGGCGCTGCACCAGTGCGGTAAAGGTAACGCACAGCATGATGACCAGAGGGGGGAACAGCATCTTGTTGCTGCGGCCGGTCACCTTCAGGAACACGCACAGGGTAGCCAGCACCAGTGCGCTCAGCAGCTGGTTGGCAGAACCGAACAGCGGCCAGATGTTGGCGTAGCCGATCTTGGTCAGGATAAAGCCGAACACCAGCGTGATGAAGGTGGAGAAGTACACGTTGCAGAACAGCTTGCGCCAGCCCTCAGCGTGCTCCATGTCGTCCACGCTGAACAGCTCCTGGAAGCTCATGCGGCCAATGCGGGCCACGGCATCCAGACTGGTCAGTGCCAGTGCGGAAACACACATGGTCATGAACACGGTAGCGGCGTAAGCGGGCACGCCGAACATCTCAAAGAAACCGGCAACGCCGCGGCTGAAGATCTGGAACGGAGTACCGGCAGCAGGGGTGCCGTCGGCAGCTGCGGCAGCACCGGCAACACACAGAGCCAGAACAGCCAACAGGCTTTCAAGGATCATGGCACCGTAGCCGACCTTCAGCATATCCTTCTCGTTTTCAACGGTCTTGGAGGAAGTACCGGAGGAAACAAGGCTGTGGAAGCCGGAAACTGCACCGCAAGCCACGGTGACGAACAGGATGGGGAACATGGTGCCCAGCTTTTCGTTGGTAAAGCCAGTGAACACGGGCAGGTTCATGGTGGGGTGTGCAACCAGCAGGCCAACCACAGCGCCCACGATCATGGCCACGAACATAAAGGTGGTCATGTGGTCACGGGGCTGCTTGAGCAGCCACATGGGCAGCACAGCAGCAAAGAAGATATACACAAAGGTGATGTAGCTCCAAGCGGCCTTACCCAGGATCAGGGGCAGGTTTGCGCCGATGACAAAGGACAGCACGATGAACACGATGCTGATAACGCTTTCCTTCCAGCCGGAGAAGCTGAACTTTTTCTGCAGCAGGCCAAAGATAACGGCGAACACCATGAACATGATGGACACCATACCGGCAGCGCCGTTGGTCTTGGCAGCTTCAACCATTGCGCCGTCTGCGCCGAAGGCATTGAAGGTGCCGGCAACCATGTCCGCAAAAGCGGCAATCACGATGCCGCAGAACAGCCAGCAGAACAGCAGGAACAGCTTGCGGCCGGTCTTGCCGATGTACTTTTCAATCAGCATACCCATGCTCTTGCCGTCGTTCTTAACGGAAGCATACAAAGCGCCAAAGTCGGTAACGGCGCCAAAGAAGATGCCGCCCAGCAGCACCCACAGCAGCACCGGCAGCCAGCCGAAAGCAGCGGCCTGAATGGCACCGGTAACAGGGCCTGCACCGGCAATGGAGCTGAACTGGTGGGCAAACACCGTCCAGCCGTTGGTGGGCACATAGTCCCGGCCATCTTCGTGGACGACTGCCGGGGTCTTGGCAGCAGGGTCGATGCCCCATTTGTTAGCCAGCCAGCGGCCGTAAAGCACATAAGCGCCAAACAGGCACACCGCTGCGATCAATACGATGACCAGCGTATTCATAGTTTTCTACCTCTTTCCTTTTTTCACTCCGCAACAGGTTCGGAACGATAGGCTACCGTCCGGCAAAGTGCTTCCCCGGAGCGTAAAAAACCTTCGTCCTCAGCACATGACCGGGCTTTCCGGCCACACTCCGAAGACGAAGGCTTCTGCTCCCGCCTGCCAGGGCAGGGGCATTACTCCGCGGTACCACTTCGCTTGCTGTGTTAAAACAGCCACTCTCCCACGCATGGTACACTGACCATGCTGCCCGATAACGTGGGCTGGACGGCACCATGCTACTTGGGGGCGCAAAACCCGGTTCACACAGGCTGCTCGCAGGCGAGGGTCCTCTGCTCCTGACTGCCGCTTTTTCACCCGAGAAGCGGCTCGCTGAAAGAGGGTGATGCAGAAGATCATGTCCTGTTCCTTGCATTTGCTGAATGATTGTGTCCTACTTTATTCCCGTTTTCATCAATTGTCAATATTTCTGTAACAAGTTCAGAGGATACGCCAATTCAAGCCATTTTCTGGGAATAATTTTTAGATGATTTTCTTTCATGTGTGAAGAGAATAAAACTGAATACGCTCTTAATTGAAAACCATTCACCCACAGGTCTTGACTTTCGCACTTTGAAGTGCTAAAGTAATAGCGTGCAGAATATTCCGCGCGGCAGCACTGTCGGCTTTGCCTGCTGCCGCCGCTGTTATAATAAGGAGAAAAACAATGGCTGAAAAAAATTCCAGAAGAAACGAGACGACGGATGCACTGTTTGACGCTATCCTCAGTCTGGAGAGCCGGGAAGAGTGCTACGCCTTTTTTGAGGATCTATGCACTGTAAAGGAGATCTCGGATATGGCGCAGCGCCTGCAGGCCGCAAAGCTGCTGCTGGACGGTGCCACCTATGAGCAGATCGTCAAGGCGGTGGAGATCAGCACTGCCACCATCAGCCGCATCAACCGCTGCATCCAGTACGGCTCCGGCGGCTACCGCGACACCATTGAGAAGGTGCGCGCGCAGGCTGAAAAGCAGTAACAGCCGCACCCGCCGTAGCATAGGATAGGGCACACGACCGGAAAGGAAGGTTTTGCCCTATGATGATCGATACCCCCTGTGCCCGTTCTCAGTGCCCGGAGATGCCCAAGGTCAGCTTGGATCAGGCTGTTGTGGACCTGATGGAAAGCATTGCCTTGCAGGAAACGGCGCTCAGCCACATTTTGTGTGCCGAAAGCCGGAAGATGCAGAAGGCCATGGATCTGGATGGCCTGGATCTTTGCAAGCTGCTGGAGGTGAACGACTCCGCCACCAATATGGTGCACGCCGTCGCAAACCTTGAACTGGTGCTCAAGGATAAGCTGGAGTTCGTTTCCAACAACCTGTATGTCCCGGGGGACAGCGGCTGCCCATCACCTGCGCAGTAATGTTTTTGCGTGGGACGATCTTTACTGCAATCTAACCTGTGAAAATGCAATGTCGGGCAGCCCACAGGCTGCCCGACATTGCTCTGAATCGTTCTGCCGCAAGGGAGGCTGCTGCACAAAACAGGGTGCAGCAGCCTCCCTTTTTATGAAAATCCTGCATAAGAGACAGAAAAATCTTTTGTTGGAATTGCTGATGTATCAAATCTGTGCTATACTATTGGATGTATCACCATGAAAGCGAGGAATATAACATTGCTGCATTATGATGCGATCCTATTTGATGTGGACGGGACGCTGATCGATTCGGCTCCCGGTATCATTCATACATTGCAAGAGGTTTTCTGCACCATGGGTGTGGATGTATCCGGCGTAAACCTGCGCCGGTATCTGGGCCCGCCGCTGCGCAAAAGCTTCGGTGAGCACTTCACCGACCCGGCGCTGATCGAAAAGGCCACCGACCTTTACCGCACGAGCTACGCGGTGAAGGGCAGCCACGAGTGTGCCGTGTTCCCGGGTGTTCCGCAGATGCTGCAAACCCTGAAGCAGGCTGGTTTTATTTTGTGCACCGCCACCTCCAAGCCCACCAAGGTGGTCACCCCTATTTTGGAGGAGCAGGGTCTGGCGCAGTATTTTGATTTTATCGGCGGTGCCTCCATGGACGAGAGCCGGGACACCAAGACCGAGGTCGTGCGTTATGTGCTCAGCCAGCCCGCCTTGCAGGGCAAGCGGGTGCTGATGGTGGGCGACCGCAACGATGATATGCGGGGCGCTGCCGACTGTGGTCTGGATGCTGCCGGTGTGCTGTACGGCTACGGCAGCCGGGAAGAGCTGGAAGCTTTCCATCCGGTGCTGCTGGCCGAAAGCTGCGCCGACCTTACCGACCGGCTGCTGGCAGCCCGGGTATGACAGGAAGTTTCATTCCTTCGGAAGGAGAATGGATAGAATATGAGAAGCAATAATCAACAGGAGAACAAGGCGCTGACCCCGATGCAGAAGCAGGCGGTGCTGGTGTGCATCGTGTGCGCACTGGCGGCGCTACTGACCATCGGCATCACCCTTACCATGCTCAAGCGGGGCAAGGACCCGGCGGAGCAGCCGGGGGATTCTTCCATTATTACCCCCGCGCCCGCCCCGGAAGGGGAGGAGGATATCTCTGACCACTACCAGATCAACGAGACTTCCAGTGCACTGCTCACCGGGACTGCTGATGCTGGTGACGCCTATCAGGAGCAGACCCTTTTTATCGGCGATTCCAACACGGTGCGTTTGTACGCCAACGGTCTGATCTCGTTGCAGCAGTTCTGCGCCAAGGAAGGCATTGGCACCAGTGCCGCCCTGAACGAGGGCATCGTTACCTTTAAGCGGGACGATAACCGCTACACCATCGCGCAGGCGGTGGCCAAAATGAAGCCCCGCCGGGTGGTCATTATGCTGGGCACCAACGACAACGGCATGAATACCGAGGACTTTATCAGCAACTACACCGCGCTGGTACAGGCCATTCAGGCCAGCTATCCCTATACCGATATCATCGTCAACACGGTGCCGCCGGTCCCGTCCAACCACTCCAACTACCCCAATATGGATCAGACCCGCATTGATGATTTCAACATGGCGCTGCTGACCATGTGCGAGCAGCTGGGCGTCAAGTTCCTCAACTCTGCCGAGGCACTGAAGGACGCCAACGGCTACGGCAATGTCGATTACTACCAGAGCGGGGATATCCACCTCAAGCCCGCAGGCCTGAAGGTGCTGCTGAAGTATCTGCGCACCCACGCCTACGAGACCGAGGATCGCCGCCCGGATACCAATAATATCCCCACCCGCGCCGAGTATACCGCCAACCCCAGCTCTGCGGTGGAGGCATCCAGCAGCTCGGAGACGGTCTCCTCCTCTGTTGTTGAGGAAAAAACGGAGTATCAGGCGGACTATCGCGTGGACAAAACCGGCGGCGGCTCCCTGACCTGCGGCGACGAGAGCGGCAAGTCTCTTACCGTCAAGGTGACCAGCGCCGCCCAGAGCGTTACGGTGACCGCTGTGCCGGAGGACGGCTATGTGTTCGTCAAGTGGAGCGATGGCGTGACCAAGCGCACCCGCACCGATACCAATTTTGACCAGAACGTGGATGTGACCGCTGTGTTTGCAGCGGCCTCTATCCAGGTCAGCAGCAGCGGTAAGGCTGGGCTGGGGGATTCCTATACCTTTAAGGCAACCCTCAAGGGCAAGTATCTGGATGCTTCCAGCATCCGCTGGTATGTCAACGGCAGCGAGGTAACACAAGCTGCCGGTAAGACCACCGTAAAGGGCGAGGTAGACCCCTCTATGGTGGGCGGCACCTTCCGGGTGTACGCCACCGCCAGCTATAACGACTGCACCGTCACCAGCAACAAGCTGGAACTTACGGTCAGCGGTGGAACGTCCGGCAGCACCAGCAGCTCCAGCAGCTCCAGCGCTTCCTCTAAGGAGGATAAGCCTGCATCCTCCAAGGAAGAAACGTCCTCCTCTAAGGAAGAAAAACCGGCCTCTTCCAAGGAAGAGAAACCCGCTTCCTCCAAGGAGGAGAAGCCCGCTTCTTCCTCCTCGAACGGTACTTCTGAAAGCACTGGCAGCTCCTCCAAGGTGGAGAAGCCTGCCTCTTCTGCGGCATCTTCTAAGGAAGAAAAGCCCGTCTCTTCTTCGCAGAGCAGTTCCTCTTCCAAGGAGGAAAAACCAGCCTCTTCTAAAGAGGAAAAGCCCGCTTCCTCCAAAACCGAGGTAAGCGCCAGCAAGGAAGCTGCCAACTAAGGGCACATTTCCTCCTTGCGCCGCATAGGCTGGCGGGAGAGGAAGGTGGAGCCTTATGTACTGGGAAGCGATGCGCACGCCCGCCCTGCCCGGCGAGTATGACGTGACCGACGGCAGCGTGGATTACTACGATACCGACTGGGAAAACGTGGATAACAGCGCACTGGAGGAAGAAATGCAGAAATGTGGTCTGACGCCCTGCGAGGGTAAAACAATGTGTCCGGACAACACCCCGGCACAAACAGACCTGTCTGCGTATGAGATCGTTTCTGAATAATGGGAAGCCAGCTCTGCCGGGGGTGGGGCTGGCTTCTCCCTGTTGATACACCAAAGTGGGAAATGCTGAAAAGAAAGTGAGATACTATGGCAAAATATTATTGCATCCTGTTCGATGCAGACAATACGCTGCTCAACTTTGACGCAGCGGAAAACAAGGCGCTGGCCGAAACGCTGGTGAACTACGGCATCGAGCCGGACGCCGAGACCGTGCAGACCTACCGCACCATCAACGAGGAACTGTGGCGGCAGCTGGAAAAAGGCCAGATCCGCCGCGAGAAGCTGTTCGGCGAGCGGTTCAGTCGCTTCTTAAAGACCATCGATGCCGCCGGTGACGGCGTGGAGATGAACCGTTTTTATCTGGAGCAGCTGTCCACCCACCCGGATCTGATGAGCCCGGAGGTGCTGGACGTGCTGCGGGAGCTTTCCGAGGTGGCAACGCTGGCCATCGTCAGCAACGGTGCCCAGAAAGTGCAGACCCGCCGTCTGGCAGAAAGCGGCGTGATGAATTTTATGGAGGATGTGTTCATCTCTGAGAAAATGGGCTGCGAAAAGCCCAATGCCCGCATCTTTGATGCCGCCTTGCGCGCACTGGGCGTGGAGAACCGGGAGCACGTTCTGATGGTGGGCGACAGCTTGGCCAGCGATGTTCAGGGCGGCAGCAACGCCGGGCTGGATACCTGTTGGTATAACCCCAACCACGCTGAGAACCCCGGTAAGGTGATCCCCACCTACGAGATCGCCAGTCTGGAGGAACTGTATCCGCTGGTGATGGAGCAGGAGGAACTGGCCAACGTTGGCCTGAAGAACCGCCGCCACCAGTGCTGAAACTTAAAAAACGGATAACGGAACAAAACTATGCTGATACATTTGGAAAAACTGGGTAAGACCTTTGGCGAAAAGGTGGTGTTGCACGATGTGACCGCCAGTGTCGAGCGGGAAGATCGCATCGGCATTGTGGGACAGAACGGTGCAGGCAAGACCACTCTGCTCAAGATCCTTACCGGCGAATATCAGGACTACGAGGGCGAGTTCAGTGTGACCCACGGGGTAACACTGGGCTATCTGGAGCAGAACGCAAAGCTGGACGCCACGCTGGATATCTACGGCGAGATGCGCGCCACTTTTGCCCCGGTGCTGGATGCCATGGCGCAGATGCAGATCTTGGAGCGCCGTATGGCTGCCCAGCCCGATAACGCCGACCTGCTGGCACAGCACGATGCCCTGCAAAACATCGTGGATGCCGCCGACGGCTACAACATGGACGTGAACATCAAAAAGGTGCTGTCCGGCATGGGTTTTGCACAGGATACATGGCAAAAGAACATTGCAGTGCTCTCCGGCGGTGAGCTGACGCGGCTGCGCCTGGCAAAGCTGCTGCTGGAAAAGCCCGATGTCCTCATTCTGGACGAGCCCACCAACCACTTGGACTTTGCCACTATGGAATGGCTGGAAAACTACCTCAAGGGCTACTCCGGCGCAGTGCTGGTGGTCAGCCACGACCGCTATTTTCTTGATAACGTCTGTACAAAGATCTGGGAGGTGTCCTTCCAGACCATGACCACCTACAAGGGCAACTTCTCGGCCTATCTGCCCCAGAAGGAAGCCGCCGATGTCCTGCGCCAGAAGCAGCACGATGCCGACGTGGCACTGGCTGAAAAGCTGCAGGACTATGTGGACCGCAACCTTGTGCGCGCCTCCACCACCAAAATGGCACAGAGCCGCCGCAAGCAGCTGGAAAAGCTGGAGATCACCGAGGCGCCCAAGGACGAGACCAACCAGCTGAAGTTCCGCTTTGAATATGACGTAGAACCGTGGAATGAGCTGGTGATGCTGAAAAACCTCAGCATCAAGATCGGGGAGCGCACCCTGCTGGAACCCTTTACCTATACGGTCTGCCGCGGGCAGCGGCTTATCATTGCCGGCCCCAACGGTGCGGGCAAATCCACCCTGATGCAGGTGCTGGACGGCAAGCGCCGCCCCTCCGGCGGCATGGTGCGGCTGGGCACCGGGGCGCGTCCCAGCATTTTTGCCCAGCAGCAGAACCGTCTGGGACAGGGCAGGGTCATTGATGTCATCTGGAACAAGTACCCCCGCATGACCGAGCTGGAAGTGCGCAGCCACCTTGCAAAGCTGGGCTTCCGGGGCGATACCGTGTTCAAGCCCTGTGAGGCATTGTCCGGCGGCGAGTTGGCGCGTCTGCGCTTTGCGGAGATCGTGCTGGAACGGCCGAACCTGCTGTTTTTGGACGAGCCTACCAACCACTTGGACATCTATACCCGCGAGAACCTGACTGAAGCACTGATGGCCTATACCGGCACCCTGCTGCTGGTCACCCACGACCGTCACCTGATGAACAGTCTGGCCTGTCCCATCCTCTACCTTGAGGACGGCAAGGCGGTGCTTTACCCCAGCTACGATGCCCTGATGGGTCGTGCCGCCCCGGCGCAGGCCGCCCAGAAAGCTGCCGAGCCTGCCAAGACCGGCTACGGCAAGGAACAGCGCCGCCGCCGCGCCGAGCTGCGCGCCAAGATCAAGGCCTGCGAGGACGAGATGGAGGCCTGCGGTGCACGCGAGGTGGAGCTGGACAACGAGATCAACTCCCCGGAGGTGTACAACGACCCTGACCTGCTGCGCCAGAAAAGCGATGAGCTGAGCGACCTGCGCTTCCATCAGGAGGAGCTTTTTGCCGCATGGGAAGCCGCCATGGAAGAGCAGGAAGCCTACGAGCAGACGCAGCAGCCCGAAGAATAAAGGAGCGTATCCTCTATGCCTAAAAATCACCGCAACTATCAAAAAACACGGCACATCGCCCTGTCCGGTCTGTTGTTTGCGCTGGCAATGGCGCTTTCCTTCATTGAAGGCACGCTGGTCATCCCGGGGCTTTTGCCGGGCATGAAGCTGGGGCTTGCCAACATCGTGGTCATGTACGCGTTGTTCTTCATGGGTCCCCGGCAGGCGCTGGTGCTGGATATACTCAAGGCATTGTTCGTCTTTCTGGTGTCCGGCTTCACGGCGGGCTTTCTCTCGCTGTGCGGCGGGCTTTTGTCCCTTGCGGTGATGTGGGTGCTGTACTATCTTCTGCCGGTGCGGCCCACATGGTTCATCCTGTCGGTCTGCGGCGCACTGGCGCATAACGTGGGGCAGCTGCTGGGCGCAGGGGTCATCATCTCCTCGTCCTTGTCGCTGTACTACGCGCCGGTCATGTTGGTGCTGGGGCTTGTCATGGGTGCGCTCACCTCGGTCACGCTGCGGGCGCTGCTGCCCGCGCTGGGCAAAATGGGCTTCAACACCCACGAAAACCGCCCCGAATGACCGACCATTTCGGCAGGGCAGTTGCATTTTGGCCGGAAATCTGTATAATAAGGAAACAACTGTATTTTTATCAAAAAGACCCCAAAGGATAGAGCTGCCGCAGCATGGGAACTTGAGCGGCAGTCGGGAGGTGTTTGTATATGTCTGAAAAAGTTACCATCAAGGTCGAGCGGAAGGAGCTCCATCTGCCCACCATCGCACTGCGCGGGCTGGTGGTGTTCCCTAACAACCTTGTTCATTTTGAAGTCGGGCGGGAAAAGAGCATTGCCGCTGTGGAGTGGGCTATGGCCAACAACTCTAACGTATTTCTGGTAGCCCAGAAGGAGATGGAGACCAGCGAGCCTACCCAGCAGGACCTGTACACCTACGGCGTAGTGGCCGAGGTCAAGCAGGTTCTGCGCGTGTCGGACGAGCTGGTCAAGGTGCTGGTGGAGGGCAAGTACCGCGCCAAGCTGACCGAGCTGGATACCACCGGCGATTTTCTGCTGTCTGCCGTGCGCTCCGCTCCGGTGCGCGCCGCAAAGCCCGAAGAGGCTGTGGAGACCGAAGCACTGCTCCGCGCCCTCAAGACCGGCTTTGACGAGTATCTGGGCATGAACCCGCGCCTTGCCAAGGACGTGGTGTTCACCATCGTTTCCAGCGATGACCCCATGTTCCTCACCGAGTATATGCCGGCAAACCTCTTGTTCCGCTATGAGGACAAGCAGGCTGTGATGAACGAAAACACCCTCAACGGCCGCCTGCAGCGCCTTGTGGAGATGCTGCGCCGTGAATGTCAGGTGATGAAGATCGAAAAGGAGATCGCGGAAAAGGTCAACGAGTCCATGGACAAGAACCAGCGCGATTACTACCTGCACGAGCAGCTGCACATCATCAACGACGAACTGGGCGAAGGGGATGATACCCACGCCGAGGCCGATGATTACCGCCGCAAGATCCTGGAGCTCCACCTTGCCGAGGACAGCGAGAAAAAGCTGCTCAAGGAGGTAGACCGCCTGTCCCGGATGCAGAGCAGCAATCAGGAAGCCACGGTCATCCGCACCTATCTGGATACCTGTCTGGATCTGCCGTGGAACACCATGACCGTGGATGATCTGGATATCCACCGCGCCCAGCAGATTTTGGATCGGGACCACTACGGCCTGAAAAAGGTCAAGGACCGCATTCTGGAAACGCTGGCCGTGCGCAAGCTGGCACCGGACGTGAAGGCACAGATCATCTGTCTGGTCGGCCCTCCGGGCGTTGGCAAGACCAGTATTGCGCGCTCCATCGCCGAAAGCCTTGGCCGCAAGTATGTGCGCATCAGTCTGGGCGGCGTGCGGGATGAAGCTGAGATCCGCGGCCACCGCCGCACCTACATCGGTGCCATGCCCGGCAAGATCATCAGCGCCATGATCACCGCCAAGTCCTCCAACCCCCTGATGCTTCTGGACGAGATCGACAAGCTGGCAGGGGACTTCCGGGGCGACCCGGCGGCAGCTCTGCTGGAGGCGCTGGACCCGGAGCAGAACAGCACCTTCAACGATCATTTCATTGATATCCCGTTTGATTTGAGCCATGTGCTCTTTATTACCACCGCGAACGACTTGGGCAGCATTCCCGGCCCGCTGCGGGACCGCATGGACGTCATCGAGCTGCCCAGCTATACCCGCGTGGAAAAATACAATATTGCCCGCAAGCACCTGCTGCCCAAGCAGCTCAAAGCCTGTGGCCTGACCGGTAAGGTCACCATGAACCAGAGCGCACTCTACGGCATCATCGACGGCTACACCCGCGAGGCCGGTGTGCGTAATCTGGAGCGTACCATCACCAGCGTGCTGCGCAAGTGCGCCCGCAAGATCGCCGCCGGCGAGGTGGAAAGCGTGGCGGTGACCGCCACCATGCTGGAGGAACTGCTGGGCCCCCGCATCGTCAAGCCGGACTTCCTCAACCGCACCAACGCCGTGGGCATCGCCAACGGTCTGGCATGGACCAGCGTAGGCGGCGAGACCCTGCCCATCGAGGTGCAGGTCATGGACAACGGCACCGGCAAGATCACGGTCACCGGCTCTCTGGGCGATGTGATGAAGGAGAGCGCACAGCTGGCAGTCACTTGGGTGCGCGTCCACGCCGAGGAATACGGCATCGACCCCGAGCGGCTGAAGAAGTGCGACCTGCACATCCACGCCCCGGAGGGTGCTGTGCCCAAGGACGGCCCTTCTGCCGGCGTCACCCTGACCACGGCACTGGTATCCTGCCTGTCCGGCGTACCGGTGCGCGGCGATGTGGCCATGACCGGCGAGATCACCCTGCACGGCAATGTGCTGCCCATCGGCGGTCTGCGGGAAAAGAGCATGGCTGCCTACCGTGAGGGTATGAAGACCGTGCTCATCCCCAAGGATAACGAGCCTGATCTGTATGACGTGGACGAGGAGGTCAAGAAGAATCTGACCTTCCTGCCCATGCAGAACCTTTCGCAGGTGCTGGCTGCCGCCCTGCTCAAGCCGAAGGCAGCAAAGAGCACCGCAGGCCGCCCTCGCACCAAAAAGTCCAAAACAGGGGAAAGCCGCATTCCCGCCGCGCCTGAGAAGAACCAGCCGGGCGCTGTCTGCTGAAAAACAGAAAGGAACACGCCATGATCTTCAATAAAGCCGATTTTATTGCCAGCTATGGCATTTCCAGCCAGCTGCCCGAAAGTGACCGCCCGGAACTGAGCTTTTCGGGGCGCTCCAACGTGGGCAAATCCAGCCTGATCAACAAGCTGTGCAGCCGCAAAAATCTGGCGCGCGTGTCCAGTACGCCGGGCAAAACGGCTACCATCAACTTCTATTCGGTGGACGACTGCTACTTTGTGGACCTGCCGGGCTACGGCTATGCCAAGGTGAGCAATGCCGACCGCGAGCGCTGGGATGACCTCATCAACAGCTACTTCGAGGCGCCCCGCCACCACACCCTGCTGGTGCAGCTGCTGGACTGCCGCCATGCCCCCAGCGCAGACGACTTACAGATGCTGCGCTACCTGCACTACCACCGCATCCCCTATGTGGTGGCACTGACCAAGGCGGATAAACTTAAAAAGAGCCAGCTTGCCAAAACGCAGGAGGACTTTGAAAACATCTGCCGCCCCTACGGCTGCCAGAAAGTGGTGCTGACCAGCGGCGAAAACGGCTACGGCATCCCGGAGCTGCAAGCAGTACTCAACGCCGCAGTGGCTGCGGAAAACGAGGAAGCGGAGTAACGCCATGGCTTACAACGAATTTGCCTATTTTTACGATGAATTCAACGGCGAAGCGGACTACGATGCCCTGTATAGCCAGATCCATACAAAGCTGGAAGCCCACGGCATCCACGACGGCATTGTGGCCGACCTTGGCTGCGGCACCGGGGAACTGACCCTGATGCTGACGCAGGCGGGCTACGATATGATCGGCATCGACCAGTCGGAGGAGATGCTCTGCGTGGTGCGGGATAAGGCCGAGCAGCTGGGACTTTCCGGTCGCTTGCTGCTGCTCCGGCAGGACCTGCTCAAGCTGGATCTCTACGGCACCATCCGGGCGGCGGTATCCACCTTTGATACCTTCAACCACATCCCGGATCTGGATACCGCCATTGCCAACGCGGGCTTTTTCATGGAAAAGGGCGGGGTGTTCCTGTTTGATATGAACACCCCCTATAAGCACCGGAAGGTTCTGGGCGATAACGAATTCACCTTTGAGGAAGAGGATGCTGCCTGCGTGTGGCGCAACCACTATAACGCCGCCGACCGCAAGGTGGAGATCACGGTGGACATTGATTATCACGAGACCGGCGAGCATTTCCACGAGGAATTCTGCGAGTATACCTATGATCTGGCTACCATCCGTGCGGCGCTGGAAAAGCACGGTTTTGCACTGGAAAGCGTCTGCGATGGCGAGACTTTCGGCCCGCTGACCGAGGAAAGCCAGCGCTACTTCTTCTGCGCAACAAAACAGTATACACAACTGGAGGAATAACCTATGGCAAACCTGATCCGCGGCCTGTCCGAAAACGGCGGTGTCGTGTTCTGCGGTGTGGATTCCACCGATATTGTCCGTAAAGCAGAAAAGCTTCACACCACAAGCGCCACCTGCAGCGCGGCACTGGGCCGTCTGCTCACGGGTGCTACCCTGATGGGCTCCATGCTCAAGGATGACCGCGACCGCATCACCCTGCGTGTGGCAGGCGGCGGCCCTGCGGGCGTGCTCATTGCCTGCACCGACGGCACCGGCAACGTGAAGGGCTGCATTGACAACCCGCTGGTGGAGCTGCCCGCCAAAGCCAACGGCCACTTGGACGTGGGCACTGCCGTGGGCAAGGACGGCGTGCTGACCGTCATCCGGGATAACCGCCTGCAAAAGGAGCCCACGGTCGGGCAGGTGCCGCTGGTATCCGGCGAGATTGCTGAGGATCTGACCAGCTACTATGCCTACAGCGAGCAGGTGCCCACCGTGATGGCACTGGGCGTGCTGGTGGACAAAGACCTGTCCATTCTCTGCGCCGGTGGTTTTATGGTACAGCTGCTGCCCGGCGCTACCGATGCTGTAATCGACCAGCTGGAAAAGAACATCAGCGCCATGCCCTCTGTCACCGAGCTGCTCCATGCCGGCAAAACCCCCGAGGACATGATGCAGATGGCGCTGGCAGGCTTTGTCCCCAATGTGCTGGACGAGCGCACGGTGCAGTACCAGTGCGATTGCAGCGCCGAGCGCACCAAGGAGATGCTGCTCAGCCTTGGCCGTGCAGAGCTTGTGCGTATGCGGGACGAGGACCCCAACTGTGAGGTGGTGTGCCACTTCTGCCACAGCAAGTACCAGTACGACCTGAACGCCCTGCTTGCCGAGTACGATGCACAGGCTGCACAGGCCGCTGAAGCCGAACATCCCGTACAATAAAAAAATCTGCTTTTCAAAAGGCGGCTGCGCAGTTATGTGCAGCCGCCTTTTTTGCTTCTGCGTTTCCGAAGCAAGTTGCTTTTATAGCTGAAGCTTTCCCTCTCGACCCCTCTCGTGAAAAGACAGGTCTGGAAAATCCGCAGATTTTCCAGACCTGTAAATAAACAATAATCTTTCCACTGAACATGGTCAGAGCAAAGCGGAGACCATTCCAAATCGTCCGCCTTTTGTTATGTGCAGATATCTGCCGCCACGGTATACACCGCATTGTAATGCAACGTTTCCTCCTGCACGGTGCATGCCTCCCGGCGGGCGAGGATGTCGGCATCCGGGAAAGCATCGTGCAGTGCCCGCAGCCCTTGCAGCCGCGCCAGCGTAAGCGCCTGCGCCTCGGTGCGGTAGATCGTCTCTAGCTGCTGCCCGTAATAGGTGGTCTCCTCCACCGCGCAGGGCAGGGGCAGACCGAAAACCTCTAATTGCAGATGCCGGGTGCGGCACAGCCCATCTCCATCGGGTGCGGAGGGCGAAAGTGCGGCAGAGTGCCCCGCGAAAAACAGCCGGTAATTTGTTTTGTTTTCGCCGGTCAGCAGCGACATCGTCTCTGCCAGCGGAACGCTCTGGTCTGTCTGCCACTCCAACTGCGCCACCACTGTGCCTGCCGCCGGGGCAAAGATAAGGCTGCCGTCCCGCTCGCTGCGTGCCGTGCCGATCAACCCCTGCCCGGCCTCTACGGTCTGCCCGGGGGCTACCAGCATAGTGCCGCTGGCAAGATTTGTACGCAGCACCGTTCCCTTGCACTTTGCCCGCAGCCCGTGCAGGGTGCCTGCGGCAATTTCAGGGCGTGCACGCGCAGGAGCGGCCTCCAACACAAGTCGTCCTTTTTCAAAATTCAGGCTTGCCCACGAGAACTCGCCGCTTTCCAGCAGGGCGTACTCTCCGGTGCGCAGCAGCTCCTCGGTTACGGCAGTGCCGGGCTGCAAGCCGCAGCTGCGCAGCACTGCACCCGCCCGCGTCCGCTGTCCGGTGGTCAGGCTGCCGTAGTCCACCGCCCATATAAGCCCTTGCAGCCAGAGCAGTACCAGCCCCCAAGCGACAAGCCCAGCCCATAGCCCCTTGCGCCGCAGCAGCGGACGCAGCAAAAAATACAGCCCTTTCCGTTTTTCTACCCGCAGCCGCACCCGCCTGTGCCGGGCAAGTGCGGCCAGCCGTCGGTACTGCCATGCTGCGCAATGGCCGTAAAAGCCGCCGGGCAGGGAAAAAATACCGTATAAATGCAGCCCTTGTCCGGCGGCATCGGTCAAAAGTGCCTCGGGGCTGCCGTTCCGGGCGGTAAAGCGCACCCCCGCCCAAAGGCTTGCAGCTTCCATGATGGCCTCCTATTCATCGGAAAAATCGGTGCGCAAAAACTGCCCCTGTACTGTCAGCCGGGCGGCGGTCAGGGTACAGATGCGCAGTCCGCTGCCGTATACCGTGAACCGCCCCTTTGCCAGCCGCAGGCACAGCTTGTTTTCATCAAAAAACAACACCGTGCAAAAATGCTCTATCTCCATCCGGTCGCCACTCAGGTATACGGCAGGGCGGCTGTAAAACCCGGGCGGCGGCTGTCGGAACAGCCCACGCAGCCAGTCGCCCGGGGTGCGCCGGTCGTGGTGTGCTCTGGCCATCGTTGTCCCTCCCGTCCCGCGCCTTGTACATTGCACAGCCCATGCTTCCATATATATGGAGTGGGAGGGCGTGCTTATGAGTAAAAGCTGCAAACCGCTGCATCCTGAGCTTTTTTTGCTGGGTGCAGCCACGGCGGTTCTGGTATTTGCGGCGCCGCAGACCTGTGCGGATGCCTTGCGGCAGGGTCTTGCGCTCTGCGGCGGGCCGCTGCTGGTGTCGCTGTTTCCGTTTCTGGTGGTGTCGGCGCTTATCATGCGTAGCGGCGCGGGCGAGGTGTTGGGTGTGCTGCTCTGGCCGGTGGTGCGTTGCATCGGTCTGCACAGCCGCAGCGCAGGCAGTGTGCTGCTCATCGGCCTTGTGGGCGGCTTTGCCCCTGCCGCTACTGCCACTGCCGAGGCAGTTCGCAGCAGGGAACTGACCTCGCAGGAGGCTTCGGCTTTGCTGCCCGCCTGCATCTGCTCCGGACCATCCTTTGTTATTCTGACGGTAGGGGAGCAGCTGCTGGGCAGCCGTACGGCGGGGGTGTGTCTGTTTGCCGCACAGGTACTGGCGGGCTGGCTGACGGCGGCACTGCTCTGCCGTGTTCGCGGCATACCGGAGCCTTTGTCCGCACCGCCCGCTGCTGCGCAAACTGAACCGCCGCCGGCGCTGGATGCTATCCTTGCGCAAGCAGCGGTGACCTACCTGAAATTGTGCGGCTTTGTGCTGTATTTCCGGCTGCTGGCGGCAGGCTGCGGGCTGCTGCTGCCCGCAGCATTTGCACCCTTTCCGGCCATGCTGCTGGAAGTGTGCTCCGGCTGCGATTACGCCGCCCGCACCGGTCTGTGGGCAAGCGGGCTGTGCTGCGCCGCACTCAGCGTGCAGGGCGCTTCGGTGCTGCTGCAAGTGCGCACCCTCTGCCCGCCGGAGGTCTCGTTCAAACCCTTATTATGGGGCAGGGCGCTGCACCTGCCGCTTTCGCTGGCGCTGTTTTATCTGGGCTTACCGCAGAGCTCTGTGGAAAGCTTCAACACTCTGTGCGCCCGGGTGGTGCCCATGCAGCGCGTGCCGACAGATTGTGCCCTGCTGGTGTTCGCGGTGTGCTGCATCACGGCCTGCGAGGCCTGCCGCCTGACCGGAAAGAGGGCACAAAATGCAGCTCCGGCAAACAAAAACCGCTCAGCGGCTTGCAAACCGCCGCAAAATGTGGTAACATAATCCTTGGTTATCATATTATCAAACGCAGCGACGGAGAGAGTAGGCGCTGTCTGCACGGCAAAGAGAGAAGCTTCACCGGCTGAAAGGGCTTCCATGTGCGGCAGGGGCTGAAGTTCGCTTCCGAGCGGTCTGCGCGAACGATGCGGATGCATCTATTAGCACAGGACGGTTGCGCCCCGTTACGGCGTTTGAGCGCCGTCTGCCTTTGTGCAGACGGAAACCGGGTGGTACCGCGGAGCAGAAATGGTTACAGCTTCGTCCCTTTTGCCTGAGCAGTCGGGCAGGGGACGGAGCTTTTTTGTTATACTCCGCTCCATGAACACAAAGAATAAAGGAGAGAAAATCCATGCAAGCAATGATCGATGAGCTGGCCAAGCAGGCCGCTGAAAGCCTTGGTCAGGTGTCCAGCAAGGAGACGCTGGCTTCCTTCTGGCAGGAATACCTCAGCAAAAACGGCAAGATCCCTGCCCTGATGAAGAATCTGCGCACCGTTGCGCCGGAAGAACGCCCCGCCATGGGCAAGATCATCAATGAACTCAAGCAGAAGGTGCAGGCAGACTACGATGCCGCCGCTGAGGCCGTGAAGCAGGCAGAACTTGCTGCCCGCAACGCCGCCGAGACGGTGGATATCACCCTGCCCGCCAAGACCCGCCCCGTGGGCGGTCTGCACCCCCTGACGCTGGTCACCAACCAGATCATCGACGTGTTCTCCGGCATGGGCTTTGCCGTGGCAGATGCCCCGGAGATCGAGGATGACGACCACAACTTCACCCGCCTGAACGTGCCCAAGGATCACCCCGCCCGCGATATGCAGGATACCTTCTATCTGTCCGATGAGTTTCTGCTGCGCACCCAGACTTCTGGTGGTCAGATCCGCACCATGGACAGCCAGAAGCCGCCCATCAAGGTGCTGATCCCCGGCCGTGTGTTCCGCTCTGACTCGGACGCTACCCACAGCCCCATGTTCCACCAGATGGAAGGTCTGGTCGTGGATAAGGGCATCACGCTGGGCGATCTGCAGGGCGCACTGAACACCTTCGTGCAGAAGATGTTCGGTGCCGACACCCGCACCCGCCTGCGTCCCTCCTACTTCCCGTTCACCGAGCCCAGCGTGGAGGTGGACGTAAGCTGCTTCGAGTGCCACGGCAAGGGCTGCCCCTTGTGCAAGCACACCGGCTGGATCGAAGTGCTGGGCGGCGGCGTTGTCAACCGTAAGGTGCTGGAAAACTGCAACATTGACCCGGACGAGTACTCCGGCTTCGCCTTCGGCATCGGCATCGAGCGTATCGCCATGCTGAAGTATGGCATCAACAACATCGGTCTGATGTTCGAGAACAATCTGCAGTTCCTCAAGCAGTTCCACGAATAAGAGGGGAGAGAACAAACAATGAAAGTACCTTTCAGTTGGTTAAAAGAATTCGTTGATATCGATGTCACCGCACAGGAGCTGGAGGAGAAGCTGTTCTCCTGCGGCTTCGAGGTAGAAGAGCTCATCCCGCTGGATGCCGGCATCAGCAAGGTGGTCGTCGGCAAGATCGTGGAGATGGAAAAGCAGGAGGGCACCCACCTGACCAAGTGTGTGGTGGACTGCGGCGCTTACGGCCACGAGATCCGCATCAGCACCGGTGCCGCCAACATGAAGCTGGGCGATTGCGTGCCCACCGCACTGGATGGTTCCACCCTGCCCGGCGGCATCACCATCAAGGCCCGCAAGATGCAGGGCGTGGAGTCCAACGGTATGCTGTGCTCCGGCGCAGAGCTGGGTCTGAACGATGATCTGTTCCCGGGCTCTGAGGTCTACGGTCTGCTCATTCTGCCCGAGGATTCTGTCCCCGGCACCGACATCGCCCCCGTGGTGGGTCTGGACGACTACATCTTTGATATCTCTATCACCGCCAACCGTCCGGACTGCCAGTCCGTTCTGGGCATTGCCCGCGAGGTGGCTGCTGTTCTGGGCAAGCCCCTGCACATGCCAGCCATGGACTACAAGGCAGTCTGCGAGCCGGATGCTCCCATCACCGTCAAGGTGGAGGCCCCGGAGCTGTGCCCCCGCTACATGGCACACTATGTCCGCAACATCCGCATGGGCGAGTCTCCCCGTTGGATGAAGCGCCATCTGGCGCTGTGCGGCCTGCGCTCCATCAGCAACGTGGTGGATATCACCAACCACACCCTGCTGGAAATGGGTCAGCCCATGCACGCCTTTGACCTGAACAAGGTCGCCGGCCGCACCATTGATGTGCGCCGCGCCCACGAGGGCGAAAAGATCGTCACGCTGGACGAGAAGGAGTTCACCCTGAACCCCAACAATCTGGTCATTTGCGATGCCGAAAAGCCGGTGGCACTGGCCGGTATCATGGGCGGCGCAAACTCCGGCATGGACGATAACACCACCAGCCTGCTGTTCGAGTGCGCTACTTTTGCCCGTGACAGCGTGCGTAAGACCAGCCGTGCACTGGGTCAGAACAGCGATTCCTCTGCCCGCTACGAGAAGGGCGTGGATCGCTATTCTCCGCAGCTGGGTCTGGCACGCGCTCTGCACCTGATCCAGCAGCTGGATTGCGGTGATATCACCACGCTGGAATACGACCTGACCGATGGCCGTCCGCTGGAGCGCAAGCACATCGTCGCCACCCCGGCAAAGATCTGCGGCGTGCTGGGCATCACCGTGCCCGACCAGACCATGATCGACATCCTGCAGCGTCTGGAGTTCACCGTGGATGTGCAGGCCGATGGCAGCTGGGACGTGTCCGCACCCCTGTACCGTGATGACGTGGAAAGCTTCCCTGATCTGGCCGAGGAGGTCATCCGTGAGTACGGCTACGACCATATCGTGCCCACCTTCCTGAACACTGCTTCCGTTACCAACGGCGGCCTGAGCTATGACCAGAAGCAGCAGCTCAAGACCAAGCGTCTGCTGGCTGCACAGGGCTTCTACGAGGCCTCCACGCTGGCTTTCTACTCCAACGCCGAGCTGGATATGCTGCATATCCCCGCCGAGGACGAAGCCCGTAAGGCTATCCGTATCCTGAACCCCATCAGCGAGAACCTGTCCATCATGCGCACCCTGCTGACCCCCTCCATGCTGAACGTCATCGTGGACAACCTGAAAAAGGGCAACGCTGAGGGTCGCCTGTTCGAGATGGCACCGGTCTATCTGGCCAAGGAACTGCCTATCAATGAGCACCCCCACGAGCGTCAGACTCTCTGCATCGGTGCCTTCGGCCCCGAGGAGGACTTCTTCACCGTCAAGGGCGCGCTGGAAGCACTGGCAGCCGGTTTTGGCCTGACCTTCGACTATCAGCGCGAGACCGCCGCATGGCTGCACCCCGGCATCAGCGCCGCCGTGTACTGCAACGGTAAGCGTCTGGGCGTGTTCGGCAAGCTTGCCAACGAGATCAACGCAGAGCTGGAGATCGCCAAGGAGCAGAAGGACAGCCAGAACATCTATCTGGGCGAGCTGGACTACGAGGCTCTGATGTCCTGCGTAGAGGGCGAGCTGCGCTATAAGCCTCTCAGCTCCTATGCGCCGGTTAAGCGCGATCTGGCTCTGGTCTGCGGCGAGGCTGTATCCTGCGGCGAGATCGAGGAGACCATCCGCAAGGCCAGCCCGCTGGTCAGCGAGGTCAAGCTGTTCGATATCTATCGCGGCGCTAACCTTGGCGATGGCAAAAAGAGCATGGCCTTTAGCCTGTCCCTGTCTGATCCCAAGAAGGAAGTCTCTGCTGAGGAAGTGGAGCGCGTGGTCAAAAAGATCCTCGGCAACCTGAAGTTCAAGCTGGGTATCGAAATCCGTTAAAAGCATATTATATAAGTAATTATATATAGAACAAAGGCCGTCTGTGCAATGCATGGACGGCCTTTTTACATGGAGAAGAGGGGGTGAGTACAATATAAGTGAAGCAAACTCAATTTTCTTTCAAAAAAGATGTCAAAAAGTGTTGACAAGAGCACCGGGGTGTGGTATTATACTTGAGCGCCAAGCGCTGAGACAAAAGAATGACTTCTCAAAGCTCAGCAGGAAGCCCTTGAAAAGAACCAATAGACGCTGAAAAGTTCCGGCTGATACCGAGAAACCTGAAACGCTCCAAGTTCGAAAAACTTCAAAAGCTTCTCAAAAAAGTGCTTGACAATTTATCACGAAAGTGATAAAATAATCAAGTCGTCAGCCGCAAGGCTGAGGCGCACAGGACCTTGAAAATTGAACAATATCGAAAGAACTTGTAACGGAACCTATATTCGTGTTGGAAAAACACGGTAAACAATTCCAAACAAAAGTAATTCACACAGGACGCAAGCGATTGCGTGCTGAGCG